>JBQCHK010000029.1:0-212390 GCA_051954725.1 Afipia sp. | reverse complement strand
CTTGAAGCCGTCAGGCGCGCATTACATGGAGCACTTCCATCACGCCGGCGGCGTGCCGCGGCTGATGGCCGAGCTCGGCGACCTGATCGATCTCGATGCCAAAACCGTCGCGGGCGGCACGCTGCGCGATGTTGTGAAGAGCGCAGAAGAGGTGCCGGGACAGGATGTGATCCGCTCGCGCGATAATCCGATCAAGGCTGAGGGCGGCATGGCGGTGCTCCGCGGCAATCTTGCGCCGCGTGGTGCGGTGATCAAGCAATCCGCAGCGAGCCCGAAGCTGATGCAGCACACCGGCCGCGCCGTGGTGTTCGAGTCGGTGGAGGATATGACCAAGCGGATCGACGATCCGGCGCTCGATGTGACGGCGGACGACGTTCTGGTGCTGCGCAATGCGGGGCCGAAGGGCGCGCCCGGCATGCCGGAAGCCGGCTACCTGCCGATCCCGAAGAAGATCGGCAGCAAGGGCGTCAAGGATATGGTGCGAATTTCCGACGCGCGGATGAGCGGAACGGCGTTCGGCACCATTGTCCTGCATATCACTCCGGAATCTGCGGCAGGTGGACCGCTGGCGCTGGTGGCGACCGGTGACATGATCCGGCTCGATGTGCCGGCGCGGCGGATCGAGTTGCTGGTGGACGACGCTGAATTGCAGAAGCGGCAGGCGGCACTCGCGAAACAACCGCAGCCCGAACCGCCGAAGCGCGGCTATGCCAAACTGTTCTCGCAAACCATTCTTCAGGCCGACGAAGGCTGCGATTTCGACTTCCTAACCGGCCCGCAAGATTAGGCTTTGTCTCCAGGAGGTTTCGGCAAGGTGATGTCGCGCGAGTGAATGGCTGCATCCCGCTGGCGTCACTTTTGTCTGCTTGGATTCTGCCGCTAGATTATCCTCACGTCCGATACTCAGGAATTTCCACGCGATGACATCCCAGTCCGCTGCCGTCGATTGGCCGATGGCGATCTACGACGTCTTCAGGCAATTCCAGATCCGGCAGGTTTCGTTTGTTCCTGACGGGGGTCATGCCGCGTTGATCCGGCAGGTTCAGGCCGACAACAACATACGTGCGGTGTCTTTGACCACGGAAGAGGAAGGCATCGCGCTCAGCGCCGGCGCATGGCTGGGCGGTGAGCGCAGTGCGCTGTTGATGCAATCGAGCGGTGCAGGCAACTGCATCAACATGCTGTCGCTGATCAAGGTCTGCAAGTTTCCGTTCCTGGCTCTGATCACGATGCGCGGCGAGTGGGGCGAGTTCAATCCGTGGCAGGTGCCGATGGGATCAGCGACGCAGGCGTCGCTTGAACTCATGGGCGTGCAGGTTCGCCGCGCTGACGAACCCGGCGAAGTGCGCGATGTCGTTCAGGCCGCCGCGTCGATGGCGTTTGAGGGAGGATCGCCGATGGCAGTGCTGCTGTCCCAGCGTCTGGTTGGCGCCAAGAATTTCGCGGAGAAGTAAGTCATGGCGGACGATGGCGGCCTTGATCGGCGCGAAGTGGTGGCAAAACTGCTGGCGCCGCGCGACAAGGCATTGGTGATCACTGGCCTTGGCAGCGCCACTTACGACGTCGCGGCTGCGGGCGACCATGATCGTAATTTTTATCTGTGGGGGGCGATGGGCGGCGCCGCGGCCATGGGGCTCGGCCTCGCGCTGGCGCAATCGGCTGTGCCGGTGATCGTGGTCACAGGCGATGGCGAAATGCTGATGGGGTTGAACAGCTTTGCGACTATCGCCCAGCAGCGACCCGGCAATCTCACGATCGTCATTCTCGACAACGCGCTTTACGGCGAGACGGGCGGGCAGAAAACCCACGTCGCCAGCGGCACCGATCTCGCGTCGGTCGCCAAAGCCTGCGGCATCGCTGACGCCACCACGGCTCGCACTATGGCCGACGTCGACAGGCTGAGCGCGCGCGCCCACACGATCGCAGAGGGTCCGCATGTGGCGGTCGTGAAAATCGCGACGAACGATCATCCCCGCGTCATTCCGGCGCGCGACGGCGCCTATATGCGATCGCGTTTTCGCCTTGCGCTCGGTCTGACAGCCGATTGACCGGCCCGAACTGGAAGCTTGGATCGTAAGAAAAAGCGGCGTCGGAAGATAGAAAGAGTGATATTTTCTTTCGTCGTCAACATGGTCAATGTTGCGCAAACAGAAGCCTCAAACGGCCGTTTGAAAATAAAAGCTTGGCGCATATCGAATGAACAAGAGCGGCGTTGCAGCCGCCTTTTTTTATGCGCGCGGTTTGGCCTTTGAACGCGATACCCGCCGTCCGCGACGCGTTGATGTTTTCCGGATCTGCGCTGGCGCAGTCTCGCCCTTTTTCAGCTCGTCAAGCAGCGCCTGAATGAGTTTGATGCGCACCGAATTGCGGGGCCACAGCAGCCCGAGCCGCCGGGTGACGGTGCAGCCCGGAATGTCGAATTTGCAGAGCGACAGTCCTTCAGGCCATGGCGGCGCCCAGTCTGGAATGAGCGAGACACCGAGGCCGCGGCTGACCAGCACGGGAATGCCGCTCAGAGAATCGAGTTCGAAACGTTCGCGGGGGCGGATGCCAAGTTGCTGCAGGCAGGTATCGGCGAGACGACCGCCCCAGTGGTTGCGGTCATAACGGATGAACGGCTCGTTCGTCAGCAGGTCGAGCGGGTCGCGTTTCGACATCTCGGCGGGCGCGATCAGAATCATGCGCTCCTCCCGCAATGTGATCCATTCCAGCGTCTTGGGTATAGCCATCGGCGGTTCGACCATCAGCGCGGCGTCGATGTCGCTGTCGAGCACGTTCTGGTAGAAATCGACCGAGGTGCCCGGCTTCACATAAATCTCGAGCCGCGGATAGAGCGTGACCAGCGATGACAGGACGTCCGGCAACATGCTGGTGATGGCGGTGGTGATCGCACCGAGCCGTAATTCGCCCGCCACCTCCCGGTCGGTCGCGAGTGCACAGAGGTCGCGGACATTGCGCACCATGTCCTGCGCGCGGCCAAGAATGGCCTGACCGGCGACAGTCGGGCGGACGGTCTGGCCGACACGCGTCAGGAGGGCGGTCCCGATTTCGCCTTCCAGTGCCTTGATGCGCTGGGCAACGGCGGCTGGCGTCAGGCCTTGCCGCCGGGCCGCTTCGGCCAGCGAGCCGTGCTCCACCACGACAAGAAAGGTTTTCAGGAAGTTCGTATCCATCGAAAGAAAAATTAGCTTCTGAAGATAAAATAATCCATATTTTGTTTTTTGTCCCGCCCCTCCATTTTCCGGTCCGGGCGGGCGGTTTGCCGGGATGTGCGCACATTGACGAGCACAGATGGCGAGCGGCAAAGTCCTCATCCGCGCCTCGACCCAGATCAGATTCCGAGAAAGATTCGAGATGGCCCAGACCGACAAAGAACTGTTTGCATTGCTGAAAACGATCACCACCGCGACGATCACGACGGTTCTCCTGAAAAAGGGCCTGCGCAACGTCTGGCTGCGCGGCACCAAGCCATTGAAGCCCGATCAGCCACGCATTGTGGGCCGCGCTTTCACGCTGCGCTTCGTTCCGGCCCGCGAGGACCTTGCTACGCCCGCTTCCTGGGCTTCCCCGATCTCGACGCGCGCCGCCATTGAGGCAATGTCCGAAGGCTGCATTGCGGTGGTCGACGCCATGGGCGTGACCGATGCGGGCATTTTTGGCGACATTCTGTGCGCACGTATGCAGAAGCGTGGCGTCGCGGCGCTGGTGACCGATGGCGTAATGCGCGATCTTGCTGGGGTGCTCGGCACCAACCTGCCGGTGTGGTGCAACGGTGCGGCCGCGCCGCCGTCGGTCGCGGGCCTCACTTTCGTCAATTGGGGCGAGCCGATCGGGTGCGGCGGCGTCGCCGTGTTCCCGGACGATGTGATCGTGGTGGATGCCGACGGAGCGGTGGTGATCCCGAAGGCGTTCGTCGAGGAGGTTGCCGGTCTGTGCGCCGAGCAGGAACGGCTCGAAGCGTGGATTATGAGCGAGGTCGAGCGCGGCGTTCCGCTGCCGGGACTTTATCCGCCGAACGACGAGGCCAAGGCACGCTACGAGGCGTCAAAAAAATAAATGGATAGAGGCCGGGGCGCTTCGGTGCTCCGGCCGTTCTATTCTGGTGGCCCCATGCTTGCGAAGCCGCATCGATCGCAATTACCATCCTTCAATAACAACGAAGGAGGATGCGCATGGCGAGCCCGACCGCTGCTCAGGCGGAATTCGAAACCGACTTCTGGAAGGATGCCGGCGCACGAAAGATCTGGGACGACATTGTTCCCGGCGAACCGCGCAAGACCATTCCCTATGTCCTGACCAGGGAAGCGATCCAGCTTTACTGCCGCTCGGTCGGCGAGGATCACCCGCTCTATTTCGACGAAGCGTACGCAAAGACCACGCCCTATGGCGGTCTGATTGCCCCGCCATCGATTCACATCCTGCTCATGTTCGCCTGCACGCCGGTCGATGACTGGATGCGTTCGCCGGGCACTATCAATGCCGGCCAGTCGTGGAGCTACAACGTTCCCGCGCGGCCGGGCGACACCATCACGCTGCAGGCGCGGGCGCTCGACAAGTTCATCAAGCGCGAGCGGTTGTTTGTCGTGCATGACAACGTGTTCTTCAACCAGCATGGCGACGTGATCTGTTCCGGTCGCGGCCAGACCATCAGGCCCGCGTAGGAGGCTCGCCATGACAGTCACGTTCGATAAGCTCGCTGTGGGCGATCCCATCGAGGGAGCGCAGTTCGCCGTGTCGCGGGAATCCATCCGTCTGTTTTGCGACGGATCGCTTGACTATAACCCGCTGCATCTCGATGACGACTATATGAAAGGCAGTTTCGGCAAGACCAGCTTCGGTGGCGTCATCATGCACGGCATGAACAATTTCGGCGTGCTAACGCGGATGATCACCGATTGGGCTTATCCGGCCGGCGCCATTCATCGGCGGCTGGAAACACGCTGGCTCAAGCCGGTGCGCCCGGGCGACACCATCCAGCCCGTCGGCATCATCAAGGCCAAGCAGGTCACGGAGCGATCGCGCTGGGTGCTGATTGACGTGATGGTGCGCAACCAGAACGACGAGAAGGTCGCCACCGGCGAAGCGATGGTAGAGTTTCCCCGCGCTGCCGAAGTGGTGTAAGCCGCAACGGCGACTGATCTCGTATTTGCGGCTAGTTTGAAACAAGAAAAAGGAGTCTTTCGATGTCTGAAAAGCGCCCGCGCTCGGAAAAGTTCGAACGGGGTCTCAAGACCCGAACCGCCGTGCTCGGCGCCGAATATGTGGAGAAGTCGCTGGCGAACGCCGATGACTTCAACTGGGCCATGCAGCAGCTCAGCACCGAGTATTGCTGGGACGAAATCTGGAACCGGCCCGGGCTCGATCGCCGCAGCCGCAGCATTCTCAATCTCGGCATGATCGCCGCACTCAACCGTCCTCATGAACTGAAGCTGCACATTCGCGGCGCGATCCAGAACGGATTGAGCAAGGACGAAATCAGGGAAATCCTTCTGCAGGTCGCTTGCTATTGCGGCATCCCGGCGGGTATCGACAGCTTCCGTCTCGCGAAGGAAGCATTCAAGGAGATGGGCATTGACTGAGCCTATCGCGCCGCCGGCGACCATCGCTTTCATCGGTCTCGGCATGATGGGCGTGCCGATGGCGAAGCGTTGTCTGGCTGCCGGGTACGATGTGCGCGGCGCCGATCCATCCGCATCGGCGCGCGAGGCGTTCGCGTCTGCTGGCGGCAAGGCTTTCGCGACCGGCCGCGAAGCCGCCGAAGGCGTCTCCGCAGTCATTACGATGCTGCCGAACAGCCAGGTGGTGCGCGAGGCCGTGCTGGGGCGTGACGGCTTCGCCGATGTGCTCGCCAGGGATACCCTGATCATCGACATGAGTTCGTCGGTGCCGGTCGATACGCAGGACCTGGGTCAGGCGTTGGCGAAGCGTGGCCTCGCGCTGGTGGACGCGCCGGTCTCCGGAGGCGTCAAGCGCGCGATCGACGGCACGTTGTCGATCATGGCGGGCGGAGAGGCGGTGAACGTCGAGCGGGCACGCCCGTTGCTGATGGCCATGGCGAAGTCGGTCTTTGCCACCGGTCCGCTGGGCTCGGGTCACGCCATGAAAGCGCTCAACAACTATGTGTCCGCCGCCGGGCTGGTCGCGGCGTCCGAAGCGCTTCTGGTCGGCCGCCGATTCGGTCTGGAGCCGGAGACGATCATCGATGTCCTCAACGCTTCGACCGGGAAGAACAACTCGACCGATGTGAAGATGAAGCAGTTCGTGGTTTCGGAAAGCTTCGCGTCGGGGTTCTCGCTGGCGCTGATGGCGAAGGATTTGCGGATTGCCGCTGACCTCTCGAGACGGGTAGGGCTCGACCATTCCAATGCCGAGACCATCGCCTCTCTCTGGGAAGAAGCGCGCGAAAAGCTCGATAAGGATGCCGACCACACGGCGATCTATCGCTTTATCGCGTCCGCCGTCGAAGGCGGGTAGCGATCCGCGTCCGGCTGGTACGGCTGCATAGGGCGACGACTGTTCCGGCCGAACCGGGCCCCGAGCGGGATGCAACCGCGCAGGTCGCGGCAGGCATGCGTTGAGCGGGCGGCGATGGACAAGGCCCGCCTACGGCGACTAAAATGACGTCAAATTTGGACCGCGCCGCACCGCGCGCGGCCTCACCCCCTAGGCAGGAGACTATCATGACAGCATCCATCGTCGGCTGGGCGCATACGCCATTCGGGAAAATGGACGCCCTGACCATCGAGGATCTGGTTGTGCAGGTGGCGACCGAGGCGCTCGTCGATGCCGGGATCACTGCGGCCGACGTGGACGAGATTGTCCTCGGCCATTTCAATGCGGGTTTCTCGCCCCAGGATTTTACCGCGTCGCTTGTTCTTCAGGCCAACCCGGCGCTCCGTTTCAAGCCGGCAACCCGTGTCGAGAATGCCTGTGCCACCGGTTCAGCGGCGGTCCAGCAGGCGCTGAAAACCATCCGCGCCGGCGCTGCCCGCGTCGTGCTGGTGGTTGGCGTCGAGCAGATGACCAAGACGCCCGGGCCGGAGATTGGCCGTAACCTGCTGCGCGCGTCCTATCTGCCGGAGGACGGTGAGACCAAAGGCGGGTTCGCCGGTGTGTTCGGCAAGATCGCCGAACAGTACTTCCAGCGCTATGGCGACCAGTCCGATGCGCTGGCGATGATCGCCGCCAAAAACCACAAGAACGGTGTTGCCAATCCCTATGCCCAGATGCGCAAGGATCTCGGCTACGACTACTGCCGTTCCGAGGGCGAGAAGAACCCGTTCGTCGCCGGTCCGCTCAAGCGCACTGACTGCTCGCTGGTGTCCGATGGCGCAGCCGCTCTGGTGATCGCGGACGCGGAAACCGCCAAGACCATGGGCAAGGCTGTGTCATTCCGCGCGACGGCTCACGCGCAGGATTTCCTGCCGATGTCGAAGCGCGATATCGTCGATTTCGAGGGCTGCTCGGTGGCGTGGGCGCGGGCGCTGAAAGAGGCGGGTGTGGCGCTGTCCGACCTGTCGTTTGTCGAAACCCACGACTGTTTCACTATCGCCGAACTGATCGAATACGAAGCGATGGGATTGACCCCGAAGGGGCAGGGCGCGCGCGCCGTCAAGGAAGGCTGGACGCAGATTGGCGGCAAGCTGCCGGTCAATCCGTCGGGCGGCCTCAAGGCCAAGGGACATCCGATCGGTGCGACTGGCGTGTCGATGCATGTGATGAGTGCGATGCAGCTCACCGGTACGGCGCCCGAGGGGATGCAGCTCGCCAATCCAAAGCTTGCCGGCATCTTCAACATGGGGGGCGCGGCGGTCGCCAACTACGTTTCCATTCTCGAGCCGACCCGCTGATCCATGAACATTGCTGAATGGCTGGCCGCTGCCGCGCGTCTGCACCCTACAGCGCCAGCTCTTCTCGACGGAACCAAGGTTCGCGCCGACTATGCCACCTTCGCGCGCCGTGCGGCTGCGATTGCCGCCAATCTCGGCGCAAAGCACGGCATCGGGCCGGGTGACCGCGTTGCGCTGTTTTTGGGAAACTGCACGCAATATCTCGAGGCTTTCTTCGGCATCTGGTGGGCCGGCGCGGTCGCGGTGCCGATCAATGCCAAGCTCCATGGCCGCGAAGCCGCGTGGATTTGTTCGAATTCTGGCGCAAAGGTCGCATTCGTCGACGAGGATTCGCTCGTCAGTCTGCGCGAGGGACAGGATGCTGGCGCACCGGCCATGGTCCTGATCGACGTCGGCAGCGCGGAATTTGCCTCCCTCTATGACGGCGCGGGGCCAAAGGCTCCGATGGCGCGCGAAATCGATGATCTTGCGTGGCTGTTCTACACCTCGGGTACGACAGGGCGGCCGAAAGGCGTGATGCTGAGCAACGGCAACCTGATTTCCATGTCGCTGTGCTATCTCGCCGATGTCGATAGCGTCGATCAGCGCGATGCGGCGGTTTATGCTGCCCCGCTATCGCATGGCGCGGGTCTTTATAACTTCATCCATGTGCGCCATGCGGCGCGCCACGTCGTCCCGGCCTCTGGCGGTTTCGATGCCGATGAAATTCTTGATCTTGGCCACGCCCTCGGTTCGGTGTCGATGTTCTGCGCACCGACCATGGTCAACCGGCTTGTCGCTGCCGCAAAGGCGCGCGGCGAGAAGGGCGATGGACTGAAGACCATCGTCTATGGTGGTGCGCCGATGTATCTCGACGACATCAAGACTGCGATGGCGGTGATGGGCCCGCGTTTTGTTCAGATCTATGGGCAAGGCGAGTCTCCCATGACGATCACGTCGCTGCCGCGCGCCATGCATATTGACCGCAATCACCCGCGCTACGTCGAGCGTCTGTCGTCGGTGGGAGTGGCGCAAAGCGCGGTGTCGGTGCGTATCACCGGTGCCGATGGCGAAGAACTCGCGCCGGGTGAGGTCGGTGAGGTCGAGGCCAAGGGACCTCCGGTGATGCTGGGTTACTGGAATAACCCGGACGCCACTCGCGCCGCTATTGTTGATGGCTGGCTGCGCACCGGCGATGTCGGCAAGCTCGACGAGGACGGCTTCCTGACCCTGTCGGACCGCTCCAAGGATGTCATCATTTCGGGCGGCACCAACATTTATCCACGCGAGGTCGAGGAAGCGCTGCTGACCCATCCAGCGATCCGCGAGGTCTCGGTAATCGGTGTGCCCGATCCGGAGTGGGGCGAGAACGTTGTCGCGTATGTGGTGATTGAGGAGGGGGCGGCATTCGACGAAGCCGCGTTCGACGCTCATTGCCTGGCAAACATCGCGCGATTCAAGCGGCCGAAGCGCTATATTCAACTCCCGGCACTACCCAAGAGCAATTACGGCAAAATTCTCAAGACCGCGTTGCGAGAGATGTTCGCGAGCCTTGGGCAGCGTTGATCGTCGCGCCGCGCAGTTGTGACGGCGCGACGCCTGGTGAGCCCCGGAACGAAGCCGGCCGTGGATCATTTCCATGATGCTGCCGCTGCCGGCAGGTTCCAATTCCGGATGATTTGAAGGACAATGTGCCCCGAGACAGGGCTGCGGCCGCGATGCCGATCCGCGCGTCGTCCACCTATGAGGACTAGCCACATGACTGCTCCGCTGAAACTCGTCACTTCCTCGCTCAAACTGAAAGATCCGTCGCTGTTGCGCGATGCCTGTTACATTGGCGGAGAGTGGATCGCCGCGGACAAGGGCGGCACGATCAAGGTGGATAATCCTTCCACCGGCGAACTCGTCGGCAGCGTGCCGAACATGGGCGCGGCGGAAACGCGGCGCGCGATCGAACAGGCCAACGCGGCGCTGCCGGCCTGGCGCGCGAAGATTGCCAAGGAGCGTTCGGCGATCCTGCGCAAGTGGTTCGATCTGATCATGGCGAACCAGGAAGACCTCGCCATGTTGATGACTGCCGAGCAGGGCAAGCCGCTCGCTGAAAGCCGCGGCGAGATCGCTTATGCGGCCAGCTTCATTGAGTGGTTCGCCGAGGAAGGCAAACGCATCTATGGCGACACCATTCCGCAGTTCAGCGCCGATCGCCGCCTTGTCGTCATCAAGCAGCCGATCGGCGTATGCGCAGCGATTACGCCGTGGAATTTTCCCGCAGCGATGATTACCCGCAAGGCAGGGCCCGCATTGGTGGCAGGCTGCACCATGGTGGTGAAGCCTGCGAGCCAGACGCCTTTGTCGGCATTGGCGCTGGCGGCATTGGGTGAGCGCGCCGGTCTGCCCAAAGGCGTGTTCTCGGTTGTGACCGGATCGGCAAGCGAGATCGGCGGCGAGATGACCTCGAACCCGATTGTACGCAAGCTGACGTTCACAGGATCCACCGAAATTGGCAAAAAGCTGATGGAGCAGTGTGCGTCGACTGTGAAGCGCACCTCGATGGAGCTTGGCGGCAATGCGCCGTTTATCGTGTTCGACGACGCGGATCTTGATGCTGCCGTGAAGGGCGCCATTGCCTCGAAATATCGCAACGCCGGGCAGACTTGCGTCTGTGCAAACCGTGTGTTTGCGCAGGGCAAGATTTACGACGCCTTCGTGGAAAAACTCGGCAAGGCGGTGCGCGAGTTGAAGGTCGGCGATGGCTTTGAACAGGGGGTCACTATCGGCCCATTGATCAACATGGCTGCGATCGAAAAGGTCGAAGAGCATGTCACCGACGCCACCAGAAAGGGCGCGAAGGTCGCAGTCGGCGGCAAGCGTCATGCAAAAGGCGGAACGTTCTTTGAGCCCACTATCCTCACCGGTACGACGCCGGACATGTTGATCTTCCGCGAGGAGACCTTTGGTCCGGTGGCGCCGGTGTTCCGCTTCGAGACCGAAGATGAAGTGATTAAACTCGCCAATGATACCGAGTTCGGTCTTGCCGCCTATTTCTATGGCCGTGACATCGGCCGCATCTGGCGCGTCGCCGAGGCGCTGGAATACGGCATGGTCGGCGTCAACGAAGGCATCATCTCGACCGAGGTCGCGCCGTTCGGCGGCGTCAAGGAAAGCGGCAATGGCCGCGAGGGCTCGAAATACGGCATCGAGGATTACCTCGAAGTCAAATATCTCTGCATGGGCGGGATCTGAACGCGCTTACCGCTGCCGGAATAAAGAACGGCCGCACCCGCGAAGGTGCGGCCGTTCTCATTCGGGACGTGTTGTCAGGACTGGAAGAAATCCTTGGTCAGCACCGCGACCTCGGTACGGTTGCGCGCCTTGAGTTTGCGCATGATATGGCGCAGGTGAACCTTCACAGTGTGTTCACTCATATTGAGTTCGAACGCGATCCGTTTGTTCGCCATGCCGCGGCACAGCGCGCCGACGACCATCATCTGGCGTTCGGTCAGAAGTTCGACGGTCTGCTGCGGTGTTTCCTTCTTGTTGCGACCGAATTCGAGGCTGCTTGCGGGCACGAAAGTGCCGCCGGCCTCGACAAGCCGTACGGCTTCGACCGCAACGTTGAAGGGCAGGCTGGTCGGAATATAGCCGCGCGCTCCGCCTTTGAGTGCTCGCATGACGTAATTGGCGTCTTCAATATCCGACATCACGACGATGGGTGTGCTCGCCGCTGCGGTGTCGAGAAATTGCAGGTCGGCTGCACTGGATGCTTTGGTGCCATCCATGAACAGCACGATCACGGCCGGCGTCGTTTTGGCGTGTGTTG
Source organism: Afipia sp. (assembly GCA_051954725.1). Taxonomy (GTDB): domain Bacteria; phylum Pseudomonadota; class Alphaproteobacteria; order Rhizobiales; family Xanthobacteraceae; genus Afipia. The sequence continues at coordinate 200,741 of JBQCHK010000029.1, read as the reverse complement.
CGCTGTCCGCCCAATCGGAGATTCGCGAGAAGGCGAGAATCTCATGTCCGCTGTATGAGGTTTCGAGGCAGCGGATAAAGCAGTCGCGGAACAAGGCGTGCGGGTGGATCACGACGATGCCGAACCGGTCCCGATGGGAGCGATGCTCTATTCCGTTAATCACGGTCGTGCGCGGTACGACCTCGTTCGGTCTGGAGGATCTATCGAAACTGACTGCAGGCCGGCGTGTTGGCGGTCTGGTGGATTCGGCTGTCTCTCCTCGGCGGCGTTCGACTGCGGAGGGAGCATGGTCGTGAGGATGGGCTGCGGGCGGCGACAGGTTTTTGGTTTCGCAGGCATGCGAACGGTCCGGCAGCGGCTCGTTATCCTGAGCTTTCTGGGTGGTGCGAGCCACCCGCTCGCCGCGTTGGGTCAATGTGCTCTGAAAAGAATTGTCGGCAATTTCCCTGTAGGGGGGCCTTTCGGATGATGTTTCCGGAATATCTTGGGTTTTACGACGTGAAAAAGGTTGGTCAGCGACACGCATGGTACGCCCCTAACTCAAAAAATGAAGTTCCTTCCTTCCAATTTCCAGTTCGGTTCCAATAGTTTCCCTTTCGAATTTAGCTCTAATGGAAAGTAAGCTCCCTTTTTTGCAATCCTGCAATGCTTTTGTCCAAGTTGAAGCTGAGCAGCGTTAGTAGAAAGCGGCGAGAATCGCCTTCAATCAAGCGTTTAGCGCAATCTTCACATCGCCGTGTCTCGCCAGGCGGGGAGCGATGTACATGTCCCGTGCACCCCGACTGCGGCACGATTATTGAAGGGGGATGCTCACAGCGACTATGCATCGCGCAGCGTCGAGCGGCGCGCTGCTGCGCGAGGAATGAGGGCACGGGCGCCTGTTCACCGCCTATGGGCGGGCCTTTCAACTCACTGCCAGGATTTCCCGGCATGTGAAGGCACGGTTGATCGTGCGACACGCGGCGTTTGGTTTGCTCCACTGAATTCGCTAAATAGTGCGGACATGACAAGACATCCCCTTGCGCTGATCGTTAGTCGGTTCAAGCGCGAACCATCCCGCACCGGCTCGTTGATCATCACGTTCTATGGCGATGCCATCCTGCCACGCGGCGGTTCGGTGTGGCTGGGGACGTTGCTGCAATTCCTTGAAATGCTGGAGGTTGATGGCAGCGTCGTCCGCACCGCGGTGTCGCGGTTGGCTGCCGATGGCTGGCTGGACCGCGACAAGGTCGGTCGCAAGAGCTTCTACCGGCTGGCGACGAGCGGGCGGGAACGGTTCGAAGCGGCAGTCGAGCACGTTTACAATCCGCATCCGTCTGATTGGTCGGGGCGGTTTGAAGTGCTGCTGATCGGCAATGGCGCTGACCGCGAGTCGTCCCGCGCAGCTCTGGCCGAAGCCGGGTTCGGCAATCCTATACCCGGCGTGTGGGTGGCGCCGTCCGGCGTGCCGGTGCCACCGGAAGCGCAAGGTGCGATCCGGCTGGAGGCCACGGCGGCAGAAGAGGCGGGACGTCGCCTCATTGCCGAGAGCTGGTCGCTCGAGCGGACAGCGGAGGCCTATCGGAATTTCCTCAAGTCCTTCGCACCGCTGAAGGATTGGGCCGCGAGTGGAGAGCAGCTCACGCCCGCGGATGCCATGCTCGCCCGCATTCTGCTGATCCACCAGTATCGCCGCGTTATTCTGCGCGATCCGCTGCTGCCGGCGGCGCTGTTGCCCGCAGACTGGCCGGCGGGTGAGGCCCGGCAATTCTGCGGCCGGATTTATCAGGCACTGATACCTGCCTCGGAAAAATGGCTGGATGCCCATGGCGAAAGCCTGTCCGGGCCATTGCCGCCGCCGGGGCCGGAACTCCGGCGCCGGTTTCCGGCGACATGATGTATTACAGAAAAATCTTGCGTTTGGTAATTTCTGTTATATGTTGAGGGCGTCTTAGGGAGACGCGCCATGTACACTCAGGCCCTCAATGCGCCGCAGAGCGACGAACGGTTTGCCGAGGACGCGGAGAAGTCCGCGCGCTTCGAGGAACGCGTCGCCAATGAAGAGCGGATCGAACCCAACGACTGGATGCCGGCCGCTTATCGCAAGACGCTGACGCGGCAGATTTCCCAGCACGCTCATTCCGAGATCGTCGGCATGCTGCCGGAAGGCAACTGGATCACCCGCGCGCCGACGCTGCGTCGCAAGGCTGCGCTGCTCGCTAAGGTCCAGGACGAATGCGGCCACGGCCTTTATCTCTATGCCGCCGCCGAAACGCTCGGCACGTCGCGCGAAGAACTCGTCGACCAGATGCTGAGCGGAAAAGCGAAATATTCCTCGATCTTCAATTATCCGACCCTGACCTGGGCGGACATCGGCGCGATCGGCTGGCTGGTCGATGGTGCGGCGATCATGAACCAGATTCCGCTGTGCCGCTGTTCGTACGGGCCCTATGCGCGCGCGATGATCCGCGTCTGCAAGGAAGAGTCGTTCCATCAGCGCCAGGGCTACGAGATCATGGTGACGCTGTCGCGCGGCACGCCGGAGCAGAAGGCAATGGCGCAGAACGCGCTCGATCGCTGGTGGTGGCCGTGCCTGATGATGTTCGGCCCGCCCGATCAGCACAGCCAGCACGGCGATCAATCGACGCGCTGGAAGATCAAGCGTTTCTCCAACGACGAGCTGCGCCAGAAATTCGTCGATGCCACTGTGCCGCAGGCCCAGTATCTCGGCCTGACCATGCCGGATCCGGATCTCAAGTGGAACGAGGAGACGAAGCATTGGGAGTTCGGCGAGATCGACTGGAACGAATTCCGCGAAGTCCTGTCCGGGAACGGTCCGTGCAACCGCGATCGCATGGCCGCGCGCCGCAAGGCGCATGATGACGGCGCGTGGGTCCGCGAAGCCGCTGTCGCCTACGCCGAGAAACAGAAGTCGCGCCGCGCCGCCATGGCGCAGGCCGCCGAATAGACCGGAGAGCAGCATGACAGCGCAGAACATCCAGCTCTGGGAAGTGTTCATCCGTAGCCGCAATGGGCTCGCCCACAAGCATGTCGGCTCGCTTCATGCGACCGATGCTGAACTGGCGCTGCAGGCCGCGCGCGATATCTACACACGGCGCGGCGAGGGACTGTCGATCTGGGTGGTGCCGTCGAATGCGATCATCGCGTCCGATCCCTCAGACAAGGACATGATGTTCGAGCCGGCGATGTCGAAGATCTATCGCCACCCGACCTTCTACGACGTGCCCGAGGACGTCGGGCATATGTAGTTTTGTCATGCCCACGACCAGCGCGGGCATGACGGTGCCAAGACCAGTTGCAGAACAAGGTTGTCCCATGGCCGCCGCCTCGATTTCCGTCACTGAAAGTCCGCTGGTGCTGTACACGCTGCGCCGCGCCGACGATGCGTTGATCCTCGGTCATCGCCTGTCCGAATGGTGCGGCCATGCGCCGATGCTGGAAGAGGACATGGCGCTCGCCAATATGGGCCTCGACCTGATCGGCCAGGCGCGCGAGCTTTATACGTACGCCGCCAAGGTGGAAGGTGCGAGCAACGACGAGGACAAGTTCGCCTATCTGCGCGACGTGCGGCAGTATCGCAACCTGCTGCTGGTCGAGCAGCCCAACGGCGATTTCGCTCGCACCATTGTTCGTCAATTTTTCTATTCCACGTTCGCCGATCCGTACTGGCGCGCGATGATGGCCTCGAAGGACGAGACGCTGGCCGCGATCGCTGCCAAGTCCGAGAAGGAAAGCGCCTATCATCTGCGCCATGCGTCGGAATGGGTAATCCGCCTTGGTGACGGCACCGAGGAAAGCCATCGCCGTGCACAGGTCGCGGTCGACGATCTGTGGGCCTTCACCGGCGAGATGTTCCACACCGACGCCAGCGACGCCGAACTCATTGCCAGCGGTGTGGCCGTCGATCCCGAGACGCTGCGCCAGACCTGGCAGCGTACGGTGGCTGACGTGCTCGCCGTCGCAACGCTCGAGGTCCCAAAAGGCGAGTGGATGCAGAAGGGCGGCCGTGTTGGCCACCACAGCGAACATCTCGGGCATCTGCTGAGCGAACTGCAATCGCTGCAGCGCAGCTTTCCTGGCGCGACATGGTGAACTCCGTCCATCACGCCGAATTGCGCCAGCGTGTCTGGGATGCGGCGGCGCAAGTGGTCGATCCGGAAATTCCGGTTCTGACAATCGCTGATCTTGGCGTGCTGCGTGACGTCACCGTGACTGACGACGGCGTCGAGGTCGCGATCACGCCGACTTACTCAGGCTGTCCGGCGATGAACATGATCGCGCTGGAGATCGAACTGGCGCTGGAGAAGCAGGGTATTCGTAATTCAAGAATCCGTACTGTGCTGTCGCCGGCATGGACGACCGACTGGATGAGCGAGCAGGGCCGCCGCAAGCTGAAGGATTACGGCATTGCACCTCCTCAGGCAGGTGGCGGGCGCCGCGCGCTGTTTGGCGAGGATCAGGTGGCGTGCCCGCAATGCGGCTCGATTGAAACCGAGTTGCTGTCCGAATTCGGCTCGACCTCATGCAAGGCGTTGTGGCGCTGCAAGGCCTGCCGCGAACCGTTCGATTATTTCAAATGTCATTAAGCCAAATGTCCCACACGCCGAAATTCCATCGCCTCGCCATTCGCGATCTTCGCCGCGAGACCTCCGATGCGGTCTCGATGACCTTCGCGATCCCTGACGATCTGGCTCAGGATTACGCCTTCGCGCCGGGACAATATCTTACCTTGCGCGCCATGCTGGACGGCGAGGAAGTGCGACGGTCATATTCGATCTGTTCGAGTCCCGATGACCACGAGCTGCGTATCGCCGTGAAGAAGGTCGATGGCGGCGCGTTCTCGAGCTGGGCGCTCGATGAACTGAAATCCGGCGACGAACTCGACGTCATGACGCCGACCGGCCGCTTCGGCGTGGCGCACGCGCCGGAAGAGGCGCGGGTGCATGTCGGTTTTGCGGCAGGCTCCGGCATCACGCCGATCCTGTCGATCGTACGCGGCATTCTCGCCCGCGAGCCGAACAGCCGCTTCTTTCTGTTCTACGGCAACCGCACCACCAACGGCATCCTGTTTCGCCAGACGCTGGAAGAATTGAAAGACCGCTTCATGGGGCGGTTATCCGTATTCCATGTGCTGTCGCAGGAGGAGCAGGACCTGCCGATCCTTCACGGCCGGCTCGATCGCGACAAGGTCAACGTTCTGCTGCGCGCGATGGTGCCCGCCGCAGCAGTCGATCACGTGTTCGTCTGTGGTCCGATCGCGATGAGCGAGGAGATTGAAGCGAGCTGCATCATTCTTGGCATTCCCGCTGAGCGGATTCATGTCGAACGCTTCGTCTCGGAATTCGGCGGCAAGCCGCGCCCGAAAGTCGCGATCGCGCCGGAAGCGCCGCCCAAGGCGATTGCTTCACTGATCGTCGATGGCAAGCGCAAGGACGTGCCGATCGCGGAGGGCGAAGCCATCCTCGACGCCGCGCTGCGCGCCGGCATGGATCTGCCCTATGCCTGCAAGGGCGGCATGTGCAGTACCTGCCGTGCCAAGATCGTCGAAGGCGAGACGACGATGGATGTCAATTATTCGCTGGAGCCGTGGGAGCTCGAGGCCGGATTTGTGCTGACCTGCCAGGCGCATCCGGTGTCTGAGCGAGTCGTGGTCGATTACGACCAGATGTAAACTGGGCTACTTGGTGTCCCGCATCAGCGCGTAGGCGGTTTGCGCCATCGCCACCGGGCGTTCGTCGCCATCCACTTTCAACGTCACGCTGCCGAACGCCATGGTCTTCCCGGCGCGCACGACGCGTGCTTCCGCCAGCACGTCGGCTTTGGCTGCCGGCCGCAGGAAATGGATCGACTGGTCAACCGTGGTCATCGGGATGTAAGCGCCGACAGTGCCGGACACCGCGAACACCATCGCGGTATCGGCGAGGCTCATTAACGCCTGGCCGCAAATCACACCGTTGTCGCGGCAGAGCTTGTCCGAGAATTTCATTCGCAGCACTGCGGCGTCCGCGCTGACGCTCTGGACCGACAGGTCGAGATCCTTCACCCAGCGGGCGAACACGGTGTTCAGCAGGTCGGCGGCGGCGGCCGTGTCGAACGTCGTCATGGCATGTCCTTGTGATGCGATAATCAGGCGAGGGTGACGGGAAGCGAGGTAAAGCCGCGAAACCGGGCGCGGCGGGCGCGCTGCGCCGGGCCTGCGGCGGCAAAGCGCGGGAAGCGTGCCATGAAGCGGCCGATGGCGATGCGGCCTTCAAGGCGCGCGAGATTCAGCCCGACGCAGGCATGCGGGCCGGAGGCAAACGCGAGATGGCGGTTCGGCATGCGGCCGATATCGAGCATATCCGGATCGGCGAACTGCGCGGGGTCGCGATTGGCCGCGCCGATGCACAGCGTGATCAGCGTGCCTTCGGGAATGGCGACATCATCCAGCGTCGTATCCTGAACGACGCGGCGATTGCCGAGCTGGTTCGAGCTTTCGAAGCGCAAAAATTCCTCGATCGCGGTCTTGATCAATGAAGGATCGTCGATCAGCCGCTGCCGCTCGGCAGGATAACGCAGCACCAGTTCGAGCCCGTTGCCGATCAGGTTGCTGGTGGTCTCGTGACCGGCATTCAGGATGAAGATGCAGTTCTGCAGCAGTTCGATCTCGCTTAGCCGCTCGCCATTGGCTTCACCCTGGATCAGGCGGGTGAGAACATCGTGTTCGGCGTCGCCCGGCGTCCGGCGTCGTTGGTCGACGAGCTGTTTCAGGTAGGCGAGAAACTCATCGACCGCGCGTTCGCCCGCGGTCTGCACTTCGGGTGACAGAACGGGTTCAAGTGCGCCGAGGATGGCGAGGGACCAGCCGCGCAGCGGGCCGCGATCCTCATGCGGCACGGCGAGCAGATTGCCGATCACTTCGACGGGAATCGCCGCCGCGAAATCTTCGATCAGGTCGGCGTGACCTTCAGCTGCCATGTCGTCGAGCAAGCGATCGACGAGGACAATCAGCGCCGGCTCCATCTCCGCAATAGCGCGTGGATTAAGCGCGCCGGCGATCAGGCGGCGCACGCGCGTATGCAGCGGCGGATCGTTGAACACCAGACTGGTGGTGTGGTGCTGGTAAAGCAGCGAGCCGGTGCCATATTTTGGCGCAAACTCGATCTTCTTGTCGGAGGAAAAGCGCGTGGTGTCCTTGTAGATCGCTTCAAGATCGCGATGCCGGGTCAGGAACAGCGTGCCGTCCGCCATGCGATGGATCGGGTCGTTATCCTGCAGCGCACGATAGATCGGATAGGGATCGGCATAGAACGAGTCCGGCAAATCCTTCAGGGAGAAGGCGCGAACGATCTCCAGTGCGTCTGTCTCGCGGGCAGGCATCATCGCGCGATCTCCCGGCTACTTGCGATCACCAGTCGAGGATGTCGTTGATCTGCACCACGGCCTGCGCGTTGGTGAAGTTCGGGATGTCCGCGAAGATTTCCTTGCCGTGTGCCTTGCCTGCTGCCTTGAAGTCGTCGAGTGAACCGAAAGTGATCAACGCCATCACCTGATAATCCGCTGCGCTACCGTCCGGCTTGGCGGCGCCGCGCAGCACCTGCGCGCTTTTCAATCCATGCTGGCCCCAGCGGTCCTTCACCAGCGGCATGTGCTTGGTCAGGTAATAGTCGAGATCGAATTTGGTATCCGCGCCAGCCGGGTACATCACCGTGACCATGATCATGGGCTTCTCTCCATCTGAATTGCTTTTGTCAGGCTTGCGGCCGCACCGCGTTCATCGTCAGCAGTTCGTAGGTTGCGGCCGTCTCGCCAGTGCCGGTAGTGATTTCGACATCCCAGCGCACTTCGCCATATTGCCTATTGCGCGGCGACTTGTCCTTGGCGGTAAGGCGCACCTTGATGCTCTCGCCCGGCTGCAGCGGCTTGAGGAAGCGTAGCGAGTCCAGCCCGTAATTGGCGAGCACTGGACCGGGATCGGGATCCACGAACAGGCCGGCGGCAAACGACAGCAGCAGATAGCCATGAGCGACGCGGCCGGGGAAGAACGGGTGTCCTCTGGTCGCTTCCTCGTCCATGTGGGCATAGAAGGTGTCGCCGGTGAAATGGGCGAAGTGCTCGATGTCGTCGAGCGTGATCGTGCGCTCTTGCGAGACGAAGGTCTGACCGATGTCGAGATCCTCGAAATGATAGCGGAAGGGATGGCGCTCTTTCTCGACGATCGGCGCGCCCTTGTTCCAGCTTCCGGTGACTTTGGTGAGCATCGCGGGCGAGCCCTGCACGGCGGTTCGCTGCATGTAGTGATGCAGGCTGCGGATGCCGCCCAGTTCCTCGCCGCCGCCCGCGCGGCCGGGGCCGCCATGAACCATTTGCGGCATTGGCGAGCCGTGGCCGGTCTGCTCTTTGGCACAATCGCGATCGATCAGCACGAGGCGACCATGGAACGCACCGATGCCGAACGTGAGGTCGGCGGCGGTGCGCGGATCGTAAGTATAGACCGACGCGACAAGACTGCCGCCGCCGCGATTGGCGAGCGCGATCGCATCGTCGAGAGTGTCGTAACCCATCACGGTTGAGACCGGGCCGAACGCCTCGACGCTGTGCACCTGCGTGGCGCGGACCGGATCGGCGCAATGGAGCAACATTGGCGGCACGAAAGCGCCACGTGCAATGTCGGCGCCTTCAACCGAGAAATTGTCGGGGTCGCCGACCAGCAGATCTGCTTCGCTACGCAGTTTTTCGACATGGGCGAGCACATCGCGGCGCTGGTCGAGGCCAACCAGAGGTCCCATGCGGACGGTATCAAGCTCGGGATTGCCGATGACAATCCTGCTCAGCCGTTCGCTCAGCGCGTCGATCACTGCCGGAACGTGCGCCGCTGGCGCCATGGCACGCCGGATCGCGGTACATTTCTGCCCGGTCTTGACCGTCATTTCCTTCGCCACTTCCTTGACGAACAGGTCGAACTCGGGCGTGCCCGGCGCGGCGTCGGGCGCGAGGATCGCGGCGTTGAGCGAATCCCGTTCGGCGACGAAGCGCACCGCCTCGCGTGCGATCACCGGGTGACGCTGCAGCATCTCCGATGTCGAAGCCGAGCCTGTGAACGACACCACGTCCTGACAGGTGAGGTAATCGAACAGATCGCCGGTCGGGCCGACGATGAACTGGAACGCACCGTCGGGAAGAATCTTTGACTCGGCGATCATCTGCGCCAGAGCATGCGCCACATAGGACGTGATGGTCGCAGGCTTGGTGACGACCGGCACGCCTGCGAGCAGGGCAGGTGCCATTTTCTCGAGCAGGCCCCAGCAGGGGAAGTTGAAGGCGTTGATATGAACCGCGGCGCCGTGCAGCGAGGTCACGATGTGCTGGCCGGCGAATGTACCGCCCTTGCCGAGTTGCTCGGGCGCGCCGTCGATCATGAAGGTCGAGTTCGGCAGTTCGCGGCGGCCTTTGCCAGCATAAACGAACAGCGTGCCGATGCCGCCATCGACATCGATCATGCTGTCGGTGCAGGTCGCGCCGGTCGGGAACGACAGTTTGTAAAGCTGCTCCTTCCGCTCGGTCAGGTACTGGGCAAGCTTCTTTAAGAGGTCGGCGCGCTGATGGAAGGTGAGGCGACGCAAGGCAGGGCCGCCCGTCGAGCGGGCGTAGGCCAGCACGCTTTTCATGTCGAGGTCGCCACTGACGGCCTGCGCCACCACGTCGCCCGTCACGGCGCTGCGAATCTCCACAGCGTCCGGCCCTGTCTCCATCCATTGTCCGCGAACGAAACTTGCGAGTTTCATGGCGCTGTTCCTGTTGTTGGCGGCCTGCGTGCAGCCGCTATCCTGCCGCGGTGGCACGTTTGCGGGTTGGTGTTGCCTGCCCGGTGACGTTACGCGTGCCGTCGATGATCAGCCGCGTGACGAGGTCGGCGTAGTCGGCGCGAGTCACCGGACCGTTCGGCTTGAACCAGAGATAGTGCCAGTTGATCATGCCGAACAGCGACATGGTCACGGGCTTGAGCATCTTCGTACCCTTGAGCTGCGGCGCGACGCCGACAACTGCATCGGAGAATGTCGCCACCAGATCGCGCTCCATGCCCTTGAGTTCCGTCTGACGTTCGTCGGGTAGAAAGCGCATGCTGTTGATCTGGACGTTGTGCTGCGAATCCGCGTCGCGATAGGCCTCGAGCAGCGCGCCGGCGAGTTCGCGCAGCCGCTCGTGTGGCGGCAGATCAGGCTTGTCGGCAGCTTCAACCACCTCAAGCAATTCCTCGAGATGAAAGCGGATGACGTCGAACAACAACGCCTCCTTGTCCTTGTAGTAGTGATAGAGGTTTGCCTTCGACACGCGGCAGGCTTCCGCGATCTTGTTCATCGAGGCGCGGTCATAGCCGTGTTCGGAAAAAAGCTCCGCCGAGCGATTGAGAATCGCCCGCCGCTTGTCGTCGTAGTCGCTGGCGCGAGTGCGTGCCATGTCGTGTCTTTTCGTCCTTATGCTTTCGGCCGGCGATCGACGATGCGCTTGGCCTTTCCGAGCGAACGCTCGATACTCTCGGGATCGAGCACGTTGACCCGTGCGGTGATGCCGATTGTGTCCTTGATCGCCTGTGATAGCCGCTCCGCGGCCGCCTTGCGAATTTCGGATGCGGCGGCGTCAGGACGCGCTTCGACCTGAACCTCCATGTTGTCCATGCGGCCCTCGCGGGTCAGCACGATCTGGTAGTGCACTGAGAGGGCAGGGATTGTGAGCAGCTTTTCCTCGATCTGGGTCGGGAATACGTTGACGCCGCGCACGATCATCATGTCATCGGAACGTCCGGTGACCTTTTCCATCCGCCGCAGTGTGCGCGCGGTGCCCGGCAGCAGCCGGGTGAGATCGCGGGTGCGATAGCGAATGATCGGCATCGCTTCCTTCGTCAGCGAGGTGAACACCAGTTCGCCTTGCTCACCATCGGGCAATACCTTGCCGGTTACGGGATCGATAACCTCCGGATAGAAGTGGTCTTCCCAGATATGCAGACCGTCCTTTGTCTCGACGCATTCGCTGGCGACGCCAGGGCCGATCACTTCCGACAGGCCGTAAATGTCCACGGCATGAAGATCGAACGCTTCCTCGATTTCCTCGCGCATCGCATTGGTCCACGGCTCGGCGCCGAAAATGCCGACGCGCAGCGACGATTTGCGTGGATCCAGGCCTTGTTTGCGGAATTCATCGAGAATCGCCAGCATGTAGGACGGCGTTACCATGATGATGTCGGGCTTGAAATCGTTGATGAGCTGCACCTGCCGCTCGGTCATGCCGCCGGATACCGGGATCACCGTGCAGCCCAGCCGCTCGGCGCCGTAGTGTGCGCCGAGGCCGCCGGTGAACAGGCCATAGCCATAGGCGACATGCACCTTCATGCCCGGCCGCGCGCCGGCGGCGCGGATCGAGCGCGCGACCACATCGCTCCAGATATCCAGATCGCCTTTGGTGTAGCCGACCACAGTCGGCTTGCCTGTGGTGCCTGACGAGGCGTGGATGCGCGCGATCTGCGATTCCGGCACCGCGAACATACCGAACGGATAGTTCGCACGCAGGTCCGCTTTGGTGGTGAATGGAAACCTGGCGAGATCGTCGATTGTCTTGAAGTCGTCGGGGTGAACGCTGGCGGCCTTGAATGCGGCGGCGTAGTGCTGAACTTTCTCGAAAGCATGGCGCAGGGTCCAGGCTAGGCGCTCGCGCTGCCACGCGCGCAGTTCATCGCGGGATGCAGTCTCATAGCGGTCGAGGTCGGCCGGCTGCGGCTTGAGTTGCGAAAGTTTGCGCAGGGGAATCTGAAGCAAGGCGGCCTCCGTTCGGCTCAATCAGTGTTCGTCGGTCGCGGGCGCGAGCAGTTCGCCGGCGATCGTGCGCGAATGCCCGCGGAATTCAGCGACCACCGCGTTGCGGCTGTCGCGCACGGTGACGTCGTAGATGCCGCTGCGCCCGGTTCGCGAGCGCTCGACGGCATGGGCGGTGAGGGTGTCACCTTCCTTCACCGCGCGGATGAACGTCACCGCACATTGTTGGGCGACCGTACGCTGGTTGTAGGTGTTGCAGGCGAAAGCGAAGGTCGAATCCGCCAGCGTGAACATGAAGCCGCCGTGGCAGATGCCGTGACCGTTGGTCATGTCGCGGCGGATCGGCATCGAGAGCATGGCTTCGCCGGGCGCGATGTGCATGATTTTCATACCGAGTGCCTGGCTCGCCCGATCGTCCGCCCACATCTTGTCAGCGCAGGCGCGCGCGAGAGTCTGCGCATCGAGACTGCTGGCTGTCCCTGTCGCGTCCATCATCGCCTCGCAAGGCGAGGCGCGGGACAGGGACGCATACGATCATTTTCGGTGAAAACCAGATGTCTCACTCAATCCTCCCGCATCGGCCTGTTTGTTTGTGGCGGCCGTTATGCCGCGTCACAATACTATTGACCAACCGTTCGGTCAATTATATTGAAGCAGACAGAAGCAGATCGCGCGCTATGGGACGAAGGTCCCATGTGACGAAAAAGATTTGCCGGGCAAGCTCTTCAAAAACGAGCGCCGAACCAGGAGGAAGCAATGAAGTTATTTTCGACGACGACATTTCTTGCCGCAGCGGGCGCAGTCGCCCTGTCGCTGACCCCCGCATTGGCCCAGCAGACCATCAAGGTAGGTTCGGTTCTTTCCGTGACCGGCCCGGCATCGTTCCTCGGCGCGCCTGAGGATAAAACGATGCGGATGTATGTCGACAAGATCAACGCCGCAGGCGGGATCAACGGCAAGAAGATCGAACTCATCATCTATGATGATGGCGGCGATGCCAACAAGGCCCGAACTTTCGCGACTCGTCTCGTCGATGACGACAAGGTGGTGGCGATGGTCGGCGGTTCGACCACCGGTACATCGATGGCAATGATTCCCGTGTTTGAAGAAGCGAAGATTCCGTTCATTTCGTTCGCTGGCGCGATCGAGGTGATCGACCCGGTTCGCAAGTATGTCTTCAAGACCCCGCACACCGACAAGATGGCGTGCGAGAAGATTTTCGAGAATCTGAAAGCCCGCAAGCTGACAAAGATCGGGTTGATCTCCGGCACCGGCGGCTTCGGGGCCTCGATGAAGGCTCAGTGCGTGAAGGTCGCGCCGAATTATGGGATCCAGATTCTCGCCGACGAGACCTACGGGCCGCGCGACAGCGACATGACCGCGCAGCTCACCAAGATCAAGAATACTGCCGGTGTGCAGGCGGTGGTCAACGCCGACTTCGGGCAGGGCCCGGCGATCGTGACCCGCAACTATGCCCAACTCGGCATGAGTGCGACGCCGCTCTATCAGAGCCATGGCGTAGCGTCGAAGAGCTTCATTGATCTTGCGGGCAAGGCGGCAGACGGCGTGCGGTTGCCGGCAGCCGCGCTGCTGGTCGCCGACAAGCTGCCGGACAGCGATCCGCAGAAGAAGGTCGTGGTCGACTACAAGAAGACCTATGAGGATACGGCCAAGCAGCCGGTGTCGACTTTCGGCGGCCATGCCTATGACGGCCTCATGATCTTCGTTGAAGCCGCAAAGCGTGCGAACTCCACGGATCCGACCAAGATCCGCGACGAAATCGAGAAGACCAAGGGCTTCGTCGGCACCGGTGGCATTGTCAACATGTCCCCAACCGATCACCTTGGTCTCGATCTGTCGGCATTCCGCATGCTGGAAATCAAGAACGGCGACTGGACCCTGGTTCCGGCGGGCAGCTGACGCTCAAATCGCGACGGCGCTCGCGTCAGGATTGCGGGCGCCGTTGTATATCTTCATTCTTCATGATCGGATGAGTTGACGCTGCCCCTGTCTGGGGCGGCGGCCGTCGAGGGTACATGGCCGAATTCTTCCAGTTCCTGGCCTCCGGGCTCACTGTGGGCGCGGTTTATGCGCTGGTCGCGCTTGGCTTCACGCTGATTTACAACGCCTCCGACGTGGTCAACTTCGCCCAGGGCGAATTCGTGATGCTGGGCGGCATGGTGACCGTGTTCGTATCCGCGGCGGGTGTGCCGCTGCCGCTCGCGGCGTTAATCGCAGTCATGGTATCCGTCGCGGTCGGCCTGCTGCTTTACTGGCTTGCGATCGAGCCGGCGCGCGGTGCATCGCCGGTAACCCTGATCATCATCACAATCGGTGCGTCCATCCTGCTGCGCGGTATTGCCGCCATTGTGTTCGATAAGCAGTTTCACAAGCTGCCGTCGTTCTCCGGCGACACGCCGGTCAATATCCTCGGCGCAGCGGTGCAGCCGCAAAGTTTCTGGGTGATCGGCGGCGCGGCGGTGATAGTCGTCCTGCTTTACGTCTTTCTGGAAAAAACCGTACTCGGCAAGGCTGTGCTGGCAACCGCCGCAAACCGACTCGCAGCGCGGCTGGTCGGCATCAACACCGCGACCGTAGTGGCGCTGGCTTTCGGCGGCTCCGCCGCGATCGGCGCCATCGCTGGCATTCTGATTACACCGATCACACTGACCAATTACGATGTTGGTACGCTTCTGGCGTTGAAGGGATTCGCCGCGGCGATGCTTGGCGGCATGGGCAATCCGCTCGGCGCGGTGGCGGGCGGATTGCTGCTCGGCCTGCTTGAATCCTTCGGCGCAGGATACATCAGTTCGACCTACAAGGACGCTCTGGCTTTCATCGTGATCCTCGTGGTGCTGGTGGTCATGCCGCAGGGCTTGTTCGGCCGGCGCATTGTGGAGCGGGTATAGGCGATGCGTGCGCTCACCCATCGCACCGTCACGTTGCTGGTGCTCGCCGCTATCATCGCCGTGCTGCCGCTGGCGTTGCCCTCGAACTACTATTATCGCGTTGCCTCGCTGGTCTGGGTGTCGGCGTTTGCAGCGATCGGTCTCAATATCCTGATGGGTAATGCCGGGCAGGTCAGCCTCGGTCACGCCGGGTTTTTCGGTATTGGCTCGTACGCCACCGCGATCGGGCCGGCCCATCTTGGCGTTGCCCCATGGCTGTCGATCATTGTGGGCGCCGCGCTCTCGGCAATACTGGCCTATCTTGTCGGCCGTCCGATCCTGCGGTTGAAAGGGCACTACCTCGCCATCGCAACGCTGGGGCTTGGTGTGCTCGTGGCGCTGGTCATCACCACCGAAAGCCATTGGACCGGCGGCCCGGACGGCATGTCGGTGGCCAAGCTGACGCTGTTCGGCTGGCGGGCCAGCGGATCGGCGGTGTGGTACTGGATTTCGGGTGGCTGTCTTTTGATCGGCGCGTGGCTCGCGCTTAATCTCAACGAGACGCCGACAGGCCGCGCGTTCCGCGCGCTGCATGACAGCGAGGTCGCAGCGCGGGTCGCGGGCATCGACGTCGCACGCTTCAAGCTGCAGGCGTTCGTGATCGCTGCCGTCTATGCATCGCTTGCCGGTTCGATGCTGGCGCTGATGAACGGTTTCGCCAATCCCGATCAGGCCGGGTTTATTCACTCGGTCGAACTTGTGACGATGGTGGTGCTCGGCGGTCTCGGGTCTGTTGCCGGTGCGATCGTCGGTGCGGCGGTGCTGGTGACGTTGCCGCAGGCGCTGACCGTGTTTCAGGAGTACGAAAACCTGATGCTCGGCCTCGTGATCATCGTCGCGATGATCTTCATGCGCGACGGGATTGTGCCGACGGTGTCGCGGCTGGTGGCGAGGGTGCGGACATGAGCATCCTGGCCGCGACCGACATCGGCATTTCGTTCGGCGGCGTGAAGGCCATAGACGGGGTCAGTTTCACAGTCGCACCGGGGCAGATTCTGTCGATCATTGGCCCCAATGGCGCGGGCAAGACCACGCTCTTCAACGTCGTCTCCGGTGTTTACGTTTCCGATCAGGGGCGCGTCGAACTTGCGGGCGAGGATGTCACCGGCCTCGCGCCGGATCGCCTCGCGGCGCGCGGCCTGTCACGTACCTTCCAGAACCTGCAGATTTTCCAGCGCATGACCGTTGCGGAGAACGTCATGGTCGGACGGCATCTGCGCGAGCGCTGCAACCTGTTTGCGGACATGTTCCGGCTGCCGTCGGTGACACGCCAGAACGAGGCGACCCGCGAAGCCGCCCTCGCGCTGCTCGATCAGGTTGGCCTGCGCGCGCATGCCGATCAGCTCGCGGGCTCGCTGCCTTACGGCGCCTGCAAGCGGCTCGAAATCGCGCGGGCACTCGCTGCCGAGCCGCGCGTGCTGCTGCTCGACGAACCTGCGGCCGGCTGCAACGCGGTCGAGACCGAAGAGATCGATCAGCTCATTCATCGTGTCGCCGGGCAGGGCATCGCTATCGTCCTTGTCGAACACGACATGAAGCTGGTGATGAAGATTTCCGATCGCATTCTGGTTCTCGAACGCGGCAAGCCGCTGGTCGAGGGCACGCCGCTCGAGGTGCGCAACGATCCGAAGGTGCTCGAAGCCTATCTCGGCAAGCACGGGGCGAGGGAGGCGAGGCGTGCTTGAAGTCACGGACCTTCATAGCGCGTACGGTCGTATCGAGGTACTCAAAGGCGTGAGCCTCGAGGTGCAAGCGGGTGAGATCGTTGCGCTGATCGGCTCCAACGGAGCGGGCAAGACCACGCTGCTGCGCGCACTGTCGGGCGTGCAGCCGATTACCCGGGGCGAAATTCGTTTTCTCGGCGAACGCATCGAGCGGTTGGCGCCGCACAGGCGGGTTCAGCGCGGCATGACCCAATCGCCGGAAGGGCGGCAGGTGTTCGGCCCGCTCAGCGTCGAGGACAATCTGCGGCTTGGCGCCTATGTGCGCACCGACAGGCATATCGCCGAAGATCGGG
Organism: Afipia sp.; assembly: GCA_051954725.1. Classification (GTDB taxonomy): domain Bacteria; phylum Pseudomonadota; class Alphaproteobacteria; order Rhizobiales; family Xanthobacteraceae; genus Afipia. The sequence goes on along the minus strand of JBQCHK010000029.1, from coordinate 183,990 downwards.
ACCGGATTTTCGCAATGTTTCCGATCCTGGGAGAAAAGCGCCACCTTGCAGCAGCCGGACTCTCCGGCGGTCAACAGCAGATGCTGGCGATCGGACGTGCACTGATGGGAAAACCCAAACTGCTACTGCTCGACGAACCCTCGCTGGGGTTGTCGCCGATTCTGGTCGATCAGATTCTGGCGGCGATTGTCGCGCTGAAGTCCGAAGGCATCACTGTGCTTCTGGTCGAGCAGAACGCCAGCGCCGCGCTTGAAATCGCCGATCGCGGCTACATTCTCGAAACCGGGCGGATTGCGGGCACCGGCGAAGGCGCCGCTCTGCTGTCTGACCCCAAGGTCAAGGCGGCTTATCTCGGGTTCGAGTAGCGCTACTTTCGGCCGAACACCGGAAGAATGGTCACGACGCCGGTCAGCAGCATAAACAGCGCCGTGAAGGCGAAAATTCCCTGATTCTGACCGTGGTCGATCAGCCAGCCGAAGATGAGCGGCGAGATCGCTCCACCGATGTTGAAGCCGGTTGAAACGATGCCGAAGACCCGGCCTTCCGCGCCGCGCGGCGAGGCGGCGCGCACCAGAAGGTCCCGCGACGGCGTAATGGTGCCGGAAAGAAAGCCGATGGCGATCATTGCTCCCATCAGCATGACATTGCCCGGCACCGTCCAGGCGAGCGCGGCGGTCAGCGCAGCCGCAGCCAGCATCGCGCCCGCCGCCAGCGCGCCATGACGATGGGTATGGTCGGCCAGAAATCCCCCTGCGAGCACTCCGAACGCGCTGGCCAGCAGAAAGCCCGTCAGGGCGGCGTTGGCAAACGACAGTTCGATCCCATAGCCGTGGGTCAGCGCCGTCACGGAGAAAGCCTGAATGCCGCTGGCGCTGAGATTGAGCAGCACGAAAAGGAGAGTCAGCAGCAGGATGGCGGGGCTAACGATCTTCCCCTTGCTGCTCGACGTGTTCGTCGCGGCATGGTTTTTCTGATGGGTCTCGTGGCGCGTGGTGCGCGAGGCGAGAATAACGGCGGCCACCACCAGACTGGCGATTCCGGCGAGTGCAAATGCCGATCCTACGCCGAGCAGGCTGGCCGTGCCGAGCAGGATTGCGGGCGCAATCGCTGTGCCGAGGAAGCCGGCGAACGTGTGAACCGAGAACGCCTTGCCCAGTCGCGTGCCATTGATAGACGATGAAAGCAAAGCGTAGTCGGCGGGATGGTAGACGCCATTGGCGATGCCAGCCGCGACCATTGCGACCAGAAGCCAGGTATAGTTGGCGGTCCCGCCCAGCAGGGCGAAACTGGTGCCCCCGAGCACGAGCGCAAATATCAGCATACGCCATGCGCCGAATCGATCGGTGATAAAGCCCATCGGGGTCTGGACGAACAGCGACACGAGATTGAAGACAGTCAGCGCCATGCCGATGGTGAGGAAGCTCACGCCGAAATAGCCCGGCAGAAGCGGGATCAGCGCCGGCAGCACCATGATATGGACATGGCTGATGAAATGGGCTGCGGATACCAGCGACAGCAGCGCGGTTTCGCGCTGCCGGCTGATTGTCAGGTCCACGGTCTGGGTCGACACCGGCTGGTCACTTCCAAAAAGTCGTTTCCAAAAAAGGCCTTCGTGAGCGGGATCGAGCGGCCCCAATGGCACCATTCATAGCAGATGGCGACAACGGAGCCAGACGTCAGCGAGCGGCAAATTTGCGCGGCGACTCTGCGCAAATCGGTGGGCTTCCGGAACTGCTGGCCAAAGAGCGGTCAGATTGTCAACAATAGCGCTACGCTTATTGCCGCTGAAAGGGATCGCGATGGATTATCAGACGCTCGTTGTTCGTCATGAGGGCGCGGCTCTGTGGGTGATGCTGAATCGGCCGGAGGCTCTGAATGCGATGAGCCGTCGACTCGTCGAAGAGGTGCGCTATCTGTTCACCGAGCTCTACTGGCGACGGGATGTGCGGGTCGTGGTCCTTACCGGCGCGGGCAAGGCATTCTGCGCCGGGTTGGATTTGAAAGAGCGCGATGGCTCCAATGCTGCACGAACTGTCGAGAACAGTCTCGATGAACAACGCAAGATCGCCGAGATCGTCATCGCCATGCGCCGCTGCCCGCAGCCGATCATCGCGCTTGTCAATGGCGCCGCAAGCGGCGGCGGGTTTGCAATGGCGCTGGCATCCGACGTGCGCATCGCAACCCCGGAAACACGAATGAATGCCGCCTTTATTCGTATTGGACTGAGTGCATGCGACATTGGCGTGTCGTACTTCCTGCCGCGCATGGTCGGCTCGTCCGTCGCGGCCGAATACATGCTGACAGGGCGATTTATCGACGCGGAGCGTGCCCGCGAACTAGGCCTGGTCAGCAGGGTGGTACCGCAGAGCGAACTGGAGGCGGAGGGCCGCGCACTGGTGGAGGATATGCTGCACGCGACGCCGCTGGGTCTGCGCCTGACCAAGGAAGCCCTGAACCATGCCGTCGATGCCGGAAGCCTCGAGGCGGTGATTGCGATGGAAGATCGCAATCAGGTGCTGACCTCGCGAGACGAAAATTTCAAGGAGGGCGTGCGTGCCTTTCTCGAGAAGCGCAGGCCGGACTACCGCTGACAAATGCGCCTGTCTCGGACCAGCCATAAATGGCGAACGATCCAAGGAACCAAGTTCCTTTATGTCCGTTTAGTCATGTATGCGGGTCCACGACTGAGGTGTTCATATGTCAATCGGCACGATTATCCTTATCATTCTGATTATCGCATTGCTCGGCGGTTTCAGTGGCATCGGTGGCGGGCCGTTTTACGGCACCGGCTATTATGGCGGTGGCGGGCTCGGCCTGCTGATCATCATTCTGCTGATCCTTGTCCTGATGGGACGGATTTGACCGGATCGACATACGAAAGGCCGCCTGCGGGCGGCTTTTCCGTGCTCTCTAGGAAACCTAATCTGCCTCGGGCAGCTCACTGGTATCGTGCGGGTTCATCCATTTGCGGTGTTCGGCAAATCCGTCTGCCAGCATGTCGATGAAACTGCGGACCTTGCTCGACAGATGATGACGATGCGGATAGGCCGCGTTAATGGCGAAAGCCGCGGGTGAGTAGCCGCGCAGCAGCCGCACCAGACGGCCCGAGCGGATGTCATCTGCAACAATAAAGCTTGGCGCGAGGAAAATGCCCTGGCCAGAGAGAGCGAGATGGCGCAGCAACTCGCCGCTATTGGTGATCGCGTTGCCGCGCACGCGTACGGATTGCGTTTTGCTCTTTGGCGCTTCGAAACGCCATTCGTTGCCATAAGGATAGAACGCGTACTGAAGACAGTTGTGGTCCGTGAGATCGGACGGGGTCTGGGGCGCCGGATGCTTGCCGAGATACGAGGGCGCACAACACACGATATGTCGCCAGGGAGTCAGACGCCGTGCGACCAGACTTGAGTCCGGCGGCAACAGGGTGACGATCGCAAGATCCACCCGATGCTCGACCATGTCGATGATGCCTTCGCCGACGGTGAGATCGATCGCGACGTCCGGGTAACGCTCGAGATAGTCATTGATGATCGGCGCGATGAACCGCACGATATGGATGCTCGTGAAAACCTTGAGCGATCCGCGCGGCGTGGAGTTCAATGCGTCTGCGATCCGGTCCGCCTCGTCGAGTTCGCCAAGGATGTGTTTCGATCGCTCGTAGTAGGCCTTGCCGATTTCGGTGAGGCTGACCTTGCGGGTGGTGCGGTTGAGCAGCCGTACCCCAAGCCGTTCTTCCAGCGCCTGCACATGGTTGCTGACCATGGTGACCGACATGTTCATCCGGCGCGCTGCGGCGGAAAATCCTCCATTTTCAACGACTTGGCTGAACACCGTTAAGCTTGTGAGACGGTCCATGGCGCCCTCGGATTATCCGCTGTGGCTTGATGATCCTTTGGGATTTTACTGAATTATCACGGAAGTCGAAAGGTCGCATCTTTGGGGCATCAAAACGCGCTGACCTGTCCAGCGCTACCCGTGGGGAAGATGCCATGAGCGAGATGCCGCGCCAGACCAGTTTCGAACAGGATGTTGTCTTTGTTGATCAGGATGCTTCGCAGCAGCCGTCGCGCCGTCGCCTGTCGCTTCCGAGCCGCGCGACGATCAAGAAGGGCGTCCTCGTACTAGCGCTTCTTGCCGGGACCACTGCGCTGGCCGGCTATGGTCATCACTACTGGACCACGGGTCGCTTCCTCGAGACCACCGACGACGCCTACGTCAAGGCCGATTACACCACCATCGCGCCGAAGGTGGCGGGTTATATCTCTGATGTTCTCGTTCGCGACAATCAGCGTGTCACCGCCGGGCAGGTGCTGGCGCGGATCGACGACCGCGATTATCGCGCCGCGCTGGCGCAGGCGCGGGCCGATGTCAGCGCGGCCAAGGCGGCCATCGACAATCTGACCGCGCAGATCAACCTGCAGCAGTCGATGATCGAGCAGGCCAAAGCCGCGCTCGAATCCTCGCAGGCTTCACTCGCGTTCGCCGATGCCGACGCCATCCGCTATCGCGATCTGATGAAGACGGGCTCAGGGACCATCCAGCGCGCGCAACAGACCGAATCGATCCGCGGGCAGGCCGCGGCGCAGGCACAGCGCGATCAGGCCGGGTTGATTGCCGCACAGAAGAAGATCGCGGTGCTTGCCACCGAGAAGGAAAAGGCCGACGCGCAACTTTCGCGTAGCCAGGCGGTCGCAACGCAGGCCGAACTCAACCTGTCCTATACGACGATCAAGGCGCCGGTGGCCGGCACCGTTGGCGCGCGCTCGCTGCGAGTCGGCCAGTTCGTCAGCGCCGGCACACAGCTCATGGCGGTGGTGCCGCTTCACGCCACCTACATTGTCGCCAATTTCAAGGAAACCCAGCTCACATACGTGCGCGCCGGCCAGCCGGTGAAAATCCGCGTCGATGGTTTTCCGGATGCCGCGCTCACGGGACACGTCGATAGCGTGTCGCCGGCGAGCGGACTTGAGTTCGCGTTGCTGCCGCCGGACAACGCCACCGGCAACTTCACCAAGATCGTCCAGCGCATCCCGGTGAAGATCACCCTCGACGATTCCGCCCTGAAGGGTCTGCTGCGCGCCGGCATGTCGGTCGAGCCGACCGTCGATACCAAGGCGGCGGCGATCGACGCGGGACCGGGTACGCCGGCGACCGGAGGCGCGGCGCATGGGACCGGGGAGGCGAAAGCGCCCGGCAAACCTTCAAGCCCTGCCGGATAATCCTTCCGCTTTTTCCTCGATTATCACGATGACCGGTGTGGAGCATGGTGTCTGCGCACCCAACGGGGAGTTATGTCATGTCGGCTCAGGCGATTTCGGCTCCAGCGCTCGGTCCCAATAGCCGCCCCAGCGTCGAGACCTCTGCTCAGGCGACTTCGGCGAGAATGTGGATCGCCGTCGTCGGCTCGACGCTTGGGGCGTTCATGGCCGTACTCAATATCCAGATCGTCAACGCCTCGCTCGCGGACATTCAGGGCGCGATCGGTGCCGGCATCGACGATGGCGGATGGATCTCCACGTCGTATCTGATCGCGGAGATCGTGGTCATCCCGCTCACGGCGTGGCTGGCGCGGGTGTTCTCTGTGCGGATTTATTTGCTGACCAACGCGGCGTTATTTCTCGCGTTCTCGATTGCCTGCGCCTTCGCCCAGAATCTCGGGCAGATGATCGCGTTGCGGGCGATCCAGGGCTTCACCGGCGGCGTGCTGATCCCGATGGCTTTCACGATCATCATCACGCTGTTGCCTAAGGCAAAGCAGCCGGTCGGCCTTGCGCTGTTCGCACTGTCGGCGACTTTCGCGCCGGCCATCGGTCCGACTATCGGCGGCTATCTGACCGAGAACTGGGGCTGGGAATTCATCTTCTATGTCAACCTCGTTCCCGGCGCAGTGATGATCGCGATGCTGTGGTTCTCGCTTGATCGTGCGCCGATGAACCTGTCGCTGCTGCGTCAGGGCGACTGGGCCGGCATTGCGACCATGGCCATGGGACTCGCCGCGCTGCAGACTGTTCTCGAGGAAGGCAACAAGGACGACTGGTTCGGCTCCGATTTCATCGTACGGCTGTCGGTGATCGCTGCGATCTCCTTGACGTTGTTCGTCTGGATCGAACTGCGAAGCGACAGGCCGCTGCTCAATCTGCGACTGCTGGCGCGGCGTAATTTCGGCTTCGGCATCCTTGCGAACTTTCTGCTCGGCATCGCGCTTTACGGCTCGGTATTCATCCTGCCGGTCTACCTGGCGCGGGTTCAGGGCTATAATTCCGAACAGATCGGCATGGTGCTGGCATGGACCGGCCTGCCGCAACTCGTGCTGATCCCGCTGGTGCCCCAACTGATGAGGCGGTTCGATGTGCGGATGGTGATCGCCATCGGCTTCGCACTGTTCGCTGCCAGCAACTTCATGAACGTGCATATGACAGCGAACTATGCCAGCGACCAGCTGTTCTGGCCGAACATCGTCCGCGCGGTCGGTCAGGCCATGGTGTTCACGCCGCTGTCTGCGATCGCAACCTCCGGCATCGAGCAGGAGAACGCCGGATCGGCGTCGGCACTGTTCAACATGATGCGCAATCTTGGCGGTGCGATCGGGATCGCCGCGCTGCAGACATTCCTGACCAAGCGCGAACAGTATCACTCCAATGTACTGGTGCAGTCTGTCTCGATGTTCGAGCAGGCGACGCGCGACCGCATCGATCGTCTCACCGCGTATTTCATCAGCCACGGCATCGCCGATCATGCGACAGCGGCGCACAAGGCCGTGGTGGCAATCGCGTTGCGGGTGAGGCAGCAGGCCAACATCATGGCGTTCAGCGATACGTTCTTCATTCTCGGTGTCGCCCTGGTCGTTGCGCTCGCTGCAACGCTTTTACTGAAGAAGCCCGACCATCTTGCCGGTGGTGGAGCTCATTAATCTGACCTCGTTCCAACTTCGCTTGAAAAGGAGAAAAGTCATGCAGCCGCGCCTCAATCCCTACAAAGTTGCTCCCGATGCCATGAAGCCCCTGTTCGCGCTTGAAGAAAGTGTGCAGGCCAGCGGCCTGGAGCGAACCCTGATCGAGCTGGTCAAAATCCGCGCTTCACAGATCAATGGTTGCGCGTTTTGCATCAACATGCACACGGCCGATGCTCGCGCGCACGGTGAAACCGAGCAGCGGATTTATCTGCTCGACGCGTGGCGGGAATCGCCGCTCTATACCGACCGCGAACGCGCCGCGCTGGCGTGGACGGAGGCCGTCACGCTGGTCTCACAAACCCGTGCTCCAGACGATGTCTACGAGCAACTGCGCGCGAGTTTCTCGGAGGAGGAAGTTGTCAAGCTGACGATGCTGGTTGCTACCATCAATGCCTGGAACCGGATCGCCATCAGCTTCCGCTCGATCCACCCCGTGAAGCCGGTCAGGGCAACGGCTTGAGCACGCATGGTGGTTAGATAGACGAAAGGCCGCCCAAGGCGGCCTTTCGTTTTTGATTCAAGTCGAGCCAATCAGGCGGCGTCGCTCCACTGCGATTTCACCTCGCTCGCGGCTTTCTTGAGGTGGACGTGCGTATCGACATGATCGACCCAGGACACCGGGATCATGTGGTGCTTGCCGTCCGGCGCGTCGTTCTTGGTCAACTTGATCTTGTCTGTTCCATCGAAGTGGTCGACCTTGCCGACCTTCTGGCCGTCCGATGCCATCACGTCCATGTGTTCCTTGATCTGCAGCGCATTTGCCATTGATGTTCTCCTTGTTGCTGTGGCGTCAACGCATCGCGCACGCGATGGTTCATTCGGTCAGGAGATCGTCAAAGTTCCGATCGGGCCGCTGAGGCGGCGCTGGGCTAGGCAGCGCGTTCGCTACTTTCTGTTGCGACGTGAATCTCGTTCCTGTTCCGCTCGATCATCGCGCGGAAGGCGGAGGGAACCGGTTTATCCGTGAAGAAATGATGCGGATCGCTGACATGGCCGCCGCGCACGGTGGCATTGCGCCCGAACTTGGTCACGTCGGCGACCAGAAGCGATGCTCGGCTGTTGGCGGCAATCGCCTGCCGCGCTTCGACCTCTCCGGAATAGAAGTCGAGCAGGGAGCCGTCGTCGTCGATACCGCCGACGCCGAAGATGCCGAAGTCGGCCTTGTACTGGGAAAAAAAGCGAACCGCTGCATCGCCGATGATGTCGCGGTCCCGTGCGCGGAGCGTGCCGCCGGCAAAGGTGATCTCGACATCAGGATTGGGCGCGAATGCCGCTGCAACGCTCAGGCTGTTGGTGATGACGCGCAGATCGCGCCGTCCGGCCAGCGCGCGCGCAACATATTCCGGCGTGGTGCCAAGGCCGATCATCAGCGATACGCCATCGGGGATGAATTCGAGCACCGCGCGGGCGATGCGCCGTTTGGCTTCGAGGTTGAGAACCTGCCGGCTCTGGTAGGCGACGTTCTGGTCAGGCACCGGCAGACTGACGCCGCCGTGAATGCGCCGCAGCAAGCCCTGGTCGCACAGGCGGTTCACGACGCGGCGGATGGTCTGGGTGGTTACCTCGAAATGCGAGGCAAGGTGCTCGATCGAGGCAAAACCTTCCTCGCGCACCATTTCCAGAATCCGGACCTGTCGTTCGTCGGCAATCTTGGGCATAGGCCGTCCTGTCTGTGGAACTCCGCTATCATCTGAACGTCAAACTCGCAATTTATATTTCATTCGCGCATTGGATATGTTCATATGAAAAGAAAGCGGGAGGGACATGTGATTTTTGGGCCGCTGCCGGAATTGCCGGATTCGCGTGCGGACGCCACCGCTTCTGTTGAGCAAGGGCGGATGCGAGGTCGTCTGCGGCCAGAACTCGCGGCGAATTTGCTTTGCCGCGAGGAGGGGTGCTCGCCATGATGCCGGCATTGCGCAGAAGATTTATGACGGCGAGGGGTGTGGCCGCAGCTTTTGCTCTGGCCACCAGGCGGAGCAGGTAGTTCATGTCCGCGATCACGCTCGATCATGTGACCAAAAGCTGGGGCGCCGCTCGCGCGGTGGATGACGTCAGCCTGACCGCCGACGAGGGCTCGCTGCTGGTATTGCTCGGCCCCTCCGGTTGCGGTAAGTCGACGACGCTGCGTCTGATCGCGGGGCTTGAACAGCCGGACAGCGGCCGTATCACCATCGGCGGCGTCGACGTGACGCACCTGTCACCGGCGCAGCGCAAGATCGCGATGGTGTTCCAGTCTTACGCGCTCTTTCCGCATCTCAGCGTCGCTGAAAACATTGTCTTCGGGTTGCGTGTGCGCCGCGTGTCGCGCGGAGAACGCGATGCCCGCCTGAAGAAAGTCGCCGACATCGTCGGCCTGTCGCATCTGCTCGAACGCAAGCCGTCGCAGCTCTCGGGCGGTCAGCGTCAGCGCGTCGCGCTCGGCCGCGCCATCATTGCCGAAGCCAAAGTCTGCCTGATGGACGAGCCGCTTTCGAATCTCGATGCCAAGCTTCGTCACGAGATGCGCACCGAAATCCGCGCGCTGCAGCAGCGTCTCGGTATGACCCTGGTCTATGTCACTCACGACCAGACCGAGGCCATGACCATGGCCGACCGCGTGGTGCTGATGCGCGACGGCAAGATCGAGCAGAACGGCACACCTGAGCAGCTTTACAGCCATCCGGCGACGGCTTTCACCGCACGATTCATCGGCACGCCTCCGATGAATCTGATCGCGTCCGGCGACAAGCTCATCGGCATCCGGCCTGAGGATATCCGCATCGTGTCGCAGGACGGTCATATGGCGCACGTAAAGACCGTCGAGCATCTCGGGGCTGACAGCATCGTTCTGTGCGAGGTCGATGGCCAACCGGTGGCGGTGCGTCAGGAAGGTTTCAGCAAGGTGGCGATCGGCGATCGCATCCGCCTTGGTTGGGACGACAGCAACGAACACCACTTCGACCACAAAACCGGCCAGCGGCTCGATCAGTCGCCGGCCGGCGGAGTGAAGCACGCTGCGAACGGCTGACAGCAACGAGAAGACCGACACAGCATCTATCCAGGAAGGGGAGAGCAAAATGAAACTGTCTTTCGGAAAAGCGCTTATGGCCACGGCCTTCGCCGCGCTGGTCTCGGCGACGCAGCCCGCGTCGGCCGTTGATCTGACGATGTACTACCCGGTCGCGGTCGGCGGTCCGGTGACCAAGATCATCGACGACATGGTCGGGCGCTTTGAAAAGGAAAATCCGGACATCAAGGTCACGGCGGTTTACGCCGGCAACTACACCGACACCATGACCAAGGCGATGACCGCGATGAAAGGCGGCCAGCCGCCCCAATTGTCGGTGCTGCTGTCGACCGACGTATTCACGTTGATGGATGAGAATGCCATCGTGCCGATGGACGACCTCGTTTCCGACAAGTCGTGGTTCAAGAGCTTCTATCCGGCGTTCATGGCCAACGGTCAGATTGGCGGCAAGACCTGGAGCATTCCGTTCCAGCGCTCCACGATCGTGCTGTACTGGAACAAGGATGCCTTCAAGGAGGCTGGCCTCGATCCCGAGAAGGCTCCGGCGTCATGGGACGAAATGATCGCCATGGGCAAGAAGCTCGTGAAGAAGGATAGCTCGGGCAACGTCACCCGCTGGGGCGTCGAAATCCCGACCACCGGTTACGCCTACTGGATGCTGCAGGCGCTGGCGATCGAGAATGGCCAGAAGCTGATGAACGAATCCGGCAACGAGGTGTACCTCACCGCCCCGAAGACGGTCGGCGCGCTGGACTACTGGGTGAACCTGTCGCGCAAGGATGATGTGATGCCGAAGGGCAGCATCGACTGGGCGACGCTGCGCACCGACTTCCTCGAAGGCAAGACCGCGATGATGTGGCACACCACCGGCAACCTGACGGCCGTGAAAAATGGCGCGAAGTTCAACTTCGGCGTCGCCATGCTGCCGGCTAAGGAACGTCGCGGTTCGCCGACGGGTGGCGGTAGCTTCTACGTCTTCAAGAGCGCTTCGCCCGAGCAGCAGAAGGCCGCAGTGAAGTTCATCCAGTGGATGACCGCGCCTGAGCGTGCCGCGGAGTGGAGCATGAAGACCGGTTACGTGGCCGTGTCCCCGGCAGCCTACAAAACCAAGGCGATGGAAGACTATGCCAAGGGCTTCCCTGCCGCGACGGTCGCACGCGACCAGCTCGAATATGCTGTCCCCGAACTGTCGGTGCATGACAACGGCCGCATCTACAAGTTCGTCAACGACGCCGTGCAGGCTGCGGTGACGGGCGCGCAGACGCCGAAGGATGCGCTCGCCGCGGCCCAGCAGCAGTCCGATCGCGTGCTTCGCACTTACAAGTAAAGAGAAAGCCGGGCGGCGATCCGTCGCCGCCCGGCCTTGCCTCAGCATGACCGATCAACTCGCCACTCCAACTGAGGTCATTCGCGCGCCACGCTCGCAGGCGTGGTGGAACGCCGTGAACGCGTGGCTGCTGTTATTGCCCGCGGCGGTTCTGCTCGCGGCGTTCACGCACTATCCGATCCTGGCGACGATCCGGCACAGCCTGTTCATCACCAAACGCAATGGGTCGGAAGTGTTCGTCGGACTCGATAATTATCGTGCGATGATCACTGATCCGATCTTCTGGAAGGCTCTGGTCAACAATTTCTGGTTCGCGCTGGGCACCATCCCGACGTCGATTGCGCTCGCGCTGTTGATGGCCTTGTGGGTCAATCGCAATATGCGGGGGCGTGGATTCCTGCGGCTCGCCTACTTCACGCCGACCGTGCTGCCGATGATCGCGGTCGCCAACATCTGGTTGTTTTTCTACACGCCGGATTACGGCTTGCTCGATCAGCTTCGCGGGCTTGTTGGTCTCCCGGCATGGAACTGGCTGGGCGAGCCCAGCACCGTGATGGGTTGTCTGATCGTGATGGTAATCTGGAAGGAAGCCGGATTCTTCATGATCTTCTATCTCGCCGCGCTCCAGCAACTGTCGCCGGATCTCGAAGAGGCCGCGGCGGTGGAGGGAGCGGGACGATGGTATACCTTCCGCCGCATCACATTCCCGTTGCTGATGCCGACCACGCTGTTCGTTGCCATCAATGCCGTCATCAATTCGTTCAAGCTGGTCGATCATCTCGTGATCATGACCAAGGGCGGGCCGAGCAACGCCAGTTCGCTGCTGCTCTACTACATCTATGAGGTCGCGTTCACCTTCCAGGATTCTGCGTACGCGGCGACGCTGACGGTGGTGCTCATTACCATCCTCGCCACGCTGGCGCTGATCAAGTTCGGCTATCTCGACCGCAGGATCCATTATCAATGAACAGCCGCACCCATCCACTTGAGGCGATCGGGGCGTGGCTGCTCGCGCTGGTGTGGCTTGCGCCGCTCGCTTACGCGTTCTGGAGTTCGCTGCATCCGGCGGCCTATGCGACCTCGTTCAGTTTGTCGGCGCCATGGACGCTCGAGAATTTCGTGCGTGCCTGGAATCAGGCGCCGTTCGGGCGTTACTATTTCAACACCATCGTTCTGGTGACCCTGATCCTTGCAGGACAGTTGGTCCTTTCGACGCTCGCGGCCTACGCTTTCGTGCGTTTCAAGTTTCGCGGCAGCGCCATCGCTTTCGCGCTGGTGCTGTTGCAACTCATGATCATGCCGGATGTGCTGATCGTCGAGAACTACCGGATGATCGGCAAGCTCGGCCTGCTCGACACCATTCCGGCGATCGCATTTCCGTATCTTGCGAGCGCCTTCGGCATCTTTCTGCTGCGCCAGACGTTCAAAGGTGTGCCGCAGGAACTGGTCGAGGCCGCGCGCGTCGAAGGCGCGGGACCGTTGCAGATCCTCTGGAGGGTCTATGTGCCGCTGGCGCGCCCGACCTATGTGGCGTTCGGCCTCGTGTCCGTCAGCTATCACTGGAACAACTTCCTTTGGCCGCTGATCGTGACCAATTCGGTGGAAAGCCGTCCGCTCACCGTCGGCTTGGCCGTATTCGGCGCTCCGGAAACCGGTGTTGACTGGTCCATCATCACTGCCGCCACAGTGATGACCATGGCGCCGCTCCTGATCGCGTTCCTGCTGTTCCAGCGCCAGTTCGTGCAGTCGTTCATGCGGGCGGGCATCCGCTGATGAAGCTGGTGACGTGGAATATCCAGTGGGGCAAGGGCTGCGACGGCAAGGTTGACCTCGCGCGCATCGCGCGTGACGCCAGAGCTCTCGCCGACGCCGACGCGTACTGCTTTCAGGAAGTCTCGTGCGGATTCGAGAAGCTCGATGGCGGGGTCGATCAGAGCGCTGAACTCTCATCGTTGCTGCCGGGTTATACGGCGATTTTCCGGCCGGCCATTGAATCGACCGACGCCATGGGCCGCACGCGCCGCTTTGGAAATATGACCCTCACGCGACTGCCGGTCATGCAGGTTGCCAGTCATCCTCTGCCGTGGCCGCAGGCGGGATCTGTCCGCAGCATGAGGCGGCAGGCGCTCGAAGTGACGGTCCACACGGCGTTTGGACCGCTGCGCGTGGTGAATACCCATCTCGAATACCATTCCGCCTCGCAACGCGAGGCGCAGATTTCCCGTCTCCTTGATCTGCAGGAGGAGGCTTCGACCGGTCCTCACACCGCCAAAGCGGACCATCCGGAGCCCTATGTCAGTCAGACGCTGGCGGCATCGAGCGTGCTGTGCGGCGATTTCAATTTCGATGTGTCCGATCCCCAGCATGCCCGGTTACATAATGCGATGCGGGGCGGACTGAATTACCGCGACGCCTGGACGATCTGCTATCCCGGCCGCCCGCATGACCTGACCTGCGGTCTTTACGATCACGTGCAATGGGACGAGGGGCCGGATTGCCGCGACTTCATTTTCGTCAGCGAAGACCTTGCCACACGGGTTCGTCTTGTGACCGTCGACAAGGAGACGGATGCGTCCGATCACCAGCCGATGATGATCGAACTTGCAGACTGACTGTTCCCTTCCGGTCGAATGGAGCTTTCAGGCGCTACGCCCGTAAGTTATGGTTGTGGCAAAGCAACGCATAGTACTTGCTGCACTGCATAAATGCTTGGGGAGGATCTGAGTGATGTTGCGTCTATTTGCGGGGGTGATGACCGTCGTCGCCGGGTTCGCGATCTCGATGTCCGCGCAGGCCCAGACCCCGAGCGGCAAGGTCAGCGTGGTGACGTCCTATGCCAAGGAGGTGACCGAGCCGATCAAGAAGGCGTTCGAGGCGGCCAATCCAGGCATCACCCTCGACATCCAGAACCGCAATACCCATGCCGGCGTGAAATATCTGGAAGAGACCAAATCCAATAATCAGGTCGATATTTTCTGGGCCTCGGCGCCGGATGCGTTTGAATCGCTCAAGGCCAAGAACCTGCTGCAGGTCTACAAGCCGAAGGCAACCGGGATTCCCGACAAGATCGGCCAGTTTCCGACCAACGATCCGCAGGGGTTCTATTCCGGCTTCGCGGCGTCCGGCTACGGCATCATGTGGAATGAGCGCTATGTGAAGGCCAACAAGCTGCCTGAACCGAAAGAATGGCAGGATCTTGCGGCGCCGGCTTATTTCGACCACGTCTCGATGGCCACGCCGTCACGCTCCGGCACCACCCATCTGACCATCGAAACTATCCTTCAGGGTGAAGGCTGGGATCGTGGCTGGGCCACCATCAAGGCGATGTCAGGCAATTTCCGTGACATCACCGAGCGGTCGTTTGGGGTCCCGGAGGCGGTGAATTCCGGACAGGTTGGCTACGGCATCGTGATCGATTTCTTTGCGTTCTCGGCGCAGGCGTCAGGCTTCCCGGTGAAGTTCGTCTATCCGTCCGTGACCGCAATCGTTCCGGCGAATATCGCCGTGGTCGCCAACGCTCCGAACAAGGCAGGCGCGGAAGCCTTCATTGAATATCTGTTGTCACCGGCGGGGCAGACCTTGATGTTCGATCCGAAGATCCGCCGTCTCCCGGTCAACCCCGCAGCCTATGACAAGGCGCCGGCGGGTTATCCCAACCCGTTCAAGGATCCGCGCCTGAACTCGATGGTGAAGTTCGACGTCAAGAAATCGGAAGCCCGAAACGACGTGGTCGATGCGCTGTTCGATCAGCTCGTGACCTTCCAGCTTCCGGCTCTCAAGGACGCCACCAAGGCGATCCATGCAGCCGAGACGGCACTCGCCAAGAAAGACAACGCTGCGGCGAAGGCGTTGCTTGGTGAAGCCCGCGCGCTGGTAGCGGCCATGCCGGTGACGGAAACCCAGTCATCGGCCGGTGAGATCGCAGGCGCATTCACCGGCTCCAAGCAGAAGGGGGCACGCCAGGCCGAACTCGAACAGCAATGGGCGGCGTTCGCAAAGGATCGCTACGCCCAGGCCAAGGCAAAGGCTGCCGAAGCACTGAAGCTCGCGAAATAGCAGCGCAACGCCGATCGCGGGCGAGGCACTGGAATGACCGATCTGGCATCAGGCACCCGGCCGGCCGTGTTCTCCGCACTGCGGGGGCGCGGCCGCTGGAAGCCGGGGCAGGTGTTGCTCGCGCTTGGAATTCTATTGTTCCTGGGGCTGTTTCTGGTCTGGCCGGTGGCGACGGTGGTGTTCGTTGCCTTTACTGAAAAGGGCAGCGGCACATTCACGCTGATCAATTTCGTCGATTTTGCCCAGACCGATCTGTTCGTCCGTTCGTTCGCGAATTCGCTCTATGTGTCGGCGATGGCGGTCGTTGGCGCGTCGCTACTCGCGCTGCCTTTGGCTTACATCACCTCGCGGTTCGAATTCCGTGGCGCCGGCGTCGTCCAGATTCTCGGCTTTTTGCCCCTGATCATGCCGCCTTTCGTCGGGGCGGTGGCGATGCAGTTGCTGTTCGGCCGCAACGGCACGATCAATCTCTTGCTTGATGACTGGATCGGCATGAATGTGCCCTTCATGGAGGGCCTGAACGGCGTCATCTTCGTTCAGTCGATCCACTATTTTCCCTTCATCCTGATCAATCTGTCGGCGGCTCTTCGCAATGTCGATCGCACGATGGAAGAAGCTGCGCAGAATCTCGGTTCGCATGGATTCCGGCTGTTCCGCCGGATCGTGTTTCCGCTGGCGCTGCCCGGCTATGTCGCCGGCGCCTCGCTGGTCTTCGTCAAGGTGTTCGATGATCTGGCGACGCCGCTCCTGCTCAACGTCAAGGACATGCTCGCGCCGCAGGCGTACCTGCGCGTGACTTCGATTGGGATCACTGATCCGATGGGATACGTGATCTCGGTGGTGCTGATCGTCGCGTCGGTGCTGGCGATGTGGGCGTCGTCGTTGGCGACCAGCGGGACTGACTATGCGACCGTGCAACGCGGCGGTGGAGGTCTGGCGCGGCGACGTTTGCGGCGGTGGGAAGCTGTGCTTGCCTATGCGTTGGTTACACTGATCGTCTTGCTGGTGCTCGCGCCGCATATTGGGCTGCTGTTGCTGTCGTTCGCGACCATCTGGTCATTCGCGCCGCTGCCGGACGGTTACACGTTAGCGCACTATTCGCATGTGTTTGGCGAAAGCTCGATCTTCATCAAGAACACGCTGATCTATGCCTCGCTTGCAGGCTTGATCGATATCGTGCTTGGCACTGCGATTTCCTACCTGGTGTTGCGAACGAAACTGGTCGGGCGACGCGGGCTTGATCTCCTGGCATCGTCGGCGCTGGCAATTCCCGGCATCGTGCTGGGCATTGGCTATCTGCGTGCCTTCTATGGCATTGAATTGTGGGATGGAACGCCGCTGGCGTCGTTGTGGATCGTGATTGTCCTGGCGTTGGCAATCCGTCGTCTGCCATATGCGCTGCGCGCGTGCTACGCGGCGCTTCAGCAGATTTCATCGTCCCTGGAAGAGGCTGCGGAAAACCTCGGCGCAACCAAGATGCGGACGGTGCGCCGCATCGTGGTGCCGTTAATGACTGGCGGCATTGTCGCCGGGTTCGTGACGAGCTTCGCCACAGCCGCGGTCGAACTCTCTGCAACCCTGATGCTGGTCCAGTCCAACGAGGATGCACCGCTGGCTTACGGTCTTTACGTTTTCATGCAGTCGGCAGCGGGACGCGGACCTGGCGCCGCACTGGGCGTCGTCGCTGTTGTCATCGTTGCCGTTTGTACCGTTCTCTCGCAATTCCTGATCGAACGCGATCGCCGCGCCAAGGGTGGGGTGTCGTGATGCCAACCTGTCGAGTTGCCCCATGACCGGATCTGAACACTCCGATATTTCGATGAAAGCGGTCGATTTGCAAATCGAGAACGTTAGCGCAGCCTATGGCGCGCTGCGGGTACTCGACGATGTCACTCTGGATATCAAGCCCGGGGAATTTTTCGCGCTGCTCGGTCCGTCAGGCTGCGGTAAGACCACGCTGCTGCGCCTGATTGCGGGTTTCGCCGAGAACGATGCCGGCCGTGTCGTGGTGGGCGGCAAGGATATCTCCAACCTGCCGCCGTGGAAGCGTGATGTCGGCATGGTCTTTCAGTCCTATGCGCTGTGGCCACACATGAGCGTGGAGAGCAATGTTGCTTTCGGCCTTGAGGAACGGAAAATCTCGCGCGACAATGTCAGGCGACGCGTGGCCGCCGCGCTCGATTTCGTCGGCCTCGGCGCGCTCGCTGACCGTCGCCCGTCACAGCTCTCGGGCGGGCAGCAGCAACGTGTGGCGCTGGCGCGGACGATCGCCATCGAGCCGAAGATACTGCTGCTCGATGAGCCGTTATCCAATCTCGACGCGAAGCTGCGTATCCAGGTGCGGCGCGAGCTACGCTCGCTGCAGAAGCGCCTCGGTCTTACCACCATCATCGTCACCCACGATCAGGAGGAGGCGAACACGATCAGCGATCGCGTCGCGGTCATGAACGGCGGCAAGATTCAGCAGGTCGGTACGCCGACGGAACTCTACGAACGGCCCGCCAATCTGTTTGTCGCGCAGTTCCTTGGCACGGCCAATGTGCTGGAAGGACAAGTGACGAGTGTCAATGGTCGGCGCATGTTCGAGGTCGGCGAAGGCATTGCCTTGCCGATTCCAGCCGACGCGATTGTTCCGGAAGGCGCGCGGATGGTATTTCGGCCGCAGCATGCGTCATTGTCGATTGGCTTATCGGCTTCCTCGGGCGAGGCTGTCATTCCAGGTGTGATCAGTGATCGCGAATTCCTCGGCTCGATCGTGCGATACGGCGTAAAAATCGGAGCATTTGAGGTGTGGGTCGACGCGCCGTTCGAATCCGGCGACCAGCTTCATGCACCGGGGACGCCGGTTCAGGTCGCGATCATCCCCGGGTTGCTGCGCTGGCTGGCGCACTGATTGCGAACCTCAGGTGTCACCCATCATCTCGCGCCGCCGCCGCTCGGATTCCTCGGCATAGCGTCGCAGCGCATGCGCCTCGGTGAGGAGTCCGATGACGCGGTTGCGGTCACCGGCATCGACCACCGCAAGCGTTTCTGCTTCGGCCACATCGAATGCCGACACCGCCTGCCGCACGTTCATCGATGGCAGCAGCATGGCGTCGCGGTGATGGAGGATGGTGTCGAGCGCCGCCGCGGGATCGGCTTCGGGCCCATGTGCTTCTGCGACGACCACAAGGCCGGCGTAGCTGCGGTCGTCGTCAATCGCGACAACCTGCGTCTTGGAGCCAAGTGGAAACATCGCGGCGAACTCGCCGATCGTCATGGTGACGTTTACAGTCGTCACGTCGGTGCGCATCATGCGTCCGACGGTAAGATCGCGGAGCCATCCGACATCGGCCGCGCTGCGGATGGTTTCGCCGCGCAGATGAAGCCGCCATGTGGCGAAGGAGTAACCGAACAGTTCGCGGGTCAGAAGCGTCGAGACAATCACCGCGACCAGCACGGCGGTGGTCAGCCAGAGATTTCCGGTGGATTCGAGCGCGATGAACGACATCGTCAACGGCCCGCCGATCACCGAGGCCGAGAGTGCGCTCATCCCGATGATGGCATAGACGTTGGGGTCGAGGTTGAGGCTATCCGAGAGGCTGCCGACGCCTGCGGCGAACAGGTTGCCCCCCAGGGCGCCGAGCAAAAGCGAGGCAAAGAACAGGCCGCCGCGAAAGCCGGTGCCCAACGACGCGATTGACGCGACGATTTTCAGCGCGAAAATGGCGGCGATCATCATCAAGGGCATCTGCACCATGCCGGTCAGGCGCAATGCGCCATGTCCGGATGACAGGACCTGGGGGGTGATCAGCGCGAGAAGTCCCACGGTCAGCCCGCCGAGCGCCGGGCGTAGCGGTGGCCACAGGCGGGATTTTTGCAGCAACTGCTCCAGCAGCGCGACGCCGCGCATGATCGTGATTCCCGTCAGTGCGGCGAGGGCGCCGAGACAGCCGGCAATCGCGAGGTCGCGCCCGAAAATATCGCCAAATTCTCCGGCAAAAACGCCAAGCGAGACAGGCGAAAACAGGCGCGCAATGAAATAGCCTGTAACGGCCGAGATGCCCACGGGCGCCAGGCTGGCCGCCGTATAGCTGCCGATGATCAGTTCAAATGCATAAAACGCACCGGCCAGCGGTGCACCGAATGCGCCGGCGATCGCGGCCGCGGCACCACAGCCCACCATGACACGCTGGTCTGCGCGCCGCAGATGAAAGCCGCGTCCGAGCGAGGCGGCGAGGCCGCTCGCCAGTTGGGTGTATCCGGCTTCCAGCCCGACCGATGCTCCAACGCCGCTCGACCAGATCGTTTGCAAGGCGACGATGACACTGCCGCGAAACGACATCCGTCCGCCATGGAGCGCATTGGCCTCGATCGGATCGATCTCGCGCGCTGGCCGCCAGCGCAGCAGGACAAGAAATACGAGACCCAGGATCAGGCCGCCCACGGACGGAACAAGAATGGCCCGCAGGGGATCGATCCGGAGTTGGCTCGAAAGGCGGGCGCCGAGGTCGATGTTGAACAGGGCGGAATGCAACATGCCCACCGCACTGCTCATCGCAGCCACCGTCAGGCCGCCAATCACCCCGATCAGGGCGGCAAGCACAATCAGGCTGGATTCGCGGGCCCTAACGAAGGCCCTTAGTCGGCGGGGTGCCTCGAGGAAGCTGGCGGTGATCGCCATGTGGAGTCCGGACTGTCGTAACCGGATCGCCATGGCCCGGTCACCGAACTTAGCGGCGCATCCGCCGACAGGCCAGCGCGAATGTTCTGCAGAAAAGCAGCCTTGCCCCGCGCGGGCGGGAGGTCTGTGCGTGCGGCAGAACAGTAAGGTTTACTTTCAGCCCGGGCTTGGGCAACAAGTGCGCCAGCGTTCTATAATGGGAATGATCAATGAATATTCTGCCGGGCAATTTGCGTTTCGGAGCGGGACAGCCAGTCAAGCGGCTGGAGGATCAGCGACTGTTGACCGGCAAGGGACAGTTCATCGACGACAAGGCCGATGAGCGCACGCTCTGGCTCCATGTTCTGCGCTCGCCTCACGCCCATGCGCGGATCGAGGGCATTGATACAGCCGCCGCTGTGGCCATGGACGGCGTTGAGGCGGTGTTCACCGGTGCGGATCTGGAAGCCGACAAGATCGGCGCGATCCCCACCTTGCCGATATTCAAGCGGCCGGATGGCTCGCCGATGCAGGCGCCGTCGCGGCGGCTTCTGGCCCATGAGGTTGTCCGGTTCGTCGGCGAGCCCGTGGTCGCGATCATCGCGACATCCCGGGTGATCGCGCAGACCGCAGCCGAAGCCGTCGTGGTCGAATACGAACCGCTGCCCGCGGTGGTCGATCCGGTCAAGGCCGTCGAGCCCGGTGCGCCTGTGGTCTGGCCCGAGGCGCCGGATAACATTGCCGCGGCGATGAGCTACGGCGATGCGGCGAAGGTCGAGGACGTTTTCAAAAGCGCGCCCCATGTCGTGTCGCTTGACGTGACCAGCCAGCGTCTTGCACCGTCTGCGATGGAGCCACGCAGCACGATCGCGGAGATCGATCCCAAAACCAAGCGGCTGATCGTTCATATCCAGTCGCAGACACCGACATCGACCCGCGACATCCTTGCCGATGCCGTACTGAAGAGGCCGAAGGAAAGTGTCCACGTTCTCGTCGGCGATATCGGCGGGGGCTTTGGCCAGAAAACAAACCTTTATCCCGAGGACGGTCTCGTCGCTTATGCGGCGGTCAAGCTCGGAAAAAAGATTCGCTGGCGTGGTGATCGGACCGATGAGTTTGTCGGGGGCACCCACGGTCGCGATCTGACCTCGATCGGAGAATTTGCACTCGATACCAAAGGCCGTGTGCTGGCGTTCCGGGTGCGGTCGATCGGCGGCGTGGGGGCCTATCTCAGCGGCGCCGGTGTGATCATTCCGCTGGTGCTCGGGCCTTTTGTGCAGACCGGTGTCTACGATCTTCCGCTGGTGCATTTCGAGGTAAAGGCGGTGATGACGCACACCGCGCCGACCGGTGCCTATCGGGGCGCCGGCCGTCCGGAGGCCGTGTTCATCGTCGAGCGTCTGATGGACGCCGCCGCGCGGCAACTCGGCATCGATCCGCGCGCGATCCGCAAGGCCAACTACATCAAGCCGAAGCAACTGCCCTATACCAATGCGGTCGGGCAGGTGTACGACAGCGGCGCGTTCCAGCACATGCTTGAGCGCGCATCGGAGTTGGCCGACTGGGACGGCTTCGCCGCGCGCAAGAAGGCGGCGAAGAAGAAGGGGCTGCTGTATGGTCGCGGCCTGACCAGCTACATCGAATGGACCGGCGGTCGCGCGCATAGCGAGAAGGTCAGTCTGCATGCGACGTCGGATGGCCGCGTCGTGCTTCATTCCGGCACCCAGGCAATGGGACAAGGTCTGCAGACCAGCTACTCCCAGATGGTTGCGGCCGCACTCGGCATTCCAATCGAAAAGATCGATGTGATCCAGGGCAACACCGATCTTGCTCAAGGGTACGGCAGCGTAGGCTCGCGCTCGTTGTTCGTCGGCGGTACGGCCGTGGCGGTGTCAGCGGGAGATTTGATTCAGAAAGCGCGAGAGAAAGCTTCGCTTGCGCTCGAAACCGCCGTCGAGGACATCGAATATGGTGATGGGTATTTGACGGTGGTCGGCACCGACCGGCGGATCAGCCTGTTCGATCTTGCCGGGAAGGAGGAGGGCGCCAAGCTGAGTGTCGACAGCCAGGGCGACGTCGATGGTCCGAGCTGGCCCAACGGCACCCACATCTGCGAGGTCGAGATCGATCCTGAAACCGGAATTACCAACGTCGTGCGCTACACCACGGTGGATGATGTCGGCGTCGCGGTGAACCCGATGCTGGTCGAAGGACAGGTGCATGGCGGTGTCGCGCAAGGCATTGGCCAGGCGCTCTACGAAGGCGTGGTCTACGATGCGGATGGTCAGCTTCTCACGGCGACCTACCAGGACTACTGCATCCCGCGCGCCAGCGATGTTCCTCCGCTCCAGGTGACGCTCGACGATTCCGCGCCGTGCAAGACCAATCCGCTTGGTGCCAAGGGCTGCGGCGAGTCCGGTGCAATCGGTGGGCCGCCATGCGTCACCAATGGCGTGATGGATGCGCTGGCGCCGCTTGGTATCAAGGCGCTACAGACGCCGCTGACGCCAATGAAAATCTGGCAGGCTATCCAGGACGCGAAATCGGCGTGATGAAGCGTTAGCTGCCGTTCTCATCGCAGCACACTCGGGTCGTCCCGGCACGCGCCGGGACGGCTCGCTGCCGGAACGCCGGAGAATAATCTCCGCTCTTGGTCCCGCAGGAGAGGAAATCTCTCTATCTGAATGATGTGCGGTGAAAGTTCCTTTTTAATTTCAGTGACTTATGGACCGTTTTTCTCTGGTCCATTACATCAACGACATAATTTTTGTCGCTCGGTCGGCTGAAGGTTTCTCGCCATGCCAAGTCTGTCGGTATCTCTCGGATTCGCAATCGGTCTCACCTTCGGTGTGGTCGGGCTCGTTAGCGGCTTCTGCCTCATGAGCAGCCTGCGCGACTGGTGGATGGCCAATGACGGGCGCAAGGCGCGCAGTTTTGCGGTTGCCGTCGCGGTCGCCATCCTTGGTACGCAATTCCTTGCCGGGACTGGCCTCGTCGATATCGCGAAGTCACTCTATCTGCAGCCGTCGTTCTCGATTCCTGTGATGTTCGCGGGCGGGTTGCTGTTTGGTATCGGCATGGTGTTATCGAATGGGTGTGCCTCGCGCGCGCTGGTGCTGCTCGGCAAAGGTAACCTGCGTTCGCTGGTCGTGATCACCATCATCGGCATCGCTGCGCAGATGACCCTTAAGGGCTTGCTCGCGCCGGCACGTCTTGCGTTCATCCAGTGGACCCAGACCACTGCGTCGGCCGTCTCGCTTCCCGACCTGCTTGCAGCTGCCGGTATCAATGAATTGGCAGCCCGGATCGCGGTCGCGCTGATCGTCAGCGGTGCGCTTCTGATCTTCGCGTTTTCGGATCGTCAGTTCCGTCGCACGCCGGTTCAGATCGTTGCCGGCATCCTGATCGGCCTGCTGGTTCCTGCTGGCTGGGCCGCGACCGGCTGGCTTGGTGTTGACGAATTCAATCCGATCCCGGTCACCTCGCTCACCTTCGTGTCGCCGCTGGCGGATTCAGTGCAGTACGTCATGCTCTCGACCGGCATGACCCTCAACTTCGGCATCGCCGTTGTTGCCGGTGTGCTGACCGGCAGTGTGGTGACTGCGGTGCTCACCGGGCGCTTCCAGCTTGAGGGCTATTCGTCGCCGAGCCACATGGCGCGTTCGATTTCCGGCGCGGCCCTGATGGGGATCGGCGGTGCGATGGCTTACGGCTGCTCGATCGGGCAGGGCCTGACGGGAATCTCGACCTTGGCGCTGCCGTCCTTCGTTGCGATGGCGGGCATTGTCGCCGGCGCCGCGGTTGCGATCCGCCGTGGTGCGGCTGTCGTCCCGGCTCTTGCAACGCGATAATTCATCGTCGCTACAGGCCACGATGGTTTTGCTGCATCGGATGCGTTAGAATCGCCTACCGAACGCGATGTGCGCGTATCGGCCAAGGTGCGAGACATGAATCGGCGTCGATTGCTGGTAAGTATTTTGAGCGCGCCGGCCGCGCTGATGATCGGATCGGCCGCTTTGGCGCAGTCCGAACTTCCTGCCATCAGCAAGCCGCCGGAAGACAAGCCGTTCGCGGAAAACTTCGTTGCACTGCAACTGTCCGATTCCGATCCCAAGAAAGAGCGACTGGTGCTGAGCGTCGCCAGCAACCTGCTCAAGGCGTATGGGGCCGACAAAGTGGCGATCGAGGTGGTGGCGTTCGGCCCCGGCATCGATCTGCTGCGCGACACCAATGAATTCCGCACCCTGGTCGACAGTCTGGTGACCCAGGGCGTGCGTTTCGATGTCTGTGGCAATACGCTCGATACGATTGAACGCGAGACCGGCAAGCGTCCGGCCATCAATCCAAAAGCCGTCGAAGTTCAGGTCGGTGTTGCGCAACTGATCGCGCTGAGCCGCGCCGGATACACTGTCGTTCGTCCTTGAGAAGGAGTTTGAGATGCGTTTTTTGTTCCAAGCGATTGCAGCCGTCATGATGCTTGCGTTTGCGACCTCCGCCAGTGTGGCTGCCGAAGGAAAGCACCACCGGGTCGCGATCCAGGTCGATCAGAACGACCCGCAGATCATGAATCTGGCGCTGAACAACGCCGCCAATATCATGGAGTTCTACAAGCAGAAGGGCGAAACGGTCGACGTCGAGATCGTCACCTTCGGGCCCGGCCTGCATATGCTGCGAGAGGATACGTCTCCGGTGAAAGACCGCATCAAGCAGATTGCCGATCTCGCCTTTCCGAACAACATGAAATTCTTTGCCTGCGGCAACACCAAGGAAGGTATGGAAAAGCGCGAGGGCAAGCCCGTCAAGATGATCTCGGAAGCCGAGATGGTCCCGTCGGGCGCAGTCCGCCTGCTCGAGTTGCAGGAAGAAGGCTGGAGCTATCTGCGGCCGTAACGCAGAGCCTTCGTCAATCCAGCGGACGGTTGCGGCTGCGCAGACTGGCCCAGCCCCGCTGGATCAGATGGCGCGGCGAACCATCGACCAGGATTGCGATGCCGAGCCGCGCGCCGAGCACCATGCCGCCAACCGCGAATGGCCACGACAGCGCGAGCATCGATCCCGCGCTGAGGCCCTGTCCGATGGTGCAGCCGCCCGCGAGAATGCCGCCCGCGCCCATCAGTGCAGCGCCGGCGAGATGCCGTCGCATCTCGTGATCGTCGTCGAATGCCTCCCATCGAAATTCGTCGTTGCTCCAGGATGACAGCCAGGAACCGGTAATCACGCCGAACACGCTGGCGACGCCGAAATCGGCGAAACTCGCGACGTTGAGCAGGCCGGCATAAATCGCCTTGCCGATGGTCGAAACGAAAGTCAGGCTTTGCGGCCGCACCGGCCCGGCGAATTCGTCCGCTGCCACCGTGGTTACAATCCAGCCCGCGACGATGAGAACACCGAGCGCAACGCCAGCGGAGAGCAGGCGCGGCGTTCGCCGCAGCCGTGGGTCGCCGAGCGCCAGCCAGCACAAGGTGCCGCCAGCTATAGCTGCGAGTGCGGCGCGCACATCGAATCCCAAGGCATGTGAGGACAGCGATGCCATGTCCGAGCTGACGTCTTCCGGCATCGCGACCGCGAAATTCTCCAATACGCCGATGCGGAAATCGGCAAACAAGCCACGCAGGGTCGCGTATGCGACAGCACCGAGCACCAGAACGACCACAAGGCTACGCAGGTCGCCGCCACCGAGCCGCACCAGCGTGCCGAACCCGCAGGTGCCGACCATCGCCATGCCGACGCCGAACATCACGCTGCCGATCAGGATCGAGATCAGCGGCAGGGCAGGCGGCGTGAAAGTGGTGAGTGCGGGATCGAGAAGTCCAGCAAGCACGAGCGCCTGGGTGCCCAGAATGGCGATGCCGAGCCCAAGGCCGAAAATGCGCAAGCGGCGGCTGTCGCCGCCCATCCACGCGTCTTCGATCGCGCCGAAGGTGCACAGCCGGGCACGATGCACGGCAAAGCCGGCCATCGCGCCGATCGCGAATCCACCCAAGGCCGGTATCCAGGCAGACATATCCTGCATGGATTTCCTCCCGATTACGGCGGGAGGCAGCCTTACGGGCCGCTCCCGTCCGCCTGCCGGTGTGGCAGGTTATGTTTTTGCGTCGCCTGGTCGGGCGCAGAAGATATCGTAGACAACCGAGATCACCTGCCGCACGTCGTCATTGGCAAGGCTGTAGTAGATCGTCTTGCCGTCGCGCCGAGTATCGACCATTCCGTCGTAGCGCAGCCGCGCAAGTTGCTGGGACACTGCGGACTGGCGCAGTGACAGGATATTTTCCAGCTCGGTTACCGAGCGCTCGCGCTCGGCCAGCAGACACAGCAGCAGCAGCCGGTTCTCATGGGACAGCGCTTTCAGGAAATTGCTGGCCTTGCGCGCCTTGCGCATGAGCTGGTCGAGTTCGGGCGAATATTCCGCGCCGTCGCGCAGTTCGTGTTCGAGATCGGACGAGAGGATCGATGTCATGGCGGCCTGCGGTTCGCTCTTACGAGGGAGATGTTGGTCGTCAGGTTCGATTGAGGGCGCGGTAATTGGGGTCGATCTTGGCTGCCAGTTGCGCAAGCAGACCCCAGAACGACTCGTCGTTGGCGTAACCGATGATGCGGCCGACCTCCCGGCCCTGATCCACCACCACGAAGGTCGGAGTGAAGCGCACCGGCGCAGCGAGGACGATGCCGCCATCCGACTGGCGATCGACGTCGATCCGCCGCAGCGGCAGCAGCTTGGCTTCGTCGGTCTTGTCGTAAATCGGGGCGACCGTCCGGTCCCAGCGCTGGCACCAGACGCAGCCGTCGCGCTCGAACATAACGAGCTCGGAGGCGCCTGCCAGCGTGAGCGTGGCGAGACCGAAGGCCGCCACGGCAAGGGTCATCACGAACGATTTTTGCAGCGTCCCGATCATCTTGTGCTACATATAGACGAATTCGCATGTATCTACCAGTGCCGGGAATGCCGTGGTTTCCTCAATTTCGCTGATGGGCGCGCTGGGGGCGGGGATTTTGTCCTTCCTTTCGCCCTGCATTCTTCCTTTGGTCCCGCCGTACCTCTGCTTTCTCGCCGGGGTCAGCCTCGACGACCTGACACGCAACGCCGAAACGGCGCAAAGCCGCGCCATTCATGGCCGCGTGGTGGCGATGTCATTTGCCTTCGTGCTCGGTTTTGCCACCGTGTTCGTCGCCCTCGGGGCATCGGCGTCGGCGATCGGCAAGGCCGTGACGGAGTATTTTGAGACGCTGAGCATCATCGCCGGCATCATCATCCTCATTCTCGGCCTGCATTTCCTGGGCATCTTCCGCATCGGCTTGTTGTTTCGCGAGGCACGTTTCCAGACCACCGGAAAGCCGGCCAGCTTTCTTGGCGCCTATCTGGTCGGGCTCGCCTTTGCGTTTGGCTGGACGCCATGCGTCGGCCCGGTGTTGGCGGCGATCCTGATGGTGGCAGGCATTGAAGGGTCGGCGGGGCACGGCGCGCTGCTGCTTGGCGCTTACGCGCTCGGCATCGGAATCCCGTTCATGCTGGCGTCGCTGTTCTCCGGTGTTTTCCTGCGGTTGATGACCCGCCTGAAGAACTATGTCGGCACTGTCGAGAAGGTGATCGGCGCCAGCCTTGTTCTGACCGGCGTTCTGTTTTTGACTGGCGGCATGCCGCGCATCGCCGGTTGGCTGCTGCAAACCTTCCCCGTGTTCGGAACGATTGGCTGAGGCAGGAGAGACCTCGATCATGCAAAACCATCTGCCAACCCGCCGTCAGGCCGTTGCGATGATCGGTCTCGGTGCGCTTGCCTTCCGAGCGGCGCCGGCAATCGCCAAGGCGCGGCTCGGTGACGACGGGCTCTATCAGGAAGACTGGTATCTCGAAAGTTTCCTCGACCTGTCCGAGGATCTCGCCGGAGCCACCGCCAAGGGCAAGCGCTTCGCGATCCTGTGGGGGCTGAAGGGTTGCCCGTATTGCAAGAAGATGCACGAGGTCCACATGATGGACCCGAAGATCGAGAACTATATCCGCGACAATTTCGAGATTTTGCACCTCAACCACATCGGTTCGCGCGAGGTGACCGACTTCGACGGCCGCAAAATGACCGAGAAGGCGTTCGGTGAAGCCTATGGCATTCGCTACACGCCGACAGTCCAGTTCTTCCCGACGTCAACCGATGGGCTTGCGGCAAAGAAGGCGCAGGCCCGCGAAGTCGCCCGCATGCCGGGCCTGCTCGAGCCGCCGGAATTCCTCGCGATGTTCCGTTATGTGCGCGAGGAGGGCTACAAATCCGCGCCGTTTCCGGAGTGGTTGAAGAAGCAGGCGTAGTGGCGAATCCTGTCCCTCATCCAGAGGAGCGATCCGTCAGGATTGCGTTTCGAAGATGAGGCCCTGACCTCATGGCCTCATAGTTCGAGACGGCGCCTCCTAACCATGAGGAACGCTTCTCAGAAGTCCAGCTTGTCCTGGATCGCGGCAATACCTGCCTTGGCGCAGGCTTCGTCGGCTTCGCCGCCCGGCGCGCCGGAGACGCCAATGGCGCCGACAGTTGACCCGCCGGCCTCGATCATCATGCCGCCGCCCAGAACGACGACGTTCGGCAACTGACGCAAACCCGCTTGCGGCATGCCGGGCTTGGTCATGCCGTCAAGCTCGAGGGTGGACGTGCGGAACGTTGCCGCCGTCCACGCCTTGCCGGTTGCGGTGGGCGGGGTGTGTGGCCCCGCAAACCGGTCGCGCAACAACACTTGCTGATTGCCGAACCGGTCGACGACAGCAACGGCAACCTGGAAACCCTGCTTCTGGCATTCGGCGAGCGCAGCGCGCGCGGCATCGAGGGCAACCTCGAGGCCGAGCGATTTGTAGGTGACGGTTGCGTCCTGCGCCCGCGCCGGGACGGAGGCGAGAACGCAAATCACCGAAGCGATGAGCAGTTGGCGCATCCTCATATCGTCCTCCGTCTCAGTTTATTCGCTTACTTGTTCACCGGCGATTCCGGATCGAACAGCAGCGCGACGATGTCCTTGATCTGCTGTTCGGTCAGTACGTGATTGGTGCCGAACCGCGGCATCTGCGAACATGCGAACAGGGCTTGCGCGTCATAGACCTTGGTGTAGGCGCGCTTGATCTCCGCCTGATCGTATTTGCGGTCCTTGCCGTAGTGCAGGAGGCTCGGGCCGATCGTGCCGTAGCTCAGCTCCTTGCTGTCGAGCTGATGGCAGGCATAGCAGTTACCGCCGGCAACCGTGCCCGGCTTGTCGGAGAACTGGCCGCCGCGTCCATTCTTTGCGACCTTCATGCCTTCCTTCCAGTCGCCCATCAGCTTGCCGTCAGACGGATAGGCCACACGCGCAAGCTCGCGCTTCATGATCTTGTCCGCTTCTGCGGTCGGCACGTCGTTGCGATACTGGTTGCAGGTCTTGATGGTCTCGTCCGGCTTGATGCGGTCCTGCCATTCCTGCGGCGCCTTGCCGAAGGTCGACTGGATGTACTTTTCCACAACGGTCGGATCGGGATGCTTGATCGCAGTCTGAGCCGATGCGGCGAAGGGCAGGGCAGTGATGCCGGCCGAGAGAATCAGCGCGGCGAACTTCAAAGTCGTTTTCATATCGCGCTCTCCTCAGCGTTTGATCGCAGGAACCTGGATTTCGCCACCGGCTCCTTGTGTTTGTAGAAAGACATTCAACGCCGTGAGAGCGTCTGACGCATATGCAGGCTTCGGCCAGCGCTGCTGCCGATAGCAGTCATAAAGGCGGTGCTGCATGGTGCGCACCGCGCTTTGCGATACGCGATAAGCCGGCCAGCTTCCCATCGTCGCCTGGGCCTGCTTTCCGGGCTTGGCGAGATCGGGGAGGTTCTGCAGCCGGATACGCTTGCCTTCATCGGCATGGCAGGTCGCGCACGAAAAGTCGTTCACGCCGCCGCGGCGGAAGAACAGCTCTTCACCGACCGCCGCCATTTCTTTTTCTTTCGGATGGCTCTGCGGAACGTCGATCTTCATGCCGCTGGATTTGTTGGCGACATAAGCGACGAT
Source organism: Afipia sp. (assembly GCA_051954725.1). Lineage (GTDB taxonomy): Bacteria > Pseudomonadota > Alphaproteobacteria > Rhizobiales > Xanthobacteraceae > Afipia. The sequence goes on along the minus strand of JBQCHK010000029.1, from coordinate 154,005 downwards.
GTCCTCGATATCGGAAGGCTTGCCGATCGATGAGAACGGATGGGCGACGATGTCCTTGGTATCGAAGCCCTGAACGTTCTGCATGCACCAGAGAATACGCTGCTCGAGATCCATCACCTTGTCGGTGTCGGCGAAATAGCGCGGCAGGTGCGCATAGGCGCCTTCGAGTTTGCCGGGACCCATGCCGAGGTCGCAGCCCTCGAGCGAGGCATTCTTGGTGCCGCGCTTCTCGTGCCACAGCGCTTCACCGCGATCGACCGCGAGGAAGCCGGGGTTGGACATGGGGTCGGAGATCATTTCGCGATAGCGCTCGATTTCCTTTTCCGTGTCCTGCGCGTGCACTGCAGCGTAAGACAGGCAAAGGACCGCTGCGGCGATCGCTGATCGGAAGATGGTGCGTTTCATATGTCTCCTCCTTATCCAAAGGCCGTCTTGTGCGGCTTTTGCGGCCTTGGGTCAGCCCTGACGTCTTTACATTCAAGAAAAACGATATAATGATGTGAGCAGATCATGATAGATCAGACTTGGCATCGTCAAGCGATACTATCGTCAAGGGATGCAAAGAACGCCCCCTCAGGAGGACTACGATGATTCTGAAGTCGGTCGAAACAACCCGCCGCGAAACGCTGACGCTGGCGGCGGTAGCGGGTCTCGCGGCCTTGCTCGCGCCACGCATGTCGTTCGCGGACGAGAAGACCGTCGCTGCTGAAATCCAGAAGCTCTACGGCGATAAGAAAATGGAGAGCGGCAAGGTCAAGCTCGAAGTGCCGGAGATCGCCGAGAACGGTCTGGTCGTGCCGGTGAACGTCGAGGTTGAAAGCCCGATGACCGACAAGGATTACGTCAAGGCGGTTCACGTGTTCGCCGACGGCAATCCGCTTCCCGGTGTCGTCAGCTACAAGTTCACGCCCGCCTGCGGCAAGGCTGCGGCTTCGACTCGCATGCGTCTTGCGCAAACCCAGAACATCATCTGCATCGCGGAGATGTCTGACGGCAAACTCTATTCAACCAAAGCGAACGTGAAGGTCACGATCGGCGGCTGCGGCGGCTGAGCCGGCCCGCATCCCGATCGAAACCATTCAAGGCGAGGAATTCACTCATGGCCATTAAACCCACTCCGCGCGTTCGCGTTCCAGCTTCCGCCAAGCCCGGCGAGATCATCGAGATCAAGACCCTCATCTCTCACGAGATGGAATCGGGGCAGCGCAAGGATTCGTCCGGCAAGGTCATCCCGCGCAAGATCATCAACAAGTTCACTGCCGCCTTCAACGGCAAGGTGGTGTTCGAGGCGGATTGGAATCCGGCGATCTCGGCAAATCCGTATCAGTCGTTCTTTTACAAGGCCGCCGAACCGGGCGAATTCACCTTCACCTGGAAGGATGACGACGGCTCGGAATACACGGCCAAGAACAAGCTGAACGTCGCCTGAGGGCGGCCGTCATTTCTTGACATCGCCTCTTCGATACGAAGGGGCCGGGGATGGACCTATGCTATCGAGGCGGGATTTCCTGCAGGCGACTGCTGCTGCGTCGGCGCTGCTCACCGGAAGCGGGCTTGGGCCCCTGGGGCGCGTCGCCGCGCAACAGCGGCTGACACAGGCCGACATTCTGAAGTTCGATCCGCTCGGCACAGTCACCATCCTTTATATCGCGGATACGCATGCGCAGTTGATGCCGCTGTATTTCCGCGAGCCGTCGGTCAATCTTGGCGTCGGTGAAGATCGCGGGTTGCCGCCGCACATCACCGATGAAGCGTTCCGGAAATATTTTCACATCGCCGCCGGTTCGGCCGACGCCTATGCGCTGACTGCCGACGACTTCGTCTCGCTCGCCCGTAACTATGGCAAGATGGGCGGCATGGATCGTGTCGCGACGCTGATCAATGCGGTGCGCGCCGAGCGCGGCGACGACAAGGTGCTGTTGCTCGATGGCGGCGATAGCTGGCAGGGAAGCTGGACTTCGCTGCAGACCAAGGCGCAGGACATGGTCGATGTCATGTCTGCGCTCAAGCTGGATGCGCTCGTCGGCCATTGGGAATTCACGTACGGTGCGGATCGCGTCAAGGAGCTCGTTGACGCCGCACCGTTCGCGTTTCTGGCGCAAAATATCCGCGACAACGAATGGCAGGAGCCGGTGTTCGAGGGCCGCAAGGTGTTCGAGCGTGGCGGTGCTAAGGTCGCCGTCATCGGTCAGGCGTTGCCGCGCACGGCGGTCGCCAACCCACGGTGGATGTTTCCGAATTGGGAATTCGGCATCCGCGAGGAGGACATGCAGAAGCAGGTTGACGATGCGCGCGCGGAAGGCGCGGATGTCGTTGTGCTGCTGTCGCATGACGGGTTCGACGTCGATCGCAAGCTCGCGAGTCGCGTGAAAGGCATTGACGTCATCCTTACCGCTCACACCCACGATGCGATGCCGGGTCTGATCAAGGTCGACGACACCGTGCTGGTGGCGACCGGCTCGCACGGTAAATTTCTGTCGCGGCTCGATCTTGAGGTGAAGGACAAGAAAGTTACCGGCGTACGCTTCAAGCTGATGCCGGTATTCTCCGACGCGATCGCGCCCGATCCGGCGATGACCAGGCTGGTGGAGAAGGTGCGGGCGCCTTATGCCAAGGACCTGTCGCGCGTGGTTGGCAAGACGGATTCGCTGCTTTATCGCCGCGGCAATTTCAACGGCACATTTGACGACCTGATCTGCAACGCGATGCTGTCCGAGCGTGATGTTGAAATCGCGTTGTCACCAGGCTTCCGCTGGGGCGGAAGCCTGCTTCCCGGCGATGACATTACCTGGGAAGACATCACAAACGCGACCGCGATCACCTATCCGAACTGCTACCGCAACGAGATGACCGGCGAGCAGCTCAAGGCCGCGCTCGAAGATATTGCCGACAACATCTTCCATCCCGATCCGTATTTCCAGGGCGGCGGTGACATGGTGCGCGCCGGCGGGCTCGGCTATGCGATCGACATTTCCAAACCGATGGGATCGCGCATTTCCGACTTGACGCATCTGAAATCGGGCAAGCCGATCGAGGCGGGCAAGAGCTATACCGTCGCGGGTTGGGCGAGTGTGCGCGAAGGCGTCGAAGGCCCGCCGATCTGGGATGTAGTGACGTCGCACATTTCCAAGAAGCACGAAGTCAAGATCGAACCCAACTCCGCAGTGAAAGTGACGGGAGCCTGACAGGCGACTTATGCCTGCATGAGCGCGATCGACATATTCACGTATTGGGATAACTAGAAAGAAGGGATGCCGCATGAGTGACAAGACCTCCGCGGAATTTCTCAATCGCCGCAGATTTCTGAGCGCTGCCGGCTTCGCCGGCGCGGGCGCCGCTATTGCATCGATGCCTGCGCTTGCGGGTGAGGCCTCCAAGCCTGATCCGATGATCACCGAAGTGCAGGATTGGGAGCGCTATCTGGGCGATGGCGTCGACAAGCGGCCTTACGGCGTGCCATCCAAGTTCGAGAAGAACGTCATCCGTCGTGATGTGTCGTGGCTCACCGCATCGCCGGAATCGTCGGTCAACTTCACGCCGCTCCATGAACTCGACGGCATCATCACGCCGTCAGGTCTGTGCTTCGAGCGTCATCATGGCGGCGTCGCGGAAATCAATCCGGCCGATCATCGCCTGATGATCAATGGTCTGGTCGAGCGGCCGCTGGTGTTCACGATGGATGACATCAGGCGGATGCCGCGCGTCAATCGCGTCCACTTCCTCGAATGCGCCGCCAATTCCGGCATGGAGTGGCGTGGCGCACAGCTCAATGGCTGCCAGTTCACCCACGGCATGGTGCACAACGTGATGTACACCGGCGTGCCCCTCAAGGTGATTCTCGACGAAGCCGGCCTTAAGCCGAACGTGAAGTGGTTGATGCTGGAAGGTGCGGACGCGGCCGGCATGAACCGTTCGCTGCCGATCGAGAAGGCGCTGGACGACGTGCTCATTGCTTTTGCCATGAACGGCGAAGCGCTGCGGCCGGAGCAGGGCTATCCGCTGCGCGCGGTCATTCCCGGCTGGGAAGGCAACCTTTGGGTGAAGTGGCTGCGCCGTATCGAAGCCGGTGACAAACCGTGGGCAACCCGCGAGGAAACATCGAAATACACAGATCTCCTGGCCGATGGTCGCGCGCGCAAGCACACTTTCATCATGGACGCGAAATCGGTGGTGACCAATCCGTCGCCGCAGGCACCGCTCAAGTTTAAGGGCCGCAACGTGCTGAGCGGCTTTGCGTGGTCGGGGCGTGGCACGGTGAAGCGTGTCGATGTCACGCTTGATGGCGGTCGAAACTGGCAGACGGCGCGCATCGACGGGCCTGTGCTCGACAAGTCGCTGGTGCGCTTCTACGTCGATTTCGATTGGGACGGCCGCGAGATGATGATCCAGTCACGCGCGATGGATTCGACCGGCTACGTGCAGCCGACCAAGGCCGAACTGCGCAAGGTGCGCGGCGTCAATTCGATCTACCACAACAACGGCATTCAGACCTGGCTGGTGCACAAGAGCGGGGAGACTGAGAATGTCGAGATTGGCTAGACTCGTCCTGCTTACCGCGCTTGGGGGCATCGCCATTGCAGGCTTCACGCACGCCGGGTCGGCACAGCAGGTGGCGTCACGCGATGCGGCCAAAAGCCATCCGCGGCTCGGCCTGGGTCGTCCGGCATTGCCGGAGGAAATCAAGGCGTGGGACACCGATGTGCGGCCGGACGGGCAGGGCCTGCCGCCGGGCAAAGGCACGGTGAAGGAAGGCGATGCACTGTTTCAGGAGCGCTGCGCGTCCTGCCACGGCGAGTTCGGCGAGGGCGCGGGACGCTGGCCGGTTCTGGCGGGCGGACAAGGTTCGCTAAAGAGCGATCGTCCGGACAAGACCATCGGTTCATACTGGTCCGATCTGTCCACCGTGTTCGACTACATTCGCCGAGCCATGCCGTTCGGAAACGCGCGGTCCCTGACCGACGACGAGGCTTACGCGATCACCGCTTACCTTCTCAACCTCAACGATATCGTCAAGGATGAGAACTTTGAGTTGAGCGACAAGAATTTCACGTCGATCAAGCTTCCCAACGCGTCGGACTTTTACGATGACGATCGCGAAGTTGCTGAAAAGCAATTCTGGAAGAAGGATCCATGCATGAAGAACTGTCGCGCTGAGCCAAAGGTGATCGGCCGCGCGATGTCGCTCGACGTCACGCCGGACAGCAAGGAAGGCCCCAAAGTCGAATAAGTGCGGCCGGCGGTCGCGCGTTGCGAACGCTGTCGCCGGAGGATAGTTTGTTACCGTCTACCCCGCCAGGTTTTCCCAGCAAGAGGTTCGAGACTGATGATCGTTCGCTCCCTTCTCGTGTCGTTGTCGCTTGTCGCATTGACCTGTGCCGCTCACGCGCAGGACGCCGAAGCCGGCAAGAAGGTCTTCAACAAGTGCCGCGCCTGTCATCAGGTCGGCCCCACCGCCAAGAACAGCGTCGGCCCTGAACTGAATGGCTTGATCGGCCGCAAGGCGGGATCGGTCGCGGGCTACAACTACTCCGATGCCAACAAGAATTCGGGCATCACCTGGGACGAAGCGACCTTTGCCGAGTACATCAAGAACCCGAAGGCCAAGGTCCCGGGCACCAAGATGGCGTTCGCAGGCATCACCAAAGAGCAGGAGATCAAGGATCTCACGGCTTTCCTCAAGACCTTCGACAAGGACGGCAAGGAAGTAAAATAGCGTTGTCTCTGGTCCGTCAGAGTGGAAATGGCCGGGATCGCCCCGGCCATTTTATTTTGAGCTGCGGAATCTGAGAATCACACGCCGAGATAGCGCTGCAGGACTTCGGGCTGGGCCTTGATTTCCTGAGCTGGACCCTCGTGAACGATGTGACCATTGTTGATGATGTAAACACGCTGCGCGAGCGCCAGCGTCGCCGCGAGATTCTGCTCGACCAGCACGATGGTCTGTCCTGCGGCAGCAAGGTCGCGGCAGGCGTTCATCAGGTCGCGAACGATCACCGGAGCGAGGCCCTCGAACGGTTCGTCGAGCAGGATGATCTTGGGGTCACGCACCAGCGCGCGCGCGATTGCCAGCATCTGCTGTTCGCCGCCCGACAGGTCGGTACCACGGCTGTCGCGCCGCTCCTTGAGACGCGGGAACATCTCGTAGATTCGCCCGAGCGGCCAGCGATTTGAGGCTGTCAGTCCAGCGAGGACGATATTCTCCTCGACATTGAGGCTCCCGAAGATCCGGCGATCTTCGTGCACGAGCTGCATGCCGGCCTGAGCGATCACGTGGCTCTTCTTGCCGGCGAGATCGGCGCCGTCGAGCTTCACGATGCCGGCTCGCGGCGTCACCACGCCCATGAGGCTTTTCAGCGTGGTGCTTTTGCCGGCGCCATTGCGGCCCAGCAGGGCGACAACTTCGTTCTTTTCGACGCGCAGCGACACGTCGAAGAGGATGTGGGAATCCCCGTAGTACGAATTCAGTCCATTGACTTCGAGCAAGCTCATTCGTGCACTCCCCCGAGATAGGCTTCCTGCACCTTGGCGTTGCTCTTGATTTCGTCCGGTGTGCCTTCGACCAGCACGCGGCCCTCCTGCAACACGGTGACGCGCTCAACAAGCTCGAACAGCGAGTCCATGTCATGATCGATGACGATCATGGTGCGACCCTGGCTGATCGACTTGAGCAGCTTGACGGTTTCGACGCGCTCCTGCGGGCTCATGCCGGCCAATGGCTCATCGAGCAGCAGCAGGCTCGGAGAGCTCGCCAGGGCGAGGCCGATTTCCAGACGCCGCTTTTCGCCGTAAGCGAGTTCGGAAACCGGAGTATCGGTCCGCGCGGTCAGGTTGACGAGTTCAAGGGTGCGCTGGACCCGCTCGTTCAAACCTTTCATGTTGGCCATATTCGCGAACAGGTCGAGTTTGAACTTGCCGCGTAGCTCCGCAAGCACCGAGATGGTGATGTTCTCACGGACGGTGAGGCGGTTGAAGAGCTGATTGACCTGATAGCTCTTGGTCAGGCCAAGCTGGCAGGCGTCAGTGACGTCCTTGCCGGTGATGTCGTTGCCTTCGAAAATAATGGTGCCGGCGGTTGGCGGAACCTCGCAGGTCAGCATTTTGAAGAACGTCGACTTGCCGGCGCCGTTGGGTCCGATGATCCCGCGCAGTTCGCCATGATTGATCGTGAGGTCGATGTCGCTATTGGCGACCAGGCCGCCATAACGCTTTGTCAGGCCGGTCGCCTGAAGGATGGGACCGGAGTAGCCGTCGAGCGGGCGATGGCGAGGCTGCATCGGGGTTGCCTGCAGGGCGTCGGAGGCAGTCGCGGTCGCGGTGACTCCGGGTGCCGCGGCTTCCTCGAACTTTTCCTTAGTCGCAGCCTTCCCGGACAGATAGCCGTAGATGTCCTGGAACGCGCCGATCAGGCCGTGCCGCAGGAAGCACACCAGCAGCACGAACACGACGCCGAGCACCAGCTTCCATGCCGCACCGAGGCCAAGGGCGGCCTGCAGGAAGTCCTGCAGGAACAGCCAGACCGCGGCACCGACGAGCGGGCCGAACAGCGTGCCCGCGCCACCGATTGCCGTCTGCATGATAAGCTGGCCGGAGGTGTCGAACATGAACGCATCCGGCGGCATGAACGCCTGCATCACACCAAGCAGGCCACCGGCGAAGCCAGCGTAGGCGGCGGCGATGACGAACGCCGTTAGCTTGTAGCTCTGAATGTTATGGCCGACAGCCTGGGCGCGCAGCGGGTTCTCGCGGATTGCCCGGAAAATCGTGCCAACCGGGGAGCGCACAACGCGCAGGGCAATCACGATGCCGATGAAATAACAAACGGCGAGGAACCAGTAGAGCGACCAGCCGGTGGTGAAATGCAGATCGATGAAGCCAAGATTGAAATGCGGCGTCGGGACGCCGGGCAGGCCGTTCTCGCCGCCGGTCCAGTCCGCCAGCGGATTGAACTCGACGAAGAAGAACACTTCGGCGATCGCCACGGTGATCATGGCGAAGTAGATGCCGGTTCGGCGCAGCGCGATCAGGCCGACCAGATAACCAACCGCTGCTGCGGCGATCATGCCGATCACAAGCGCAGTGACGACGTGCGGGAAGCCGGCGCGGGTCAGCAGATAGGCGGCGACGAATCCGCCTGTGCCGTAGAAAGCCGACTGGCCGAAAGAGAGCAGGCCGGTGAAGCCGAACAGGATATCGAAGCCGACGCCGAACAGGCCCCAGACTAGGATGCGGTTCACCGTATTCGGAGCGAATCCGAGATGCGGCAGGATGAATGGCGCGACGATCAGACCAGCGGCCGTCAGTGCCTCGACGAGGTATGGACGTGTTTTGAGCATTTTGAACCGTCGTTATGCGCGGCTGCGTGAGCCAAGCAGGCCATGCGGCCGTACCATCAACACGAGCGTCATTGCTGCGAACAGCATAATGTACGAGTAGCTTGGGTTGATCATGGACGTGATGCTGATGATCTCGCCTGCGATCAGGCCGCCGAGAATGGCGCCGGGAAACGATCCGACTCCACCGATCACGACGACGACAAAGGTCTGAACCAGGATGGATTCACCCATCTGAGGCGTAAGTGACACCACCGGCGCGTTGACAATGCCGGCAAAGCCCGCCGCCATCGCGCCGATCCCGAACACAACCATGAATATGCGGTAGACGTTGATGCCGAGCGAGTCGACCATCACCGAGTCTTCGATGCCTGCGCGAACAATCAGGCCGATCCGCGTGCGGTAGAGCACCACGAACAGGACAAGCAACGCCACGGCGACAATACCGACCAGGGCGAGCCGGTAGGTCGGGTAGTACATGAAACCAAGAGAAGTGATGCCCGTGAATATCTTTGGTGCCGGAACGCTGAGCGACAGGCTGCCGAAGAAGAAACGGACGATCTCGACGAAGCAGATACTGAGGCCGAACGTGACCAGAAGCTGGTCCTCGTCCGGCCTGCTGTAGAAGTGCCGGATCACAATCCGCTCCATCAGGATGCCGACGACCATGACGAATAAGGAGCCGGCAATGACGGCAAGGATGAATGAGTCGGTGTAGGTGTAGGCGACATACCCGGCGTAACCGCCGAGCATGAACATGGCGCCGTGCGCGAGATTGAGGACGCCGAGCGTGCCGTAGATGATCGTCAGCCCTGATGAGATCAGCGCAAGCAGCGCGCCGAGCACCAGCCCGTTGAACATCTGTGAAACAAGATTAGCCCAGTTCATAACCGTCGACCTCGCGCACGGAAGAGTTTCAGAACGCGATCAGGTGTAATCGCCGAGCTTGCAGCCGAACTCGTCCGGCTTCTGCATCAGTTCATCGCCGGGGACGATTTCGACGATGTCGTAATAGTCCTCCTTGTTCTTCATGTCCTTCTGCAGCTTGCCCGTCACGCTGATGCCCGGGCGGACACACTGATGGGCCTGCGGGCGATAGTGGACGTCGCCGACCAGCGACGGAATGGTTTCGCCCTTTTCATAAGCCTTGATGATATCCGGCGGATAGAAGCTGCCGGCTTCCTCGACCATGCGCGCCCAATGCACGAAGCTGACGTAGGCGTTTTCGGCGCCCCATTCCGGCTTATAGCCGAACTTCTTTGCGAAGGCGTCGTTGAACATCTTCGCCAGCGGGTACTTGTCTTCGATCGTCCACCAGTAGTCGGTCGCCGCGTAGACCCCCTGCATCAGGCCGCCGGTCTCGCGAGCGAGGAACGGAACCTGGTAGGGCACGACCAGCTTCATCTTGTCGAAAATGCCGAACTGCTTCGCCTGCTGGATCGACAGCACCGCGTCATGACCCCAGTTGACGTTAATCAGGACGTCAGCGCCGGAGTTGGCGACGTTGAGCAGGTAGGACGAGAAGTCAGGCGCGCCGAGCGGCGAGACCTGGTTTGTCACCGTGGTCCAGCCGGACTTCGCCAGAATGTCCTGCATCGACTTGGTGACGGTGTGACCGTAGGTGTAGTCCGGCGTCATGTACGCCGCTTTCTTGTTCTTGCCGAACTGCTTGACAAGAACCGGAGCGATCGCCGCGGCGGCGGTCTGGCCGAAGAAGCACTGGCGGAATCCGTAGCGGACGCAGTCCTTGCCGGTGGTGTCGTTCGAGCCGGAAATGCCGGCGACGTAGAGCACCTTCTCGCGCTGTGCGAGCTTGTTGAGTGCGACCGCGACCGCTGACGAGGTCGATCCCGTCATCAGCACGATCTTGTTCTCGGTGATAAAGCGCTGTTGGGCCTGAACCGCTTCGTTCGGCTTCGCAGCCGAGTCCGCGACCAGGAGCTTCAGTTCCTTGCCGAGCACGCCTTTCTTGGTCTTGGGCGAGATCTTCTTGACCAGCTCGTTGCCTTCGTTGATGTGCTCGACGGCAAGCTGCCAGCCCTTGAGTTCGTCCTCACCCTGCACGGCGTAGGTGCCGGTGCGCGGCACGGCCACACCGAGATTGATCGTATTGCCGGATGATCCGGCGGGGTAGGTCCCGATCGGGGGATGATCCGCGGCGAAGGCGTGGAAGTTCGTGCCCGGAATCGCCATGCCGCCGGCCAGTCCGGCGGCGACCTGAAGAATTGTGCGGCGCGATACGCCGGTCTTGTCGTTGGTGGTACGTGACATACAGCTTCCTCCTTGAAAACTTGTTTTTCGTTTTACGGGCCAGCTTGAGTTGGCTCCGCATCACATCGCGAAACGACGACGCGAACGATATTTTACGGCGGCAACATCGGACCTGCGCCGTTTGGCGGCAATCCAACTTTCGTCGATGCGATGCCTATGTTGTATGCAGCACACAGAAATATCGTGGCCCGCGGCCGATCCCGGCGACGTTAACGCTTGTACGTGGGGGCCTTGCTGGAGGTCAGCAAACAGCGAGTTTACTGCATGCAGGATGCTTCACTGCGGTGCAGCGTCGGCCTCTGCGATAAACGCGGCAAATCGCGGATCGCCGACATGCGCGATGTTGACGCGCATCGCGGGCGGCGCGGGAGTGGCATCCGGATTGAAGGCCGATCCCGGCGCGAGCAGGATGCTGTGCTCGGCCGCCATACGGGACAGCTGCTTGTCGTCCACGTGGGCAGCGAGTTCGCACCACATATAAAAGCCGCCGCCCGGCATGCCGAACGGTGGCAATCCGATCTGCGTCAGTGCGTCGCGCGCCTGTCGTGTCGCGTCTTCGATGCGCCCCGCAAGCCGTTTGAGGTGGCCGCGATAGCGTCCGCTCGTGATCAGGTCATAGATGATCTGTTCAACATAGCCGGAGCTGTTGGCTCGCGTGATCATCTTCACATCGGCCAGGGCGCAGATCGTGTCCGGGTTGGCGGCGATGTAGCCGGAACGCAGACTAGCCGACAGCGTCTTTGCAAAGGTGCCGACATAGATCACGCGATCGAGTTGATCGAGCGCAGCCAGGCGGGGCTGGGTATTCGGTAGCACATCGGCGAACGGATCAGTGTCGACGATTCGCAAGCCATGCTCGCTGGCGACGCCCAGCAGGCGATGGGCGATCGGCAGGGTTAGCGAGCAGCCGGTTGGATTGTGCGCAAGTGATTGGGTGAAGAACAGTTTGGCGCCGGTCCGTGCGGCCTGTGCGGCGAGATCGTCGATGTCGGGGCCATTGGGGTTACGTCGCACTCCGACGATGCGCGCCTTGGCCAGCCGCAATTTGCCGAACAGCGGGTAATAGCCGGGATTATCCACCAGCACGGTATCGCCCGGTTCGACAAAATAGCGGACAATAATGTCCAGCGCGTCGTTTGCGCCCTGCGTCATCAGCACCTGGGTCGGTTCGGCCCCGATCGACCGCTCCGCCAGCGTCAGTGCGATACGTTGACGCAAGGGCAGAAGGCCGTACGGGCTGCCGTAGCTCTCGGGCAGGGTGCGCTTGCCGGGGCGGCTGACGGGACGAAGATAGGGGCCGACTTCCGACCCCTCCATCCATGCCGCCGGAGGCCGGCCATCGCCAACCCGCACTTCGTAACGCTTTTCCAGTTGTTCGCGCAGCAGCCATACGATGTCCACGGCCTCTATTCGTGCAGGCGTCTCGACGCCGATCTGCTTTGGCCGATGCGGCGTGACATAGAATCCCGACCCGGGACGGCTTTCGATCTGGCCTGCCGCGACGAGACGGTCGTAGGCCTCGACGATGGTGTTCTTGGAAACGGAAAACGCCTGCGATGCCGCGCGGATTGATGGCAGCCGGTCCCCCGGCCGGATCAGGCCGCGATCAATCCGCACGATGAATGCGTCGATCACCGTTTCGACCCGCGACCGGGCGTTCTCGTGTTTGGCTGGCTGAACTGTACCCATTGTCCAGATGGTACGGACCTTCCCGAAAATGTGCAAAGCGTTCCTTGTGGCGTACCCCCATCACAATACAGTTCCGGCAGAAGGCTCGTCTGCCAAGCGGATTGCAAGCCGACGAAAGAACACGAGGCTGGCCGCATGATCGTTCCCGCACATGGCATCAATCGCAGCGCGCGTATCGCGGGCTTTCATCGAAAGACGCCACAGGAGCGGCTGGATCTGGTTGCGGGGTTCGCGGGCCTCGATCAGGCCGAGATCGATCATCTGGCCAACATGGGCAACCTCGCGCCTCAGCTTGCCGACAAGATGATCGAAAATGTCATCGCGACGATGAATGTTCCAATCGGGATCGCCACCAACCTGAAAATCGACGGCGAGGACGTGCTGGTGCCGATGGCGACAGAGGAGTCGTCGGTGGTCGCTGCTGTATGCAATGCCGGCCGTCAGAACTATGCGACGGGATTTACCACCTCGATGTCGGGCACCCAGATGATCGCGCAGGTGCAGGCGGTCGATGTTCCGGATCCGCAAGCGTCGCGTCTGCGATTGCTTGAGCGGCGCGAGGACATCAAGGCGATTTGTGACGCCTGCGATCCGCTGCTGGTCAGGCTCGGCGGCGGGTTCCGCGATCTCGATGTCCGCATTCTCGAGACATTGGGCGGCACCATGCTCGTAACGCATCTGATCGTTGATACGCGAGACGCGATGGGCGCCAACGCCGTCAACACCATGGCCGAGAAGGTAGCGCCGCAGGTCGCGGCATGGAGCGGTGGACGTGTCTATCTCCGTATCCTGTCCAATCTCGCGGACCGGCGGCTGGCGCGTGCTCGCGCGGTGTGGAAGACCGCCGATATTGGTGGCGAAAAAGTGCGCGACGGCATGATCAGCGCTTATCAGTTCGCCGCTGCCGATCCGTATCGTGCGGCGACTCACAACAAAGGCATCATGAACGGCATCAGCGCCGTCGTGCTGGCAACCGGTAACGATACACGCGCCGTTGAAGCCGGTGCGCACGCTTATGCCGCACGGAGCGGGCGCTATTCATCGCTGACGACCTACGAGATTAACGGCGACGGAAACCTCAGCGCTTCGATCGAACTGCCGATGGCGGTCGGTTTGATCGGGGGCGCGACCAAAATCCATCCCACCGCACAGGCCTGCCTGAAGATTCTCGGTGTCACGACCGCTGAGCGGTTGGCGCGGATCATCGCCGCCGTCGGGTTGGCGCAGAATTTCTCGGCACTCAAGGCGCTGGCGACGGTGGGCATTCAATCCGGCCACATGGCGCTGCATGCGCAGAACGTCGCCATCATGGCGGGTGCGGTCGGTGATGAGGTCGATGCGGTGGCGCGGGTCTTGGTCGAGCGCGGTACGGTGCGCATCGACGTGGCGCAAACGGTTCTGGAGGAGTTGCGCGGATAGCTTGCTAATCCTCATTGCTGAGGAGCGACGGCTGGATCGCGCCTCAAAAGAGCGGCCTGAGAAAGAAATGCCTTATGGTTCGAGACGCGTTGTATCGCTCCTCACCATTAGGAGAGAGTTGAAAAAATCGAAAAAGGGAGGAAGAAAGACATGCTATTCAAATTCAAGCCGGGCGCTCTGCTCGGGGCGGCGATCGCACTGGCGCTTGCCGGTACAGCCCACGCTGAAATTCCCAACAACACGATCAAGCTGGGTGTGCTGACGGACATCAACGGCATTGCATCGGATTCCACCGGTGCGGGCTCGGTTGCGGCCGCCCGTCTTGCCATTGAAGACTTCAAGAAAGAGAAGCCCGGTATCAAGGTCGAGTTGATTCAGGGCGACCACCAGAACCAGGCCGATATCGGCGGAGCGCTGGCCCGCCGCTGGATCGACGTCGAGCATGTCGATGCGATCCTCGACGTTCCGTTTTCCTCGGTTGCGCTTGCCGTGCAGGAAGTGACGCGGGACTCGAAGGCGGCCTTTATCGCATCGGGGCCGGGCACTTCGCTTCTCACCGGTGAGAAATGCTCGCCTAACACCGTGCAGTGGACCTACGACACCTGGGCTTTGGCTCACGGGACCGCGCTGGCGCTGCTGCGGAACAAGAAGGACACCTGGTTCTTCGTTACTGCCGACTACGCGTTCGGCCATTCGCTTGAAAAAGACGCCTCCGATGTGGTGAAGGCGCAAGGCGGTAAGGTTCTCGGAAGCGTGCGGCATCCGCCGGGGGCTTCGGATTTTTCGTCATTCCTGCTGCAGGCTCAGGCCAGCAAGGCCAAGATCGTGGCGCTGGCGAACGCGGTCAATGACACTGTCAACTCCGTGAAGCAGGCCGGTGAATTCGGCATTCAGGCCGGCGGGCAGGAGCTTGCCGCGCTGCTGATGCAGGTCACCGACGTGAACGCCATCGGCCTTAAGGGCGCCAAAGGTCTGTACCTGACCGAAGGATTCTATTGGGACATGAACGACGGAACGCGGAAGTTCGCTGACCGGTTCACCGCGGCGGTGGGCGGCGGCAAGCGGCCGACCGCGATTCAGGCGGGCGTCTACGCCGGCACACTGCACTATCTCCGCGCGGCAGCGGCGGCTAATTCCACCGACGGGAAGGTCGTGGTCGCCAAGATGAAGGAGATGCCTTCGCACGATCCGTTGTTCGGTGACGGCACCATCCGCGTCGATGGCCGGCACGTCCACAACATGTACTTATTCCAGGTGAAGACTCCCGAAGAGTCGAAGAAGCCGTGGGATTTCTACAAGCTGGTGCAGACCATTCCGGCCAAGGAGGCCTTCCGTCCATTGGCCGAAGGCGGTTGTCCGCTGGTGGGCAAGAAATAGCCAATCCACATTCGAGGACGAAAAGAACGACCGGCCGCACCGCCGGTCGTTGTTTTTTGCGCAGTTCTATTTGGAGGCCGGAGAAGCCGCAATCCGTGTTGCGTTCGCGGGTTCGGCGGCGGCCGCGGTATCCTGCGCCGCGTTGATCACCGGATATGCGACCGAGACGATGTGCGAATGAATGCGTTTGAGATCGCGCAGCACATCGAGATGAAGGGACGTGGTTTCCAGCGTTTCAGGTCGCGCGTTGCGCAGCCGATCGAGGTGGCGTTCGCCGGCCGCGAGTTCGAGGCTCTTGAGTTCAGCTTTCTCGGCAACCAGGCGCCTGGCTTCGTTGACGTCGCCGGACATGAAAACGCCGAACGCGGCGCGCAGTGCATCGACGATGCGGCGATGGAATGTCGCCAGTTCTTCCGCGCCTTCGGCCGAGAACTGGAGGCGATTCTTGATTTTCTTGGCGGCGAGTTCGCTCAGATTTTTGTCGATGATGTCGCCAACATGCTCGAGATTGATCGAAAACGACACAATCTCCATGGCGCGGCGACCTTCGCGTTCGTCCAGGCTGCCGCGTGTAAGCTTGGTGACATAGAGCTTGATGGCTTCGTCGAGCTTGTCGACGGCATTGTCCATCCGCGAGACTTCGGCGACCAGCGCACGATTGTTGGTGGTCATCGCGATCATCACCTGGCGCAGCATGGTTTCGACGATGTCGCCCATGTGCAGGGTCTCGCGTGCCGCATCCGCCAGCGCCAGCGAAGGGGAATCCAGTGCGCTCTCTTCCAGATAGCGCGGCGCGTTCGGGTCGGTGAGGCTTTTGCGGTCGGGAAACAGCTTGATCAGCAGGCGCGAGAACGGATCGAGCAGGCCGATGAAGAGAGCGGCTGTGGCGAGGTTAAAGACAATGTGGAATGAGGCCGTCGCCTTGGCGAGATCCGGTTGAACATTTTCAACGAGACCGGCAAGCGGCTGGATGAACGGCAGCACCAGTAATGTACCGACGACGCGGTTGATCAAATTGCCGACCGGCAACCTATAGCTTGTCGGATCGTCGCGCCGCGTGCCCTCGAATACGGGGTTCAATGCGCTGCCGAGATTGGCGCCGAGCACCATCGCGAGACCGGCGTCGAACGTGATGAAGTGCGAGTACGCCAGCGACATGATCAGCAGCACGCTGGCGACGCTGGAATGCGCGGCCCATGTCACCACGGCCGCCAGCAGGATCGCGAGGACAGGATCGCCGGTAATGGCGCCGAGCAGCATGCGTACGCCCGGCGCGGACTCCGCGGGTGCCAGCGAGGTCAGCAGGATATGAAGCGCAAGCAGCATCAGGCCGAGGCCGATCGACACGCGGCCGAGATCCTTGACGCGGGTGCGCGCGCCGGTGCGGAAGGCCACGAGGCCCATGACGAACATCACCGGAGCCGCGGCGTAAATATTGAATGACAGCAACTGGACGATCAGCGTGGTGCCGACATTGGCTCCCAGCATGATCGCCAGCGCCGGAACCAGACTCACCATGCCTTCGGCGGCAAAGGAGGCGGTCATGATGCCGGTCGCGGTGCTGCTTTGAAGCAGCGCGGTCAGGCCCAGTCCGGCGAAGAATGCGGAAATGCGATTGCCCAGAACTGTGGAGAGGAACCGGCGCAGGTCCGGCCCGAACGCACGCAGGATGCCGCTCTGAACCATGTGAAGGCCCCAGAGCAGCAGCGCCACGCCGCCCATCAGATCAAGGAGAACAATCGACCCCATTCCGGGCCCTCGCGACTCGAAAATTCGTCAATCCGAAAACATACAGTCAGTGCTGCCGGATTCACAGGATCAAGCGCGAAATATTTTTCGTTTTGAGCGATCTTAGCGCGAAAACGCGCCTTTCACGCCTGCAATGCAGCCAATAACTCGTCCGGCCGTTCGTTCATCATCATATGTCCGGCACCGGACAGGATAATGGTGCGGGCGTTCGGGATGGCCGCAGCCAAGGCTTTTCCGGCTTTGGAGGGGGTCATCATGTCCCGTTCCCCAAGGATCAGCGTCGTGGGAACCGAAACTTTCGCGGCTGCCGCCAGTGCACCCTGATAGGCATTACAGGCGGACAGATCGGTGAACAGCACGCCGGGCCGGTTGTTTTCCAGCACGCGCTGCGCCCCGGTGAGCATCCACAGGCCGGGCGCCAGACTGCCACCTAGGCCGGCAGGGAAGCCCAGACCCCAGATCGACATCATGTCGATGGCGTCGCGGCTGTTCGCTTCCGCCGCCTTCAGCAGATCGGGGCCGACGGCCATCGCCGCAGCGGTTCCGATGAGGTCCAGTGCGGTGACCCTGTCAGGGCGACGCGCGGAGGCCTCTACTGCGATCAGCGACCCCATCGAGTGTCCGACGAGGCGCGCCTTTTGTGCCCCGGCCGCCACGATCAGCGCCGCAGTCCAGTCGGCCATATCGGCGATCGAGGTCAGTGGCGCGCCGCCCGATCGGCCATGGCCCGGCAAATCGGGCGCGAGAACGCCATATCCGTGATGCGCGAACCAGCGGCTGTGCAGCGCCCACGTGGTGTGATCGAAACCCGCGCCATGGAGCAGTACGGCAGTCGGCAGTGACGGATCGAAATCCCGGCCGCCGGTCGAAACGAACGTATCAATGCCCTGAACGGAGAGTTGCATGGCTCAAGCCTTCTGCGAGAAGCGCAGCGCCTGCGCCAGATCGTCAATGATGTCCTGTGCAGCTTCGATGCCGACCGACAGTCGCACCAGTTCCTCGCCGATGCCGGCAGCCTTCAATTGTTCGGCGTCCATCTGCTGATGCGTGGTGGACGCGGGATGGATGACCAGCGTCTTGGCGTCGCCGACATTGGCAAGATGGCTGATCAGCCGCAATGCCTCGATGAACTTGCGGCCAGCGGCGCGACCGCCCTTGATCCCGAATGAGATGATGGATCCCGCGCCTCGCGGCAGCAGGCGCTTTGCAAGCTCGTGATCCGGATGCGAGGTGAGGGCCGGATGCCATACCCAGTCCACCGCCTTGTTGGCAGTCAGCATATCGAGCACCGCATGGGTGTTCGCCATGTGGCGATCCATGCGCACGCCGAGCGTTTCGACGCCCTGCAGAAGCTGAAAGGCGTTCATCGGCGATAGGCAGGCGCCGAAATCCCGGAGCCCTTCGGTACGCGCGCGCATGATAAACGCCGCGGGGCCGAACTGCTCGTCGAAGACAATGCCGTGATAGCCGGCGTACGGTTCGGTAAGTTGCGGAAATTTGGCGGAGCCTCGCCAGTCGAAGCGGCCGCCATCGACGATCACGCCGCCGATCGCGATGCCGTGGCCGCCAATCCATTTGGTGGCCGAGTTCATTGTGATATCCGCGCCCAGTTCGATCGGTCGGCTGAGGTAAGGCGTGGCGAAGGTGTTGTCGATCAGCAGCGGGATCTTGGCGTCATGTGCGATCTGCGCCACCGCGGGGATGTCGAGCACTTCGAGGCCCGGATTGCCGATGGTCTCGCCGATGATCAGCCGGGTATTGGGCCGTATCGCTGCGCGGAGCTCACCCAGTTCGCGTGGTTTTACGAAGGTGGTGGTGATGCCGAAGCGCGGCAGTGTGTGCGTCAGTATGTTGATGGTGCCGCCATAAAGCGAAGCGGAGGCGACGATATGGTCCCCGGCGTTCAGCAGCGTGGCGATGGCAAGATGCAGCGCCGCCATCCCGCTCGCGGTGCAGATCGCGCCGACGCCGCTTTCCAGCGCGGCGAGCCGCTCCTCGAGCACAGCCGTGGTGGGGTTGGAAATGCGGGTATAGATGTGGCCTGCGCGTTCGAGATTAAACAGCGCTGCCGCATGGTCCGAATCCTGGAAGACGTAGGATGTCGTCTGATGGATCGGGACGGCGCGCGATCCTGTGACGGGATCGGGATGCTGGCCGGCGTGAAGGCTGAGGGTATCGAACGCAGGAGGCTTGGGGGCGGGCATATCGGACTCGATAAATCAGGGAAAGATTGAGGACCACGTTCGCAAGACTGGGGGATCGTTGCAAGGGCAATGGTCCACCGCCATGCCCGCACTCAGCGGCGAGTACGCATTCCATGACGTTTCGCCATTGCGCGCGATTGATTGCGGGCAGCATCAATCGCGTTCTGGATGGAGACGCCGGCGGACCCTTTCGGATTCCACACGCACCATGTCTCAGAGCGCAGGCGGGCGTCGCTCAATGGCACGAAGAATACGTTCGATGCATTTGACTTCGCCAGCGAGGCCGGCACTAGTGAAACGCCGATCCCTTGCGCAACAAAGGAGACGACGCTCAGCCAATGTCGCACCTCGTGCCTGACCTTCGGGGTGAAGCCGGCGGAAAGACAGGCCGCCACGATCGATTGATGATAGTCCGGCGACACGTTCCGCGCGAACAGAACGAATTCCTCATTCTCCAGTTTTTCGAGGCCGATACGTTTTGCGGAGGCGTATTTGTGTCCCTCCGGGAGGCAGGCGACGAATGGTTCTGAATGATAGTGAAAGCCCTCCAGCCCAGCCGGCACAGAGCGGCCGAATGTAAAGCCGAGATCGATTTCGTCCCGGCCGAAGGCCGTGATCTGTTCGATGGTATTGAGTTCTCTTAACAGGAGTTCGGTCGTCGGGGAGGCGGTCTTGAATGCCGATATGATATCGGGCAGGCCCCGGTAGAGCATCGAGCCGCTGAATCCGATGCGCAGTCTGCCTCCTCGTCCCTCCGAGATAGCCTGCACAAGAAGGCGGGATTCCTCCGCGCGGCGCAGTAGGAAGATGGCTTCCTGCTGAAGGGCCTCGCCGGCGGGCGTCAGCGACACGTTTCTGCTGTCTCGCTCGAACAGCTTGGCTCCGATCTCTGACTCGAGTTGTCGAATGGCCAGACTCAGCGGCGGTTGAGACAGGGAAAGCCGCGCCGCGGCCCGGCCGAAGTGTTTCTCTTCGGCAAGCACGGAGAAATATCGCAGCTTTCGCATGTCCATGGCGAACCTATATAAAAATCATATCAATCGCTCTAAATTATATATTGGACGCTATCGATTCTCTGGGCAAGTATCGGCAAAAGCCGTAAAAGCTCCGACGGGCGCGCCTCCCGCGAACGTCAGCAAACAAGAATCGCACGAGGACCGCCGTGACAGCCCGCACCCAGCCCGCGTCCAATCTGATCGCGCCCGACACCACCGGCATGAATTTCTATCGCGCCGATCCGATGCTGGCCGATCTTTTGCGTCTTTATCTGTCCGACAAGCTGTTCAATCATATCGAGCCGCATCTCGATCGCCTCGGCGCCCTGGCTGGCGACGAACTCGATGCCTGCGCGCGCATGTCTGATCGGCACACGCCTGTGTTGCATCAGCGCGACCGTTTTGGCCGCGACGTGCAATGGATCGAATATCATCCCGCCTATCGTCAGCTCGAAGATGCCGCCTTTGGCCAGTTCGGCATTCACGCGATGTCCCATCGCGGCGGCATTCTCGGCTGGCAGGACAAATATCCCGTCACGGCGAAACACGCCTTCACTTTCCTGTTCAATCAGGCCGAGTTCGGTCTGGGCTGCCCGATCAACGTCACCGACGGTTGCGCCAAGTTGCTGATCAACTACGGCGATGACGCGCTGAAGGCGAAGTATCTCGACGGGCTGCTGCAGACCGACATGGCGAAGCTGACCCAGGGCGGTCAGTTCATGACCGAGAAGGAGGGCGGCTCCGACGTCGGCAAACTGACCACGACGGCGGTGAAGGAAGGTGACCACTGGCGCCTGACCGGCGAGAAGTGGTTCTGCTCCAACGCCGATGCCAAGGTCGTGATGCTGCTGGCGCGTCCGGAAGGCGCGGGCGCGGGTACCCAGGGCGTAGGTCTGTTCCTGATGCCACGCTTTCTCGACGACGGGTCGCAGAACCACTATCGGATTGTCCGCCTGAAGGACAAGCTGGGCACCCGCTCGATGGCGTCTGGCGAAATCAAGCTTGAAGGGGCGATTGCCTATTCGGTCGGGCGGCTCGACCGCGGCTTTGTGCAGATGGCCGAGATGGTGAACTCGTCGCGTCTGTCCAACGGGGTGAAGTCCACCGCCCTGATGCGCCGTGCCCACCATGACGCTGTCACGGTGGCGAACGGCCGTGTTGTGTTTGGCCAGCGTATTATCGATATGCCGCTGGCGCGGCGGCAGTTGCTCAAGATCATGCTGCCGACTGAGCAGGCACTGTCGATGAGCTTCCTCACGGCCGATGCGCTCGACCGCGCCGAAGGCGGCAGTCAGGATGCCGCAGCGTTGCTGCGTATTCTGACCCCGACTTTGAAATTCCGCGCCACCCGGGATGCGCGCAAGGTTTGCGGTGATGCGCTCGAGATGCGTGGTGGCATTGGTTATGTCGAGGAGTTCGCGACAGCGCGGCTGCTGCGCGACGCCCATCTTGGTTCGATCTGGGAAGGCACCGGCAATATTGTCGCGATCGATGCGCTCAAACGTGCGATCGGGCGTCACGGCGCTGAATCGGCGCTGGGCGCGGATCTCCACGCCCGTCTCGATGAATCCGCCAACGTTCCGCAAGCCTGGCGTGATCGGTTGCATGGGCTGACTGACAGGGCGATCGCATTCGCCCGGGATGTTGCCGCCAATGCCGACAACGAGGCCGAGGCGCGGCGCGCCACCAGCACCCTTTATCATATTGCCAGCGCGGTTTCGCTGGCATGGGAGGGCGGGCGCATCCATGAGATGCGCGGCGATGCCAAGCGCCTGTTGTTGTCGCGCATGGTGGTGGATCATCGCCTGACGGTTCAGGATCCATTCAAGTCCGCAGCCGGCGGAGCCGAACGCGCCATGGCGGCGGAGGTGCTTGGCGATGCCGTCAGCATGGAGCGCGCCGACGCCTTGCTTGCAGCGTGACACCGGCGTGATCAAACAGGCGTTCTATTCGATTAATTCTGCGTCATGGATTTACCATTGACGCGGCTGGAGGTTTCCGCGCTAATCTGCCATCAAAATCGGCTCGCAAGATCGCGACAAACAGCGGCGTTGCCGAAACAATCAGCGCGACTTCCATCGCGCGAAAGGTCTAAAGGGAGAGACGTCTATGGCTATCACTCGTCGAACATTTGGTATCGGTGCATCCGGGGTTTTGCTCGGCTCGGTTGCGTCGCCGTTCATCCGCACTGCGGCTGCGGCGGATACCATCAAGATCGGCGTCGTCAACTCGATGAGTGGTGGTCTTGCCGCCTATGCGCAGGAAGGTCAGCCGGCTTTTGAGTACATCATCAAGAAAATCAATGCCGAGGGTGGCATCAAGAGCAAGGGTGGCGCCAAGATCGAACTGATCCAGGCTGACGACACCAGCCAGCCGGCGCGCACGGCGATCGAAGCCCGGCGTCTGATCACCGAAGAGAAGGTGGCGCTGATGACCGGCACCATCCTCAGCGCCCAGATGCTGGCGCTGACCCCGGTGCTCGACGAATTGAAAGTGCCGTGCCTGTCGGTGTGGGCGGGCGGCTCGCATTCGAACTACATGTTCACGCTCGGCTATCCTTACGATCGCGGCTACGCGCAATCGATGCATGATTTCGTGGTGTTCCTGCGCGACGCCAAGAAGTTCAACATCAAGACCGCGGTGATGGGGTATTCGAACTACGAGGCGGGCCAGCAGGTCAACAAATTCCTCACCGAGAAGCTGAAGAAGAGCGGCATCGAAATCATCGGCGAAGCGCCGCTCGATATCCGCGCCCAGGATCAGACCTCCGCGATGGTGCGCATTCGCTCGCTCAAGCCGGACGTGGTGGTCGGCCTCGTTACGCCGCGCGACGGCATTCTGTTGCATCAGGCACGCTATAACCTGAACTATCACGGCAGCATTTTCTGTGGCGGCACCGGCGGCTACTCGGATCTGTCGCTGTGGAAGGATCTCGGCCCGGAGATCGGCAAGGCGGTGCTGACCAAGAACCTGTTCGGCATGACCGGATTCAGCCCGGGCGCCAAGGTCGATTCGATGCAGAAGATCATCGCCGAACTGCGCGATGTCGCGAAACTCGATCGTATCGGGCAGGGCGCGATCCAGTATGCCCAGGCCGGCCGCGTGCTGCAGCAGGTGCTGGAGAATTCGAAGTCGCTCAAGAACGAGGACCTGCTCGACGCGTTCAAGAAGGTCAACATTCCGTTCGGCGATCCGAATCTCTACGTTGCCAAGCCGAAGGGCCTGCAATTCGCGTCCGATCGCCTTCTGGTTGACGGCTCGGCCATGTTTATCCAGTGGACGCCGGAGCAGAAGCAGCAGGTGGTCTTCCCGGCCGAGTTTGCCCAGACTGAACCGCGTCCCCGGGCCTGAGGCTGACACGTGACATTGCTCGACGTCAGCGGGGTGACGCGGCGCTTCGGCGGCCTCGTCGCCCTGAACTCGGTCAGCTTCTCCGTTCCCAAGGGTGAAATCCTTGGCATCATCGGCCCGAATGGCGCCGGAAAGACCACGCTGTTCGGCGTGATTTCCGGCTTCATTCCGCCGAGCGAAGGCGGTGTGCGGTTTGATGGCGAAGATATTGTCGGTGTCTCGCCCGACCGTCTGGTGAAACGCGGCCTGATCCGCAGTTTCCAGGTCGCGCAGACGTTCGCCGACATGACCACGCTCGACGTCGTGACGACGGCGGCGCTGACGCGCCGGCCGATTGTCGAGGCTGTCGAATACGCGGCGCATGTGCTCAAGCGCGTCGGCCTTGGCGGCAAGGAAAACCAGACGCCGACCTCGCTGTCGCTTCAGGACAAGAAGCTGCTCGAACTGGCGAAATGCCTCGCCACCGATCCGCGCTGTATCCTGCTTGATGAAGTAATGGCCGGACTGACGATGGCGGAAACAGAAGCGCCGATCGCCATCATCCGCGAACTCAATAGCCAGGGTGTGACCATCGTCATGGTCGAACACGTCATGCCGGTGATCATGCGGCTGGCGACCCGGATCGTGGTGATCAATTTCGGCGAGAAAATTGCGGAAGACACGCCTGAAGGGATCGTCAAGAACCAGAAGGTCATCGACGCTTATTTTGGGGACGAGCTCGATGCTTGAGGTCGACAATCTGGTGGCCGGTTATGGCGGCGTCCCGGTGTTGCGGGATGTTTCGGTCAAGCTTGGCAAGGGCGAGATCGTCGGTTTGCTCGGTGCCAACAACGCCGGAAAGACCACGTTGATCAACAGCCTGTCGGGCGGCGTGGTGCCGATGTCGGGCCGCATCCTGTTCGAGGGCAACGATGTCACGCGCATGACGCCGAAGCAGCGTGTCGAACTCGGCATCATTCAGGTGCCGGAGGGGCGTCTTGTTTTTCCCGAGATGACGATCCGTGAAAACCTTCTGCTTGGTGGAATCAACAGCCGCGCGCGGCCACATCGGCCGGAGCTGATGGACAAGGTGCTCGAGTTGTTTCCGCGCCTCAAGGAGCGGCTGTCGCAGGACGCCGGCACGCTCTCCGGCGGAGAGCAGCAGATGCTGGCGATCGGGCGCGGCCTCATGGCCGAAGCAAAGGTGCTGATGCTCGACGAGCCCTCGCTCGGGTTATCGCCGCTGTTCGTGCAATACATCTTCGGCATCATCGATCGCCTGCATCAGGATGGCCTGACCATTCTGCTGGTCGAACAAAATCTCAATCTGACCCTGCGCCATGCCCAGCGCTGTTACGTGCTGGAGCGCGGACAGGTGGCGGTGGAGGGAACGGCGGATCATGTGCGCGATGATCCGCGAACCCGCAGCGCCTATCTCGGACTCTGACAGGAGAGCGACGTGACAGAATTCCTGCAAGCTCTCGCGCAAGGTCTCCTGATCGGCAGCACCTACGGTTTGCTCGCCCTCGGCATGGGACTGGTCTACGGCGTCAGCGGCGTCGTGAATTTCTCCCACGGCGACTTTATCTCCCTGGGCATGTTCATGTGTCTCGGGCTGTACTCGGCGCTGGCGCTCGATCCGTATGTTTCGATTGTGATCACCGTGCCGGTAATGGTGGCGCTCGGCGCGCTGGTCTATCGCTTCCTGATACGGCCCATGGTCGGGCACCAGTTTCTGATGGTTGTGCAGCTTACCCTCGGTCTCAGCCTTGTGCTGCAGAACGGCATCCTGATGGTGTTCGGCGGCCAGCCGGCACGTACGCCGTCGATGGTCGAGAGCAAGCTGATCATTCTCGGTGATGTCGTGCTCCGCATGCCGCATGTGATCGCTTTTGTGGTTTCGTTCGCGCTCGCGATCGGGCTGTTCGTCATGCTCCGCTCGACCGACTTCGGGCGTTCGATCCGGGCCGTGCACCAGAACGCGCACGCAGCCGCGCTGATGGGCATCGACGTCGGGCGGGTTCAGGTGCTGACTTTCGCCCTCGGCATCGGCTTGCTGGCGATCGCGGCCGCGCTGCTGCTGCCGGGCACGCCGATCCAGCCGACCCAGGGCCTGCGCTACACCGTCATCACGCTTCTGGTCGTCGTGCTTGGCGGCATGACCAATTTCGTCAGCATCATGCTCGGTGGACTGGTGATCGGTATCTCCGAAGCATTCGGAACCATATATTTGTCAGACACGCTCGGCATGCTGCTGCCCTATGCGATCTTCGTGCTGATCATGCTGTTCCGGCCTCAAGGGCTGACCTGGAGGACAGCACGATGAAGCCCGCGTTCTATCAGACGCTGTCGTCGCCGATCCTCTGGATCGTGCTTGCGGCGACCGCCATGCTGCCGTTCGTGTTGTCGAGCTACTACATGAACATCGTGACGCTGGCGCTGATCTATGTCGCGCTGGCCTCAGCCTGGAATATCGTGGGCGGCATGGCGGGACAGATTTCGTTGGCCCACAGCCTGTTTATCGGTGTCGGCGCGATGTTCTCCACCGCGCTGTTGCTGCGTTATGGCATCAATATGTGGCTCGGACTCGTTATCTCCGCGGTCATATCGGGCATTCTCGGCGCGATGATCGCGTGGGTCGACTTCCGCTTCCGGCTCGGCCATCTGTCGTTCGTGCTGATCACGCTGGCGTTCGCCGAAATGGGGGGCCTGATTGTCGAGGGATGGGATTTCCTCGGCGGCGCGTCGGGCCTGCTGTTGCCGCGCGATACTGGCGATTTCTGGCAGTTTCAGTTCGGCGGCGGGCGTGGTGCTTTCTGGGTGATGCTGTTCCTGGCTGCGGTCTGTGTCCTCGTTAACGTCGCGATTCTCAACGCGCCGCTTGGCTTTTATCTGCGCACCATCCGCGACAACGAGCGCGCGGCCGAAGCGATCGGCGTCAACGTCCTGCGCAATAAGACCATCGCCATGGTGATTTCCGCGGTGCTGGCCTCGATCGTGGGCACGGCCTATGTGCGCTATCTGACATTCGCGGACCCGTATTTGTTGATATCGCCGGTGATCACCATCGAGATAGTGTTGTTTGCCACGGTCGGCGGGCTGGGCCGCGCTTACGGCCCCGCACTGGGCGCGTTGCTACTGGTGCCGCTCGGTGAAATTCTGCGTGGCAAGCTCGGTGGCACGCTACCCGGTCTGCATTACTTTATTTATGGTGTTGTGGTTATTGCCGTGATCCTGATCACGCCGCGCGGGCTGCTGCCGCTGTTCGAGAAAATCTGGGCGCGCTGGCGCGGTCAGTCGGTGGCGAAGACCTGAACACACTCTCGACGTCATGCCCGGCTTGTGCCGGGCATGACGCTTAAGGGGCGCGCAGTGCCAGCCTGATTGAGGATCACCGGGATGCATCCGGTGATGACAGAAAGACAAAGCCCCGCAGAGTTTTCTCCGCGGGGGCTTTCGGTTGAAGAAGTCTATTTCTTCGGCCGGATCGCGTCAGCCGTACCCTGGATGAAAGCAATCAATTTCGGGACGTCCTCGTTCGTCAGCTTGCCGGTGAAGTCCGGCATGCCGCGCGACGTGAAGGGGCCTTTGAAGACAATGTCCTTCAGATTGGTGATTGTCTCCGGGCGGACGTAGCCGAGATTGGGGATGTTGCCGCCTTTGTCCACGCCCGGGACGCCGTGGCAGGTCGCGCAACTGCTGACATAGATCAGCGTGCCTTCCTTGATCAGGGCAGGGTCGTATTTCACGCCCGCCAGCAGGCCTTCGGTCTGATACTTGACGAAGGCGGGCGGCGAGGCTTTGCCGCCGACTGCGAAGGTGTAGACCGCGCCGGGGCTGTTCAGTTCGGTGGCACGCTGACTAAGGCCGAACACGCCGCCCCAGCCTACTGCAACCGACACGTATTGCTTGTCGTCGACCATGTAGGTCGAGGCGGCCGCCACCACGCCGGTACCGGTCGGCGTCTCCCACAGCTTCTCACCGGTCTTGGCATTATAGGCAATGAAGCGGCCATCGGCCGTGCCCTGGAATACGAGGTTGCCGGCCGTGGTCAGCGTGCCGCCGTTCCACGGCGCGACATATTCCTGGCGCCAGACTTCTTTCTGCTGGACGGGATCCCATGCGATCAGGCGGCCGAAGGGCAGGCTCTTCGGCGGAGCGGCATTGAGATAGAAGCCGATGTTCCATCCCGTGTTGCCGCCGAACTCACCCGGCGTGTTGGCATTCTGTTTCCACGTCGGCTGGCCGGTCAGATTAAGCGGCACGTTCTGCGCCGGCAGATAGACCAGCCCGGTTCCCGGATTGAACGACATCGGATGCCAGTTGTGGGCGCCGAAGGGGCCCGGAATGCTGTCGAACGATTTGTCGGGCGAGCGCGCTTCCGCAACTTCCATCGGTCGGCCGTTGGCGTCGTAGCCAGTGGCCCAGTTCACATCGACGAAGTTCTTGGCAGAGATGAACTTGCCGTTGGTACGGTCGATCACGAAGAAGAAGCCGTTTTTCGGTGCGTGAAGGATCACCTTGCGCGGCTGGCCGTTGATCGTGAGATTGGCCAGGATCATTGGTTGGGTTGAAGTGTAGTCCCAGTTGTCGCCGGGCGTCTCCTGATAGTGCCAGACGTATTTTCCTGTATCGGCGTTCAGTGCGACGATCGAAGCGAGATAGAGATTATCGCCGCCGGCCGGGCTGCGCACATTGCGATTCCACGGAGAACCATTGCCGGTGCCGATATAGACAAAGTTCAGTTCGGGATCGAAGGTAATGCTATCCCAGGATGCGCCGCCACCGCCATTGATCCAGTATTTGCCAGCTGGGTCCCACGTCTTGGCCGCAGCTTCCATCGACTCGTCTTCGTATGGCTTGCTCGGGTCTCCCGGAACGACGAACCATCGCCAGGCCTGATCGCCGGTTTCGGAGTCATAGGCTGTTACGTAACCCCGCACCCCGTACTCCGCGCCACCATTGCCGATGATCACCTTTCCCTTGGCCACGCGCGGTGCGCCGGTGATGGTGTAGGAGTGCTTATGGTCGATGATGGTATCTTTTTCCCACAGCTTCTTGCCGGTCGCGGCGTCGAGCGCGATCAGCCGTCCGTCGTAGGCGCCGACAAATATCTTGCCCTTGTAGAGGGCGACGCCGCGATTGACGACATCGCAGCAGCCTTTGTATCCGATCTCGCGCGACACTTCGGGATCGAAGGTCCAGATTTTCTTGCCGGTGCGTACATCGATTGCGTGAACCACGCTCCATGATGCTGTCACGTACATGATGCCATCGACCACGATGGGCGTCGCCTCGACTCCGCGCGAGGATTCCAGATTGTAGGACCACACCAGTCCGAGGTCTTTCACATTGTCCGTATTGATCTGCTTGAGCTTGCTGAAACGGGTCTCTCCATAATCGAGCCCGATGGTCGGCCAGTCTTTCGATGTTGCTTCGTTAGCGCGCACCGAATTGACATCGATGGCACCGGTCACAGCCTTGATATGTTCAGGCGAGCCCTTTGCGTTCTGTGCAAGCGCGCTGTGACAAAAACCGAATGCGGCGGCAACGATGATCAGGATACGAGACAGATGTTTCGTTCGTAGAAAATTAAAACTGGAATCGAAAAGGGAAGCAGGTTCGAAGCAGCGGGCAAGACGTGACATACAATCCTCCCAATGATCTCTCACGGACCTGAGAGAATGTTAGGCGCGCGCAAAGATCGGCGTCAACACCACGCATGGACGCATCATTCGGCAGTGGCCATCATCGCACTGCAATCACGAAGTCCATTTCGCGAGTGCGCATTTCGCTGTGAGAAACATCGCGTTGTCTCATGCTCGCAAAGCAGGAGCGCGAGCGTGCACCGATCCCGTCGTCAAATCGGATGTCGACGTCTCGAGTTTTATTTATCGGACAAATCACGATGCCGGGGTCCAATGTCCTCCGGTCGTTTCCGTGGCTTGTCAGATGAGACGTGCGCGCTCCTTTGCTGCGTTGCAGCGAGGGTTTTTCCATGTTTGAGGGGCAAAACCCTCGGCTGGCGGGCGGAACTGAAATAACATTCTCGTGGAATTTGTCCGTGCGTTGGACAAGCCGGGCTGAACGCCTCATATTACCCGGGTCAGCGGACGGTCCGTAAACGCTGGCTACGAAATCTGGAAGGAGACCAAGATGGCCTGGAAGACTCCCAAGATTGTCGAAGTGTCGGTGGGCATGGAAATCAACATGTACGCTTGCGCAGCACGCAAGTAAGGCAAGCGATTTTCCTTTACACGGCGTGGCAAAGCGACCCGGCTCGGGCAGGTCATGTTCTCTTCATCGAGGGCATCGTGCGCGAGTTCAGGGTCGTTTGTTTTTATTCATGCATTTGATCGCCGCTGACGAGCGAGGATCGCGCTGATCTTTGGAGCGTCCCGATGCGGATTGTTGTTCTGGGAGCGGCGGCTGGTGGCGGCGTTCCGCAATGGAATTGCAATTGCAAGGTATGCAGCGTCGCGCGCTCCGGCCCTTCCGAATTGCAGGCAACGCAAGCGTCTCTGGCGGTGAGTGCCGATGACCGCCACTGGTTTCTGATCAATGCATCTCCGGATCTGCGACAACAGATCCTCGCTAATCCGCAACTCCATCCGCATGGCGACCGCCTTCGCCACAGTCCAATCGCAGGAGTTATTCTGACAAACGGCGAGATAGACGCCGTGGCCGGCCTGCTGTCGCTGCGGGAAGGCTGGCCTTTCACCATCTACGCGCACGAGACCGTGCTCACTGCGCTCAAGGCGAACAGCATTTTCAACGTGCTCGACGGCGCGCGGGTCCCGCGCGTTCCCTTAGTGTTCGATGTGCCGTTCGCGCCGAGGTTGTCCGACGGATCGTCCTCCGGGCTTGAGATCACGCCGTTTGCGGTTGCGGGAAAGAAGGCCTGGTATCTTGAAGATGAAGCGGGAGCAGACGATGAGGGCGATACGCTCGGTTTACGTATTGCCGATACGGCAAGCGGCCGGTTTTTCTACATAATCACGGCCTGCGCCGGGATCGATGATGACCTGAAGGATCGGCTGCGCGGCGCGCCGCTCGTGTTCTTCGACGGTACATTGTGGTGCGACAGCGAATTGATCGATGCCGGGCTGGGCAACAAGACCGGCCAGCGGATGGGACACATCTCGATATCCGGTGAGGGTGGGGCGATTGCAGCGTTGGCCGATCTCGGAATTCCGCGTAAGATTTTCCTGCACATCAATAATTCCAATTCCGCCTGGCTGCCTGGGTCGGCCGAGCGCGATGCGGTGACAAGAGCAGGGTGGGAAATTCCCTCGGACGGAACGGAGATTGTGATTTGAACGCGATCACCGCTTTTACGGTCAGGAGCGACGCACCGCTTGCGAGCGCGGACGAACTGGAAGCCATGCTCCGCAAGATCGGCGCGGAGCGCTATCACAGCCTGCATCCGTTCCACCGTCTGCTGCATGGCGGCGAGCTGAACAAAGGCCAGGTTCAGGCCTGGGCGCTCAACCGCTACTATTATCAGAGCACGATCCCGATCAAGGATGCGGTGGTGATTTCGCGCTTTCGCGACCGCGACATACGGCTCGAGTGGCGCCACAGGATCGAGGATCATGACGGTGACAAGGGAAGCGAGGGCGGCATTGAGCGCTGGCTGAAGCTGACCGAGGGGCTTGGCCTCGATACGGGCTACGTCGAGTCAACCGAGGGTATTCTCCCGGCGACGCGTTTTGCGGTCGATGCCTATGTCCATTTCGTGCGCGACCGGACGCCGCTGGAGGCCATAGCCTCGTCGCTGACCGAACTGTTCGCGCCCAATCTTCACGAAGAGCGTATCGCGGGAATGCTGGCGCATTACGACTTCGTCAACCCCGGCATCATGAGCTATTTCAAGCGGCGCATGGAGCAGGCACCGCGGGACGCGAACTTCGCGCTCGAATTCGTCAGAACGCATGCCACCACGCCGGAGCAGCGTGAGGCGGTTTGCAATGCCCTGATCTTCAAGACCAACGTGCTCTGGGTTCAGCTCGATGCCCTCTATCATGCCTATGTCGACGGGCACATCCCGCCCGGTGCCTTCAGGCCGGAGTCCGCATAATGCCGACGTTGCGCAGCCGACAGGTGGATATACATGAGCAGAGCCGCCCGATATTGGCGCGTCATGCTCGTTTGCGCTTCGACGATGTCCGTCAGCGTTGGGTGATCCTGGCGCCGGAGCGGGTACTGGTTCCGGATGAGGTCGCGGTGGAGATCCTGCAGCTTTGCGATGGCGAGCGCAGCGTAACGCAGATCATTGATGTTCTCGCCGCGAAGTATGCGGCCGATCGTGAGATGATCGGTGGTGATGTCATGACGATGCTTCGCGACCTTGCAGGGAAAGGATTCCTGGAGGACAGGCAGGATAGCTGATCATGAGTCCGACACGGGCCGATGCTGGTGCTGCTCATGCCGACCCGTTTGACGGGCTGGCCGCGCTGGAACACCGCGCACTCGCCGAGACGTTCGGTATACCGCTGGCTGTTCTGGCAGAGTTGACCCATCGTTGTCCGCTACAATGTCCCTATTGCTCGAATCCGCTTGAGCTGGAGCGGGGAAGCCAGGAACTGTCCACGGATGAATGGAAACGGGTGCTGACCGAACTGGCGCAGATCGGCGTGCTGCAGATTCACTTTTCCGGCGGTGAGCCCACCGCGCGCAGGGATCTGGTCGATCTGGTACGCCATGCCTCCGAGGTCGGGCTTTATTCCAATCTCATTACATCCGCTGTTCTGCTGACGAAAGAGAAGCTCACGGCGCTTGCGGATGCTGGGCTGTGCCACGTCCAGATCAGTTTTCAGGGCAGCGAAGCGGAGGCGGCGAACCGTGTCGCCGGGCTGAGGGATGCTCATGCCAAAAAGCTGGAGGCCGCGCGTTGGGTGCGCGAGCTCGATCTGCCGCTCACAGTAAATGCGGTGATGCACAGGCAGAACCTGTCGCAGCTTTCCGATATTATTCAGATGGCTGTCGATCTTGATGCCAATCGGCTTGAAGTCGCCAATGTGCAGTATTACGGCTGGGCCCTGAAAAATCGTGCGGCTCTGATGCCGACGATCGAACAGATCGACGAAGCAAGCCGAGTGGTTGAAGAAGCAGACGCGCGATTGAGAGGAATTCTCGCGATCGACTACGTTGTGCCCGACTATTACGCGTTGCGCCCGAAGAAATGCATGGGAGGCTGGGGCCGCCAGTTCTTCAACATCTCGCCGTCCGGAAAGATATTG
The DNA here is from genome assembly GCA_051954725.1 of Afipia sp. GTDB lineage: Bacteria > Pseudomonadota > Alphaproteobacteria > Rhizobiales > Xanthobacteraceae > Afipia. Next base: position 121,399 of record JBQCHK010000029.1, on the reverse strand, counting down.
CCGTGCCATGCGGCGGAGACCATCACCGGTCTTTCATTCGACTCCGTGCGCGACCATTCAATCGCATGGATATGGCAGCACTCGGATGCGCTCAATCGCTATCGCGGGACCGGCTGGATGCCGGAGCCATGCCAGAGCTGCGAATTCAAGGAGATCGATTTCGGCGGTTGCCGGTGTCAGGCGTTCGCGCTGACCGGCGAGGCGGCCAATACCGATCCGGCCTGCGCGCTCTCGCCGCTGCATGAGCAGACTTTCAGGACGGCGGAGGCAGAGGCGTCCGGCGGCGGCGATCGTTTCATCTATCGTGATTTCGCCGGCGGCACGCCCGAGCGCGAGGAATTCCCACGTGCTTGATGCGCCCGATGTTTCCCCCGAGCGGCGTAGTGATCCGTTCGCGCCGTTGACCACACGTCACCTCTCCGTTGGCGACGGCCACGAGATTTATGTCGAGACGGTTGGGCGCGCCGACGGCATTCCTGCAGTGTATCTGCACGGGGGGCCCGGCAGCGGTTGCCAGCCCGATCATCGTCGGTTGTTCGATCCGCAGCGCTTTCATGCCGTGCTGTTCGATCAGCGCGGTGCTGGCCGCAGTCGTCCAAGGGGATCGCGCGAGGCCAATACACTGTCGCATCTCGTCGCGGATATGGAGGCGATCCGCGAAACGCTAGGCATCGAGCGCTGGCTGGTGGTGGGCGGTTCATGGGGTGCGACGCTGGCGCTGGCCTATGCGCAGCGTCACCCTGATCGCGTGAGCGGCGTTGTCCTGCGCGCGACCTTCCTCGGTACCCGCGCGGAGCTGGAATGGTCATTCCTTGGCGGCCTGCCGCGATTTTACCCGGCTCTGCATGAGGACTTTCTGAGTTTCCTGCCGCCCGAGGAGCGCGACACACCACTTGAGTCCTACTGGTGTCGCATTCTCGATTCCGATCCGGCGATCCATGGACCGGCGGCATGGGCTTGGCACGATACCGAGCGTAGTCTCTCGGAGATGAAGCCGTCGCGCACGCGACTCGATCTGGCCTCGATCAGGCATGGTCGCCGCGGTCTGCCGGGATCACCGTTCATGGAAGCGCATTATTTCCACAATGGCTGTTTTCTCGAGCGGGATCAGTTGATGCGCAACGCGCAACGGCTCGTGGGCATTCCCGGCGTCATCGTGCAAGGACGCTATGATCTATTGTGTCTGCCAGCGACCGCGCATGCCTTGGCAGCGGCGTGGCCCGATGCGCGCGTTCATATGGTCGAGGGAGCGGGCCATTCGCTGCATGATCCCGGCGTTGCCGAAGCGGTGAGGGCGGCGATCGATGAGATCGCTGGCCAATAGCCTATTTGCTTGGCAGGGTAACGCTGACCGCGAGATTTGAGTACCACGCCGCGAGATCGGCGATATCAGCATCCGACAGCGGCTTCGCCACCACGTTCATGGTTTCGTCCTTGCGCTCTTCCGAGCGGAAGGCCTTGAGCTGCTTTTCCAGATAGATCGCCGGTGAACCGGCGATGTTCGGCGCATTCGGCAACTTCGAGATGCCGTCGATGCCATGGCACGGCGCGCATTGCATGGCTTTCTTGCGCCCGGCCTTGGTATCGCCGTCGGCGTGAGCGGCATGGATGCAGCCGACAAAAACAGCCAGTATCATCAGGTTTCGTGCAAGCATGGTCTGTTTGTCCTGAACAGGCAGGTTTGCCTCGCCGCTGCATCAGCGGCGAGGCAGAAGAAATGCGGCGCGCTTACTTGCCGTCGTAGGTGATGCGGTAAACTGCACCGGCAAGGTCATCCGACACAAGTAGCGATCCATCGCGCAATTGCGCCACGTCCACAGGCCGTCCGAGATATTCACCATCGGACGTCAGCCATCCTGAAGCGAAAACCTCGGTCTTGTCGGCGCTGCCGTCAGCCTTGAGCGAGGTGAACATCACCCGCGCCCCGACCGGCTCGGTGCGATTCCACGAGCCGTGCTGCGCCGAGAAGATACCGCCCCGATATTTGGTCGGGAAGCTTTTGCCGGTATAGAAGGTCATGCCGAGATCGGCAGCATGCGCGTCCATCTCGACTTCGGGATAGACCAGATTGGCCGGCGGCGTCTCGGTCTTGTACTCGACGGTGCGCACCTTGCCGCCGCCATAATAGGGGAAGCCGAAATTCTGTCCGGCCTGTGTGGCACGGTTCAGCTCGCCGGGCGGGATTCCGTCACCCATGCCGTCGACCTGGTTGTCGGTGAACCAGAGCTGGCCGTTCTTCGGATTGAAGTCGAGCCCGACCGAATTGCGCACACCATGCGCAAACGTCATCCGGTTCTTGCCGTCCTGATCCATGCGGATGATGGAACCCAGACCCTCTTTGAAGTAGGCGTCGAGCTTCTCCTTGGGAGGCACGTTGAACTTCTGTCCGATCGTGACATAGAGCTTGTTGTCGGGGCCGATGCGACATGCGCGCGCTGTGTGATTGAAGCTTTCTTCTTCCCTCGGAATCAGTTCGCCCTGTTTCACCACAATGCCCGCCGCGACATCCGGGCTTTCGTAGAAGAACTCGGCGGCGGGGAAGGCGAGGATGCGGTTCTGTTCCGCGATATAAAGAACGCCGTCTTTCGAGAAGCAGACGCCGTTCGGAATCGTGAACGAGATCGATGGCGCAAACTCCTTCACCTCCTCGGCGAAGCCCGCCTTGCCGCGATCGGTCATCGCATAGACCTTGCTCTTGCGCGTGCCGACGAATGTTACAACGCCCTGCGGGCCGACGGCCATGTGCCGCGCGTCCGGCACGAGCGCGTAGAGCCTGATCTTGAAGCCGGGCGGCAGCCTGATCTTGGCGAGGTTGGCCTTGATCGCCTCGGCCTTGCGGCCTGTCTGTGGAACTGTCGGAATTTCGGTGACGCCGGTTTTCTTGAATTCACCGAGCTTTTCAAGATTGCTTTCGGACGATTGGGCGAATGCCCAGGTCGCCGAGGCGCAAAGTAGCGCCGCAGCGGCAAAGGAACGAATGATTGACGAACTGGAAGCGTAAAACATAGCGTTGTCCTCCCATTTGGGCAGTCATTGTTTAGTTTTACGGGAGGAAACGTAACGGAGAGGGATCGGCGTGCAAGCTGAAAGGTCGGCCAGAGGCGTTCGGTCGCGGCGATTTTTCGCTACGCACAACATCGCTCGATTTTCGTTTGCGCTGCAGCAATCCGGATCAGGTCAGGAGGCGTTGCCTTTGATAACCTTGCAGGGCGTCGAAGAGGTCGACGATAGCTTTACGATGTGCGAGATCGATGTACCAAGCTTCTGATCCTTGCGGCTGATGAACCGCAACGTGCCGCGCGGATAGGCGTTGCAAAATGAGGAGAGCGTTCCGGCTGTCGCGGCGATGCTGTCCTGCTTCGGAATGACGGCGATACCGCCATCTTTAAGAATGAACGCATCTTTGACGTTGCTCATCGTCGCAGTGGCGAGGCAAGCCTTGAACAGATTTTGATAGGCCTGCGGAGGCATGATGGCTGTGCCCGCAAGGCCGCCGAGCAGATAGTCGCGGCTTCTGCTGCAACTGTCGGCATAGGCTGCCGTCGCGCTCAACGACATCGATACTGCGACCGTTAGCAGAATGCGTTTCATGGCGGGGTGAGATGAGGCAGCGGCGTGCGAAGCCGGGGCGCCGTGACAGGGTTGTCAAAACTGGATTCAGGTTCCGTGGCGTGCGTCAGCCCATAGGTTGCCGCCGCGCAGCGCTCCCATGACAGCGAACGGGCGTGGGTCATGGCGCCGGCAGCGAGAACAGCGCGAGAATCGGGAGCGATGATCATTTCTACGATGGCTTCCGCAATAGCACCGGCATCGGGCGCCACCAGCAAGCCGCTTTCATCCGCGAGAACCGCATCAGGTACGCCACCAACCTCTGTCGCGATGCTTGGAAGCCCTGCGGCTCCTGCCTCGAGATAGACGAGGCCGAACCCCTCGACCCGGCCCGACGACTCAGGGAGCCCGGTGAGGCAGAAGAAGTCACTGGCGGCGTAGATATCGCGAATCTTCTCGTTTGGCATCGGCCCGAGCAGGCGGATGTCGCAATCGATCTTGGCGATCGCCTGTTTCAATTCGCCCACGTAGTCAGCCTCGCCATTGGGCCCGATCACCAGCCAGGTGATCCGCTGTCGCAGCTCGGCGGGCAGGCGCGCGAGCGCCGCCAGCGTCAGATGATGGCCCTTGCGGCGGGTAAGGCGTGCGACGGTGGCCATGACAATACGATCGGACGACAGACCATTGGCTTTTCTGATCTGGTCGCGAGGACTGGCTGCGCCAAACCAGAAATCGGAGACGCCGAGGGGGATGGCATGGATGTTGGTGGTATCGATCGGGAACCGGCTGCAGAACAGGTCGCGGGTATAGCGGCTGTTGGCGGCAACCTCGGTCCGCGGGCCGAACACACCGGCGGTGCGGATCGCCAACCGCTTCATCGCGGTTTGGGTTTCGTTGATCTCAGTGCCATGCACTGTCATGAGGAGACGTGCGCGGGTCCGCCCCCGTGCCAACGCCAGCGGAATAAAGAACGGCCAGTCCGCCGCATGGATGATGTCGTAGTCGCCGCTGCCGACATGGCGCCGTGCCCGTGCGATCTTGGACGGCAGGTCGCGCATGGAGTGAAGCCCGCCGGAAAAACGGTGGACGTGAAATGGATAGGCGAGATCGTCGGCCGCATTGTCCTGCGCGTAGTCAGGCGCGACCACCGTTACTTTCGCACCAAGACGAGTTGCCGCACCGGCGATTTCGCGCGCATAGGTCCCGATCCCGCCGGTGGCAGGCGAGAACTCGCTTGTCAGCATCAAAATGTTCATCGGTGCGCTCAGGAGAATGACGGAGCGGCGGTGAGGCCACGGGCGTCCTGGATTTCCTGATGATAACGGAATACCCGTGCCAGTTGGGTATTCGGCGTGAAGGTTTTGATGCTTGCGGCGATTCGAGCTGAATCCATCTCGCCGTTCTCCATTGCGTTCCGCAACTCGACAAAACGTTGAGCCAGATCGTTGGCCATGGTTTGTCTGGTATCGCTGCGCGGCACCAGATAGCCGCTCACGCCGGCATGCACGGCGGCCTCAAGTTGGGGGAGGTGCATCGCCGCCACCGGTCGCCCGACGGCCAGCGTCTCAAGCACGAAACGCGGCATACCCTCGAATTCCGAAGTGAGAATTCCGGCATGAACCGAGGCTAGTGTTGCGGCCATACCGGCCGCGTCCTTGAAGCCGTGGCGCACCGTGATGTCTTCGATGGCTGCGAACTCCGGGAATCGATGCGGATCGCTGGTGCCGATATAGTGGAATTCAACCTTGCCGCCGAGGCGGTGGCGCAACTCGGCGATGGTCATGAACATCAGCGATGGATCCTTGAATTCATCGAGCCGGCCAGCAAAGACCACACGGAAAGGATCAACATCGCGCGGTAATGGTTGCGGCTGGAAGATGTCGGTGTTCACCCAGGTCCACAGCGTGTCGATCTTGTCCTTTCGCCTCGGATAAGTTTTCTGCAGCCGCTCGGTGATATGCGGATTGACGCAAAGGAACTTCGCGCTCGCGGCCACCGCAAACCGCTCGCCGGCGTTGTGGACGAAGGAATAGCGGCGGAGCAGCGAATCCATCTGCAGTTTCGGTACACCCTCGCCATGGAGCATCTGGACGAACGGTAAACGCAGAATCGCCGGCAACCATGAAAACTCAACGCGCCGCAGGTCGATCGAGCACCGTCGCGACCGGATTAACCGGGCGATCAGGCTGAAATGGCCCAGCAGCGCGACGAAGAATTGCCCGGTCAGCGATGAGCGGACGCTTTTCGCAGCCTCCCGTGCCTGTTGGTCCGAATAGTGCAGGATCGGGAGGAATTCGAACGTGCGCCCACGGAATGTCAGTTTATGAATCTTGCCGAGTTCGAGATCGCCTTTCGAATCCACTCCGATGAACAGCAGGTCGGTATCGGTGGGATGAAAAGTGATGAAGTCGCGGATATAGGTCTCGAGCCCTCCGACTTTCTCGCCGCGCGGGTCGAACGGGTGAATGAGGCAAATCTGATATCGCGGCTGCAAATGAGCCGTGTTGCGCGCGCGCTGGGCCAGCGTCACTGTTGACGTCATGCGGTTTTCCTTGTCCGTGCATTGAGAATCTGGGGCAGGCTGCGGATCACAAGCCGCGGAATGACGCGGATGCAGCGCGCGTATCGGGGAGCGAGGCGGCGCGGATTGCTCACCATTCGCCAGGCCCACTCGAGGCCGACCTTCTGGGTGAATGAGGGGGCCCGCGCTTGTGTATTGGCGATGAAATCGAGTCCGGCGCCGATGCATAGAAATCCCACACCGTCGATTTCGTCGAGACAGCGCGCTGCAAAAATCTCCTGCTTCGGAGCGCCGAGCGCGAGAAAGCAGAGACGGGCACCGGATGTGCGGAGCAGATCGATTGCATCATCGGCTTCGGCGGAATGAGGGTCGAAGTTTTTTTCGGGTGCATAGGATCCGACCACCTTCAGGCCCGGATAACATCGGATCAGGCGCCGCGCGGTGCGATGCAGGGTGAGCTTGTTGGATCCCAGTAGATAGACAGGGATTTTCCGCCGCCCGGCCTCCGCGCACAGCGGTGCGATAAGATCCGCACCGGTCGTGCGTTCGACCGGTACGCCGGCAAGTCTGCTCAGGATGGCGATCGGAAATCCATCGGCGGTGACGAATCTCGCGCGCCGATACGCGGCACGGAAATCCGATCTGTGTTGCAGCTGCACGACATGATCGAGATTGAGCGTGCATACGGAGAATGTTTCGCCGCGCTGCGTGGCCCTGACGATGGAGGATACGGCTTGATCCATCGATGCGACGTTGATGGGAATGCCATCGACGACGAGACTTCCGGAGTGTTGTGCTTGCTCGCCCAACATTTCGATCTCCTGATACGTGGTGTGATCGAGATAAAAGGAACAAAGCAAACACGCGAGACGGCATCGATACGTTCAGCGAAAATTCTCGTTATTGGCAAAGCAGGAACACGAAATAGCAGTATTGCGTCGCAACGATGGCATCGAGCTTCGTCAATGTAATTGCGATGCATTCTTGTAGTGGAGAACTGCCATGCGTGATCTGTGGTCGAGACGTGACACGCTCGGGATTTTCGCGGGCGCGACTATGGCAATTCAGAGTCATGCCGCACACGCGACGCCGCAAGATAGTCTCGGAAAGATCGCGGCCAAGAACGGAATTGTGTTCGGATCGGCTGTTGGACCTTCAATCTTCAAGGATGTCGGCTACCGCGAGCTCTATCTTACGCATGCGAGAATCGTGACAACTGATGTTGCGATGAAGATGGGCAGCATTGCGCCGAAACCCGGACCGAAGCGTTTCGAGGCGGCGGACAATCTGCTGAAATTCTGTGCATCGAACCGCATTCCCATGCGCGGTCATTGTTTGATCTGGAACGAATGGGTTCCATCCTGGATCAAGGCCATGAGCGTGGACGAACGACGGAAATTCTTCGATTCGTATATCGAGGAGGTTGTCGGTCGCTACGCTGGCAAGTTGCATTCATGGGATATCGTCAACGAGCCGTTTTGGCCCGGGCACAAGGCGCCAGGGGGCTATCGCCTTGGCCCCTGGTATGACGCTTTTGGAACCGGCTACATCCGGCGCGCCTTCGAACGCGCGGGCGCAGTAGACAAAACCACTAAATTTGTTCTCAACGAGGCCCAGAGCGAACGCGACGATGATGTTGGCCACAAGGTTCGGGAGGGATTGTTGCGACTGGTCGATGAATTGAAGGATGCCGGTGTCCGCCTCAATGCGGTGGGGCTGCAGGGTCACCTTCAGCCGCGCTACCCGCACGACTCTGCACGTTTCATCGATTTTGTGCATCAACTCGCCGAGCGCAAGGTGGATATCTACATCACCGAATTCGATGTCCGCGACGATACTTTTCCCGATGACATTCCGACCCGCGATGCCATGGTCGCGCAGACGGCGGAGAAATTCCTTAGCGCTGTGCTGACGGTGCCGCAGGTCAAGGCCGTGATCGTCTGGGAGATGGCCGACAACTATTCCTTCTACACAAGCGCAGCAAAAAAGAAGAATCCATTGGCGACACGGCTGCCACGGCCGCTGCCATTCGACGACCAGATGCGGAAGAAGCCGCTATACTTCGCGATCGAGCGGGCTTTCCAGTCCGCAAAGCGTGCCTAGCAACTATGCGGAGCGCTTATCCGGAATGCTGGATGCGTAGCCGGATCGTTTTTGCGAGCCACGGCGCGTAGAGGATCGCAAGCACCACAGGGTAAAGCGCCGCGCCCGCGGCAATATGCGCCGCGAGAGCGATGAAGCTCATGGCGGGCGGCAAGGCATTCAGCAGCGCGGCCATGGCAGCGGTGGCTACCGTGATCCGCGCCATATGTCCGAGCGGAAGCGATAGTCCGAATTTGGTAAAGCCGATTGCGAAGCTGGCGATCGCGGCGCACGCTGCGGCCGCGACGCTGGCGACGGCACCGCCGACCACGCCCCATTGCCAGATGAATGCGATACCGAAGATCACGCTGACCACGGCATCGATCCCTGCCACCATCATCAGCAGACGGGTGCGGTTGTGCAATAAAAAGACCTGATCGCCGAAATGGGCGCGAAAGTTCCGGATTGCACCGGCCAGCGCCGACAATGGAAGAATGGCGAGCGTGACCGCCTGGAATCTCTCGGCGATCAACAGATGAACGATTTCGGTGCGGAGCATGAAAATGCCGACAATGCTCGGAGCAAGAATGGCGACCAGCAGCGCGCTATTGTCAGCCAGTTGTTGCATGGCGGCTTTGGCGCCGCTTTCCTCCATGCGCTTTACCGCGATTGGAAAGGCCGCCGCCGTGACAAGCATCGCGGCGACGGCGGCGGCGCGCTGGCCGAGGCCATAGCCGACTGCGAACAGGCCGGCGGAGGCGACCCCGAGCAGATCGTTGACCGCAAACCGCGAGGCGTTGAGGCCGACCCATCCGAGCGCGCCGCCGATGATCAACGGTATGCCGTAGTGCGCGGCATGCCGGATAATCTCGCGATCGATCGGCCAAATGCTGCGGCCATGGCCGATTTTGGGAAGAACGATCAGTGCCGCCGTGATTTGCGCGAGGGCATAGCCATAGAGCGGCCATTCCGGATTCTGTCCGAGCAGGCGGATCATGAGCAGACCGAGCAGGAATCCGATTGACGGCCCGATGATCTGCTGGATCGAATAGATGCCGATCTGCTGGCGCACCCGGGCGCGCTCACCGATATAAAGATTGAGGGACCGGGAGATGACGTAGGCGATGGCGGCGGTGAGCAGGCCGGAGCTGGCGTCAGGCGCGATCACAAACAATAAGATGAAGATGATCGCGATACTCTGAACGATCACCGATCCCAGAATAACGATGTTCTCGGTGCGATAGAAGCGCTGGGCATCATCCGCGCTCTGGAAACGGCCGAAGAATCGCAGGGCATATTGCGACCACCATGCGAGGCAGGCGATCTGCAGCAACTCGTGCGTGGCCGTGACCAGCGTGATGACGCCGAGTGTGTGTTCGTTGACTACATGGGTCCAGACGATCATGGCGATCAGCTGGAACAACGGGCCGACGATCTGCGCAGGCATATAAAGAAGCGTCTGGCGTAGCAGCATCGTCAAGCTCCCAGCCAGCGGACAAGAGCAGGCGGGGCCATCATGCGGATCGCAAGAAGGCCGAGGACGCTGACCGTGGCGGTAACGGCGAAGGTGACCACGAATTCGCCGCCGACACCGAGCTCGCTCAGGCCGCCATGGTCACGCAAGATCATGATGATGAAAATATGCCAGAGATAGATGAGGTAGCTGCCTGATCCGATCGAGGCGACAAACGGTGCGCGGAGCGGAAGGGCGAACAGCAGCGTGCTGATCAATGCAGCAAAACAAAAGAACGCGACAGAATCGTAGTCGGCGGCATCACCGATGCCGCTGAGACGGATCGCGGCATAGATCACATAGGCTACGATTGCGGCTGTGGCGAGCAGGCCGCGCATGTCACGGACCGCCAGGCCGATATCGGATGTGGCCAATAGCGCGCCGAGCGCCGCAAAGCCGAACCAGAAAGGAATATCGCGCAGCCGCGCTTCCTGAATCAGCGAATCCGGATAGCCAAGGTGCTGAAGCAGGGGATCGAGATAGCTGCCGCAGATCAGCGCGAGGCCAATCGACAATGTCAGGAGCACGGAGAGTTTTTGCCGTGAATCCGGTGCGTCGCCGTCGCAGAGCCGGAAGATCAGCCACAAACCGAAAGTGCAGCCGACATACACGAACACATAATAATAGACGAACACATAGGCGAGTACGAATCGGGCGACGGTGGTGGTCAGGCGATGATCCATCGCCGGGTTATGCAGCGCCATATAGATATATGCGGCAATGAAAGCGACAGCGTAGGGGATCAGCGCAGTCCTGATGCGCTTGGTGAGCGGAACCCGGCCGGACCGTGCGGTCAGATAGCCCGTGGCGAACAGGAATACCGGCACCGCGGGCCGCAGCGCCGCGTCTATAAGCGTTTCCCACGATCGCAGGGGCTGCGGCAGCGCATGGATTCCGATCACCATCAGGATAGCGATGCCGCGCATGGTGTCGATGCCAAGGTCGCGGCCGACCACCTGCGTTCCGGCGTCGGTCGCACGCCCGAAAGTCATCGATAGTCTATCGGTCATGGTCATCTGCATCGCTCCGGATGCGTATCGACCCAAGAAGAGGCGGCAAACGGGGATTCAGCGAACATTGCCGTGCTCGGTGCCATCGAGTTGAGCCCGTTGCGACAGCTTTCGGTACGGCTGCCTTGCCACGCGCACGATGGTCTGCAGTACGGTCTCGCGATCCGCCGCAGCCTGCGCATTCCAGCGCGCCAGATTGCGTTCGCTCTCGACGATGCCGAAATCGCGCCAGCCCGGGTGCGAGACGAAAGCGGCGATCCGCGCTGCGGAATCGGTCGGGCTGCCGGGATCGATGAAAATGCCCGAGCGATGCAGGACCTCATGAAAGATCGGCGCATCCGGTGCGATGACGGGAATTCCGCCGTACTGGGCTTCCAGCAGCGGCAGGCCGAGGCCTTCCTCGTGAGACGTGCAGATAAAGATGTCCGCGTCCTGCAGAATACGATGGACCTGCTCGGCAGTTTGATAGCCATGCAGGTGAACTCCGGGAATGGCTTTGAGCATTCGCCAGTCGTCGCCCCAGCCTTCGCGCCCGACAATTTCCAGCGTCGCATCAGGAAAGCCTTGCTGGCGTAGTGCGGTCAGGATTCGAGCGGCAGCGATGAAGTTCTTGCGCGGTTCGACAGTCCCCAGCGCGACAAGCCGGATACCCCGTGCGCTCCCGTCGCGCGGCGGCCGCGCATCCGGGGACAGTCCGAACACATTGCGCACCGCTGGCCGGTAAAGCGTGATCTCGGCGTCCGGGCGGCAATGCGCCGAGAGCTTGCGCCGGGTATCCGCCGAGTTTGCAAAGAAACGGGGATAGTGCCGCACCGCGATTTTGAAGGGCTCAGCCATATAGAGTTTTGCCTTACGGCTGAGATCCGCGCGTCGGGTCAGCAGAAAGACATCGTGAATGTAGGGAATGACCCGGTGCGCGAACGGCCGCAGCAATGGACTGGGCGGAAAGCCGGGACACAGCAGGATCGACGATGGGGACATTGCCAGCCGGGCGGGAAGGCCGAAGGTTTGCGACGCGATCATGCGTGCAACCCCATGCGAGGTCACCGGGATGGCCCGCAACGGCGCAAGGGCCGCTGGCGAAAACAGCTCGTGAGTGATCCGCTCCAGCCCGGTTACATGACGGCCGAGGTGGGTATGATCGACGTAGATGGTCATAAGTATCGTACTCCGTAACGCCGATCCGTGGCTGAACGCTGGGAGGCTTGGGAGGTGACAGCGGCCGGGCGGACTGACGGATTGCGCGGCAGCAGCAACAGAATCAGCGCCACGAACTGCGTGAGCTGAATATTTTTCGATGAGAAGCTCACCGAGCTTGCGGCGATGACGGTGATCAGCAGCAAGATCGCCCATGCCGCTCGTTGCGATCGCATCAGGATTTCGGCAAGCAGACAGGCGAGGCCGATCGTGATCAGAATGGTGTGGACGAGGCCGAACTGGACAATGCACGAGATCCAGAAATTCTCGATGCCGTAGTTGAGACCGAGTTGGGCCTGCAGCGCATTCACGCGCGCTGGATCCGGCCCAAGGATCAGTTCAGACCAGCCGAAGTGCGACAGCATGTTGAAGGTGGCGAGGCGTGCCATCGCGCTGCCCTTGTCCGACGAAAACCGTAGCAGCATCTTGTCGAAGATGCCGGAATCGAACGCTGCGAAGATCACGATAGCGCCGGCGAACAGCAAACAGATTGTTGCGATGGTAGCGGGGAGCGTCGTACGCCCGCCGCGCAACAGATGCAGCATCCTGCTTCCGGCAATGCCGCTCAGGACGACCAGAACTGTAACCAGCGCCGTGCGCCCGCCGAACACCATGAGCGATGCAAATGACAGCGCGAGGATCGGCAGGCGGAGGACCGCTTGCGGGATCAGTGAGGGACGCAGTGCGAGAGCGATCACGTAAGCGCCGACGATGCCCGACGCGGTGAGTGGATGTCCCAGGAGCGCTGCCGAGCGCCATTCGCCGAACACCACAACGCTCCCGAGGGTCAACGGAACCAGACGGTGGCCGGAGAGATATTCATAGTAGCCAAGCACGACGTTGATCAGCATCAAACCGTGAAACGCGACGGTAGGCGGCATCAGATAGCGCCGCGGCATCTGCCACACGATCAGGCACAGGATCACCGGCAGCAAAAAGGTGTCGATGATCACCGTGAAAGGACGGTCGAGGACGAACATCTGGATGGCGAGATAGGCCCAGCACAGCAGGTAGACCAGAACGAGCTTGGAGTCGGAGAATATCCGGTTGATCTGTCCAATCGGATCGCCGCCACGGATCAGAAGAAGGGCGAAGGCCAGGCACGTCAGGTATGTCGATGGATGCAGCTTCTCGAGAAAATTTCCGCCGGCCGTGAGGTAATGGATCTTCCAGTTGGTCAGTATTGACGATGAGAGGCCAAGAAGCGTCACGACAGCGAGCGTGAGCAGCACGGAAATCATTCCGTCGAGCGAGAGCCATGTCGCCGATACAGGGGCGCGCGGCGCGAGGGGTGGAGAGGGCGTCCATAGCGGTGGAAGCTGTCCTCCGCCATAGACGGGCCGCGGGATCGCCGTTCCGAGGCTTCCCTGGTTTCGTCTGGCGGGAGTGAGCGTCAAGAGGGTGCTCCCTGACGCAGGCCATCAGCGCCGTACGGCTTCAGATAGGCCGAACTGCGGTAGTAGTCGTAAAAGCGCAGACGGTTGAGATCGACGCGCGTCAGCACCGTGCCGAGGATGCGGTCATGTACCGGTGCCAGCATGTCGATGGTATGGGACACCACTTCCTGCGGCGTTTGATCCCAGCCGACGGCCAGGACGATGCGGTCCGAAAGCTCGGCCAGAGCCCGGCCGTCAACAAGCGGGACCAGCGGCGGCGAGTCGATGACGATCAGTTCATAGCGCTGGCGCAGATGATCGAGGATATTGCTCATCTGTTCCGAGAACATCAGCTCGGTGATGACGTCCACATTCCGAATGGCCGGCGAGGGAAGAATCGACAGTCCGGAGTGGCGGTCGAAATGGATGGCGCGTTCCAGTGGTGCCTGTCCGGTGGCGACTTCAAGAAGGCCGGCGTCGGCGTGAGGGCACAGGGCACGTGTCAGCGCTGGGTTGCGCAGATCACCGTCGATTAGAAGCGTCTTGATGCCAAGGGTCGCCAGCGACAACGCCAGGTTCGATGCGAGCGTGGTCTTGCCTTCGCTGTCCAGCGAGGAGCTGACCAGAATGACCTTGACCGGCTGGATGCGGAGCGTCCGCTGAATCGACAGACGCACGGCTCGAATGGCTTCCGCGAAGAAGGTTCCGGGTTCGTCGATGGCATAACGCATCAGCGGCGGTTGCAGCGTCGGCGGCAACAGCCGCACCGTATGCGGATCGTAGTGTTCGAGTTCGTTGCGTCCGCGCTTGGCGCGGCTGGCCAGTTCGCGCGCGCCAATGGCAGGCAGGGCTGCGAGGGCCGGAACGCCAGTGATTTCCTCAGCCTGCTCGAGGGTTTTGACCCGGCGGTCGAGATAGTCGATCAGGAAAGCGATCACGCAGCCTGCGCCGAGCCCGAAGATGAGCGCCAGCCCGAGAATGAGCCGCGTTTTTGGTGAGGACGGACGGATCGGAATGCTGGCCTGGGTCACGACGCGGGAGTCCGGCATCTCCAGACTCTCCTGCGAGGTGGTTTCCTTGTAGCGCGCGAGATAGGACTCGTAGAGCGTCCGGTTGGCTTCGGCTTCGCGCTGCAACTCATGGAGACGGACCTGCGCCTGCCCCGAGGCGCTGGAAACGCCCTGAAGCTGGTCGAGGCTGTTTTGAAGCGAAGCCTCGCGCGACTTGGAAACATCATAGTCGTGTTTGGTGCTCTCCAGCACGCGGCGGATTTCATCGTTGATCAGGCGCTGGGTATCGCGCAACTGAGCGCGGACATTGGCAACCAGCGGATGACGCGCGCCGTATTTGCTCGATAGGTCGGCTTCGTTCTTGGCGATGTCAGCATATTGTCCGCGCAGCTTGATGATCGTCTCCGACGAAATCGCCGCATTGATGCCGCCGGGATCGCCGCCGGATTTGGCCAGCTGCTGGGCCTGATCGAACTTCGCCTTCGCTTCAGCGGTCTGAACTCGCGCGGCGATCAGCTTGTTGTTGAGATCGGTGATCTGCTGATCATTGACCGTCACGCCCTGCGAAACGGACAGGTTGTTGGCGGCACGGAAATCCTCCACCGCTTTCTCCGAGGCGACAACCCGGGATTTCAATGCTTCAATCTGGTTGTTCAGCCAGTTGGCGGCGATGCGCGTTGCGTCGGTCTTGGCGCGAACCTGTTCCTCGAAATAGCTTTCGGCGATGGCGTTGGCGATCCGGGCTGCCTTCTTTGGCTCCTCGGAACTGACATTAATGTCAACCAGGAACGTGGTGCCCTGACGGGTCACCTTCATGCGGTTCTGTAGAATATCCACCGAGTTGGCTTTCGCCGCATCTTCGGGGCTCGCGCCGTCGGACGGCGGACTGCTCTTGAACAGCCGCTTGATAGGATCGAGCAGTCCCGGTTCGGGAGAGAACTCCGGATCCTGGGTGAGCTTCAGTTTCTCCACGACGCGCTGGAGGATTGCCCCCGACTGGATCAGCAGAGTCTGGCTTTCAATGGTAGCGTCGTCGGTGCCGAAATTGGACAGGACGGTCTGGTTGTTGTCCACCACATTGGCGCGGCGCGGATCGACCAGAACCGTTGACGTTGCGGTATACAGCGTCGTCGATAACAGAACATAGGTCAGGGCAAGCACGACCAGAATCGCGGGAGCAATCGCGGCGACTTTCCAGCGCCGGATCAAAATCCGCGCCATTTCGCGCAGGTCCACCGTCGTCTGCGACCGCCGACTGACGGCCGGTGCAGTCTGCTCATCAGGAAAGCGATGATCGTAATCAGAACTGCGCTGTAACATTGATGCCAACCTGATGTTTGTCGTAGCTGAAGACGGGAATATCGCTGTTGCGCTCGGTGTAGCGATGATAGAGCGAGATCGCGCCGTACCGGTTCAGCAGGTATTTGATCCGTGAGTCTGCGGTGATGACATTGTCCCGGCGCGATTGGCCGAAAAATTTGTCCTTCTCGTAGCCGCCAAGAATCGAGATCACGACATTTCGGCGCAACTCGTAGTCCGCACCAAGCTGTAGAGCGCTGGCCTGTACGCCGGTCGATGACGTGTCCGAGGTCTGAGTGACGATCTGCTCGGCACGAAAATGGACATCGAGCAGGCGGGTGGGGCGCCACATCAGCATCGCACGATAGGCTGGGCCTTCGATGGTGCCGATGGATGCGTCGGCAAAGTCCTGCCGCGCATATCCCGCGCCGATCTCCCCGGTAATCAGGTTGGTCAGCTGCAGCGTGATGCCTGACAGCGCGCGATAGCCCTGCGAGTCGAGCGTGCGGTCGGGTGTGCCCCTGATCGCGCGTTGATTGCCCTCAACTCCGGCAAACCATCCGAGTTTCGGCGAGAACGCATAATCGAGGCGGCCATGAAGTGAGTAGATCTGGCCGTCGCGCGCGTCCTGGTTAATGATCGAGCCGTTTTGCGCGCGGGTCGACCCAAAATCGTAGGAATCGACACCCATGCCGATGGAGGCGGCGAGACGATTGAACTCCTTGCGCACGGTAATGTCGCCGGAGAGTAAATCGTAAGGTGTCGGTGAAATGGCGTTGACCGGGGAACTCAGGGTTCCGACACCTTCGTTGAGGTGGGAGGCCTGAAAGCTGGTCAGGACCTTCAGGTCGTGCGCCACATCGAACCAGCCGCCGCCTTTCAGGCCGTAGTTAGTCTGATTGAGACTGGAGTTCTGACTATAAAGGGTGGATTGTGCGCTGAGCTTCAGATCAATGCCATGTCGTTCCCACAGCGTGTGAGCCCGCAAGGTCGGTGCGATGATTGCTGCGATATCCGAGCGCGTCATGGTGTTCGAGGAAAACACATTGCTGTCGTAGAGCGCGCCGGACATCAGCGATGGATTGAACATCCACGAGCCTGCGCGGATGCCAACGGGTTCATACCCAGGCTGTTGGCGTGTTTTCACCGGCATATCCTCAGGCTTTACTTCCTCGCCGCCGTCCGCGTCGCTCAAATCCGGAAGAGGGGTTGGCTCGAATACGCGCTGCGCGTTCCACGGTGGCGCGGTCTGTTCGAAGTTATTCGGTATCACCTGTGCATAAGAAGGTGACGAGAGGCCGATGATCACGATCACCATCGACCAGGACACCAAACGACGATCGAAACCATGGCCATCGCTACGACGTGGCCTTCGACGAAGTTCAATCGCGGTCAGAACTGAATACGCAAAACACATTTCATCGCTCGTCCCGCGCGGGATGCATTGACGGCAAGCGGAGGCGGAAACTTTCCCGATTTGCCCGGAAGCGTCCTGCTTCGCCTGCGGAGTTGATGTCATTCACGTGGTCAGAGTGGTGTCATTCTCTCTCCGTTGACGAATGCGCCGATCGCAGTTGAACGCGGACAGATGTGAATCGTTCTGCGTTGCAGTAAATTTTGCGCAGCGCAAAGGGACAACACTATGGCGTGTATGCCCTGTGGCAGCTTGCAATTCGAAGATGATTAAATGAGAGGCAAAGTATGACGTGTATGCGTCAGAAATAGCGTTCCGGAATTCGAATGTTGTCACCCGGAAACACCAGAACCGGTGCATCAAGCGAATAAGCTTCTTCCACAGTGCTGCCCGAACGCCGCAGAAGTACCTTGCCCTCATTGGCGCGATAGGTGAACCCGCCTGCACTGGCCACGGCATCGAGCACGGTCAGTCCCGATTTATAGGGATACTCACCACTCTTTTTCACCTCGCCGAGAATATAATAGGGACGATACAGCGCGATCTCGACGTTGACGCGCGGATCGCGCACGATTCCCTTCGAAAGCGAAGAGGCGATTGCTCGCTCGAGTTGCCGTGTCGTCAGTCCGCCTGCCCTGATATGTCCCGCAAGCGGAATGGACACCGCGCCCGCGCCGTCAACCTCGTATTCACCGGTGATGTCGGGCTCGCCATAAACCTTTACGCGTATGCGATCGCTGGGACCGAGAACGTAAGTTTTGCCAGAGGGGCCGGATGCCGCGTGTTTCTGTTGCGCAACAACAGGCGTGGGACTCGCCATGAGGCACAGCGCAGTTGCGACAAAAATGGGCAGCCCCGCCAAACGGAAAAGCGATTGCAGCATGACATCGATCTCATCGGGAACGCGCGAGTTGCTGATGACGTGTATCGGTCAGCACTCAGCTTTTTGCAGAGACCAATGATAGGCGAGCAAAAGCGGCGAAAGCATGTAACGCTTGTTCCAAAATCCCGAAGACGAGTTCCCTAGAGTACGATCACGTCGGCAGCTTCGATTGCAATCGCGGTGAGTACGCCTGAACGCCATGCGCCAGTATCGATATTGATACGATTGCTGCGAAATTCGGGATGGTCGACGGGCGTATGACCGTGCACCACAATCTTTCCATGATCGGCGGTCGATTGAAGAAAATCTTCGCGGATCCAGTGCAGGTCATCGGAATTTTGATGTTGCAGAGGGACGCCAGGACGAATGCCGGCATGAACAAACAGGAAATCTCCGCAGGAAAAGCTGTCGCGCAGGCATTGCAGAAACAGTTGGTGTGTGCGGGGAAACAGATTCAAGAATGATTGCCGCAAGGCTGCCGCGGTTATCGCCGTGTTCCGCGCGTTAAGTATGATTCCATAAGACGCGAGCGTTTGCATCGCGCCTAGCTGGGCCCAGTCGCGAATGGCGCGAGGATCGTCCAGGAACTCTTCGAGCAGTTGTTCGTGGTTTCCACGCAAGCAAATCGCGTGCCGCCGCACCATGCGCACCGCGAGAAGATCAATCACGCTCTTCGAATCCGGTCCGCGGTCGATGTAGTCACCGAGATAAACTTCGACCGCGTTTGCAATGGGGCGTCGGTGGAGATCGTCATCAATGCGATCCAGAATGTCCGCGAGCAGGTCGGCGCGACCATGAATGTCGCCCACGGCATAGATTCGCGTCTCCGGTGGCGCGAAGGCTTGCTTTGGTGCTGGCTGGTCGCGCTGCCACATCATGTTGGTTCTATAGATCAATCAACGCACAATGGAACCGGCCAGCCAATGCGCCAGCGGGTGTTGTGTTCCATGTTTCTCCGACGATCTAGAAGAATGCGAGGCGGATCGCGATAATAATGGCAAGCCATGCGGCGAAATTGGCCAACAACAGCCAGTTTCTCAGCCGGCGGTCTGGCTTGATCTCTGACGGGGGGATGTTCGCGTGTTCGGCGATCATCGATGACTCCGCAGAAGTTCCGCGAGCCGCGCTGGCTTTATGCGGACGTCCGTCAATTTTCTGCAGTCTGACAACCATATTGCGACTCGCTACGACGGCGTCGTCGTGCTTGCGAAGAATTTCAAATGAGAAAGTACTTCTGCCGATAATGTTGGCTTTGGACCAATGATTCGGAAATTCGTTTTCGTTCGCGCGATTGTCGCGCCCCAGGCGTCGCAACTCAAGACCATGATCGAGTAGCCACTCATTATTAAGGGGAAGTGTCATCTAACGGTTACGCTTCCGCCGATGCATGGCTGCGTCAACCTGATCGCAGACATTATTTTGAGCAGCTTCCGTTAAGCGGCTTGATTATGCGCGCTGATTTCTCGCGCTGCACAATCTTCGCGACACATGTTCGCAGGTGCGCGCGCGAACTTTCCGCTTTCCTGCCCCACTTATTCCAAAAAAATTGGAAAACCTGAGTCCGTGAAACGTTCGAGGTGTTCGCTTGTGCAAATCTGAATCTCGCGGATGCGAGATTTTCGATTTGATACGATTGCTCGAGCGAAGCGTGTTGAGTTTTGGTCCGTGGCGCCGAGCGGCGCGCAGATGCAGGTAGAGAGCATATCGAACGATGGCTTCGACGATCACAGCTCAGCTGACCCAGGATAATGTCACTCCGTTGTGGCGACAACGTCGCTTCATCTCGGTGCGGCCGGTCGAGTATGCGAGTGCCGGCGTTTATCGCAGCCGGAGGCCGTTGCGCGTCGCGCGGAGCGAGCCCGCGTTATCGTTTGGAAAACGCGCGTTTGATATCGTCGCAGCTAGCGCGGCGCTGATGTTCTTTGCTCCGCTGTTCGCGACTCTTGCAATCATCATCAAGGTCACGTCTCGGGGGCCGGTATTCTTTCGCCAGAATCGCTACGGCTACCGGAACAAGCTGTTCCGAATCTACAAGTTTCGTTCGATGTATGCCGATCTCGGTGACAAATCGGGAGTCCAGCAGACCGTCGCGGGCGATTCGCGGATCACGCCAATCGGGCGCATCATGCGGAAGACCAGCCTCGACGAGATTCCGCAACTCATCAATGTGATCAAGGGGGACATGTCGCTTGTGGGACCACGACCACATGTGCCCGGCATGCTGGCGACCGACATGCCCTATGAGGATTTGATTCCATACTATTTCCAGCGGCACATCGCGCGGCCCGGTATTACCGGTCTTGCGCAAGTCAGCGGGTACAGGGGCAGTACGGCGGAATACGACAGCGCGCTCGGGCGGATCGACTACGATCTTGACTACATCGAGAAGTGGTCGCTGTGGATGGACGTAGTGATCATTATGCGGACGGTGCGCAGGGAATTCCTGTCTGGCAGCGGCGTCTGACATTTCGCTTTTCTTGATCCTTTTTCCATCATGAACGCAAGGGGACGCGACGATGACTCACGGCCGTATCACACCTGTTCTTCTGTCTGGCGGCAGCGGCTCGCGGCTGTGGCCGCTGTCGCGCGAGACTTATCCCAAGCAGCTTCTGTCACTGCTTGGCGAAAAGACCATGTTGCAGCAGACAGCAGCGCGGGTCGGCGATAACACCAAGTTCAATGCTCCAATCGTGGTCGCCAACGCGGAGCATCGCTTTTCCATCGCCGAACAATTGCGTGGTGTCGGGGTGAGCGATGCGACGATGGTGCTGGAGCCATTCGGCCGCAACACGGCGCCGGCTGCAGCTGTGGCGGCGCTGATCGCCGGCGAATCAGATCCGGATGCTTTGATCCTGGTCATGCCGGTGGATCACTGGGTGAAGGATGCGGCGGCATTTTCCGCCGCGATGACAGCGGGCGTGGCTGCCGCACGACAAGGCAGGTTTGTGCTGTTCGGAGTACGCCCCACGTCTCCCGCCACCGGCTATGGCTACATCGGCGTCGGTGCGGCGTTGCCGGACATGACGGGCATTCATGCCGTCAGCGGTTTTACGGAGAAGCCGGTGCTGGCGATGGCGGAGAAGCTCGTCGCGGCGGATGATCATCTTTGGAACAGCGGCATTTTCCTGCTTCCGGTTCGCCTTTTCATTGAAGAGCTGGCGCGACTTGCTCCCGAAGTGCTTGCCGCGGCACGCGCCGCGCTGGCGGAGGCGACGCGGGATCTTGATTTTCTGCGGCTGGACGAGGCCGCCTTCAAAACCTGCCCCTCGATCTCGGTCGATCACGCGGTGATGGAGAAAACCAGATCGGCGGCGGTGCTGCCGGTCGATTTCGAATGGAGCGACGTCGGCAGTTGGTCCGCGTTGTGGAAGATGGCGGGCAAGGACGACGCGGGCAACGTCACGGTTGGGGATGTTGTGATGGAGGGCGCGACGGGGTGCTACGTTCGAGGCGAGGGGCCGCTTGTCGCGGCGATCGGTGTCGAGGACCTCATCATCACCGCCACGCCTGATGTCGTTCTGGTCTCGACGAAGGATCGCGATCAGGACGTCAGCAAGGTCGTGAACAGGCTCAAGGCCGATGGCCACCGGTCTGCGACCCAAACCCAATGCGTTCACCGTCCATGGGGTTACTATCAGTCGATCCACGCGGGTGATCGCTTTCAGGTTAAGCGCATCACGGTCAATCCCGGCGCCAAGCTGTCACTGCAGAAGCATTTTCATCGCGCCGAGCACTGGGTCGTGGTCAACGGCACGGCCATCGTGACTCGTGACGACGAGGAAATCCTGCTGCGCGAAAACGAATCGATCTTCGTTCCGCTGGGCTGCATGCATCGCCTGGAGAATCCGGGAAAGGTGCCGCTCAATCTCATCGAAGTGCAGTCCGGCCCGTATCTCGGCGAGGACGATATCGTTCGCATCGAAGATGTTTACCACCGGGTGTGAAAGCCGCGGCTCCGCAGCATCCCTAACAGGGACCCGGTCAACAGGAAGGATTTCGCCATGAGTGCGATCCAGCAGACAAAAGGCTTCGTAAAGGAAGCATTCCCTTCGCTTTGGCTGAAGTGGCATTTCATGCGACGCCCGAAATCCGCGGAGATCGAACTCGGTTTTCTCAAACAGGTTGTGCCGGCGGACGCAACCACCATTGATGTGGGCGCAAATTGCGGGCTGTATACCCGCGAGTTGGCGCGGCTCTCACGAAGCGTTCACGCCTTCGAACCTTCTCATGACATGGCCACGTTATTGCGGCAAACGTCGGCGCCCAATGTCGCGATCCATGAACTTGCGCTGTCGGATCGGAATGGGGAAGCTGCGCTGATCGTGCCACAAGGCGACGGTGGGCCGGTGCACGGGCTGGCGTCCATCGAACCGCAAGCTGAGCTTCTTGCACGGCCATGCGTGACGACATCGGTTCCGACCGCGCGTCTCGACACGGTGATGCAGCAGGACGTCGGGTTCGTGAAAATCGATGTCGAGGGACACGAGCTCAGCGTGCTGCAGGGCGCGGCGGGATTGATCGAACGCTGTGAGCCGGTGTTTCTCGTCGAGGCCGAAGATCGGCATCGCGAGAACGCGACCGATTCACTGTTTTCCTTCTTCGCGGACCGCTACTATGAAGGCTTCTTCATCGACGACGGCGATGTTCTTTCGGTCGAGGAATTTGCGGCCGATGTCTTTCAGGATGTTGAGGCGCTGTTGCCGAACGGCGGTCGCAAAAGCGGCCGATCCTACGTGAACAACTTCTTCTTTTTCCCTCGGGATCGCGATGGGTACGCCGCTCTTGCCGGTGCGATTTGAGCAGCCGGCAACGACGCCTATTCACGTAACGCGGGAACGACGAGAAACGGAATCATGCCCAGGATCACGTTGACGAGGGCGAACAGGAGCAAGGCATCATAACTGCCGGTCATGTCATGGATCAGGCCGCCGCTCCATGATCCGACCGCCGACCCGAGGCCACTTCCGATCACGATGGCTCCGTAGATGGTGCCGACGCGCTTGCCGCGGAAAATCTTCATTGCGGTCGCTGTAATCAGTGGGCCCCGCGAGCCCATCATGCTGCCAAAGCAGATGACGAAAGCGCTTAACAGCCAGATATTGGGGTAGGACTTCAGCAGCCAGAGCAGCACCATGCCGGTGATCGATAGGGCGTAGCTGAAAAGTACTGAGCGTCGCCGGCCGATCATGCCGTCGAGCCAGGTCACGGACAGCATGCCGATGACCAGCACTACGCCGCTGAACCCCCACGCTGTTGCGGCCAGGATCGGGCTGAACCCGGCGTCGACCAGGTAGGCGACAATCTGCGCCGAGAGGGCATACATCGCGATCGCAGTGAAGAAGAATGTCGCGAACAATGACCAGAACGCGTGATGCCGCATTGCCGACAGCAAGGTCCATCCGTCCTCTGCGAGGTCGGCCGTCGCCGCCTGGGTAATATGGGGGGCGCCGGTTGCGAATAACCGCCATGGCAGCAACAGAAGCGGAACCAACAGGGTGATCATGGTTCCGCCGAAGATCAGATAGGCCTCGCGCCAACCGTAGTGGTCGATCAGGATCTGGGAAAGCGGCAGCAGCGCCAGCACGCCCGCGCCCGTCGCCGAATAGACCACGGCCATCGCGGTCGGCAGACGCGGACCAAACCAGCGTCCGAGCAGGATCGAATTTGGCACGGTGCCGAGAAATGCGAAGCCGAGTCCGACGCACAGGCCGAGACTGAACTGGAACTGCCAAAGCTGCTGGGCGCGCGAAGCCGCGAGGAATGCGCCGCCGAACAAAGCCAGCCCGAGCGCGAAAACGATCCTTGGACCGGAGCGGTCGAACAGCCGGCCGACGAAAGGCGCTGCGAGACCGCCGGTAAGAGCCGCCAGTGAATAGATCGAAATGACCTCGGCGCGATCCCACCCGAAACTTTGCGTGATAGGCAGCAGGAAAACCGTAAAGCTTTCGCTGAGGCCGCGGCTCAGAAGCGAAAGCGTGAAGCACATCGAAAGAACGACAATTGCTGTTCGTGCGGGATCTGGCGATGGCCTTGCCGGGCTGTCGATGGCTGTGTCCTGACTCATAAGCCCATGGAGCGCAATCTGCCGCCGATGAGCAGTAGCAGTTTTGGAATGAGGCTATGCTTTGGGCGCGCCTCCGTCACATCCACTATATTAATGTGTGGTGCCAGGATGGGCTGAGCTGGCAGGCAGTCCGAGGACCGATGCGACGAAAGTCGATGGTGGCTTGTGCGAGGAGTTCGGGCCTTATTGCACTGCCGCATTACAATTCGGCCATGTGCCCCGAGGCTCGGCACCAAGACAATACCATTCTCTCGCGACGATTACGCAGCGGGGCAGGCGTAGCCGCAGAATCGCCCGGTGCATGTTGTTTGACCACTCGCAAGCGACAAACCGTCGCTGTTTCTCTTGCCGAGCTTGCAGGTCTGGTTACAATCCCTCCCGAAAGCCGATCAAACAAGGCTTCGAAAAATAACTTCTGGGAGGAACATCATGCCAACGAAAACATACAATTCATGGTCATTGCGCGCGTTGCTCGGCGCAACTGCAATCGGGCTTTCCATGGCTGCGGCCGGGCAGGCGCTTGCCGCCGATCCGATCAAGATCGGCGTCATCGCTGAAGCACAAGCCATCGCCGGTGCCTCGATCCCGCAAGCTGCCCAGATGGCGGCCGATGAGATCAATGCGAAAGGCGGAATCGACGGACGCAAGATTGAAATCGTCACCTACGATAACCATTCCTCGTCGGCCGATTCGGTGCGGGCATTCCAGCGCGCGGTGAACGAAGACAAGGTCAACGTGGTGATCGCCAGCTACATCAGCGAAGTCGTGCTGGCGCTGGAGCCATGGGCCTCGCGCCTGAAAACGCCCTTCATCACGCCGGGCGCCGCGTCGAACGAAATCAGCAAGGCGGTCCACAAGGACTATGAAAAGAACAAGTACACCTTCCATGGCTATCTGACGTCGGCCGCACTGGCGCTGTCGGTGTGCGACGCCGCCAAGGAATTGCTGGTCGAAGGCAAGAAGATGAAGACGGCGGTCATCATGAGCGAGGACGCCGCCTGGACCAAGCCGCTCGACGTCGGCTATCAGGAATGTCTGCCCAAGATCGGGCTCAAGGTGCTCGATCACATCCGCTTCTCGCCCGACACCACGGACTTCACGCCGATCTTCAACAAGATCGAGGCCGCCAAGCCCGACGTGATCATCACCGGCATTTCGCACGTCGGAACGCAGCCGACGGTGCAGTGGAAGAACCAGCAGGTACCGATTCCGATGTTCGGTATTTCCTCGCAGGCAACCAACTCCACCTTCGGCAAGGATACCAACAACGCGGCCGACGGCGTGCTCTATCAGGGCGTGTCCGGTCCGGACGTAGCGGTGACGCCGAAGTCATTGCCGTTCGCAGAAGGCTTCAAGAAGAAGTTCGGCAACTATCCGTCCTACGCGGGCTACACCGCTTATGACGAAGTCTACTACATCGCGGATGCGGTGAAGCGGGCAGGGTCCACCAATGCTGACAAGCTGGTGGCCGCGCTCGAGAAGACCGACTGGGTCGGCACCATTGGCCGTGTCCAGTTCTACGGCAAAAATGATCCGTTCACCCACTCGATCAAGTACGGCAAGGGCCTCATCACCGGCGTGATGATGCAGTGGCAGGACGGCAAGCAGGTCAGTGTCTGGCCAAAGGAAGTGGCCAAAGGACAGTTGAAGTTCCCAAGCTTCATCAAGGTCACGAACTGAATCCGCGCGGCAACGCTCCCGAGAGTCCCAACTTTCGGGAGCGTTTTCGCATCGGTCGTTCCTCCAACGAGACGGCATTAACCGCCGCGGTGTCCTGAATGCTTTTCCTGCAGATTCTGATCGATGGCTTTGCCATCAGTTCGCTGTATGCCCTGGGGGCAACCGGCTTCACTCTCATCTTCGGTGTTTCCGGTGTTCTTAACCTCTCGCACGGTGCCATCATGGTGTCGGCGGCGGTCGCCGCATGGGCGGCGTCGGGTATCCTCAATCTCAACACCTATGCAGGCGCTCTGGTCGGAGTCGGAACCGCACTGGTCGCCGCGCTCGTCACCTATTTTGCGGTGGTGCTGCCGATCCAGAAATCGCGCCGCATTCCGAACGAGGAAAAGGAAATCTTCATCCTGACCGCGACGCTGCTCTGGGGCATCATGCTCCAGGAGCTGATTGCGTACTTCTTCACCAACAACGCCAAGACCGTGCTGCCGATCGTGGACGGCGTGGTCGAAATCCTCGGCGTGCGTACGCCGCGCAACGAAATCTTCACCGCCATCGTGTGCAGCCTTGCCATCGGCCTGCTGTGGCTTCTGGTCAACAAGACCAAGACCGGCAAGGCGGTGCTGGCCGCCTCGATGAATCCGCGCGGCGTCACGCTGCTAGGGCTCGAGCTCAACAATATCTATATCGCGGTGTGGGCGATCTACGGAGTGCTGGCCGGCATCGCCGGCGTACTGCTCGGCATGTTCCTCGGCGTGTCCTCCTATAGCGTCGGGCCGCTGACTGCGAGCGCATTCTCGATCGTGGTGCTTGGCGGCCTCGGCAGCGTGTCGGGATCGCTGATCGCGGCGCTCGTCGTCGGCTATCTCGAAACCTTCACCGCCTACATGGTGTCGCCGGCTTACCGGACCATTCCCGCACTGCTGCTTCTGGTGGCGGTGATGTACATCCGGCCCCAGGGCCTCTTGGGGAGGAGGTAAGCATGCGCGCGTTCAGCTCGAAACTGTTCTGGATCGCCGTGGCGGTTGTAGTGATCGCGGCCACGCTGCCGCTTTATGTGTCAGGCTACATTCTCGGCCTGCTCACCGTCGCTTTTTACTTCGGTGTATTCGCGATGGCGTGGGACCTGTTGTTCGGCTTCGCAGGCGAGGTCAATTTCGGTCCGACTTTCCTGATCGGCGTCGGGGCCTACACGGCCGGCATCGTCAATGCCCAGTTCGGCCTGTCGGTCTATCTGTGCATCATGCTCGGCGCCGCCGCCTCAGTGATCGCGGGACTGGTGCTGGCACTGCCGGCGCTGCGTGTGCGCGGCCCGTATTTCGGCCTGACGACGCTGGTTGCGGTGCTGATGCTGCAGAACTTCATCGTGGTGTTCGCCGACCTCACCGGTGGCGAAATTGGCCTGACGATCCCCGATGTCATCAGCATCGATGCCGGTGTGAACTACTGGATCGCGCTCGGCTTCATGACCATCAGCGCGGCGATCCTGTTCGGCCTGTCGCGGTCGCCTGTCGGTCTCGTGCTTCAGGCGAGCGGACAGGATCCGGTGCAGGCCGGCGCGCTGGGGTTCAATATCGTCAAGCACAAGCTGGCGGCGTTCGTGGTCAGCGCGTTCTTCTCGGGGCTCTCGGGCGCGCTGCTGGTGTTCTACTTCGGCACCGCGTCGGTCGGCACAGTGGTTGACGTGGCGGTCGGCGTACAGGTCATCGTTGCTGCCGTACTCGGCGGGCGGCGCACCGTGCTCGGCGCGGCACTCGGCGCGATCTTCCTGATCGGGGCAGGCGAATTCCTGCGGCCGCTCGGTGAGCTTGCAACCTTCGTGGTGTCGGCGGTGGCGCTGCTGGCGATCCTGTTCTTCCCGAACGGCTTCCTTGGTTCGGTTCTCGCCCGGGAGGCGCGTTCGTGATGGCTCCGGTGGATACTTCGCCCGTGCTGCAGGTGCGCGGCCTGACCAAACGTTTCGGCGGTCTCACCGCCGTCAAAAACCTGAGCTTCGACCTCAGGGCCGGGGAAATTTTTGGCCTGATCGGTCCCAACGGTTCCGGCAAGTCGACTGCGATGAAGTCCATCATGGGCATCGAGCGGCCGACCGCGGGGACCGTGACGCTCAACGGCGAAAACCTCGCCGGCCGCCCAGCGCATGAGATCGCGCGTCGGGGCTTCGGCATGGTGTTCCAGCATTCCCGGCCGCTCAACCGGCAGACGGTGCTTGAGAACATCATGGTCGCGCTGTTGCCGGACAGCCTGTTCAAGCTGTTCGCCGACAATGAGTTGATCGAGCGTGCGCGCTGGATTGCCGATCGCGTGGGTCTCGGCGATGTCGTTGACCGCAAGCCGCCGACCCTGCCGTTCGCCGATCTGCGTCGCCTCGAAATGGCGAAAGCGATCGCGCGCGATCCCAAGGTGGTGCTGGTGGACGAGCCGTTCGCCGGTCTCACGCAGGCGGAAGTGGCGACATTCTCCGAGCTGATCCGCAGTTTCCGCGACGAAGGGCGGGCGGTGATGCTGGTCGATCACAACGTCAAAAGCGTCGCAGCGCTGGTCGATCGCGTGCTTGCCATGTATCTCGGCGAAGAGATCGTCACCGGCCGCGCCGAGGACGTGATGCAGAACGAGACCGTGCGGCGGGTCTATCTCGGCGGCAAGATCGAGACCTCCGCGCGCCCGGAGACGAGCTTCGCGGACAAGGAGCCGTTCCTGCAGGTCCAGAACATCAGCGTGCATTACGGCAAGGCGCAGGCATTGGAGGACGTCTCGATCCACGTCCATGAAGGCGAGTTCGTCTCTGTCGTCGGTCTCAACGGCGCGGGCAAGACCACGCTGTTCAACACCATCTCCGGCCTGCTGCCGTATTCCGGCGAGGTATTGCGTGCGGGGCAGAAGCTGCGCGGTGAAAGCGCCGCCCAGATCGCGCGCAACGGCATTGTGCATTGTCCTGAAACGCGCGAGCTGTTCGGCGAAATGACGGTGCGCGAAAATCTCGATCTCGGCGGTCATCATCTTGAGAAGGAGGAACTGCAAAAGCAGCTCGCCTGGCTGTTCGACCTGTTCCCGATCCTCAAGGAGCGCCAGAATCAAATGGCGCAGACTTTGTCCGGCGGCGAACAGCAAATGCTCGCCATTGGCCGCGCACTGATGATGAAGCCGAAAATCCTGATTCTCGACGAGCCGACGCTGGGGCTTGCGCCCATCATTCTGGAGCAGCTGTCCAAGGCACTGGAAAAACTGCGGCAGACCACGAAGATCACGGTGCTGCTCGGCGAGCAGAACGTGACTTTCGCGTTGCCACATGCCGATCGGGTCTATGTGCTTGAGCATGCCCGCATCGTCTGGGAGGGGGACCCCGGTCGCTTCGCGCAGGAAGCAGGTGCTGGCTATCTTTAAGTGCGACAGGGCGTCGCGTGTGTCGCAATGAACCCGCCGCGGGTGGGGACGTTGCGGCGGAACAGCTCGCATCCGGTCGCGTGGGGGCTTCCAGCCTCGCGCGAAACCGCTTAGCATCAGGGCCAATTCAAGAACTGCCGGGGTACCCGGCTGAACGATGCCGGTGAACGGCGCTTCCAAGGGAGAGGAAAAATAATGAATACCAAAGCAAAATTGTTCGGGCTGGCTTGTGGCTTCGGTCTGGCGTTGGCAGGTCCTGCCGTCGCATCTGAAATCAGGATGATGACCGGCCCGCAGGGCGGCTCCTGGATTCCGCTGGGCGGTCAGCTTAAGGACATGTGGGAAAAGGCAATTCCCGGCCTCAATGTGCAGGCAGTCCCCGGCGCAGGTATCGCCAACGTACGCGGTGTCGATGAAGGCAAGGCCGATGTCGGGTTCGGCAATTCGATCTCGACGGTCGATGGATTGGCCGGCAATGCGCCTTATCCGAAGAAAGTCACCAACGTCTGCAATCTCGCGACGCTCTATCCGCAGTACTATCAGATGGTCGCCAATGCCGACTCCGGCGTCCACAAGGTAGCCGATATGAAGGGCAAGGCGATCTCCACCCAGCAAAAGGGCAACACCGGTGAGTTGATCACCCGTCAAATTCTTGAGGTCAACGGCATCAAGTACAGCGACGTCAAGGTGTCGTTCGTCGGCTACACCGACTCGGTGAACCAGATGAAGGACGGCCATGCCAACGTCTTCGCGCTCGGCACGCAGATTCCGGCCGGCTCGATCATGGACCTTGCCGCAGCGCGCGACATTACGGTGATTGATCAGTCGGACAGCTTCGACAAGATGAAGAAGCTCAATCCGGGTTACACCCTCGGAACCATTCCGAAGGGTACCTATCCGAAGCAGGACAAGGACGTGAAGGTCATCGCCTATGCGACCCATCTTGTCGTTTCATGCAAGATGCCGGCGGATCAGGTCTACACCATGACCAAGACGCTCGCGGCGCATGTCAAGGACATGGCGGCGGTCGCCAAGGCGATGAGCACGCTGGACCCGAAGGGCATGGCCGAGGACATCGGCATTCCCTTCCATCCCGGCGCAGCCAAATTCTACAAGGAAGCTGGCATCAACGTGAAGGTTCACTGATGGAATACGCCGGCGGAAGCGAACCTTCCGCCGGCGGTTTTACATCTTTGCGACCCTTGAAGAGCGGGCGTTGAAAGCCATGAAGATCGATTTCAGCTACGGCGGCTTCATGAAGCTCGCCATCATTGTCGTCTCCGTGGCGATGGTCATTTATCACGTCTGGGCGATTGCGTTCGGCACGCCGGAAGCCTTCTTCTTCCGTGGCACGCATCTCCTGTTTGTGATGATCCTGATCTTTTTCCTGCATCGCTGGACAGGAAAAATCGAAGGCCTGCCGAGTGTGTTCGATTGGGTGCTGCTCGTGATGGGCGTGGCGCCGATCCTCTATATCTTCATCAACTACGATTACATCATCAACCGCATCTTCTACGTCGACGAATTGACGACGATGGACATCGTGATGGGCACCATGATGACCGTCATGGTGCTCGAGGCGACGCGGCGCGTTATCGGTCTTGCGCTGCCGATCACCGCGATCGTGTTCCTGGCTTATGGCCTGTTCGTCGCCAAGCTCGCGCCGACCCAGATGCTTGACCAGCTCTACATGACAGTCGAGGGCATCTTTGGCATCCCGCTGTCGGTTTCGGCATCCTACGTTCTGATCTTCGTGTTGTTCGGTTCGTTTATGGAGCGCACCGGCACGGGCCAGTTGTTCATGGATTTCGCCATGAGCCTGACCGGCGGCACCGCCGGTGGTCCCGGCAAGGTGTCATGCGTATCGTCGGCGCTGTTCGGCACCATTTCGGGCAGCGCGGTCGCGAACGTGATGGTCGATGGTCCGATCACCATTCCCCTGATGAAGCGCTCGGGCTTTCCGGCGCACTTCGCCGCCGGTGTTGAAGCCGTGGCGTCCACGGGCGGCCAGATCATGCCGCCGATCATGGGCGCGGCTGCGTTCGTCATGGCGGAGTTTCTCGGGGTCTCGTACGGGCAGGTCGTCCTGTGGGCGCTGATTCCGTCGATTCTCTATTATGTGGCGTGTTTCTCCGCCGTTCATTTTGAAGCCAAGCGGCGCGGCCTTGTCGGCGTGCCGCGCAGCGAACTGCCGCGGCTCGGCACGGTGATGCGCGAGCAGGGGCATCTGTTCCTGCCGGTGCTTGCCATTCTGACGGTGATGTATTCCGGCTTCAGCGCGCCGATGGCCGCGCTTGCTGGCACGATTGCCTGCTTCCCGGTTGCGGCGCTTCGTAAATCGACACGGCACTATGTGACATTCGAGAACCTGCTGATGGCCTGCGTCGACGGCGCCAAGAATGCGCTGGGCGTGGCGGCAGCGTGCGCTGCCGCGGGTGTCGTGATCGCGGTCGTGACGCTGTCGGGTCTCGGAATCGTGTTCACGCAGTTCGTCGTTCATCTGTCGCAGGACTATCTGCTGCTGGCGCTGATCTTCACCATGATCGCGGGCATCATCCTCGGCATGGGCATGCCGACCACGCCGGCCTACATCATCATGACCGCGCTTCTGGTGCCTGCCATCGTCAAGTTCGGCGTTCCGGTTCCGGCCGCGCATATGTTCGCGTTCTACTTCGCGGTGCTGTCGGCCATTACGCCGCCGGTTGCGCTGGCTGTGTTCGCCGCTGCCGGCGTCGCGAAATCCGACATCTGGAGCACGGGGTTGGCAGCGGTGCGCATTGCCGCGACGAGCTTCATCATCCCGTTCATGTTCGTTTACGAACCGTCGCTGCTGATGATCGGTGAATGGCCCAAGATCATCTGGAGTTCGGTCACGGCGGCGGGAGGCGTTCTGGTGTTCGCTGCCGGCCTTCACGGCTATTTCGTCACGCACTCCAAGCTGTGGCAAAGCGCAGCGCTGGTTGTCGGTGGCCTGCTGCTGATCGATCCCGAGATATCGACCGACTTTATCGGCGTGGGGCTGGTCGCGCTGGTCGTCATCGTTCAACTCGCGACTCGCAAGGCTGCTCTTGCACCTTCTCCGGAAGTTGCTCCTGGCCAATAATCTGATGCGACGGTTGCCCTGCTTCTCACCAAGGCAAGGGCAGCCGTTGCACATGGTCAAAAGGCGCCGCAGGGATCAAATATGATCTTGATTTCCGGAATGGACGCTTCGCAAGAATTGCGGCGTCTGTTCGGGAATACTGATATGTGCCGTCCGCCCCCAGTCACGGCGCCGATTCCCGATTTGCCCTTTGATACGGGATGAAACGCGATTGTGCCCGCTTCGGCGTGCGCCGTGGTGCGCTGCTGTCGCCACGTTGCGCGGGCAGCGATCTATCTAAGCTGCCGATGACAACGGCCATTATTAATCGTTTGTCTAAATTCACCCCGCGCGTAGCCTGTTCCGCGTGCGATTGGCGGGGCGCCAGATTCGATAACGATTTTTTTCTTCGCAGGGACTGCTGGAACAGACGGCGAGCAGGCCGTCGGTAACGGATGTCTGCGTCGTAGCGAGGCTCTTCCCAGTCGCAGCGTGCGGTCGATGCTTGCTTCAGTCCCGATTATGGGAAGCAGGTCACCGGTCTCGCGTGGCTATCAAGCAGGTAACTGCATTTGCAGGGCAAAGTCCCGGAGGGAGGAGAAAAAGTGGCAGTTGTGCAAGAACCAGAAACCTACGCCACATCGTGGCTGCCGTTTCTTGACCGGTCGCGCACCATCGCGCGTCCCGGCTACAGCCGATGGATGGTGCCGCCCGCGGCGCTTTGCGTCCATCTTTGTATCGGTCAGGCTTACGCGTTCAGCGTGTTCAACCTGCCGATGACCAGGTTGCTCGGCGTCACGCAGTCAGGGCCGGGCGACTGGAAGCTCACCGAGCTCGGATGGATTTTCTCCATCGCAATGCTGGTGCTTGGCCTGTCGTCCGCGGTGTTCGGCCGCTGGGTGGAAGAAGGCGGACCACGCAAGGCGATGTTCACCGCCGGCCTGTGCTGGGCCAGTGGCTTTTTGATCTCCGCGCTGGGCGTCAAGCTTCACCAGCTCTGGATGATTTATCTTGGCTACGGCGTGATCGGCGGCTGTGCTCTCGGCATCGGCTATATCTCGCCGGTCTCGACGCTGATGAAATGGTTTCCCGATCGGCCGGGCATGGCCACCGGCATGGCGATCATGGGCTTCGGCGGCGGCGCGCTGATCGCCTCTCCGTTGTCGGTGTGGCTGATGGGCAAGTTCTCGAGCCCGACCGATGTCGGCGTGTTCAACACCTTCGTCGTTCTGGGGTGCGTGTACTTCTGCTTCATGATGTTCGGTGCGCTCATCGTGCGCGTGCCGGCGCCAGGCTGGAAGCCGGATGGATTCGTTCCTCCCGCAACCGCAAGCAAGCTGATCACCACCAACGACGTTTATGTCTATGACGCGATCAAGACGCCGCAATTCTGGCTGATCTGGACCGTGCTGTTTCTCAATACCACGGCGGGAATCGGAGTGCTCGGTCAGGCGTCTGCCATGAGCCAGGAGATGTTTCCTGGTCATATCACGCCAATCGCGGCGGCAGGTCTGGTTGGTTTGATGAGCCTGTTCAACATGGGTGGCCGGTTCAGCTGGGCGTCGCTGTCCGACTTCATCGGGCGAAAGAACACGTACTTCGTCTACATGACGCTCGGCTTCATCCTCTACATCACCGTGCCTTATGCGGGCGGCAGCGGGAATGTCGTGCTGTTCGTGATCTGCTTCCTGATCATCGTCAGCATGTACGGTGGCGGTTTCTCCACCGTTCCGGCCTATCTGCGCGATATGTTCGGCAATCGCTATGTCGGCGCGATCCACGGCATCCTGCTCACCGCATGGTCGGCGGCCGGCATCGCGGGGCCTGTGCTGATCAATTATATCCGCGAGTACAATGTGACGCACGGCGTGCCGAAGGCGCAGGCCTACAACGTCACGATGTACATCATGGCGGGTCTGCTGGTGATCGGCTTCATCGCCAACTTCTGCGTCAAGGCTGTCGACAAGCGCTATCACATGAAAGCCCGCGAAGAAGCGGGTGCCGGGGGCATGCAGCCGCAAGGTGCGCCCGGAGCATAGGAGAGCGAGCGATGCGCGACCCCGCAGAGATTGAGCCGCCGATCCTGACGCTGCTTTTGGCCTGGGCGACGTATCACACGCTGCGGATGCTTGCGAAATTCAAACCACGGCATCCGTCGGCGGTGCGGATCGCCGCGGACACCGCCGGCACCGGCAATCCGCCGGGAGCATGAGGAGCTACCATGGAGAATGTTGAACAGACGAGCGCCCTGAAACTGATCCTTGCCTGGAGCGTTGCGGGCGTTCCGCTACTCGCCGGCGTCATCCAGACGCTGCTCAACGCAATGAAGCTGTTTCAGTAATTACATCTTCGCCCGCAGTCGGCCAGGGATTGCGAGTGCAGGCCGCGGCTTGGCCTTTCCAGGCTGAACCGCCATATCCCCAGAACTGGCCAATCCGTGTACTCACGGATTGGCCGTTTTTCTCGATGAGCGCGACGCGGACGCCGGCCACTCCCGAAATCAACGCCAAACGTCACTTTGGTTTTGACAATCGAATGCCATTTCCGGTTAATATCGGCATTCCCGATTTGGGGGCTGTCATGGATACCGAGCTTGCCCGCACGTTCCTCACTGTCGTGAGCGCGGGAAATTTCATTGGCGCGGCGGACCGTCTTCACGTCAGCCAGTCCACCGTCTCGACCCGCATTCTCGCGCTGGAGGATCATCTGGGTTGCAAACTCTTCGTGCGCAACAAGGCTGGCACGGTGCTGACCTCGGCCGGCAGACAGTTTCAGCGCCACGCGACCGCGCTGGTTCGCACGGTTGAGCAGGCGCGTCATGACGTCGGAATACCAAAGGGCTTTCGCGGCACGCTGGTCATCGGAGGCCGCGTCGGTCTGTGGGAAGAGTTTCTGTTCGAGTGGTTGGCGCGGATGCAGGCCACTAGCCCCGACGTTTCAATGCGTGCCGAAATCGGCTTTGAAGCGGACATCATGCAGGGGCTGGTGGAGGGGCGTGTCGATATCGGCGTGATGTATACCCCGCAAAGCCGCCCGGGCCTGAAGGTCGAACAGTTGTTCGAGGAAAAGCTGATCCTGGTTTCCACCAGCGCGCGCGCCAAACCGGAGCCGCAAAGTGGATACGTCTATGTCGACTGGGGACCGGAGTTTCAGGCCCGGCACTCGGCCTGTTTTCCGAACTATGTCGGTCCGGCGCTGACCGCCAACGTCGGCTGGCTCGGATTGCAGCATATCCTGCAGAACGGGGGCTCCGGCTATTTTCCCAGGCGCAGCGTGCAGCCTCATCTGAAAAGCCGCCAGCTCACAGCTATTCGTGGCGCGCCGGAGTTCTCTTTGCCTGCTTATGCGGTTTACCCTCTCGAGCATGACCCGGAGATTTTTGGCAATGCGCTGCAGGCGATGCGCGATATCTCGGCATCAAAGCGTTCGGGCAAGACGGGCAGGGGCGTGACCAGCATCGATCTGGGCTGAGCAGAAAAATCGGTGTCTGCGGCTTTGTTACCTCTCGATGGAGAGAGGGATTTCTCCTTTCGGAACTGAACAAGCAAGGCAGAGAATTGGTCGGGAACCTTTTCTTTTCGCCGTCATCCAATATGGCGGAAGAGGAGAAAATCATGGAGCAGACGCAAGACCGGGGCGCCGCTATTGTCCCTGCGGGGCTTGATGACGCCGAACTGGTCCGCCGTGCCATCGCCGGTGAGGGCGGCGCATTTCGGGCCATCATGCAGAAGTACAATCAGCGGCTCTATCGCATCGCGCGCAGCATTCTTCGTCATGATGTCGAGGCCGAAGATGCCGTTCAGGAGGGATATCTGCGGGCGTTTACCCATCTTGATGGTTTTCGCGGCGAGTCGAGCCTGTCGACTTGGCTATCGCGCATCGTCATGAACGAGGCGCTCGGCCGATTGCGCGCGCGCCGCCTGACCGTCGAGCTGACCGCCGAAACGCAAGAGAACGCGGCCCAGATCATTCCCTTTCCTCGTGCGTCAGCATCGGACGATCCGGAAAAGACCATGGCGCAGCGTGAGCTTTTGAAGCTGGTGGAGCAGGCCACCAACGGTCTTCCCGAAGCCTATCGCATCGTGTTCGTGACGCGGGTGATCGAAGGCATGAGCGTGGAAGATACCGCCGAACTGTTGGGCGTCCGGCCGGAGACAGTGAAAACGCGGTTGCATCGGGCCCGCAAGCTTGTCCGTGAACAGCTCGACAAACAGATCGGTCCGGTCCTGATGGATGCATTTCCGTTCGCAGGCCGGCGCTGCGAACGCATGACCAGCGGCGTTATGCGGCGGCTCGGCCTCGAGAGCTGAGTGCCGGAACCTTTCGCCCGCACCCACATCAATACTTCCAGACACATCACTGATGCCCGGCGGATCGGTCGCCGGAACGAGGAGATCGTTTCCATGACCTCATCGAACGTGCAACCGCTTGAGCGCATTAAAAGTCTTGATGCGGACGACGTCAGGCCATGCCGCACCGAAGTCGAGGCTGCGGTGCGCACGCTGATCCGTTGGACTGGAGACGATCCGGAGCGCGACGGCCTGCATGAGACGCCGAGCCGGGTCGTGCGGGCATTCGAGGAGTTTTTCGTCGGCTATTCGCAGGATCCGGTCGCGATATTGCAGAAGACCTTCGAGGAGATCGAAGGTTACGACGAGATGATCGTACTGCGCGGCGTTCGTTTCGAGAGCCACTGCGAGCATCACATGGCGCCGATCCTCGGCAGGGCGTGGGTCGCCTATATCCCTGATGGCCGGGTCGTCGGGATCAGCAAACTCGCCCGGATCGTCGAGACCTACGCCAGGCGTTTGCAGATCCAGGAAAAGCTGACCGCGCAAATCGCCAATACAATCAACGACGTTCTCAAGCCACAGGGCGTCGGTGTGATCGTCAAGGCGGCCCACCACTGTATGACCACGCGTGGCATTCACAAGCCCGGCACCGATCTGGTGACCAGTCGCATGCTGGGCGTCTTCCGTGAAAATGCGATGACCCGGCAGGAATTTTTGAACATGGCGGTGGACTAGCGCGTTATCGACGTAGCGAACCGCAGGAGAACGTCATGTCCCAGGATGAATCCGGCCCCACTGTCCCCGATCTGACTCAGGGTGTCGCGCTAGCCGAGTTCTCGGACGGAAAGCTTGTCGGCCATGTCGGCGATCAGGAGGTTTTGCTGGTCCGGCTCGGTGAGGACATCGCTGCGATCGATGCCAAATGCAGCCATTACCACGGTCCGCTGGCGGAGGGCTTGGTGGTCGGTGGCACCGTTCGCTGCCCCTGGCACCATGCCTGTTTCGATCTGCGAACAGGCGAGGCAGTACGTGCGCCTGCATTCAATCGGCTGTCCTGCTGGAAAGTTGAGCGTCATGACGGGAAAATATTCGTCCGCGACAAGCGC
The DNA here is from genome assembly GCA_051954725.1 of Afipia sp. Taxonomy (GTDB): domain Bacteria; phylum Pseudomonadota; class Alphaproteobacteria; order Rhizobiales; family Xanthobacteraceae; genus Afipia. The sequence continues at coordinate 83,943 of JBQCHK010000029.1, read as the reverse complement.
GAGGTGCCGAAGCCGGACGTCGTGACAGGCCCGGGTCTGCCGGAGAAGATCGTCATCGTCGGTGGTGGCGCGGCGGGATTTGCCGCAGCGGAGATGCTGCGCCGGCGCGGCTTCGGCGGCAGCATCTCCATGCTGAGCCGGGAGGACAATGTACCGATCGACCGCCCGAACCTGTCGAAGGATTATCTTGCCGGCAACGCGCCGGAAGACTGGATGCCGCTCCAGCCCGATGACTGGTACAAGACGGCGGGCATCGCCCTCTATACCAATACGGGTGTCTCGGCCATCGACGTCACTGAGCGTGTCGTCAGGACAGTCGGCGGCGAGAGTTTTCGCTATGATCGTTTGTTGCTGGCGACCGGCGCCGAGCCGGTCCGGCTCAACGTTCCGGGTGCGGACCAGCCGCATGTTCATACCTTGCGAACGCTTGCCGATAGCCGCGCCATTATCGCGGCCACCACGCGCACGCATCGTGTCGTGGTGGTCGGTGCGAGCTTTATCGGGCTGGAGGTCGCGGCGTCGCTGCGTGCGCGTGAATGCGAGGTCCACGTCGTGGCGCCGGAAGCGCGACCGATGGAACGCATCCTCGGGCCCGACATGGGTGATTTTGTCCGCGCCTTACATGAAGAACACGGCGTTGTCTTTCACCTTGGCGATACCGTGACCGCGATCGAGGAAAAGCGTGCGGTGCTGAAAAGCGGGATAGCCATAGACGCCGATCTTGTCATCGTTGGCATCGGCGTCCGGCCCCGACTGGAGCTTGCTGAACGTGCAGGCCTGACGCTCGATCGCGGTGTCGCTGTCAATACGTATCTTGAAACCAGCGCGCCCGGCGTTTTTGCCGCCGGCGATATTGCACGCTGGCCGGATGTTCACTCCGGCGAGGATATTCGGGTCGAACATTGGGTCGTCGCCGAACGGCAGGGCCAGATTGCCGCGCATAACATGATGGGCGAACGTATTCCGTTCGATGCCGTACCGTTCTTCTGGAGTCAGCATTACGATGTTCCGATCAACTATGTCGGTCATGCTGAATCCTGGGACGAGATCACGATCGAGGGTGACATCGACGCGAAGGATTGCCTGCTGCGCTACAAATCGAAAGGGCGCGTGCGGGCGGTGGCCTCGATCTTCCGCGACATTGCCAGCCTTAAGGCTGAGCTCGACATGGAGACACGCGCCGGAAATCGTTGAGGCCTGATGGGGGACGTTAAGCCCCCTCGAGCTGAAAACGCTCGCCCTTGGCCAGCATGACGCCGTGGACGGTGGCGATGCCCATTTCCAGGCTTTCGGCGATGCGCTGCGCGCGCTCGATGAAATGTTCCGCGGCCTTGGGTGGGCACAGGTCGTGGGCGGTCGCCTCGAACAGCGCCAGCCAGCGGTCGAAATGCCTTGCATCGATCGGCAACGACATGTGTTTTTGCATTGGCCGGCCGTGATAGCGCCCGGTCATCAGTGTGACCGACGACCAGAACGCGAACATTTGCTGCAGATGCGGTTCCCAGTCAGCAATGCGGGACTCGAACACCGGGCCGATCAGATCGTCCTCGCGCACGCGGGTATAGAAGCCGCGCACCAGTTTTTCGATCATGTCATCGTCGATACCGGTTTCGGCCTGGATGGCCTGGCTGATGGCAAGGCGCCGCTCGGCGGCGGTCGGTTCAGTGGTCATTAAGGTCTTTCAATCGCAATTGTGCTCGGGCGTGGCGGTCAGGTGCTGGCACCGGATCGGCGCGGCCGCACTTCTGTAACCAGAAGTTCGATGTCCGCACCGGCGCACAAATTCTCCTCCGCGCCCAGACTATGCTTGCGAATATACCCTTCGTCGTTGATCAGGACCAAACTCGGGGAGCCAGTAGCATAATTGGGTGGCCGGCGTCACGCAGTTGCGCGCGACATCTCCGCGAGCTGGCGCCGCAACCGTCGCATCTCCTCGAAGCGCGGGGTGACGTCGCGCATGATCGCGGCCATCCCGGACGGCGCGCCATTTTCCTGCAACAGAATGATGGTGAATTCGACCGAAATGCGCCGCCCGTCCTTCGTCAGCGCAGGGACCGCGAGCAGATCGCCGGAGCCGTAGCGGGTTTGTCCGGTTTCCATGACCTTGCTGTAGCCGTCCCAATGCCGCTTGCGCTGGTTTTCCAGGATGATGATGTCGAGCGACTGGCCGAGCGCTTCTTGCTGGGAGAAGCCGAAAATGCGTTCCGCGCCCGGGTTCCAGAATTGGATTAGTCCGTCGCGATCGGTGCGCACGATGGCGTCCGATACGGTCTGGAGAACGGCGGCGGCGAGCTGGTCGGTTTCGGTCATCGAACTGGGTCCTTCACTCGCCTTCGCGCGGATGGTCCACGTAAGCGGCGGTGCCTCATTCTCCTTCGTTGCGGGAGGAAGCGGCAAGAGCCTCGGAACATGAAGCAATGCCAAAGCGAGGCGAAACTCGCACCGCGAGGGTGGTTCGACAAACGAATAATCCTGGCGTTAAGATTCGGAGAATCCGATAGCAAATCGGATCGGCGAGGGCGGCTCAATCACGCCCGACACTCATCCGCTGCGGCAGGATGAAAGGGCGGCCGTCGTCACGGCCAACCGACGTTTCAACCTTGAACACATCGCGGATCAGCGCGTCGGTGATGACCCCGGCGGTCGGGCCCTCGGTATGGATCGCGCCGTGTGAGAGCACCACGATCCGATCGGCAAAGCGGACCGCGAGATTGAGGTCGTGCAGCACCGCGATCACGGCTGCACCGCCGCGTGCGCGTCGTCTGGCGATTTCGAGAAGGCCGATCTGGTGGCGCATGTCGAGACTTGAGGTCGGCTCGTCGAGCATCAAAACTCCCGGACCGTGATCGTCCTCCCCGCACGAGAGTTGGACCAGCACGCGAGCGAAATGCGCGCGCTGCTGCTCGCCGCCGGACAGCGTCGGCAGTTCACGATACCGGAATGATTCCAGATCGAGTTCGGCAATCGCGGCATCGACCAGTGGCTGCGCCGCTACAGCGCTGCGGTCACCCGCACCCATGCGCACAATTTCCTCGACGCGATAAGGGAAGCTGACATTGGCGTGTTGCGACAGCACGGCACGATGGCGCGCGATCTCGCGCGACGCAAACGAATTCAGCGCACGCCCTTTCAGCCGCACCGTTCCTGCAGTGGGACGAAGGTCGCCGGAGAGCGCTCGCAGGAGCGTCGATTTACCGGCGCCGTTCGGTCCGACGATGGCAACGGTTTCGCCGAGACGCAATTGCAGGCTCACCGATCTGAGAAGCTGCGCGCGCCGGATCGTCACCGACACCGCGTCGGCTTCGAGGGCGATGGTGTTTGCCGCCGCCGTCATTGCCCGACCAATGCCCGCTGCCGCAGCAGGATATAGAGGAAGAAGGGTGCGCCAAACGCGGCGGTGAGAATGCCGACCGGCACTTCGGCGGGCGCCGCGAGCACGCGCGCCATGGTGTCGGCTGCGATCATCAGGATCGCGCCGAGAAGGGCGGAGGCCGGCAGCAGCAGGCGATGGCCCGGGCCGATCACCAGCCGTAGCAGATGCGGCACCACGATGCCGACGAACCCGACTACGCCGCAGATCGACACAGCCGCGCCGGTCATCGCCGACACCAGCACAATGCAGATCTTCTTCAGGCGCTCGACATCGACGCCGGAATGAAAGGCTTCGGATTCACCGAGTGCCAGCACATCGAGCCCGCGCGCGATCAGCGGGATCGCCAGCAGACCGAGTACAACGATCGGCAAAATGGTCGCGGCCTTGGGCCATGTCGCGCCGCTCAATGAGCCGAGCATCCAGAAGGTGATATCGCGCAACTGGCGGTCGTCGGCGACGAACACCAGCAGCCCGATGCCGGCGTTGGCGAGCGCGGCGATGGCAAGGCCCGCCAGCAGGAACAGTGCCACCGATGTGCGGCCCTCGCGGCTCGCGATCCGGTAAAGAATGATCGTGGTCAGGAGCGACCCTGCGAAGGCCGCGACCGGCAGCAGGCTCGATTGAAGGAATTGGTAGTTTGCTGCCCATGCGCTGTCGGAGATCACGATGGTTGCCGCCGCTGCCAGCGCGCCGCCGCTCGAGACGCCGACCAAAGCCGGATCGGCCAGCGGATTGCGGAACAGGCCCTGCATGATGGCGCCGGATACTGCGAGCATGGCGCCGATGATCGCCGCCACCGCGATGCGCGGAATCCGGATCGACCACAGCACCAACTGGTCGCGCGCCAGCATCGAACTATCGGCAAGCTGATGAAATCCGAGTGCGGCGAACAGCCGGGGCAGGGGAATGCCCGCCGCGCCGATGGTGGTGGCGAGCAGAACCACGGCGGCCAATCCGCACAGCAAGATTGCAATCACCAGCGGTACGGATGGCCGCGCGCGCACGGTGGGCGGCACCGCGAGCGCACGCGACTGGCCGGCCGTGGTCAATGGCGGCAATCGGTCGCCAGCACGGCCGATTTCCAGGCCGGCGCTGCGGTGAACAGGGTGGGATAAAGCTTGGTGGCGAGGTCATGCGCCGCCGCTGCCGTGCGCGGACCGAAGCCGAGCAAATAGAGGCCATCCATCGCGACGAAGGATTTGTTGGCTGCGGCCGGTGTCAGCGCGAATGCCGGATTGGAAAACACCGTGTCCTTCTCTACCTCTTCGCGATCGCGTTTCATGGTCAGAATGACATCCGGCTTTGCGGCGACGATGGCTTCGTCGTTGATCGGCTTGTAACCATCGAACGAATCGATTGCGTTGACCGCGCCGGACATGGCGATGATCGCGTCAGCCGCGGTTTTTCGTCCCGCAACCAGTGCGCGTCCGTTGAGGAACGACATCACGAACATCACCCGCACGGGCGTTTTGACCCGCTCACGCACGGCCGTGAGCGAGGCGAGGTCGGTGTTCACCGCTTTCGCAAGGCACGCGCCGCGCGCGTCGGCATCCATGGCGTGGGCGATCAGGTTGATCTTCTGTGTCACGCCCTCGGCGGTGTGGCTGTCGGGCACCGAGACCAGCGGCACCTTCGCGGTCTCCAGCACCTCCAGCGTTTCCCTGGGGCCGGAGCCTTCGATGGCGAGGATCAGTTGTGGATTGAGGCCGAGTACGCCCTCGGAGGAGAGCTGGCGCATGTAGCCGACATTCGGCTTCTGGGCGAGCGCGGTCTTCGGATAGAGGCTCGTGGTATCGATGCCGACGATGCGATCCTCAAGGCCGAGCGCATAGAGAATTTCAGTTACCGCGCCGCCGATCGCCACCACGCGCTCGGGATTCTCCACGTTCACCTCATGGCCGCGCGCGTCGTGAATCACGGTTGCACTCACGCCGCCAGAGCTCACGGCGACTGCGAGGGCAAGAGCACCTGCAATACAAAAGCGTCCAATGCGGCGGCTATGAATCTTGGCAATCATTTGGTCAGGATCAGCTTGTTCTGAGAGGTGAGCCGTAGTCGGTAGATATCGTCGCCATGTGCGATGGTGATTTCGCGCGAGGCCGCGAACAAATCCTTGCTGTCGATCCGGTTGGCGGCAAGATGGATCGAGCGGCCGTCCTGCGGCGTTTTCGCCGACGTCGAATCTGAATTGTCCTGCGAACCGGAAGTCATTGCGTTCTCTATCTTCACCCAGATCGGGCGATGCACCTGTCGCGTTTATAGGTTTGCGATGTACGGAATTCCAACGCCGCAGTTTATAATCGCTATAATCTGGACAGGCGGTTGCTTGACCGTCCTCGATAACGGCCCTACGAAAACATGGCGCGTTTGAGGCAAATACTATTCGCGCGCTGTGAGCCAGCCAGCCGCCCGTGATCGGGCGATGCCCGCCAGCCATTCTTGAAATGCTGAAAGTTGGGGCTGTCATGGTGGGGCTGAACGGGCGCGCACGTCCGCTGTTATTGTCTGTTTCTGTCGTCTCGTTGATGTGGGGAATCTCCACGCAGGTGTATGCGCAAGCGCAAAGCCCACGGGCTGAAACAGGCTCGCAGACACAGACGAAGCGCAAGAACAGCGATAACAAAGACACGTCGGCGCGCGGCGATGGCGGATGGCAGACGGCCTATGCCCAGGTCGGTCAGCCCATCGAGGCGCCGCTCGATGCCATCACCGTGGCGGCCACCAAAACCAGCGAGCGCACCATCGATACGCTCGCAGGTGTGAGTAAGATCACGTCCGGCGAGATCGAACAGCTTGCGCCGTCGCGCACGTCCGACATCTTCTTCAGTGCACCGAGCGTGTCGTTCCAGGAGCGCGGCGATGAACCGGGCGGTGCGATCGCCGTGCGTGGCCTGCAGGATTTCGGCCGTGTCGCGGTGGTGATTGACGGCGCGCGTCAGAATTTCCAGCGTACCGGTCATAATGCCAACGGCTATTTCTATCTTGATCCGGCGATGATCGCCGAGGCTGACGTGGTGCGCGGTCCCGTCGCCAATATCTATGGCTCGGGCGCGATCGGCGGCGTGGTGTCGTTCCGCACCAAGGATGTCGAGGACGTGCTGCGTGCGGGCGAGCGCTGGGGCGTGCTGAGTGACGGCACCGTGGGCACAAACCTGTTCCGCGGCAATGTCGCGACCTTCGCGGCCGGTCGCGCCGAGAATGTCGAGGCGATCGTCGGCGGCTCGTATCGTACCCAGGACAATTACAAGAACGGCAACGGCGTCGAGGTCCCCAACAGCCACCAGGAAGTCCAGACAGGCCTTGCCAAGCTGACTATCCGCCCGGCGGATGGCCACGAAGTGAAGCTCGGATTCCTCGGCTATGACGCGCGTTACGACACCGGTCAGCCGTCAATTCCGAATACGTCCGCTTATGCGACCAAGACCACCAACACCACCGCGACCCTGAGCTGGAAGTATCAACGTCCCGAGGATCGCATCTTCGACTTCAAGGCGAGCGCCTATTTCAACGGCACCGATACCGACCAGACCAAGATCGCAGGATCGAGCAATCCGATCACCGGCAATATCGGCGATCGCCGCTCGTTCACGGTCAACACCACCGGCCTCGATATCTACAACACCACGCGCTTCGACACCGGCGCGATTTCGCAGGCCGTGACTTATGGCGGCGATTACTTTTCCGACAAGGTCACGGTGGTCGATCCGACCGGTGCGTCCGCTTACACCACGCCGAACGGGCGACGTGAGGTTGGCGGCGGCTTCGTCCAGCTCAAAAGTAACTACTCGACCTGGTTCGAGATGATCAACGCCGTGCGCTACGACACTTATGCGCTTAACTCCGGCGGCTTCAGCACGGACGGCAGCCGTTTCTCGCCGAAATCGACCATCGGCATCACGCCGGTAGCGTGGATGACGGTCTACGGAACTTATGCCGAGGGCTACCGCGCGCCATCCGTGACGGAAACCATGGTCTCTGGGGATCATCCGGGCGTTGGCGTCAGTGGCCCTTCGGTGCAATACGGATCGTTGTTCACGCTGCTGCCGAACCTCGCGCTCAAGCCGGAGGTGGGCAAGACCAAGGAAGTTGGCCTGAACTTCCGTTTCAATGACGTGTTCAAGACGGGCGACAAGGTTCGCGCCAAGGTCAACGTGTTCCGCAATGACGTGGACAACTATATCGATCTGGTCTCGTTCGGTCCGCCGCAAGCGATGATCTCGATCTGTCCGGCGCCTCCCGGCTCGTGCCCGGTGCCCGTTCCGTTCATTCCCGTCGCGTTCACCGATACGTCGCTGGTGCAGTACCAGAACATCGCCAATGCTCGTATCGAAGGCGTTGAGCTGGAATCGACCTACGATGCTGGCACATGGTTCGCGGGGCTTGCCGGATCGTGGATGAGGGGCGTCAACATGGCGACCGGTGCGCATCTGTCCTCGGTGCCGGGCCACAAGATCGTGACCACGCTTGGCGTGCGCATGTTCGACGAAAAGGTGACGGCAGCAGTGCGCTGGGCGTCGGTATCGGCGCAGTCGGACTTGCCGTCGACCTTGCTGCCGGCGACATCCTACGATCTCGTCAACATCTTCGTCGGCTACCAGCCGACGCCGGATATCCTGGCGAGCTTCACCATCGATAATCTGCTCGACGTCTACTATCTGCCGTACGCCACGCTGCGCGGCACCGATGGAACGGACACTGCGCTCGCGGGCTCCGCGCCCGGGCGCACCTACAAGGCAAGTCTCAGGGTCCGGTTTGGAGCAAGCTGACAGGAACTTAAAACCGCCAGTCCTGATGCGATCGCGCTGCGCGGATTTTTCCGCGCGGCTGTCGTGCGTGAGGAGCCGGCGCGACACAACACCACTTTCTGATCCGGCCGATCGGCCTTACAATGAGATAACAGGAGAGCGATGATGTTTATTGCGATGAACAGGTTTCAGGTGAAGAAGGGCTCCGAGCAGGCATTCGAAACCCTGTGGGCGAAGCGCGAGTCCTATCTTGGCGAATTGCCCGGCTTCATCGAATTCCATCTGCTGCGCGGCCCGGTGGCGGACGATCACACGCTGTACTCCAGCCACACGCTGTGGGCAGACAAGTCGGCATTCGAGAACTGGACGAAGTCCGAGCAGTTCCGCAAGGCGCATGCCCGCGCCGACAACGCCACCGGCGAAAGTCTCTATCTCGGCCATCCGAAATTCGAGGGTTTCGAGGTCATCCAGACCGAACGCAAGTCGAGCGCCGCGGCCTGAGCGCACAGAAAGGTCTCTCTCATGCTGAGCACCGATCTGTCCGATCTCAAGAAGCACATGGCCGAGCATCCGGGCGCGGTGATCGAGGATGTCGCGCGCGAGAGGGGTGTCACCGCGCGCGCGGTTCTCGAGGCGTTGCCGGACGAGATGCGCTCGTTCCGTCCCGGATCGGCGTTCGTCTCCGCGATGCAGGACATCGCGACCTGGGGCGAGGTGACGCTGATTATCCACACCGAGGATGGGATTTTCGAGGTCACCGAACCGGTCGCGTTCGGCGAAATCGGCCGCGGCTATTTCAACCTGATGAAGCCGAAAGGTCTGCACGGCCATTTGCGGCATGAACGCTGCGGCGGCGTCGCCTTCGTCGAGCGGCCGTTCATGGGCAAGTCGTCGGCCTTCGTCGCGTTCCTCAACGTCGATGGCGGCGTCATGTTCAAGGTGTTCGTCGGCCGCGACGAGACGCGCCAGCTGAAGGAAGACCAACTCGGGAAATTCCGCGCGCTGGCCAGCATCGCGGATTGAATACGAGTTTCTTCGTTACGCCCGGGCATAGCCGTTCGAAGAACGGCGTCGCTTTCGCTCGCCTACGTCCCGGGCATCCATGTCTTGCCTTGCGATAGGAAGACGTGGATGGCCGGAATAAATCCAACCATGACGCGAGGATGGATCGGTGCCTTATCTCACCGACCGCGTCATGGTCCGCTCCGAGGTGAAACCCTGCGGGCGAATCCGAAAGATCACTCCCAGCTCAGCGCGCCGCCGTTCTGATATTCGATCACGCGAGTTTCGAAGAAGTTCTTTTCCTTCTTGAGGTCCATCGCTTCGCTCATCCACGGGAACGGATTGTCGGCCTCGGCGAACACCGGCGCGAGGCCGATCTGCGCGCAGCGGCGGTTGGCGATGAAGTGCATGTACTGCTCGCACAGTGCCGCATTCAGCCCGAGGAATCCGCGCGGCATGGTATCGCGGCCATAGGCGGCTTCCAGTTCGGCGGCGTCACGGATCATGCCGCGCACCTCATCCTGGAACGCCACTGACCACAGATGCGGGTTCTCGATCTTGATCTGGTTGATCACGTCGATACCGAAGTTGAGATGGATCGACTCGTCGCGCAGGATGTACTGATACTGCTCCGCGATGCCGACCATCTTGTTGCGCCGGCCGAGCGACAGGATCTGCGCGAAGCCGGTGTAGAACCACATGCCCTCGAAGATCACGTAGAACGCGACGAGATCGCGCAGGAACGCCTGATCCTTTTCCGGCGTGCCGGTGGTGAAGCCGGGGTCCTCGAGATTCTGCGTGTGCTTCAGCGCCCATGCCGCCTTGTCCGTGATCGACGGCACCTCGCGATACATGTTGAATAGTTCGCCCTCATCAAGGCCGAGGCTTTCGACGATGTACTGGAAGGTGTGGGTGTGCACCGCTTCCTCGAACGCCTGGCGCAGCAGATACTGTCGGCATTCGGGATTGGTGAGGTGGCGATAGATCGCCAGTACGATGTTGTTGGCAACCAGCGATTCCGACGCCGCGAAGAACCCGAGATTGCGCTTGATGGCGCGGCGCTCGTCCTCGGTGAGGCCGTCGCGTGACTTCCACAGCGCAATATCGGCCTGCATCGAGACCTCGGTGGGCATCCAGTGATTGTTGCAGCCTGCGAGATACTTCTCCCACGCCCATTTGTATTTCAGCGGCAATAGCTGGTTGACGTCGGCGCGGCAGTTGATCATCGCCTTGTCATCAACCGAGACGCGGCCGCCATGGCGATCGATGTCGCCGAGGCCGGTGGGATCGGCGACGGGCGCAGGTGAGGGTGACGCCGGGGGCGTGCTGAAGATAGGGGCGGCCGAGGGTTTGGTGGTTGGGGGCGAATCGGACCAGTCGAGCATCATAATTCTCCGGAGTTTCTGTTCGTCATGCCCGGCCTTGTGCCGGGCATCCACGTTTTCTCTGCTTTCGAAACAGACGTGGATGGCCGGGACAAGCCCGGCCATGACGTCAAAGGCGCGTTACTGACACGCCTCGCAGTCGGGGTTGTCGATCGAGCACGCCATCACGCCGTTCAAGTCCGGCGCGGTGTCCGGCATCGTGATGGGCGCATGGCTTGCGGCACTGACCGACGCCGACACCGCATTGAGCTTGCCGTCGGTGCCCTTGAGCGTCGATTTCTCGACATGCGTGGCGCTGCGCGAGCGCAGATAATACGTCGTCTTCAGTCCGCGATCCCAGGCGAGGCGGTAGAGCGCATCGAGCTTCTTGCCAGACGGGTTGGCGATGTAGAGGTTGAGCGACTGCGCCTGATCGATCCATTTCTGCCGCCGCGACGCAGCCTCGATCAGCCAAGCGCTGTCGATTTCGAACGCGGTGGCGTAGAGCGCCTTGAGATCATCCGGCACGCGATCGATGGCCCCCAAGCTGCCATCGAAATATTTGAGGTCGCTGACCATCACTTCATCCCATAGCCCGCGTTTCTTGAGGTCGTGGACCAGGAACGCATTCACCACGGTGAAGTCGCCGGACATATTCGATTTGACATAGAGGTTCTGGTAGGCAGGTTCGATCGATTGAGCGACGCCGCAGATGTTGGAGATCGTGGCTGTCGGCGCAATCGCCATAACGTTGGAGTTGCGCATTCCGGTAATCTGCACGCGCTGGCGCAGCATCTCCCAGTCGAGTGTCGCAGAGCGATCCATGGTCGTCCTGCCACGCTCGTCATCGAGAAGCGCGATGGAGTCGATTGGCAGAATGCCCTGCGACCACAGCGAACCCGAGAACGAGGGATAGCGGCCGCGCTCGGCGGCGAGATCGGCCGACGCCGAGATGGCGTGGAACGAGATCGCCTCCATGCTGTGATCCGCGAAGGCCATGGCGGCATCGGATGCGATCGGAATTCGCTGCACATACAGCGCATCCTGAAAGCCCATCAGGCCGAGGCCGACCGGGCGATGCTTGAGGTTCGAACGCCGCGCTTCGGGGATGGTGTAGAAATTGATGTCGACCACGTTGTCGAGCATCCGCACCGCAGTGGTAACGGTGGCTTTCAGCTTGGCGTGGTCGAGGCCGCTTGGTCCGACATGGTTGAGCAGGTTCACCGAGCCGAGGTTGCACACCGCGACCTCGTCGGACGACGTGTTGAGCGTGATTTCGGTGCACAGGTTCGACGAGTGGACAACGCCGATATGTTGCTGCGGCGATCGCAGGTTGCACGGGTCCTTGAAGGTAATCCACGGATGGCCGGTCTCGAACAGCATGGTCAGCATCCGCCGCCACAAATCGGTGGCGCGAAGTCGCTTGAACACACGCAGTTCGCCGCGCGCGGCCTTCGCTTCATAATATGCATAGCGTTCGGCGAACGCTTTGCCGGTGAGGTTGTGCAGATCCGCCGTCTCGTCGGGCGAGAACAACGTCCAGTCGCCGTCGGCCTCGACCCGCTGCATGAACAGGTCGGGTACCCAGTTGGCGGTGTTCATGTCGTGAGTGCGGCGGCGGTCGTCGCCGGTGTTCTTGCGCAGGTCCAGAAATTCCTCGATGTCGATGTGCCAGGTTTCGAGATAGGCGCACACCGCGCCCTTGCGCTTGCCGCCCTGATTGACCGCGATCGCGGTGTCGTTGGCGACTTTCAGGAACGGCACCACGCCCTGGCTTTCACCATTGGTGCCCTTGATGTGCGCGCCGAGGCCGCGCACCGGCGTCCAGTCGTTGCCGAGACCGCCGGAATACTTGGCCAGCAGTGCGTTGTCCTTGATCGCCTTGAAGATACCGTCGAGATCGTCCGCCACCGTGGTGAGGAAGCAGGACGACAGTTGCGGCCGCAGCGTACCGGAATTGAACAGCGTCGGCGTCGAGGCCATGAAGTCGAACGACGACAGCAGGTTGTAGAACTCGATCGCCTTGGCCTCGCGATCGACCTCGCGCAGCGCAAGGCCCATCGCCACGCGCATGAAGAACGCTTGCGGCAGCTCGATGCGGTTGCCGTCCTGATGCAGGAAATAGCGGTCGTAGAGCGTCTGCAGGCCGAGAAACTGGAATAGCAAATCGCGCCCGGGCTTGAGCGCCGCGGCGATCTTCGCAAGGTCGAAGCGGCCAAGCTCGGGCGAGATCAGTTCGGTGGCGATGCCGGTCTTGATGTAGGCCGGAAAATAGTCGGCGTAGCGCGTCGCCATGTCGGCCTGCGTCGCGTCGGTCGGCACGCCGTGGACGAACGACAGCACCTCGGTGCGCAGCTTGTCGAGCAGAAGGCGCGCGCTGACATAGGCGTAGTTCGGCTCCTGCTCGACCAGGGTGCGCGCCGCCATGATCGCGGCGAGCGCCAGTTCCTCCTGGCTGATGCCGTCATAGAGGTTGCGGCAGGTCTCATTGAGCACCGGCGCGGCATCGACGCCATCGAGCCCGGCGCAGGCTTCCTCGATCAGCCGGGTCAGACGGCCGGTGTCGAGCGGCACGCGGGCGCCGCTGGCGAGTGTGAGATGGAGCAGGGGCTGCGCCGGGGTGGCAGTGGCTACGGCATTCTTCTCGGCGCGCTCGCGGGCGCGCTCTTCGCGATAGAGCACATAGGCGCGGGCGATCTTGTGGTGCTCGCTGCGCATCAGCGCCAGTTCGACCTGATCCTGCACGTCCTCGATATGGAAGGTGCGGCCTTCGCCGGCGCGGCGGACGAGGGCGCCGACCACGTCCTGCGTCAGTTGCGCGACGCTGTCGTGCACGCGGCGCGAGGCGGCGGCGGTGTTGCCTTCGACGGCGAGGAACGCCTTGGTCATCGCCACCGAAATCTTGCCGGGATCGAACGCCGAGACCGTGCCGTTGCGGCGGATGATCTGGAACGGCGGCTCGCTTGGCGCGGGCGCAGCACCGGCTGACGAAAGCGACTCGGGACGGAACTGGAACAATGGCGCCGCAGGTGCGGCGGCGTGATCGGGCGAGGAAGAGAGTGGAGAGCCGGACATCGAAAACCCCGTGATGCGTTGCGCGGGGTTGATCGTGGGACGCTGCATGATGGCCGGCGCGCGGCCGGAAAAATCCTGCTGCGACCGCCGGGACACCCCGCCCGTGGACGTTCTGGTGTCACGGCAGGTCTCCTGGCTCGCAGGTCGCCGCTGGTCCCGGTCTTCCCGATGCATGCGCATCAGTGACTTCGTCGGAACCAACTCTCTGCTTACAGTTGCGGGGGCAGCGCCGGCCTTGCCCCTCGATAAAGGCGCACCGGCTTCCCTCTAGCCCTCTCGCCGCGCGGCCGTTGCCGCCCGACTCAAGGGACCGTGACAGCTAGATTTAGTATCGAGTGTGGGGCGAGTGTCAACGGGTTGGGGTGTTATCCCCGTTGTTCACTGGATGCATGGGTGGTGGGCTTCACATACCACAGTCGTCATGCCCGGCCTTGTGCCGGGCATCCCCGTCTTGGCGATGTATCCGCAAGGAAAGGCGTGGATGGCCGGGACAAGCCCGGCCATGACGGTGGAGGCTGCACTCGTCTCCCCGTGCTTACGGGGAGAGGGAAGGAAGAGAGCGTCTCAATCCTTCTTCGCGATATTCCCGTCCTTCAGCACCTCGAACACCGAGGCGGTGTCGCTGTCGCCGAGGCCCATGGCCATTGCCTGGCTGTAGACCGGCTGGGTCAGGGTGAAGAGCGGCGTGTCGCAGCCAAGACCGTCGGCGAATTCGGCGATGATCGCCATGTCCTTCTTCCAGGTCGAAACCCGCATGGTCGCGGGCTGATAGCTGCGCGCGGCCATCATCGGCGCACGCATCTGGAACATGCGCGAGCCGCCGGCGCCGGGACCGACCATCTCGATCACCTGCTGCAAATCAAGCCCGGCGCGCTCCGCCAGCACCATCGCCTCGGCGGAGGCGACGTTGTGGATCGCCACCAGATGATTGGCGATGAACTTCATCCGGCTGCCGTTGCCGTAGACGCCGAGATCGGCGCTCTGCTTGGCGAAGTCGGCGAACAGCGGCATGCAGCGCGCGATCGCCGTGCTGTCGCCGCTGGCATAGACCACAAGATCGCGTTGCTCGGCCTGCGCGCCGGTGCCGCTGAGCGGACAATCGAGCGCGATGTGCCCGGCGGCATCGAGAATGGTCTTGAAGCGCAGCTTGTCGGCGAGGGCGAGGGTACTGAGTTCGACGACGATGCGTTGCGCTGCGCCGGATATTGCGATGTCTCTGGCCACGGCTTCGGCGGCGGCGGGGCTCGGCAGGCTGGTGAGAATGATTTCTGCGGCCTGCGCGACCTCGGCAACGTTCTGCACGATGCGGATGTTGTCATCGACCAGCGCCGCGCCCTTGGTGGCATCGACATCGAAGCCGATCACAGTCCAGCCGCGCTCGGCAAGGTTCTTCGCGATCGCGCCACCCATGATGCCGAGGCCGACGATGCCGACGGTTTTGTCATTCATGGTGGTCCTCCACTGCCTTGCGCGGGGCCGCCGCAAGTTTCTGTTTGTTATAATGATCGAGCGATAAACAAAGAATCTTGTCAAGTCAAAGCGCGGCGGTCATGGTGTGCTGCCAAACAGGGATGCCGCCGGGATAGCGGCAGGCTGGGACAGGGAGACGATACGGAATGGCCGACTTGACGATCATGGTGGCGCCGAACGGCGCGCGCAAAGGCCGGGCCGATCATCCCAATCTGCCGATTACGCCCGACGAACTTGCCAACGAAGCGTTCGCCTGTCACGCGGCCGGGGCGGGTGCGATCCATCTCCATGTCCGCGACGATCAGGACAAGCACACGCTCGATGCCGCGCGCTATCGCGCCGCCGCCCAGGCGGTGACCAGGCGCGTCGGACCGGAGATGGTGGTGCAGATCACCACCGAAGCGGTCGGCATGTTCTCATCGCAACAGCAGATCGACGTGGTGCGCGCCGCTCAACCCGAAGCGGTCAGCATCGCACCCAAGGAGCTGGTGCCGGACGCCAGCGCGGAAGCGGCCGGACGTGATTTTTATGCATGGGCGCATGGTGAGCGGATCGCGGTCCAGCACATCATCTATACGGTCGAGGAATTCGACCGCTTTCTCGATCTCACGAAGCGCGGCATCATTCCCGGCCGGCGTCATTCGCTGATTTTTCCGCTCGGGCGATATGCGGCAGGGCAGGAGAGCGATCCGGCGGAATTGATTCCATTTGTCGCCAGACTTCGCGACAACGGCGGCGCGGACCGTTTCATCTGGTGGGTGTGCGCTTTTGGCGCAGCCGAGACGCCGTCACTGGTGGCCGCCGCCGCGCTGGGCGGGCATTGCCGGATCGGTTTCGAAAACAGTTTTCTCAATGCCGACGGCAGCCGCGCCGACCATAATGCCGCGCGCGTGGCAGATTTGCAGGCGTCGTTGCGCGGAATCGTGCGCCCGCGTTCCTCGCGCGCGCAGGCGCTGCATGCATTGGGCAAGCCTGACTGACGTATTGCGCCTGGCCGCGGCCGCGCTCCTTGCAGGTGCGTTCCGCGGCGCGGTTCCCGAGAAGGCTTGCCTTCCGCTTTCCCTTGCGCTATTTATCGACCGATAAATCGGACTCGATAACAACAATATGGGAGTGGAGGATGAAGGTTCTCGGTTTCAATCACCTGTCGGTCGGCGCCAGGGACCTCGAGGAATCGGCGCGCTTCTATCAGACAGTGCTCGGGATGGAGCTGATCCCGACCTACAATTTCGGCTTCAAGACCAAATACCTGCGCTGCGGCGACCTTCAGCTTCATTTGTTCGAACTGGACGATCACGTGCCGGTCTATCAGCACTTCGCCCTCGATGTGGACGACTTTCACGCGGCCTATGAAAAGGCGAAGGCGATGGGCGCGCTGGATGCCACCGCATTTCGCAATCCGGTCAACGAATTGCCTGACGGTTGTGTGCAGATGTATCTGCGCGATCCCGCCGGCAACCTGATCGAGATCGACTGGCCGGACGTCAACACGCTCGACCGTTCGCGGATTCCGGAGATGAAACTGCTGAGCGAATTCGCAACCCAGGACGACGAGGGGCTCAAGGCCTCGCTGTATCTCGATCGGCCGCACATGAAGAAAGCGGCCGGCAAGGCCGCTGCACGCTGATCGCGGGGAGAAGCACGATGTCCGGAACGGTTCAGAAACTGGAAGTCACCTCGCGCTCGGGCGGTCATGACGGCCTCTATGCCGAAATGCTTGATCGTGCCCGTGCGCTGGTGCCGAAGTTGCGCGAGCGCGCCTCGTTGACCGAGGAAAAGCGCACGCTGCCGGCGGAAACCGAGCGTGAGCTTCACGAGGCGGGGCTGTTCCGGATTTTGCAGCCGAAGCGTGTCGGTGGATCTGAACTCGATTATGTCGCACTGGTCGATTTCGCCGATGTCATCGCGCTGGCAGATGCATCGGTGGCGTGGAATCTCACCAACCTAGCCAGCCATCACTGGATGCTCGGCATGTTCGATCGCCGGGCGCAGGACGAGATCTGGAACGAGAGTCCCGATACGCTGATCGCGTCGTCGTTTATTTTTCCGGCAGGACGCGCGAAGAGGACCAAGGGTGGCTACATTCTGTCCGGCCGTTGGCCGTTCTCCTCCGGCGTCAATTCCAGCACCTGGAATATGCTCGCCGGAATAGTGTCGTCCGACGATGAGGCGGATGGTGTCGAATATCGAGTCTTCCTGCTCAAGAAGGCCGACTACAAGATCATCGACACCTGGACATCGACCGGCCTGAAGGGGACTGGTTCGAACGATGTCGAGGCCAAAGAGGTGTTCGTCCCCGATTACATGACGCTCGCGGTGCGCGACGTCGCAGGCGGGCCGACGCCGGGCAGCGTCGTCAATCCGGCGCCGCTCTATGCGCTCCCGGTGTTCTCGCTGTTTCCGTTCGTGCTGTCGGGCGCCGCGCTTGGCAATGCCCAGGCCTGTCTCGACGACTATGTCGGCAATGCGCGCCATCGCGCCTCGACTTATAATCGCGCCAAGCTGGGCGATCTGCAGACGACGCAGATCAAGGTGGCAGAGGCGTCCGCGAAGATCGACGCAGCGCGACTGATCATGCGTCGTACCTGTATTGAAGCGATGGCCGATGCGCGGCGCGGCCGTGTTCCGGATATGCCGGAGAAAACCAAGTATCGTCGCGACGGGGCCTATGCGGTCAATTTGTGTACGGAAGCCGTGTCGCTTCTGTTCGCGGCCAGCGGCGCGCGGGGGCTTTACACCACCGGCGCACTGCAGCGTCAGTTTCGCGACGCCCATGCGATCAACGCCCACATCGCGTTCAACTTCGACGCGGCTGGGACGAATTACGGCCGGGTGGCGCTCGATCTGCCGTCCGAAAATCTCACCCTTTGAGGTCGCGTGATGGCAGGCGCTCCATACCACCACCCGAACGATCCGGACAATGAATTGTCGAGCGACAATTCGTCGATCGATCCGCGCGACTTCCGCAATGCGCTCGGCACCTTTGCCACCGGCGTCACGGTGATTACCGCCGCGGCTTCCGACGGCCAGCCGGTGGGCCTGACGTGCAACTCATTTGCGTCGGTGTCACTCAATCCGCCGCTGGTGTTGTGGAGCCTCGTTGCGTTTTCGCCGAGCATGAGCGTATTTCAGAACGCCAGCCATTTCGCGGTCAACGTGCTGGGTGCGTCTCAACGCAATCTTGCGATGCAGTTCGCCAAGCCGGCCGAGGACAAGTTCGCAGGCGTGAAATGGGAGCGCGGGCTGGGCGAAGCGCCGCTTCTGGCCGATACGGTCGCCTCGTTCCAGTGCCGGACCGCTGCCCGATATTATGGGGGCGACCACGTAATTTTCCTTGGTGCCGTGGAAGCCTACGCTTACAACCATGCCGAGCCGTTGCTGTTCGCGCACGGTGGATTCGGTCAATTTACTCCCGGGCCGTAGGGCCCCGCAGGTGTCGATGAGAAAGAAGTCCAAATCGCCGGCTCCGCCCAAGCAGAAGCGTCTGCCGCCGGAGGACCGGCGCAAGGAATTCATCCGCAAGGCGACCGAGTTTTTTGCTGACGAAGGTTTCAACGGCGGCACGCGCGAGCTGGCGCGCCGGCTCGGCGTCACCCAACCGTTGCTCTATCGCTACTTTCCGAGCAAGGACGACCTGATCAAGGAAGTCTATAACAAGGTGTACCTTGAGCCGCTCGACAGCGGCTGGGAGAAGCGGTTGTCCGATCGCTCGCGTCCGTTGCGTGAGCGTCTGCAGCAGTTTTACGAGAGCTATACCGACGCGGTATTCACCCGCACCTGGCTGCGCATCTATCTGTTCTCGGGCCTCAAGGGTCTCGACATCAACCGCTGGTACGTCAGCGTGGTGCGTGACAAGATTCTGTCGCGCATCGTCAAGGAGTGGCGCGCCGAAGCCGGGTTGCCCACGCAGTCGAAGCCGACCGCGTATGAGCTGGAGATGGCGTGGGTGTTCCACGCCGGCATCTTCTACTACGGCGTGCGCAAATTCATCTACGAATCGCCGGTGCTCGAGGACAAGACCAGAATGATCGCCGACGCGATCGACGTCTATCTCGCCGGCGTCGTGCGCATGGCCAAGCAGGACACGCGCGCGCCCAAGCCGTCGTCGCGCCGCTCAGACCGTCTCGACCTGGCCGTTGGCCGCTGAGCGCTGGATCGCTTCGAAGGTTTTCACGTTCGCCAGCATTTCCGCATGCGTGACCGGGTAGGGCGCCTTACCCAGCGCTGCACGCCCGAATGCTTCGAGATTGTCGCGCACCGCCGGATGCGGCTGATAGGTCGCGGTCATCGGCGCGGCGCCGCGCACCGTGCGGGTCACGTCCCATCCGGTTGGATTCTCCGGGTGAGTGCGATCGCGGATTTCCATCCAGCCCTTTGAGCCAAGCAGCGCTAGCCGTCCCATGAAGGGTGTTGCCAGCACCGCGGTCAGCAGCGCCGTCGCGCCGCTGGCGAAGCCGATGGTGATCGTGAGCGTATCGCCGTTGGCGAAATCGCTGCCGAGCGTGGCAAGCCGCGCCCACACCGTTTTCGGCTGGCCGAGCAGGGCGATCGACAGATCGACCATGTGGATCCCGGTGGCCGATAGCGGTCCGACCGGATTCTCGGCCTTCGACAGCCGCCAGTTGTCGCGCGGCAGGTTGAGGAATTTGTCCTGGCTGAAATTTCCCTCGACCACGAGGCCGGTGCCGAATTCGCCGTCAGTGTAACGCTTGCGCATTTCGATCACGGCCGGCTCGAATCGCCGTTCGTGGCCGATGCCGATCTGCACATTGGCGGCCTTCACCGCGGCCAGCGCGCGCTCGGCGTCGGCGCCGGTGGTGCACAACGGCTTCTCGCAGAATACGTGGCGGCCGGCGCGCGCGGCGGCCTCGATCTGCCTGGCATGATGATCCTGCGGCGTGCACAGGATCACCGCCTCGATGTCGGGGCGCGCCAGTGCTTCCTCGAATTTCGCTGCCGTCTGCAGGCCTTTTGCGGCGGCTTGCGTCCGCGCCGCTTCAAGGGGATCGATGCCCAGCACGGGACGGATGATGCCGCTGTCCGCAAGACTGGCGGCGATGGTCTGGCCCCACCAGCCGAGGCCGATGATTGCAGCCCTGATCATGGGCAAACTCCGTGATTATTTTTTGATGCTGGCCATCTGGCCGCGATACCAGTCGCCGATCTCGCTGGCCGTCATCAGCGCCACGCCGTCATGACCGACGACGTAATCGAGCAACTGTTCGAGATACTTGATCCGGTGCGGCACGCCGGTGATGTAGGGATGGATCGAAATCGCCATCACCCGCGCGTTGTATTTGCCTTCCAGATAGAGACGGTCGAACTGGTCGATGCCGCGCTTCAGGAATTCCTCGGACGGCTGATGCTGCAGGGCATGCACCACGATGTCGTTGGTTTCCACCGTGTAGGGAATGGTGGTGATGGTGCCGTGGGGCGTCTCGATATCCTGGGGCAGATCGTCGATCACCCAGTCGGCGACATATTCGATGCCGTTTTCCCGCAGCAGGTCCAGCGTGTCGCCGGTCTCGGTCAGGCCCGGGCTTTCCCACGAGCGCGGTGCCTTGCCAGTGTACCCGGCGATGGTATCGACCGCGCGCTTGATGGCGTCGGCCTGGTTCTCGAGCTTGTGCATCGGCCCCTGTACGAAGCCGTGTCCCATGAACTCGAACCCGGCATCGCGCGCTGCCGCCGTCACCCGCGGATAGGAGTTGCAGACGTTGGCGTTGAGCGCCAGCGTCACCGGGATATTGCGGTAGGTCAGCGCCTTGAATTGCCGCCAGAAGCCGGCGCGCATGCCGTATTCATGCCAGGACCAGTTCGGAATGTCCGGCAGCATCGGCTGGCCCATCGGCGGGCTGAGCACGGTGCGCGGCATCGCATTCTCGATGCGCCATTCCTCAACGTTGAGGATCACCCAGACGGCAAGTCGCTTGCCGCCGGGCAGGGTGAGTTTCGGACGATCGACAAGCGCCTGATAAGGAATACGGTCGCTGAGAGCCAAGATGTGCTCCTCTTGTTGTTGCGCCGCTACTCCGCGGCGTTTGCTTTTTGACTCCGTATGCCGGCGTTGACCAGTGGCATCACCTTCTCGGCCGTCAAAATCATCGACTGACGCCCAAGCTCGCGGTCCTTCCAGTCCTTGCCGGCGTAAAGAAGCGTGCCGAAGGTGCCGACTTCTTCCTGGAAAGCAAGAATCTGGTCCGCGACGCTGTCCGGCGTGCCGTAGATGATCAGCTTGTCGCAGATCATTTCCAGCGTCACTTCATCGTCCGGCTGGTCGCGCCGCGTCTTGAACAGCTCGACGCGGCCGTTCTTCTTCAGCTTGGTGAACAGCGAGCGATAGTAATTGACGTACGGCCCGTCGGGATCGAGAGCGTAGGCCTTGGCCGTCGCGGCGTCCTTGGCGACGAACACGCTCTTGGCGACGCGCCAGTTGGCGGGATCGGCCGGGCGGCCACCGCGCTCGCAGCCTTCGACATATTTGGGCCAGTGGCTCTTCACCCATTGCGGCATCAGGAAGTTGGCCGAGATCGGTTCCCAGCCACGGACGGCAGCTTCGGTCACGCCTTTGGAGAACGGGGCCACCGCGGTCACCACGATCGGCGGGTGAGGGCGCTGCAAGGGTTTCGGGATGAAGCCCTGGCCGATTTCCTTCATCAAGGTGCGCTGGGTCGAGATCGTCCAGTATTTGCCCGGCAGGTTGTACGGCGGTTCGTTGTTCCAGATGTCGAGCACGTGGTTGATCGCCTCGAGGAACATCTCGTTGCGATTGAAGTCGAGGTTGCCGAACAGTTCGGCATCCGACAGCAGGCCGCCCGGGCTGATGCCGAAGATGAAGCGGCCGTCCAGCATATGATCGAGCATCGCGACATTGGCGGCGACTGCTGCGGGATGGGCATTCGGCATGTTGACGGTGCCGGTGCCGAGCTTGATCTGCTTCGTCGCCGCCGCGATCCAGGCGATGAAGGCGAGGCAGGAGGTGATGTTCTCCGCCTTGTCGGTGACGTGCTCGCCGACATAGGCCTCGGTGAAGCCGAGTTCATCCGCCAGCAGAAACGCCTCGCGGTCCTCGGCGAGCGACTGCCGCCAGTCCTTGTTCAGCGGGTGGATCGGCATGGTGAAGAAGCCAAGATTCATCGCGCGTATTCCTGCATGCAGTTGTGGCTCAAGGATGATCAGGCCTAGCGTAATGATTGTGTCGTATTAGAAAAATGATTATTCTTACTCATAAGCATTATAGATTTTGATAGGTTCATGAGCTCGCTTCGCCAGATCAGGTCGTTCGTCGCCGTCTATGAAGAGGGGTCGTTCACGTCGGCTGCCGAGCGCGAAAGCGCAACCCAGTCAGGTATTTCGCAGCACGTCAAACAACTCGAAACCGATCTTGGAGTTGCGCTGTTCATGCGCAACGGGCGCGAGGTAGAGCCAACGCTGGCGGGAAAGAAGTACTATGCCGAATGTGTCGATGTCCTGAAACGGCTCGATGCGGCGCGGCAAGGGGTCGCGGTCAATGGCGTCGGCGGTGCGATCCGGATCGGTCTGATGCCGACCTTTACACGCTCGATTCTCACGCCGGCGCTGGAACAGTTCTTCAAGGTCGCGCCGGGTTCGGACATCAGCGTGATCGAGGCCTATTCGGGCGTGCTCACCGACATGACTTTAAATGGCGAGCTCGATTTCGCAGTGGTTCCCGCGTTCGAGGGCGCTGTCGGAATCTCGCATCGGTTGATCGCGCGCGACCGCGAGGTGCTGGTGCGCGCCAGGCGCAAAGGCGATTCCGGTTTTGCGCCGGTGAGGCTCGCCGATCTCGGACCGCTGAAGGTTGTGCTGCCGGGCACGCAGAACACGCGCCGCCGCAGCATCGAAACCTATTGTGCGACCAACGGTGTCACGGTGACGCAGCGGCTCGAGCTCGATGCGATGATGGGCACGCTGCAATTTGTCGCAGCGAGCGACTGGGTCGCCATCCTGCCGTTCATCATGATGGTGTCCGATCTCGATGGCGGCCGCTTCGACATTCGCCCGCTCGACGATCCGCCTTTCTATTCCGAGTTCGTGTTGATCGAGCCGTCGCGCAAGGCAATGACGCCGGCCGCGGCGCTGTTCGCCGGCATCCTGGCGGAGGAAGCCAAACAGGCGCAAAGCGCGTTCCGCCAGCGCTTTGGCGTACGCGCCCGCCGGTCCGCACGGCGCTAGCGCGTATCGCCCGCGCTCTTGTCCCGAGGTGGTTTGTGCGCTGCGACAGATGCTGCGCAGCGGAGCCTGGAACATGATGCACTAGTTCAATTCGCCCGCATGATCGCGCTGGTGTTGTGACGCTTTTACGCAGCCGCGCATGTGCAATTGTTTGTTCACCAGTCGGGGGACAAATCGGAAGTCAGAAATAATCGTTCGATAAACAAGCTTGACCTTTGGCGCGACCCACCGTCTAATCCGCGCCAACGCTCATCCGGAAAATGAGCCCAGGGAGGGGAAGGTCTGATGAAAGCTTCGGCTTTCAGCTATGCGCGTGCGTCCAGCGTCGATGAGGCGCTGTCGTTGCTTGCGCAGCATGGCGATCAGGCCAAGATTCTCTCCGGTGGCCAGAGCCTGATGCCCGCGCTCAATCTGCGGCTGTCGGCTCCCGAGTGGATCATCGACATTAACGGCATCTCCGATCTGCGCGGCGTTACGGTTGCGGGCGACCTGCTCACGATCGGCGCGCTGACCCGTCACGCCGACGTTCAACGGTCCGCCGAGATCGCGGCCCATGCGCCGCTTCTGAGCGACGCCATCCAGCACGTCGCGCATCCTGCGATCCGCAACCGCGGCACGTTCGGCGGCAGCCTCGCGCATGCCGATCCTGCGTCGGAATTGCCGGCCTGCGTCGTTGCGCTCGATGCGACCATCATCGTGCGCGGCCCGGGCGGTGAGCGCCGGATTGCAGCAGTGGATTTCTTCGCGGGTATCTACGAGACCGCGCTTGCGCCGGACGAATTGCTGGTCGCAGTTGAGGTGCCGGTTAAAAAAGCAGGCTCGTGCCACTTCTTCCATGAATATGCCCGCCGCTCGGGGGATTACGCCATGGCAGGGCTTGCCGCGCAGGCGGTGCGCGAGGGTGACGTGCTGAGCGATCTGCGGCTCGCTTATTTCGCGGTCGGCGACAAGCCGGTGCTGGCGCAGGCTGCGCAGCATCTGGTCGGCCAGCCGGTGACGGCGGCGACGCTGACGCAAGCGCAAGCCGCGCTCGATGATGAGCTCGATCCGCAGGACGATCAGCAAGCCACGGCGTCGATGCGGCGCTATTTCGCGCGCCAGCTCATGGCGCGCTGCGTGGCCGCGCTGCTGGACCGGCCGGACCTTGCTGCCAGGAGGGTGGCATGACGGCCCCGGTTGCGATCACGCTGACGGTCAATGGCGAGCGCGTCGATGCGCATGTGCTGCCGCGTCTGAACCTTGCGGACTTCCTGCGCGAGCAGCTCAATCTCACCGGCACTCATGTCGGTTGCGAACATGGCGTGTGCGGCGCCTGCACGATCCGCGTCAATGGCGACATCGTGCGCTCCTGCCTGATGCTGGCGATCCAGGCCGAAGGCGCGGTGGTCGAAACCATCGAGGGGCTTTCGGATACCGGCGAGATCGCGGACCTGCAGCAAGCCTTCAAGAATCGCAACGCGCTGCAATGCGGCTTCTGCACCCCGGCGATGCTGATCACCGCGCAGGACCTGCTGTCGCACGAACCGAAACCGGATCGCGAACAGATTCGCGAGCATCTGTCGGGCAATTACTGCCGCTGCACCGGCTATCACGCCATCATCGATGCGGTGGAAACGACTGCGCGAGCAAGGCAGGAGCAGGCCTCGTGAGCGCCGACACGCAAAAGACGGGTCTGTCGGTGCTGGACCGGCCCAATTCGTACATCGGGAAGACCGTGCCGCGGCCGAATCTCGATCGGCTGCTTCAGGGACGTGGCGAGTACGTCAGCGACATCGTGCTGCCGCGCATGGTGCATGTCGTTTATCTGCGCTCGCCCTATGCACATGCGAAGATCGTAAGCATCGACGCCGAGCAGGCGAAGAAAATGCCCGGCGTCATCGCCGTGGTCACCGGCGCGGAGCTTTCCAAGGTCATCACGCCGTGGGTCGGCGTGCTGTCGCACATGAAGGGCCTGAAGTCCGCGCCGCAGCACGCCATCGCGGTCGATCGCGCGTGCTGGCAGGGCGAGGCGGTCGCGGCGATTGTCGCCTCGACCCGCGCACAGGCCGAGGACGCCATGGAGCAGGTCTTCGTCGATTACGAGGAACTGCCGACGGTCACCGATATGCGCACGGCGCTCGATCCCGAGACGCCGGTGATCCATCCCGATCTCGGCGATAATCTCGCATTCACCCGCAGTCTCGATGCCGGCGAGGTCGACAAGGCTTTTGCGGAGTCCGACGAGGTGGTGGAGGCCGAGTTCAATTTCGGCCGCCACACCGGAGTGACGCTGGAAGCGCGTTCGATCATCGCGGACTGGAATGCCGGCGAAAGCCGGATGACGGTGTATCTCGGCAACCAGGCACCGCATATGGTGCAGAATATCGTCGCCAAGCATCTCGCGCTGGAAGAATCCCAGGTGCGCGTGCTGTGCAAGGATGTCGGCGGTTCGTTCGGCATCAAGGTGCACATCTATGCCGATGAGATGGCGACGGTGGCGCTGTCGAAAATGCTGCGCCGTCCGGTGAAATTCGTTGCCGATCGCATTGAGAGCTTCAGCACGGACATTCATGCCCGCGATCACGTCTGCCGCGGCAAGATCGGCGTCAGTCGCGACGGGACCATCAAGGCCTTCGAGATCGACGATCTGACGGGGGTCGGGCCGTATTCGATGTATCCGCGCACCAGCGCCATCGAGGCCAATCAGGTGGTCAACCTGATCGGCGGCCAGTACACCACGCCGAATTATCGGGCGCGGACTCGCGTTGTCTTCCAGAACAAGAACGTGATGTGCCAGTACCGCGGCGTCGGCCATCCCATCGCCTGCTCGGTGACGGAGGGGCTGGTCGACATCGCCGCGCGCAAGATCGGCATGGATCCGGTCGAAATCCGCCGCCGCAATCTGATCGCGGACGATGCCTATCCGTGCGAGTCGGCGTCGGGCATGAAATTCGAGTCGCTGTCGCACCATGCGGCGCTCGACAAACTGATCTCGATGATGAACTACGATGCGCTGCGCGCCGAGCAGGCTGAATTGCGCAAGAAGGGCATCTATCGCGGCATCGGCTTTGCCACCTTTATCGAAGTGACCAATCCCAGCGCGGCGTTCTACGGCGTCGGCGGTGCGCGCATCTCTTCTCAGGACGGCGTATCGGTACGGCTCGACGCCACCGGTTCGGTGATCTGCGCCACCAGCATCACCGAACAGGGGCAGGGTTCGACCTCGCTCACCGCGCAGATCGTCGGCAGCGTGCTCGGCGTGCCGATGGAGCGCGTGCGCGTCATCATTGGCGATACCGACAATACGCCTTATGGCGGCGGCACCTGGGCATCGCGTGGCGCTGGCATTGGCGGCGAGGCGGCGCTGCAGGCGGCGAAGGCGCTGCGCAAGAACATTCTCGACGTTGCGGCTCACATCCTGCAGGGCAAGCCGGACGATTTCGACATCGTGAATGGCAATGTGGTCGATGCGCGCGACGGTCAGCAGCGCATCGAACTGCCGGAACTGGCCCGCATTGTCTATTTCCGCCCCGACACCATGGCCCCCGGTCTGCAGCCCGAACTGATGGCGACGCGCCACTTCGTGCCCCGGCAGTATCCGTTCGCCTTCACCAACGGCGTCCAGGCGTCGTGGCTCGAGGTCGATGCCGACACCGGCTTCATCAAGCTGCTGAAACACTGGATGGTCGAGGATTGCGGCACCATCATCAACCCGCAACTGGTCGATGAGCAGATTCGAGGCGGCATCGTTCAGGGGCTCGGCGCAGGTTTGTTCGAGCACTGCATCTACGATGAGCGCGGCCAGCTCACCAACGCCAACATGGCCGACTATCTGGTGCCGATGGCGGCGGAAATGCCGGACATCGAGGTCGGACACGTGGTATCGCCGACGCTCGAATCCGAACTGGGCGCGAAAGGCGCGGGCGAGGCCGGAACGGCCGGTGCCGCTGCCGCTGTTTCGAACGCGGTGAACGACGCGCTGTCGCCGTTCGGCGTGACGATTAATGACATTCCGCTGACGCCGAAGCTGATCCTGTCGGCACTCGGACGAATCTAAGTATTAACCGGGCGTACCTTAAGTCGCAGCCTTTCTGACAGAACGACAGACCCTACGGAGGAATACATGACGAAAAAGAGCACCACATTCGGAGACATCTCCCGCCGCCGCCTGCTGACCACGGCCAGCGTCGGCGCCGCGCTGGCAGTCTCACCGTTCCGCATCAACATCGTGCGCGCCGACGAAGGCACCATCAAGGTCGGCTTCCCGGTTCCGCTCACCGGTCCTTACGGCACCGAAGCGCAGGATCAGGTCCGCGCCGCGCAGGTTGCGATCGCCGAGTTCAACGAGGGCGGTGGTCTCAATGGCCGCAAGGCCGAACTGCTGGTTCGTGACGACAAGCTCAATCCGGGCGAGGCGGCGACCCGCACCCTCGAACTGATCGAGAAGGACAAGGTGAACTTCATCGTCGGCAGTCTGTCCGCGTCGGTGCAGCTTGCGGTGAACAACATCACCAAGGAACGCAAGATCATCTACAACTCGATCAGCCAGTCTGACGAAATCAACGAAGCCAAGGACTTCAGCAAGTACACCTTCCACGAGGCGCTGAATCCGCATCTCACCGCCGGCGCGGTCGGCCGCTATGCGTTCCCGAAGTTCGGCAAGAAGGTCGCGTTCCTGACCGCCGACTACGCCTATGGTCATGAGATGGTGCGCGGCTTCCAGGCCGCCGGCAAGCAGTTCGGCATCGAGACCGTCGCCGACATCCGCCATCCGCTCGGCACCACCGACTTCTCGGCGCTGCTGCCGCGCATCCAGGCGCTCAAGCCTGATATCCTCTGCATCAACAATTTCGGGCGCGACCAGCAGATCTCGCTGAAGCAGGCCACCGATTTCGGCATGAAGAAGCAGATGAAGATCATCGCGCCGATCCTGCTGTTCACCGGCCGCCTCGCGGCGGGCGCGCAGGCGTTCGAAGGCGTCATCGGCGGCACCTCGTACTACTGGGGCATCGAGGACAAGGTGGCGTCGGCCAAGGCGTTCAACGATCGCTTCCGCAAGATGCATGACGGCAAGCTGCCGTCGGACTACGGTGCGCTCGGTTATGCAGGCGTCAAGACGCTGCTGATGGGTGCCAAGAACGCCGGTTCGCTCGACGCTGACAAGGTGGTCGAGGCCGTCGAGGCGCTGAAGTACGACTACTACAAGGGCCCCGAATACTACCGCAAGTGCGATCACCAGGCGGTGCAGTCGGTGCTCATCATCGAGTCGAAGTCGAAGCCCGAGAAGGGTCCGGCGGACGTGTTCAACGTCATCGCCACCGACGAACCGAACGAAAAGAACCTGCGGACCTGCGAAGAGCTCGGCCACAAGAGCTGATCGCAGTTTTCAAAACTACGGTACGCGCCATCCCGGCGCGTACCGCTTTTGGAGCTTTCCATGGCCGGCCTGTCATTTGATCTTTTAGCCTTGCAACTGTTCACCGGCCTCGCGCTGGGTGCGATCTACGTGCTGTTCGCGATCGGCCTGTCGCTGATCTTCGGCATGCTGACGGTGGTGAACTTCGCTCACGGCGCCTTCTTCATGGTCGGCGCCTATGTCGGCCTGTTCGTGCTGATGCTGGGCGGCAATTTCTGGCTGGCGCTGGTGGTGACGCCGCTGACGGTCGGCATCATCGGCCTGATCGTCGAACGTTTCCTGGTGCGGCCGCTCTACGGGCGCGGCATCGACTATCCGCTGCTGCTGACCTTTGGCCTGAGCTACATCATGGTCGAACTGGTGCGCATCGCCTTCGGCAAGACCGGCTATCCGTTCGACACGCCTGAGCTGCTGCAGGGCGCGGTCAATATCGGCATCGGCTATTTCCCGCTGTATCGTCTGTTCGTACTCGGCGCTGCCGCCGC
The DNA here is from genome assembly GCA_051954725.1 of Afipia sp. Taxonomy (GTDB): domain Bacteria; phylum Pseudomonadota; class Alphaproteobacteria; order Rhizobiales; family Xanthobacteraceae; genus Afipia. The sequence goes on along the minus strand of JBQCHK010000029.1, from coordinate 54,838 downwards.
GGTGCTGGTCGGGCTGTGGCTGTTCCTCGAGAAGACCAGCTTCGGGCTCATCATTCGTGCCGGCGCCCGCGATCCGCAGATCGTGCGTGTGCTCGGCGTGGACGTTTCGCGCGTCTGGCTGGTGGTGTTCGGCATCGGCACCGGCATTGCGGGCCTTGCCGGCGTGCTCGCCGCGCCGTTGCAGGGCGTGATCCCGGAAATGGGCTCGACCATCCTCGCCGAAGCTTTCGTTGTCACCGTGGTCGGCGGCATGGGCTCGATCGGCGGCGCAGTGATCGCAGGCCTTCTGGTCGGCGTCGTGGTCAGCATGACGTCGCTGTTCGCCCCCGAAATGGCCAAGGTGTCGATCTTTGCGCTCATGGCGATCGTGTTGCTGGTTCGCCCGCAAGGCTTCTTCGGCCGTGCCGGATTGATGAGCTGAGATGACCATGAACGATCTGTCCCAAACCATGGCCGAAACTTCCGCGCAGCCGGCCAACTGGTTCGACTTCGCCAAGCGTCATCGCGCTTCGCTCGCCAGCCTGTTCGTGCTGATCTTCCCGTTGGTCATGCCGTTCACCGCGCTGGCGGCGAACATCCTGATCTACGGGCTGTACGCGCTTGGCTTCAACCTGCTGTTCGGCTTCCTTGGCCTGCTGTCGTTCGGCCATGCCGCGCTGTTCGGCACCGGCGCTTATCTGTGCGGCATCGCGATCGTGCATTTCCAGTTGCCGTGGTATGCCGCGATCGTGGTCGGCACCCTCAGCGGCGCGGTGATGGCGGCGGCGATCGGTGTCCTCGCCATCCGCACCCGCGGCATCTACTTCGCGATGGTCACCATGGCGCTGTCGCAGTGCGTCTACTACCTGTTCTATCAGGCGGTGGACTGGACCGGCGGCGAGAACGGCCTGCGCGGCATCAACGTGCACACCATCGATATTTTCGGCATGAAGTTCGACTTCATCAATCCGTTGACTCGTTACTATGTCATCGCCGCCTTCGTGATCCTCGCGCTGTTCGCGCTGTCGCGGATTCTCGCTTCGCCGTTCGGCGCAGTGATCGAGGCGGTGCGCGAGAACGAGGCGAGGGCGCGCGCCTCCGGCTACAACGTGACCCTGACGCGCCTTATCACCTTCATCCTGTCCGGCGCGTTCTGCGGTCTCGCCGGCGCGCTGGCGGCGCTGCATCTGTCCATCGTACCGATCGAAATGCTGCACTATGAGACCTCGGGCATGGCGGTGATGATGTCGCTGCTCGGCGGCATGGGCACTTTCTTCGGGCCGTTCGTCGGCGCCGCGGTGTTCCTGCTGCTGGAAAACCTGGTGTCGCTCTATACCATCCATTGGCAGCTGATCGTCGGAGCGGTGTTCGTGGTCTGCGTGTTGTTCTTCCCCGCCGGAATCTGGGGCACTATCCTGAAGAGGCTCAACCCATGAGCACCGTGGACACTTCACAAGTGATCCTGCGCACCCACGGGGTGAGCAAGATGTTCGGCAAGTTTCGTGCGCTGAACAACATCTCGGCGGCGTTTCCGCGCGGCGCGATCACCTCAATCATCGGCCCCAACGGCGCTGGTAAAAGCACCTATTTTAATCTGCTGTCGGGCGCGTTCGCGCCGTCCGACGGCCGGGTCGAGTTCGAAGGCCGCGACGTCACCAGGGTGCCGCAGCATGAATTCGCCCATATGGGCATCGCCAAGTCGTTCCAGATCACCAACGTGTTTCCGCAGCTCTCGACCCGTGAAAACGTGCGCGTCGCGCTGCAGGCGCTGGTGTCGCGTTACGATATCTGGCGTCCGCGCGCCAAACTGCCCGAGCTTGCAGAGAAGGCGGACGCGCTGCTGGCACAGGTCGGCCTGTGGCATTGCCGCGACCGCGTCGCCAGGACGCTGGCGCATGGCGAACAGCGCGCGCTCGAGATCGGCATGGCGCTGGCGAGCAACCCGCGCCTGCTGTTGCTCGACGAGCCGACTGCCGGCATGAGCCCGGAAGAAACCCGCGTGATGATGGATCTGATCGTCAAGCTCGCCAAGGAGCGCACGGTCATTCTGGTCGAACACAAGATGAAACTGGTGATGGGCATCAGCGATCGCGTGCTGGTGCTGCACCACGGCGAATTGCTGGCGGACGGCACGCCTGCGGAGGTCCGGCAGGACCAGCAGGTCAAGCGCGTCTATCTCGGCCAGCGGGAGCACTAAGGGATGTTGAGCGTTTCCAATCTCAATGCCTGGTACGGCGCGAGCCATGTGCTCCAGGACGTCGGGCTCGAGGTCAACAAGGGCGAAATCGTCTGCCTGATCGGCCGCAACGGCGCCGGAAAGACCACGACGCTGAAGTCGATCATCGGCCTGCTCGACAAGACGAAGGGCGCGGTGAATTTCAAGGGCGAGGAGATGCTCGGCCAGGCCGCGCATCGCCGTTTCGCGCGTGGGCTGGCCTACGTGCCGGAGGAGCGCCGCATCGTTCAAGGCCTGTCGGTGCGCGAAAATCTGCGCCTCGGCCTGGTGGCGTCGCCGCTCAAGGCGAAGGAAGGCGAACTGATCGACGAGATCGCGACGATCTTCCCGCGCCTCGCTGAACGCCTCGATCAGGAAGCGGTCACCATGTCGGGCGGCGAGCAGCAGATGCTGGCGATTGCCCGCGCGATGATCGCCAAGCCCGACCTGATCATGCTCGATGAACCATCCGAAGGCATCATGCCGGTTCTGGTGGACGAGATGTTCGAGCTGTTCCGAAACATGAAGCAGCAGGGCACCACGATTCTGCTGGTCGAGCAGAACGTCGAACTCGCGCTCGACATCGCCGACCGCGCCTATGTGCTCGACCAGGGCTCGGTGGTTCATCACGACACCGCGAAGGCGCTCCTCGCCGATGAGGAAATCAAAGAGCGTTACTGCTCGGTGTGATGCGGGGGCGGGGGCTCCTGCACCGGCATGCCGGTGAAGTTATCGATCGATAAATAAACTCAAGGATAGAAACATGAAGGTCAACAGAGCGGCAATCGATGAAGCCACCAAGAAGCTCTCGAACTGGGGCCGCTGGGGCAAGGACGATCAGATCGGCACGCTGAACAACGTGACCCCGGAAGACGTGATCAATGCCGGCAAGCTGATCAAGAAGGGCAAGGCGTTTTCGCTCGGCCTGTCGCTCAAGGAGCCGATCCAGTCCGGGCTGTTCGGCGGCCGCTGGAATCCGATCCACACCATGCTGGCGACCGGCACCGATGCCGTGTCGGGCAATCAGGACGAGCCGTTCCCGTATCTGCGCTACGCCGACGACGCCATCAACATGCCGTGTCAGGCGTCGACCCAGTGGGACGCGCTGTGCCACATCTTCTATGGCGATAAGATGTACAATGGCTTCGATGCCAAGCTGGTCGATGCGCGTGGCGCCAAGAAGCTCGGCATCGAGAATGTCCGCGACAAGATGGCGGGCCGCGGCGTGCTGCTCGACATCGCGCGCTACAAGGGTGTCGACTCGCTCGACGACGGATATGCGATCACCAACGCCGACCTCGACGGCTGCGCCAAGCAGCAGGGCGTCGAAATCCGCAAAGGCGATTTCGTGATTGTCCGCACCGGCCACCAGGAACGTTGCCTGAAGAAGGGCGACTGGAGCGGTTACGCCGGCGGCGACGCACCGGGCCTCGGCTTTGAAACCTGTTACTGGATCCGCGAGAAGGACATTGCCGCGATCTGTGCCGACACCTGGGGTTGTGAGGTTCGCCCGAACGAGACCGATGAGGCCAATCAGCCCTGGCACTGGGTGGTGATCCCGGCCATCGGCATTTCGATGGGCGAGATTTTCTACCTCAAGGAGCTTGCGGAAGATTGCGCGCAGGACAAGGTGTATGAATTCTTCTTCACCGCGCCGCCGCTGCATCTGCCAGGCGCAGCCGGCTCGCCGATCAATCCCCAGGCGATCAAGTAAGACGGAGCATCGTCATGGCTAAACATCTCAAGCGCGGCCGCGATGCCGCGCAGCGCGCCGAGGATGATTCCAAGGTTCGCGCCACGGTCGAAGGCATCCTCGCCGATATTGAAAAGCGCGGCGACGAAGCGGTGCGCGAACTCTCGGTCAAGTTCGACCAGTGGGACCGCAAGGACTACCGGCTGACCGACGCCGAGATCAAGGACTGCCTGTCGCAGCTGTCGCAGCGCAATCTCGACGATATCAGGTTCGCGCAGGAGCAGGTGCGTAACTTCGCCCAGCATCAGCGCGAGTCGATGAAGGATATCGAGGTCGAAACGCTGCCCGGCGTGGTGCTCGGCCACAAGAACATTCCGGTCAATTCGGTCGGCTGTTATGTGCCGGGCGGCAAGTATCCGCTGCTGGCGTCGGCGCATATGTCGGTGATCACCGCGAAGGTCGCGGGTGTTCAGCGCATCGTCACCTGTGCGCCGCCGTTCCAGGGCAAGGCCGCGCCGGCGATCGTCGCCGCGCAGCATCTGGCCGGCGCCGACGTGATCTATTGTCTCGGCGGCATCCAGGCGGTCGGCGCCATGGCGCTCGGCACCCAGACCATCGACCCGGTGGATATGCTGGTCGGCCCGGGTAACGCCTTCGTCGCTGAAGCCAAGCGGCAGCTGTTCGGCCGCGTCGGCATCGACCTGTTCGCGGGGCCGACGGAGACTCTGGTGATCGCGGATGAGACTGTCGATGGCGAGATGTGCGCGACCGACCTGCTGGGGCAGGCCGAGCACGGGCCGAATTCGCCGGCAGTGCTGTTGACCAATTCCGAGAAGCTCGCGCGCGATACCATGGCCGAGATCGAGCGCCTGCTGAAGATCCTGCCGACCGGCTCGGTCGCCGCCAAGGCATGGGAAGACTACGGCGAAGTGATCGTCTGCGACTCCGAGGAGGAGATGGTCAAGGAGGCCGACTTCATCGCCTCCGAGCATGTTCAGGTCATGACCCGTGATCCGGATTACTTCCTGAAGAACATGACCAACTACGGCGCGCTGTTCCTTGGTCCGCGCACCAACGTCGCCTACGGCGACAAGGTAATCGGCACCAACCACACGCTGCCGACCAAGAAGGCGGCGCGCTACACCGGTGGCCTGTGGGTCGGCAAGTTCCTCAAGACGGTGACGTATCAGCGTGTGCTGACCGATGAGGCCTCGGCCATGATCGGCGAGTACTGCTCGCGGCTGTGCATGCTCGAAGGATTCGCCGGGCATGCGGAGCAGGCCAACGTTCGCGTTCGCCGTTATGGCGGCCGCAACGTGCCGTACGCCACGGCAGCCGAATGAGCGAACGGCTTCCGACAACGCCGTCGCTGCGGCTTGATGGCCGCCGCGCGCTGGTGACCGGCGCGGGGCGGGGCATCGGCCTCGCCGCCGCGGCTGCGCTGGCGGAAGCGGGCGCGCATGTCACGCTGTGCGCGCGTACCGCGAATGAAATCGAGGAGGCGGCTGCCGCCATCCGCGCACGCGGACAGGCGGCAGATGCGCTCGCGCTCGATGTCACCGATGTCGCTGCGTTTGCCGCGGCGATCGATGCGCGCGAGCCTTACGATGTCTTCCTGAACAATGCCGGCACCAATCGGCCGAAGCCCGTCACCGACGTGACGCAGGATGACTTCGACGTGGTGATGAACCTCAACGTCCGCGCGGCTTACTTTGCCGCGCAGGCGGTGGCGCGGCGGCTGATCGCGGCGGGCAGGCCCGGTTCGATCATCAACATGTCGTCGCAGATGGGCCATGTCGGCGGCCCCAACCGTTCGCTCTATTGCGCGTCAAAGTGGGCGATGGAGGGGTTCTCCAAGGCGATGGCGCTCGATCTCGCGGGTCACAAGATTCGCGTCAACACGCTGTGCCCTACCTTCATCGAAACGCCGATGACGCGGCCGTTCTTCGAGAACGCCGAGTTCAAGGCGAGCGTGCTCGCCAAGATCAAGCTTGGCCGGCTCGGCACGGTCGAAGACCTGATGGGCGCGATTGTGTTCCTCGCCAGCGATGCATCGGCGCTGATGACCGGGTCGTCCCTCGTGATCGATGGCGGCTGGACTGCTGACTGATCGTCGCGAAACCGGTTAATAAATTTGGTAAAAGCTCCTCGGCCTTGAGCCGAGCGGACAGGGTTGCCCCGATTTCAGGGGCGGCGCGTCGTTGTGCGCGAATGTCCCGGCGTGATACTCTGCTGCGTCGTCCGCCCTGAGGCGGACACCAAGAGGCGGCAATCATTCAAGATCATATCGGTGGCGCTCGCTGGCCGGGCGGCCGGTGAGAGGCATCAGTCTGCCACAATTGAATGATTACGGCTCAAGGCTGGCAATATGGAGCGTCTCCTTGAGAATCCGGGCGGTTTACGTCGTGGTGGTTCTCGTGATCTTCGCGACCGTCGCGGCTGCGGCGGCGCTTCTTGCTGGTCATCCGTGGATGGAGCCCGCGCAGGCGGTTCCCGACCGTCATGTGCAGATCGTTGCGCCGTCCTCGAACACAGTGGCCAAGCGGGACCGGCTTGAAGTCCGGATGCCGGAATTTCCGGAAGCCATGCCTGCGTCTCCGGTGAATCTCAGCTTCGAAACCGCTCTTCAATACATGGCGGCGCCACCATCCGACATCTGGTCGTCCAAGCCTGCGGGGCCGGCGAAGCCCTCGACCATTCTGCTCGACGACAAGCAGATCGCCAGCATCAAGCAGAGGCTGAGGCTCACCAAGGCACAACTCGAACTCTGGCCGCCGGTGGAAAAGGCGCTCAAGGATCTGCTCGAACTGCTGCACGATCGCAGACGGCAGCCCGCGGAGAAGGTACTTGCCGCCAACAGCGACGCGGTCAAGCGATTGACGGATGTTGGCGCGCCGTTCTTCGCCAAGCTTCGTCCCGAACAGCGCAACGAGGTGAAGTCGCTGGCCCGCATGGTCGGGCTCGCCTCAGAGCTTCCCAACTGAGCGCATGTTGAAAGCATTTTCTGGCGGGCAGCTACAGCTGCCTTCATTTTGCGGTGCACGGCATCAACGATCCGCAACGATGTTCACGAACTTTCGCATGCGTTGAGTGCAGCGCAACGCGCGATAGTTGTTGCGGGCGGCCGCGTTCGTCGTCATCCTTGAGCCATGGACCGATCGCCGGCCAGCACAGGTTCAGGACCTTGGCCGACGAAAAGCCCCGGACGGCGCAAATTGCCGTCAGGACATTATGTGTCTGAACAGGGAGGTGGCCATGATCGACAGACGGAGTCTGATCAGGGACTCAATAGCTACGTTTGCAGCATTAGGCTCATTGCCGGTTCTCGATACTTTGTCGGCATTCGCGGAGACGGTGACACTGCCGTTCGAGAACGGCCAAAGACCGCTCGTCAAGGTTCCGCAGAAACGAGTGATGATCGGACTGACCAGCCGCCCGCCGCAACTCGAGACACCGTTTTCCGTATTCAATGAAAGCGTCATTACTCCGAATGACGCTTTTTTCGTGCGCTATCATCTGGCCGATATTCCGCTCGATATCGACCCGGACAAGTTTACGGTCGAGATCAAGGGCAAGGTCGACAAGCCGCTCAAGCTGTCGCTGGCCGAGATCAGGAAGATGCCTTCCGTCGAGATCGTCGCGGTGAATCAGTGTTCCGGCAATAGCCGCGGATTCTTCGATCCACGCGTCGCCGGCGGGCAATCGGGCAACGGTGCTATGGGCAATGCGCGCTGGAAGGGCGTTCCGCTCAAGGACGTTCTCGACAAGGCAGGCGTTCAACAGGGCGCGCGCCAGGTTACGTTCAACGGTCTCGATGGTCCCGTGAGCGACAAGACGCCGGACTTCGTCAAGGCGCTCGACATCGATCACGCGCGAGATGGCGAGGTGATGCTGGCCTATTCGATGAATGGCAAGGACCTGCCGGTGCTCAACGGGTTTCCGCTGCGCCTTGTCGTGCCGGGATACTACGGGACCTATTGGGTCAAGCACCTTAACGAGATTACGGTGATCGACAATGTGTTCGATGGCTTCTGGATGAAGACGGCCTATCGAATTCCGGACAACGATTGCGCCTGTGTCGAGCCCGGCACCGCGCCCAAGGCAACCATTCCTATCAACCGTTTCCGGGTGCGATCCTTCATCACAAGTGTTGCGAACGGCGCCAAGGTAAAGGCGAAGCGCGAGATGGTGCTGAAAGGCATCGCCTTCGACGGAGGCAAGGGTATCAAGGACGTTTCGGTTTCGACCGATGGCGGCAAGACCTGGGTCAAGGCCAAGCTCGGCAAGGATCTTGGAAAGTATTCGTTCCGGGAATGGCGGCTGCCGGTGAAACTCACGCCCGGCGCTCATGATCTGAAGGTGCGCGCCACCAGCAACAGCGGCGAAGTGCAGCCGATGGAAGCGTCATGGAATCCCGCCGGCTACATGCGCAATGTGGTTGAAACCGTGCGCGTGACGGCGGCATAGGAGGGGGCCATGAAACGAGCCGCATGTCTTTCGCTTGCTGCCGCCGGTGTGGCCGCGATGCTGATCGTAAGCCCAACTCTGGTCGGAGCCAAACCGGTCGCCTACAAATTGCCGGAGGAGAAGGCCGCTTTCAAACCGGGTCCCCATCTGGACGTGGTGATGAATAACTGTACCGCCTGTCACTCGGCGGACTATGTGCAGACGCAGCCGAAAGGGCCGAAGTTCGGAAAGGACTTCTGGCAGGCCGAGGTCACCAAGATGATCAAGGTCTACGGTGCGCCGATCGACGAAAGCGATATCCCCAAGATCGTGGAGTATCTCGCTCAAACGTACTGAGATCGCTTTAAAGGCGGCACGCTGAAATTTTCGAATTTCGGCAATGTTCGCCTTTTGTCTGTTCCATTCACAGCCCATCACGCTTGTCACGTGCGACATCTGCGATAAACTGTCGCACACATATAAGAAACTTCCGGGAGGACGTGATGCTGAACAGACTGGTCGCCGCAACCGCGGCAGGATTCGTATTGCTTTCGTCGGCCGCATGGGCCGCGGATGCCCCCGCCGAAATCAAGCTTGGCACACTTTACGCGTCGGCTGGCCGCTACGCCTCGATCTCGATGCCTGTTCACTACGGCCTTAAGCTCTGGATCGATCAGAAGAACGCGGACGGTGGCGTTTTCGTCAAGGCATTCAACAAGAAGATTCCGATCAAGCTGGTTGCCTACGACGATCAGAGTAACACCGCGACAGCGTCGACGCTCTACAATCAGCTCATTACCCAGGACAACGTCAACCTTCTGGTGGCGGATTCCGGCTCGGTGCTCACCGCCCCGGCCGTGACGATCGCGCGTGACCGCAAGATGTTCCTGTTCGACCAGACCGGCACCGGCGCGAGCTTCTTTTCGCCCGACAACAAGCTGATTGCGCTGATGGCCGATCCCGTTTCGACGGTGTGGCCGAAGCCGATCGCCGACTTCCTGACCAAGGACGGACCGGCGCTGGGAATCAAGCGCATCGCCATTCTGTACTCGACCAATGAGTTTACGGGCACGCAGGCGAATGCGGTCCGCAAGTTCATCAAGGATTCGAAGGCGCCGGTTGAGATTGTCTATGATCAGGGCATTCCGACCGAGACGACCAATTACACCGTTATCATCAACAACATCATGGCCTCGAAGCCGGACGCCGTGATCCACCTCGGCTACGCACCGAACGACATCGCCTTCCTGCGCAACGTGCAGGATGTCGGGGCCAAGTTCAAATGGCTGTTCTGCATCTATCCCGGCCTTGAAACCGAATTGCTGGAGAAGAATGTCGGCATCAAGGGGCTCGAACACGTGTTCACCTACGTGCCGCCGACCGATGTTCAGTACGACGTCAACTTCGGCATGAAGCTGCCCGACTTCCGCGCCGCATGGGACAAAAAGTATAAGGACGCCAAGGTCGAGTTCGGCTTCAATTCGGTCGCCGGCTACACCACGGGTCTGGTCATCGAGAAGGCGCTGGGCGAAGCCAAGAGTCTCGATCAGATGGACCTGCGCGACGCGGTGTTCAGTCTGTCGGGCAAACTCAAGACTCTCGACGGCACTTTCGCTCTCGACGACATGGGCGGCCAGATCGGCGAACTCACGCCGCTGGGGCAACTCGAGAAGAACGAGCACGGCCATCTCAAATTCGTGACGGTGTATCCGCACGAGGTCGCGAACGGGAAACCGGTGTATCCGCGTCCGTGAGAGGGGCGGGGATCGCGATGCGACGGGGCGATAGCTGATGCTTGCTTACGCAATCGTCGCGGGAATCCTGTTCGGGCTGTATTTCAGCCTGGTGGGAATTGGCCTCAATCTGGTCTTTGGCGTCATGCGCATCGTCAACCTTGCGCATGGCGACTTCCTGATGCTTGGCGCCTTCGTCGCGTTCTGGCTTTACACCCTGACCGGGATCGATCCGCTGTACGCGGTTCTGATTTCGTTCGTGGTGTTTCTCGCAGTCGGACTGGTGCTGTACCCGCTGCTGGTGCCGCGGCTGCAGAAGTCCAAGGATCCGGAGATGCTCTCCATCATCCTGTTCTTCGGATTGTCGCAGGTGATCGAGGCTTGCGTCACCATCGCGTTCGGCACCAGTGAGCGCTCGATTCCCAGCATTCAGCTCGGCAGCAGCGTGTTTGCCGCAATGGCCAGGGTATTCGGGACAGATCCCGATCCCGGGCCTGTTTCCGTGCTGGGCCAGAGCTTTCCCTCGCCATGGGTGGTTTCGGCGGTGGTCAGCGTGATCGCGATCGGGCTGGTCTATGTCTATCTCTATCGTACGCGCCTCGGCACGTTGACGCGCGCAGTCATGTCACAGCGGGATGAGGCGCTGGCTTCCGGCATCAATGTCGATCGCGTATCGGCGGCCGCCTTCGGCATCGGTCTCGCGCTGGCGGCGATCGCCGGCGTGTTCGCGCCGTTCATGTTCGGCTCGATCACCCCTGCGTTTGGTGTGGATGCAACCGTAACCTCGTTTGTGATCGTGGTGTTGGGATCGCTGGGCAATCCGCTCGGCACCGCCATCGGCGGCATCGTCTATGGCGTGTCGTACATGCTGGTGCAGACCTATCTCAGCTCGTGGGCCGATCTGCTGCCCTACGTTCTGCTGATCGCGATCCTGCTGTTGCGGCCAAGCGGCATTCTGGGAAGGCGGGTGCGCGTTGCCTAAAGGACTCCAACACGTTCTGTTCATCGTCGTCCCGCTGATCGCGGTGTTCGCGATCGCGCCGGCGGTGTACCAGAACCACCTTCTGTTGTTCAATTTCGTGATCTTCCTGACGCTCGCGCAGGGCGTGAATGTAATATACGGCTTCACCGGCTATCTGCCGTTCGGCTATGTCGGCTTTTTCGGCGCCGGCGCCTACGGTTTCGCGGTGGTGGTGATGCATCTCCACATGCCCGCATTGCCGGCGGTTCTGGTCGGCGGCATTGTCGCCGTCGTTCTTGGCCTGTTGCTGACGCCGCTGTTGCGCCTGTCGGGTGCGTACTTCTCAATCGCAAATCTCGCGGCTGCGCTTGCTGTGCTTCATCTGGTCGCCAATCCGGCGCTCGAGAACCTGACACGCGGACCCTATGGCGTGTCGCTTTCTGGCATCTTCAATCCGAACATGGCTTATGCCACGGCGCTGGTGATCCTCGCGCTGACCTCGATCTTCGTGGTGTTCCTGCGGAACTCCGGCTTCGGGCTGGCGTTGCAGGCGGTGCGTGAGGATTCGGTCAGTGCATCGATGGCCGGCGTCAACGTGGTGCGCATGCGCATGCTGGCGTGGCTGGCATCGGCTCTGATCGCGGGTCTCGCCGGCGGGACTTATGCGTGGTTCGTGTCGGTGTTCTATCCGGAGAACGTGTTCAGCGCCGACTTCAGCATTTTCGCGCTGGTGTTCGCGCTGTTCGGCGGCGTCGCCACCATTCTCGGCCCGATCATCGGCGTGCTCATTCTTTACGGCGTTTACAACCTGATCGGATTCACGACCCCGCAGTTCTTCCAGTTGATCTATGGCGCGCTGATCATGGGACTGGTGTTGTTCCTGCCGGCGGGCCTGACGTCGCTGTTCACAAGGCGAGGTGTCAATGTCCCGTGACGGCGCATCATCCGGCGGACATCTGCTGACCGTGACCAACCTCCTCAAGCGGTTCGGCGGCTTTCACGCACTCGATGGCCTGACCTTCGGCGTGTCGCGTGGCGAGATTCTGGGGTTGGTCGGGCCAAATGGATCGGGCAAGACCACCGCGATCAATGTGATCTCGGGCCTGTACGCGCCTGACGGTGGCGATGTCGTGTTCGAGGAGGCGAAGATCGGCGGGATGGCCTCGCATAAGCTGGTGCACCTTGGCATCAACCGGACCTTCCAGGTGCCGAAGCCGTTTCCGTCGTTGACCGTTCGTCAGAATGTCGAGGTGGCGCACGCGTATGGACGCGCGGCCTCGGAGGTCGCCTCGACTGACGAACTGCTGGCCGAATATCATCTCGCGGAGGTAGCGGATCGTCCGGCCTTCGATCTCAACAGTGCGCAACAGAAAATGCTGGATCTGGTGCGCGCATTGGCGACGGCGCCGCGCCTGCTGCTGCTCGATGAACTGGCCGCCGGTCTTAATCCCGCCGAACTCGACTGGATCGCGGGCAAGATCAAGGCGCTGGCGAAGACCGGCATGGCGATCGTCGTTGTCGAACATCTCATGGGTTTCATCGAACAGATCACCGATCGCGTGATCGTGCTCAACGCGGGCAAGGAAATTTTCGAGGGCAAGCTGGCGGATGCGGTTCGTGAACCGCAGGTGATCGAGGTTTTCCTGGGAGGCGAACATGCCGCCTGATGCATCGCCGCTGCTCGAAGCTTCGGGAATCCAGGCGGGCTATGGCACCATGCAGGTGCTGTGGGACGTCGCGCTCGACGTCCACGCGGGGGAAACCGTGTTGTTGTTGGGCGCCAACGGCGCGGGCAAAACGACCTTTCTTAAGGTTCTGGTCGGCCTGATCGCGGCGAAGGGCGGCCACATCACTCTCGGCGGGCGGGACGTCACTCATCTGCGTTCCAGCGACCGGATGCAACTCGGCATGACTTACATGTCCGAACTCGCCGTGTTTCCCGATCTCACGATCGATGAGAACATCCGGGTCGGCGCGCAGGCATTGGGCCGATCTAATCCCGGTGCGCGGGCTGATGAGATGTACACGCTGTTTCCGGCGCTGCGCGACAAGCGGCGCGATGCGGCATCGTCGCTCTCCGGCGGCCAGCGCAAAATGCTTGGCATCGCCAAGGCACTCGCAGCGGAGCCGCGCGTGCTGGTGATGGACGAGCCCTCGGCCGGTCTCTCGCCGCTGTTCGTCAAGGAAGTGATCCGCATCCTTGCGGACCTGCGTAGCCATGGCCTCGCGCTTCTGGTCGCGGAGCAGAATATCGGCTTCCTCGAAGTCGCGACCCGCGTGTTCGTGCTTGAAGGCGGTCGCATTCGCTTCCGCGGCACCGTCGCCGAGATGAGCGATAATGAAGATTTGCGGAAAGCCTATTTTGGCCTGAAGTAATGGCCTTCAAACTTAAGGCTATTTAGATTCACTGCCGCTGACGCCTGCAAGCGAGAGCGCCGTGTGCAACAGCACGTTGGCGCCCGCGGCGCAATCCGCCTGCGTCGCATCCTCGATCTCGTTGTGGCTGATGCCGTCCTTGCACGGCACGAAGATCATCGCGGCCGGCATCACGGTGGCAAGATTGCAGGCGTCGTGGCCGGCGCCCGAGGTGATGCGGCGATGTGAATAGCCCAGCGCCTGGGTCGCGTTCTCGACGGCGCTCACGAGCTTCTCGTTGAAGATAGTCGGCTCCTTGCGCCAGACCTGATCAACCGCGATCGTGACATTCCGGCGGGCGGAGATGTCCGCGATCGCCTTGCGCAGCCCTGCGTCGAGCGCGTCGAGCGTTTTCGACTCCGGGCTCCGGAATTCCATGGTGAAGGTGAGATCACCGGGAATGACGTTGCGCGACGGATTGTCGATGATGATTTCGCCTACCGTGCCCACCGCATGAGGGCCATGGTCCTTCGCCAACTTTTCGACAGCCAGCACCAGTTCGGAAAACGTCGCCAAAGCGTCACGCCGCAGTGGCATCGGCGTCGTGCCGGCGTGGCTGGCGAAGCCTGCGATCTTGCCATCGTACCAGATGATGCCTTGGCCGCGTTCGACGACGCCGATGGTCTTTTCGTCGGCTTCGAGGATCGGACCTTGTTCGATATGCAGTTCGACGAAGCCACCGAACTTGCGTTCGCCGACGGCTTCAGCGCCCCGGTAGCCGATCGAATCCAGTGCTTCGCCGACCGTGATGCCTTCGGCATCGCGGCGCGACAGGATATCGTCGGTGGTGTAGTCGCCCGCATAGGCTGCGGACGCCATCATCGCCGGGGCAAACCGCGAGCCTTCCTCGTTGGTCCAATTGACGATGCAGATTGGCGCGTCGGTCTCGATGCCGGCGTCGTTCAGTGTTCGCACGACTTCGAGCGCGGCGAGGGTACCGAGAATGCCGTCGTATTTTCCGCCCGTGGGCTGGGTATCAAGATGGGAGCCAAGCCCGATCGGCGGCTTGGACATGTCGCGGCCGCGCCGCAGCCCGTACATGGTGCCGAGGGCATCAATGCCGACCTCCATGCCGGCCGCCTCGCATGCTTTTCGAAACCAGTCGCGTACCTGCTTGTCTTCGGGGCCGAGTGTGAGGCGGCGGACGCCGCCTTTGGCTGTCGCGCCGAACTCTGCCGTTTCATGGATCGTGCCCCAGAGCCGCGAGGAATCGATCTGAAGATTGGTCCTGGCGTCGGTCATGGGCAGTAATCCTTTCACCAGCCGCGCGCAACCTTCCACACGGCTTCCACCTTGCCGTCGCGGCAGGCAATCAGCCAATCATGCAAATTCACGGTGGGATCGCAATGGCCGGGAATGAGTTTCAGCCTGTCACCGACGACAACTTTTCCGTTCGGCGAAACATCCAGGGTGCCGTGCTCGTCGGAGATCTTTGCGTAGGTCACGCCTGCCTGTTCGTGAACCATGGGCAGGCCGCTATCGACACTCAGCGCCTTCAAACCGGCGTCGCATACCGCGCGGCCCGGCGCGGCGGTGCTGATAACGGTCGTGAGAACGAACAAGGCGTTGCCGAACGGTCTGTCGGTCTGGTTGCGGCCGTAGTCCACGTCCATGAAGACGTAAGAGCCGCATTGCAGTTCGTTATAGACGCCGCTCGCCAGTTCGTTCTCGAAGCTGCCGGTGCCGGCGCCCGCGACTACGTCGCAGGAGAGGCCGGCAGCTTTGAGCTGGGCGATGGTGTCGCGCGTGAGTTGGGCGGCCTTGGCGATGGCAGCGGCGCGTTCCTCGGGTTTCCGGAAATGCTGCGCCGGACCGTGATAGGCCTGCAGGCCCGCAAACCGCAGGCCGGGTTTTGACGTCGCGTATCTGGCAAGGGCGACTGCGCGCTCGCCGGGCGCAACGCCACAGCGGCCCGCGCCGACATCAATCTCGACCAGAATATCGAGCGTGACGTTTTCCTTTGCCGCGGCGCCGGAAAGGGTGTCAGCCTGACTTTCGTCATCGACGCAAACGGCGATGCTGGCCGTATGTGCGAGGCGGGCGAGGCGCTGGGCTTTATCCGTGCCGACAATCTCGTTGGACAGCAGAACCCGCGTGATCCCGCCGGCAACCATCGCTTCAGTCTCAGCGACGTTCTGGCAGCAGACTCCTTTGGCCCCTGCCGCGATCTGCATCCGGGCGATCTCGAGGCATTTATGGGTCTTGGCGTGGGGCGTCAGCCGCACGTCATTGGGGTTGCCTGCAACGCGCTTTGCCAGCGTGGCAATGTTGGCTTCAAGCGCGGCCATGTCCACGATCAGGGCCGGGGTCTGGATCTGGTCCAGCGTCATGCCGGGTTCGGCGGGGCGGCGGCCTGTCATGTGATGTCGTCCCTGCCTGAAGGAGGCGCTCAGCTTCCGGTGAACGCCGGCTTGCGTTTTTCCATGAACGCCTTGCGGCCTTCCTGATAGTCGCTGCTGGCGAAGCAGCGCGCAACGATCTCATCGCAGGCCGCGAGGTCGCGCTTGCTCTCGTCCTTGAGCAGTTCGCCGACGATGAACTTGATGGAGTTGACGGTCAGCGGCGCATTGGCGGAAATCATCGCCGCGTAATCCTTCACATAGGATTCGAGCTGGCCGGTGGGGACGATGCGGTTGACCAGTCCCATCGTGCGCGCTTCCTCGGCGTCGAACTGTCGGGCGGTGTAGAAAATCTCCTTGGTGAAGGAGGGGCCCACGACATCCATCAGCCGCTTGACGCCGGGATAGCCGTAGCCGAGGCCGAGCTTGGCGGCCGGAACAGCGAAGCGTGAATTGTCGGCGCAGATGCGCAGGTCGCAACAGCTCGCAAGTCCCATGCCGCCGCCGATGCAATAACCGCGGATCATCGCGATCGTCGGCTTGGGAAAATCATGAACCGCCGAATAGCCGCGCTCGACGGCATCGTTGTAGCGGTTCACCGCAGCTTCGGACGAGCGCTCCTCACCGAACTTCGAAATATCGGCGCCGGAAATAAAGGCTTTCTCGCCCGCGCCGGTAATGACCGCGACGCGAACCTCGGGGTCCTTCGCGAAGTCATTCATAATCGCCGCGCAGCCTTCCCACATTTCCAGCGAGACCGCGTTGTGGCGTTCGGGATTGTTGAAGATCACGTACCCCACGCCGTTTTCCTTGCGGGATAGCATCTTGCTGGTCTGCGTCATGTCGGGTTCCTGGCTCGCGAAGATCAGATCACGTTCTTGGCTTTGAGCGCGGCGACATCGTCAGCGCTGAAGCCGAATTCCTGTAGCACGTCGCCGGTGTGTTCGCCTGTCTCGGGCGGCCGGGCAGCCATGCGGCTCGGCGTGCGCGACAGTGTGAAGGGTTGGCCGACGAGGCGCACCTTGCGCTCACCGGTATCGGGTACGTCCTGCGCGATGCCGAGGTGCTGGACCTGGGCATCGTCGAACATCTGGTCGATCGAATAGATCGGGCCGCACGGCACTCCCGCGGCATTTAGCGCCTCGACCCATTCGGCGCTGCTGCGCCGAACCGTTTTTGCCTCGATCGCGGCATTGAGGGCATCGCGATTGGCCGAGCGTGCCTTGATCGAACCGTAGGCTTCGTTTTTCAGCAGCTCAGGCGCGCCGATGGCATCGGTCAACCGCTCCCAGATGATCTGGCCGGTGGTGGCGATATTGATGTAGCCATCGGACGTTTTGAACACGCCGGTCGGAATGCTGGTGGGGTGATTGTTGCCGGCTTGCTCAGGCACTTCGCCGTGCATCAGCCAGCGTGCGGCCTGGAAATCCAGCATGAAGATTTGCGCCTGCAGCAGCGAGGTCTGCACCCACTGGCCCTCGCCGGACTGGTCGCGTTCGAGCAAGGCGGTGAGAATGCCCATCGCGCAAAACAGGCCTGCGGTGAGATCAGCGACCGGAATGCCCACGCGCATCGGCCCTTGACCCGGCGCGCCGGTGATCGACATCAGCCCGCCCATGCCCTGCGCAATCTGATCGAAGCCGGGCCGCTTGTGATAGGGGCCGTCCTGTCCGAAGCCGGAGATGCTGCCGTACACGAGGCGCGGATTGATCTTGCGCAGGGTCTCGTAATCGATGCCGAGGCGCGCCTTCACGTCGGGGCGGAAATTCTCCACCACCACATCGGCTTTCTCGACCATCCGGCAGAAGACCTTGTAGCCCTCCGGGTCCTTCAGGTTGAGCGACATCGCGCGCTTGTTGCGATGAAGGTTCTGGAAGTCCGCGCCGTGGCGCGGGCCTCCGGGCTGTTCACCGTCCGCGACATCGGATGGTGCGTCGATCTTGATGACATTCGCACCCCAGTCCGCGAGCTGGCGCACCGCCGTCGGGCCGGAACGAATGCGCGTCAGATCCAGCACGGTGAAGCGGGACAACGCCTCGGATGCTCTGGGAAACGGCATTCGCAAACTCCGGCTTGAAGGGGCGAGGGCAGATCAGCCGACGTCGGCTTTGAGGCCTGCGGCGGTAATGCCGGCCACTGCGCTGGCTTCGTCGTTGTCCGACGTGTCGCCGCTGATGCCGACAGCGCCGAGAAGTTCACCGTTTCCGCCGCGGATCAGCACGCCGCCGGGCACGGGCACCAGCGCGCCCTTGGCCAGGGTGTTGACGGCGTCGATGAAGAACGCCTGCTCGGTCGCGCGCTTGAACAGTGCACGCGAACCCATGCCCATCGCCAGAGCGCCATAGGCCTTGCCGTGGGCGACTTCGACGCGCATCAGGCTGGTGCCATCCTGCGCCGCAGTGGCTTTGACACAGCCGCGCGCGTCAAGAACGGTCACCACCAGCGGGTTGAGCTTGAGTTCGGCGGCTTTTGCCAGGGCGGCGTCGAGAATCTTGCGAGCGGTATCGAGCGTCAGCGCAGTCATGGGAATCCCTTTGTCTTGCGGATTGAATTCAGGCGGTTTCAGCACGCGCGCCGTTGTCGATCAAGGGGCGAGGCCCGTTGTCGAGCGACATCGCGAGAATCCGGGCGACATGCAGGGCGGCGCGGCCACTGCCGTCCTTGATCTGATGGCGGCAGGAGGTGCCATCGGCGACGATCAACGCATCCGGCGCGGCGGAGCGAACCGCGGGCAGGAGGCTGGCTTCGGCCATCGCGATCGAGGTGTCGTACGTGTCGGCACCGTAACCGAATGCGCCGGCCATGCCGCAGCAACTCGACTCGATGGTCTGGACTTCGAGGTCCGGAATAAGGCGAAGTATCTGTTCGACCGGCTTGAACGCGCCGAACGATTTCTGATGACAGTGGCCATGGACCATCGCCTTGGGGCCGATCGGTCCAAGCGGCAGTTTCAAGCGACCGTTCGACGCCTCGCGAACCAGGAATTCCTCGAACAGCAGCGCGTGGGCCGAGACGGCTTTGGCGGCATCGTCCGAGCGCAGCGAGAGCAGTTCGTCACGCAGTGTTAGCAGGCAGCTCGGCTCAAGCCCGACGATCGGCACGCCGCGCTCGACAAACGGCGTCATCGTGGCGACGAGACGATCGAGTTCGCTGCGTGCCTGACCGACAAGTCCGGCGGAGAGGAAGGTTCGCCCACAACAAAGTGGGCGGGCGCCATCGACAGGTTCCGGCAGGTGCACGCGATAGCCGCCGGCGACGAGAACGCGCAGCGCCGCGTCGAGATTCTCGCGCTCATAGGTGCCGTTGAAAGTGTCCGCGAACAGCACCACTTCCGGGCCGTTCGCCGGGCCAAACGCCGTCGCGCCGGGAGCAAACGTATCGCTGCGCCATTCCGGCAGATCGCGCCTGGCGCTGATGCCGGCGGTCTTTTCCATTGCCCAGCGCAGCAATCGGCTGCGATTGCGGAGGTTCATCAAGGGCGCGAACGTCGATGCCAGCCTCGCATAGTGCGGCAGATAGCCGACCAGCCGATCGCGCAGAGACAGACCATGCTTCTCGGCGCGCGCGGCAAGAACCTCGATCTTCATCTTGGCCATGTCGACGCCGGTCGGGCATTCGCGGCGGCACGCCTTGCAGGATACGCACAGCTTGAGCGTGTCCATCATCTCGTCGGATGACAGCGCATCGGGGCCGAGCTGGCCGGAGATGGCAAGCCGCAACGTATTCGCGCGCCCGCGCGTGACATCCTTTTCGTTGCGCGTCGCGCGATAGGACGGGCACATCACGCCGCCTTCGAGCTTGCGGCAGGCACCGTTGTTGTTGCACATCTCGACCGCGCCCTGAAAACCGCCGCCCGCGCCGGGATAGGACGACCAGTCAAGCGCCGTCCTGAAGTCGGGCACGGCGTAGCCCGGCGGGTAACGGAACAGAGAGCGATCATCCATTTTCGGCGGGTGGACGATCTTGCCGGGATTGAGCGTGTTCTCCGGATCGAACCGGCGTTTCACCTCCTCGAAGTCGCGCACGATGCGGGCGCCGAACATCAGTTCGTGAAATTCGGAGCGAACGAGGCCGTCGCCATGCTCGCCCGAATGCGAGCCCTTGAACTCACGCACCATGGCGAAGGCTTCCTCGGCGATGGCGCGCATCGCGTGGACGTCCTTCTCCAGCCGCAGGTTGAGAACGGGACGGACGTGCAGGCAGCCTTCGGACGCGTGCGCGTACATCGTCGGCTTTGTGCCGTGTTTTTCGAAGATGCGGTTGAGCCGGTCGGTGTATTCGGCGAGGTGCTTGAGCGGGACGGCGCAGTCCTCGACGAAGGAAACAGGTTTGCCTTCCTGTTTCATCGACATCATGATGTTGAGACCGGACGTGCGGAAATCCGAAATCGCCGCCTGCATCGCCGGTTCGATGATTTCGACAACGCCGCCCCATTTGCGCTTCTCACGATCCCAGCCGAAGCCGAGATCGCCCATCAGGGCATTGAGTTCTTTGAGCTTACGCAGATTATCGGCCTGATCTTCCTCGGCGAACTCGACGACCAACAGCGCTTCGGGCTCGCCGCGAACCACGGCCTCGATGGTTGGCTGGAACATGGCGATCTCACGCCCCAGCGCGATCATGGTCGAATCGACCAGCTCCACCGCGATCGGCTTCAATGTGACGAGATGCTGGGCCGCATCCATCGCTTCATAGAAGCTGCCGAAGTGACAGACGCCGAATACCTTGTTACGCAGAAGCGGCCACAGCTTGAGCTCGACCTTGGTGGTGAAGGCGAGGGTGCCTTCGGAGCCGACAAGGATATGTGCCATGTTGTTGATGGTCTGATCGGGCGTCAGTGCATCGAGGTTGTAGCCGCCGACGCGGCGCTGCACCTTCGGAAAGCGGTCAGCGATCTCTTTTGCTTCGCGATCGCCGAGCGCCAGCAGGTCGCGAAACAGATCGCGGCCCGGTTGATCAGCGTTCAGCCAGGCGCGGTCGCGTGGAAGCGCGCCGAAATGCAGGCGGGTGCCGTCTGCCAGTGCGGCGTCGATAGCGATCGTATTGTCGCGCATCGTGCCGTAACGCAGCGAGCGGCCGCCGCAGGAATTGTTACCTGCCATGCCGCCGATGGTCGCGCGCGAGGCGGTCGAAACATCGACCGGAAACCACAGACCGTGGCGCTTGAGCTGGCGATTGAGATCATCGAGCACGATGCCTGGCTCGACCACGCAGGTCCGGTTTTCGACATCGAGCGAGATGATCTTGTTGAGATATTTCGAGACGTCGACAACGATACCATTGTTGATGGTCTGTCCGCATTGCGAAGTACCGCCGCCCCGTGGCGTGACGACGCGGCCATCGTCGCGGGCGATGGCCATGGTGCGGAGCGCATCGTCCATGGTGCGAGGCGCCACCACGCCGAACGGCATCATTTGATAGAACGACGCGTCGGTCGCGTAACGCCCGCGGCTGAAGGCATCAAACATGATGTCGCCGGCGACGTCCTTTTTCAGACGCGCGGCGAGGGCGCTGGTTTCGCCGCTCGCGGTCACGGTGTCGGGGGGTGCTTGGGTCATATCCCTGTTCCGATGGCGCTATCAGTGATTGTGATTTTTTCGTATGCGCCGGCCGCAGTATTTCAGTCTTCAGTCTCCGCCGGAGCTCCGGCTTCTGAAGACTCCTGACTGTGCTCGCGGAAATATTCGCAGACCGCGTCGCACTTGCTCTGCATGTGCTCGTACATCAACTGGCCGAGCTGGTTGGCGTCGCGGCGACGTAGGGCATCGACCATCGCCTCGTGTTCGCGCATCGCGTCGCTGATCCGATCGCGCCGTACCAGATTGGCGGAATAGCGCAGACGGCGGACCACCGAATTGAGATGAGCGTAGTTCGTGCTCAGCAGCGGATTGTCCGCAGCATCGACGATCGCCTGATGAATGCTCTGATTGAGGCGGAAGTACTCGGTCAGCTCGCGCCGCAGATAATAAGTATACATCTCCAGATGCATCCGCTCGATATGAGCGATGCCTTCGTCTGAGATGCGCGCGCAAGCCAGACGCCCGGCGACGAAATCGAGGCCGGCGATGACTTCGAAGAGATTGCGGATGTCGGCCTCAGAAAACTGACGAATGCGTGCGCCGCGATTGGGCAGCAGGTCGATAAGTCCTTCCGAGGCCAGAACCTTCAGGGCTTCGCGCAGTGGCGTTCGCGAAACTTCGAATTTCTCGCACAATTCGCGCTCTGGCACGCGGCTTCCCGGGGCGAGGTGTCCCTCGGTGATGTAGTCCCGCAATTGCTCAAGCAGGTCCTGGTGCAGCGACGCCGGCTGGTTCTCGACCAGATCCAAGGCTTTGATCCGCATGAGCTTATTCACGGCTGAGTCTCCTTGTGCGGCGCAATGAATGCAAAATCAGAGTATGTGAAGATGCTTGAAGTGCCTCGTTGCGCATCGCAGCGGCATAAACGCGAATGATGGAGAGATTTAGCGCAATTTTCTGTTGCAAGGTAGTCTTTTCTGGATACAGTCCCTCCGTAGTCTGGGGAGGCATCCAGACTTTTTGAATGCAAAATAGCGCAAGGACGCGGGCCATGACCGTTCATACGGGACGACACTTCCTTCAAATCCCAGGTCCGAGCAATGTGCCGGACCGCGTTCTGCGCGCGATGGATATGCCGACCATCGACCATCGCGGTCCCGAATTCGCGGAAATGGCTTACGGCATTCTCGAGAACATCAAGACGGTCTTCCGCACCAGGAACCCGGTGATCATCTATCCGGCGTCAGGCACCGGCGCGTGGGAAGCCGCGATCGTCAATACGCTGTCGCCCGGCGACAAGGTGCTGATGACCGAGACCGGGCAGTTCTCGACGCTGTGGAAACAGCTCGCCGCCAAATTCAATATCGATGTCGAGATCATTCCGGGCGACTGGCGTCATGGTGCCAGCGCGAGCGAGATCGAGGCGCGGCTGACCGCCGACAAGCAGCACGCCATCAAGGCGGTGATGGTGGTCCACAACGAGACCTCCACCGGCGTCACCAGCCGCATTCCGGAAGTCCGCAAGGCGATCGACCGCGCCAAGCATCCGGCGCTGTTTCTGGTCGATACGATTTCGTCGCTCGGTTCGATTGCCTATGAGCACGATTCGTGGGGCGTCGACGTCACCGTGTCCGGTTCGCAGAAAGGTCTGATGCTGCCGCCCGGGCTCAGCTTCAACGCCGTCTCAGACAAGGCGCTGGCTGCATCCAGGGCCAACAAGATGCCGCGGGCCTACTGGGGCTGGGGCGAGATCATCGAAGCCAACAAGAGCGGCTCCTGGCCCTATACGCCGGCGACCAATCTGCTCTACGGCCTTAAGGAAGCGCTTGCGATGATGCAGGAGGAGGGGTTGGACAATGTGTTCGCCCGTCATCAGCGTCATGCGGCCGCGACCCGCGCTGCCGTTCGTGCCTGGGGCCTCGAGATTCTCTGTGTCGATCCGGCTGAGTATTCGGCGATCACCACGGCGGTCATCGTGCCCGATGGTCATGATGCCGATCAGTTCCGCAAAGTGACCCTCGATCATTTTGACATGTCGCTCGGCACCGGCCTCGCCAAGCTCAAGGGCAAGGTGTTCCGCATCGGCCATCTCGGCCATTTCAATGACCTGATGCTGATGGGCACCCTCGCGGGTGTCGAGATGGGGCTTCACCTCGCCAAGATTCCGCACAAGGCCGGCGGCGTTATGGCGGCAATGGATGTCCTCAAGGGTGAGGCTGTTCCGATGCAGCGGTCGGCCGTCGCTTAAGCGGCGGATGGGGAATCCTGCGGTGCATTCCGCGGGACGATAACAACAAGGGCCAGCAGGCTGGCCGGTTCAACCAGGGAGAGAGCGAATGAGGACTGCGATCAAAGTTGCGGCGCTTGCCGCATTGACCGCGTGCGGGGTCACCACCAGCGCCAGCGCGTGGGAGCCAACCAAGGCGGTTGAAATCGTCGTGGCGGCGGGTGCGGGCGGTGCGTCTGACCAGATGGCGCGCATGATGCAAGCGGCGATTCAGAAGAATCATCTGATGAAAGCGCCGGTCGTTGTCTCGCTGAAAGGCGGTGCATCGGGCGCCGAAGCGCTGATCTACATGAAGTCGAGCGCGGGCGATCCGAACAAGGTGCTGATTGCCTATTCGCTGATCTACATGCTGCCGCTGTCGGCCAAGATTCCGTTCAACTGGCGCGAGTTGACCCCGGTGTCGATCATCGCGTTCGATCAGTTCGTGCTCTGGGACAACGCCGATGGTCCGAAGTCGGTGAAGGACTTCATCGAAGCCGCCAAGAAGTCGACCACGCCTTTTAAGATGGGCGGCACCGGCTCCAAGCGCGAGGACCATGTTCTGACCGTCTTCATGGAAAAGAAGACCGGCGCCAAGTTCACCTACCTGCCTTACAAGTCGGGCGGTGAGGCCGCGACGCAGCTTGTCGGCAAGCACACAGAGTCCAACGTCAATAATCCCTCGGAAAATCTTGAAGTGTGGCGTGCCGGCCAGGTTCGCGCGCTGTGCGTGTTCGACAAGGAGCGCATCTCCTACAAGACCAAGGTTACCGAGACCCAGTCGTGGAATGACATTCCGACCTGCAAGGAATCCGGTCTGGACATGGATTATCTGATGCTGCGCGCCATGTTCCTGCCCGGCAAGGTGACCGCTGAACAGACCGCATTCTATGAGGATCTGTTCAAGAAGATCACCCAGACTCCCGAATACAAGGAGTACATGGAGAAGCAGGCGCTCAAGCCGGCCTTCATCGCTGGCAAGGACATGGTCAAGTTCCTTGAGCAGGACGATACCCTCAACAAGCAACTGATGACCGAAGCCGGCTTCGTCGCGAAGTAACGCTTCCTTTGCGGAATATCGCCGGACAGGCTCCGTCATAGCCTGTCCGGCGCTTTCACCACGCCGCTCCAATCCTGCCGGTGCATGCATGACCAATTCTGATATGGAAATCGTTGTCGAGGATCCGGACGCGCCTTCCGACGATTCTCCGGCTGTCGCCACCACACGTACCGTGGACATCGCCACCATGCTGGTGCTGATGGCGTTCGCGGGGCTGATGGCGTTCGACAACTGGCGCACCGGCATTTCGTGGGCTTCCGATGGCCCACAGGCGGGATACTTCCCGTTCTATCTGTCGATCATCATGCTGCTGGCGGCGGGCTACGGCGTTGTGCGCTCGCTTCTCCAGCGTCACGGGGCGGGCAGCAGCGAGGAGGTGTTCGTCACGCGCGATCAGTTGCGCCGCGTCTCGCTGGTGTTTCTCCCGACCGTGGCGTTCTGCATCGCGACACAATGGCTTGGTCTCTATGTCGCGAGTTTCCTGCTCGTCACCGGCTTCATGCGGCTGATCGGCCGGATCGCGTTCTGGAAGTCGCTTGTCACGGGCCTGGTGTTCTCCGTCCTTATGTTTGTGACTTTTGAAATCGCGTTCGACGTCATCATGCCGAAGGGGCCGCTCGAAGCCCTGCTGGGTTACTAGGAGCCGGAATCATGGAAGCTCTGTCACTCCTGCTTCACGGCTTCTCGGTCCTGCTGACATGGAAGCTGCTCGCCCTGATGGTGTTCGGGCTTGTGCTCGGCATCTTCGTCGGCGTCCTGCCGGGCCTTGGTGGCCCCAACGGCGTCGCGATCCTGCTGCCGCTGACCTTCACGATGGACCCTACGTCGGCGATCGTGATGCTGTCCTGCATTTACTGGGGCGCATTGTTCGGCGGTGCCATTACCTCGATCCTGTTCAACATCCCGGGCGAGGCGTGGTCGGTCGCGACAACTTTCGACGGCTATCCGATGGCCCAGCAGGGCAGGGCCGCCGAGGCTCTGACGGCGGCGTTCACGTCCTCGTTCGTCGGCTCGCTGTGCGCGGTGATGCTGATCACGTTCCTGGCGCCGAGTATTGCGACCTTCGCGCTGCGGTTCGGTCCTCCGGAATTCTTCGCAGTTTATCTTCTGACCTTCTGCTCGTTCGTCGGCCTCGGCCGCGAGGAGAAGCACAAGACCATCCTGTCGATGGCGCTCGGTCTGCTGCTCGCCGGCATTGGTATGGACACCGTGTCCGGCACCCTGCGCATGACGTTCGGTTCGAGCGACCTGTTGCGCGGCATCAACTTCCTCGTCGCGGTGATCGGTCTGTTCGGCATCAGCGAAATTCTTCTCACCATGGAAGAACGACTGGCCCTCAAGGGGCACGCTGCGGCAATCAGCCTGCGCGTCGTGCTCAAGGTGTGGACGGAGATGCCGCGTTACTGGGTGACGCTGCTGCGTTCCTCGGCGATCGGTTGCTGGCTCGGCATCACGCCGGGCGGTGCCATCGCGGCCTCGTTCATGGGCTACAATCTTGCCAAGCGGTTCTCCAAGGATAAGGAGAGCTTCGGCAAGGGACGGATCGAGGGCGTGTTCGCCCCGGAAACCGCCGCCCACGCCTCCGGTACCGCTGCGTTGCTCCCGATGCTCGCCCTCGGTATTCCGGGTTCCGGCACGGCCGCGATCCTGCTCGGCGGCCTGATGGTTTGGGGGCTCAATCCCGGTCCGCTGCTGTTCGTGGAGCAGAAGGATTTCGTGTGGGGCCTGATTGCGTCGATGTATCTCGGCAACGTAGTCGGTCTTGTGATCGTGCTGGCGACTGTGCCGATCTTCGCCGCGATCCTGCGGGTGCCGTTCGCGGCGATCGCGCCGATGATCGTGGTGTCGTGCGCAATCGGCGCGTTCGCGATCCAGAACGCGATGTTCGACATCTGGCTGATGCTGCTGTTCGGTGTCGTCGGCTATGTGTTCAAGAAGATCGGCATTCCGCTCGCGCCGTTCACACTGGCTCTGGTGCTTGGCAACCGGGCGGAGGATGCTTTCCGCCTGTCGATGATCGGCTCGGAGGGATCGGTCGGGGTGTTCTGGTCGAACTGGCTGGTTGGCTCGATCACGTCGCTGGCCATCGTGCTGCTGTTCTGGCCTCTCATCGACAAGCTGTTCTCGAGTGCGGGCCAGTTCCTCCGGCCGGCCAAGGCCTGACGGCCATAATGCCAAGAATAAGCCCCGGCTTTTGGTAGCCGGGGCAGGGCGTTAGATCAGTTCCGATTTTGCACTGCAAAAAGTCGTTGACGTCGCCAAAGTGAGTGCTTACTCATCTTGGCCATGAGTATAAAGCGACTATCCGGTGATGAGCGGCGGCGCCAGATTCTGGACGCCGCCAAGGGCTGTTTCTCTCGCCATGGTTTTGCCGGAACCACAACTAAAAGTATCGCCGCTGCGGCCGGAATTTCGGAAGGGTTGCTGTTCAAGCACTTTCCCACCAAGGCGGTACTCTATGCTGAAATTCTGGTGGAGGCCTGCGAGACCGATCCAGCTCTGCATCGCCTACTCGGTCTTGAACCGTCAACGGCCACGCTTGTTGTTCTGATCAGGGACATGGTCCGGCACTTCCTCGGTGTCCTCACCGGTGGTGATCAGGAGGAGGCGCAGCGGTTTCGGCTGTTGATCTCGAGTTATCTCGACGACGGAGAATTCGCACGGCTGCTGTTTGAGAAAATCGGTGCGTTGATCGCGCCGGCTTTTACGGCCTCGCTGGACCGCGCGATTGCTGACGGCGATGCGGTTCGGGTCTCGACCCGGCCAATCGATTTGTTCTGGTTTTCCCACCATCTGGTTCAGATGGTGGCTCTGACGAGGCTGCCGCTGGCGCCATCCTTGCCCTATCCCGAGGACGGCGATCTCGAGCGACAGTTGTGTGATTTCATTCTGCGAGGAATCGGACTAAGCGAAGCGGCTATTGCGCGCCACCTTGATCCAGAGTCCGCGCATCGCGTGCAAGCAATGATTGCGGAAAGTGCCTGATATGACAATGTCAACCGAGGCTCCTGTTACCGACCGTTCGCCTGAGAAAGAGCCGCATCACGGCTCCAGCCCGGGCAAGAGCCGCGTGCGAACCACCCGATGGTTCATCATCGTTGGCTTGCTGCTGGCGGTCGTTGTCGGCCTGTTCGTCGGCTTCAACGCCTTCCGCAACCACATGATCGCGCAGTTCTTCGCGAACAATAAGCCGCCGCCGGTGTCGGTGAGCGCCGCTGAAGCCAAGCTCGAAACGCTGCCGCATCTGCTGACCGGCATTGGCGATATTGCCGCTGTGCATCAGGTGGATGTGTCGGCGGATGTCAGCGGCCGTGTCACCGAGATCAAGTTCACCCCCGGTACGTCGGTGAAAAAGGGCGATCCGCTGGTTCAGCTCTTCGACGCGCCGGAGCGTGCGGACCTTGCGAGCTTCAAGGCACAGACCCTTGCGGCCGAGCTTGCGCTCGATCGCGCCAGGGCGCTGCTGACCAAACAGGCGGGAACGCAGGCTACCGTCGATCAGGCTCAGGCCGCTTACGATCAGGCCAACGCGTCCGTTGCGAAGACGGAAGCTGTTATTTCGCAGAAGCTGGTGCGTGCTCCGTTCGACGGCGAACTCGGCGTGCGCCGGGTTGAAGTCGGTCAGTATCTCAGCGCCGGCACGATCATCGTGACGCTGACCGACCTGTCGCGTGTGTTCGTCAACTTCACGGCGACGGAAAAGGATCGGGCTATCCTGAAGGAAGGCCAGGAAGTGCGGATCGAGGTCGATGCCTATCCGGGCCGGCAGTTCGAAGGCAAGATTACCACCATCGAGCCGCAGATCAGCAGCGACACCCGTAACATCCGTCTGCAGGCGACCATCGACAATCCCCAGCATCTGTTGAAGCCAGGCATGTTCACGACGACGTCGGTGGTGCTGCCGCCGGAGCCGGCGAAGGTCACCGTTCCGGAAACGGCGGTCGACTACACGCTGTACGGCGACTCCGTTTTCCTTATCAAGGAAACCAAGGACAAGGACGGAAAGACGTCGCTTGTTGCGGAGCGCGCACCGGTCACGGTTGGCAGTCGGCATCACGGCCGTGTCGCCATCGTCAAGGGTCTCAAGGAAGGTGACCGTGTGGTCGCCGTCGGACAGTTGAAGCTGCAGTCGGGCGCTGCCGTGGAAATCTCGAAGGACCCCGGTCCTCCGATCCCGGCCAAGCCGCCACGTTACTGAGATGCACGGAGCGCGTGCGAAATGAAATTTACCGATATTTTCATCAAGCGGCCGGTGCTTGCGCTGGTCGTGAGCTTGCTGATCCTGCTGATCGGCTTCAAGGCTGCGACCAGCCTGCCGATCCGTCAGTATCCGAAGCTGTCGAACACCGTGGTGACCATCACCACGGCCTATCCCGGCGCGTCTCCGGATCTGATGCAGGGCTTCATCACCCAGCCGATCGAGCAGGCGGTCGCTTCCGCCGAGGGCGTCGACTACATCACGTCGTCGTCCGTGCAGGGCACCAGTACGATCACCGTCTACGTCAAGCTCAACTTCGATCCCAACCAGGCGCTGACCGAGGTGCTCGCCAAGGTCAATTCGGTCAAATATCTTATCCCGAAAGAAGCGAACGACCCCGTTATCGTGAAGTCCACCGGCCAGACGACGGCTGTCATGTACATCGGCTTTTCGAGTGATGAACTCGGCGGGCCAGCGATCTCGGATTATCTGACCCGTGTGGTGCAGCCGATCCTGTCGACTGTCGAAGGCGTTGCGTCCGCCGATATTCTCGGCGGCCAGACGTTTGCGATGCGACTGTGGCTCGATCCTGCGCGCATGTCCGGTCGCGGCGTGTCGGCGCAGGATGTCATTACGACGATTCAGGCCAATAACTTCCAGGCGGCCGCCGGTCAGACCAAGGGCTACTACATCGTCTCAAACGTGACGACCAACACCGACCTGAACAACGTCGAACAGTTCAAGCGGATGGTGGTGAAGGCCAAGGATGGCGGCCTCGTCCGCATGGAGGATATTGCCACCGTCGAGCTGGATGCGCAGAGCACCGACGCAAGCGTCGCGCTCAACGGACAGCATGCGATCTTCATCGGCGTTCAGGCGACACCGCAAGGCAACCCGCTCAACATCGTCAGGGGCGTACGCGCGTTGTTCCCGGACATCGAGCGTAACCTGCCGCCAACCCTCAAGATGACGGTCGCGTATGACTCGACCAAGTTCATTCAGTCGTCGATCGACGAAGTCGAGAAGACACTGGGCGAAGCCGTGATCATCGTTATCGTGGTTATCTTCCTGTTCCTGGCGTCGTTCCGCTCCGTCATCATTCCGGTGGTGACCATCCCGCTATCGCTGATCGGCGTGTGCACGCTCATGCTGGCGTTCGGGTTCAGCCTCAATCTGCTGACGCTGCTGGCGATGGTGCTGGCGATCGGACTTGTGGTCGATGACGCCATCGTGGTGGTGGAGAATATCCATCGACATCTGGAGGAGGGGAAGTCACCGGTTCAGGCCTCGCTGATTGGTGCGCGCGAGATCGTGGGTCCGGTCATTTCCATGACCATCACGCTCGCGGCGGTGTATGCGCCGATCGGTTTCCTTGGCGGTCTGACAGGCTCTCTGTTCCGCGAGTTCGCCTTTACGCTCGCCGGCGCGGTGATCGTGTCGGGCGTGATCGCGCTAACACTGTCGCCGATGATGTGCTCGGTGTTGCTGACCCATGTCGAGCAGGGCTGGTTCGCACGGAAGGTCGATACCGTGTTCCGATCGACCACGCGCGCTTACGGGCGGCTGCTAGATCGTTCGCTCGACTATCGTCCGGTCACGACGCTTTTCGCGGTTGTTATCCTCGGGCTGGTCGGCTTCCTTTATATGAACACCAGCAAGGAACTGGCGCCGGAAGAAGATCAGGGCATTCTGTTTTCGGTGACGAAATCGCCGAAATACGCCAACATCGACTACGCGAACTACTATGGCGAAAAGCTCGACCATGCGTTTGCGAAGTTTCCGGAGACCGATCTGCGCTTTATCCTGAACGGCGTACCGACGCCCGGGCAGGGTATTGCCGGTATGATCCTGAAGCCGTGGGATGAGCGCACGCGCTCATCGACCTCGCTCAAGCAGGATGTTCAGAACGAGGCGAGCAAGATCGAGGGCGTTCAGGCCTTCGTGTTCAATCTGCCGCCGCTGCCCGGTGGCCCGGGTGGTCTGCCGGTGCAGATGGTCATCAATTCGACCAACGGCTTCCAGCAGGTCTATGAACAGATGGAAAAGCTCAAGGCTGCAGCGCGCAAGAGCGGCCTGTTCATCGTCTCGGACAGCGATCTGAACTTCAACCAGCCGGTGGTCCGGGTGAAGATCGATCGCGTCAAGGCCAACGATCTCGGCATCCAGATGTCGTCGATCGGCACGACGCTCGCGGCGATGCTTGGCGGCAACTACGTCAATCGCTTCAATCTGCAGGGACGGTCCTATCAGGTCATTCCGCAGGTGCCGCGCGAACTGCGCCTGTCGCCCGAAGCGCTCGAACGTTTCTATGTCGCTACGGCGACGGGGAAGCAGGTGCCGCTCTCAACAGTGGTATCGGTCGAGAACGCGACCGATCCGAATGCGCTGACGCACTACAACCAGCTCAACTCGGCGACCTTCCAGGCCGTGCCCATGCCGGGTGTGACCGTCGGCAAGGCGGTCGAATTCCTAGAAAGCGAGGCGAAGAAGCTGCCGGCCGGTTACAGCCACGACTATTTGGCTGACGCTCGCCAGTATGTGCAGGAAGGCAATCAGCTCGCCGTGACATTCGGCTTTGCGCTTATCATCATCTTCCTGGTGTTGGCGGCGCAGTTCGAGAGTCTGCGCGATCCTCTGGTCATCCTGATCAGCGTGCCGATGGCGATCGTGGGTGCATTGATTCCGCTCTTCTTCGGATTGGCGACAATCAACATCTACACTCAGGTCGGTCTGCTCACTCTGGTCGGGTTGATCAGCAAGCACGGCATTCTGATGGTAGAATTCGCTAACGAACTCCAGCTCAAGGAAGGTCTCGACCGGCGCTCGGCGATCGAGCAGTCGGCCCGGGTTCGCCTGCGGCCGATCCTGATGACCACGGCGGCCATGGTTGCCGGCCTGTTGCCGCTGCTGACCGCGAGCGGAGCCGGCGCTGCGAGCCGGTTCTCGATCGGACTCGTGGTCGTCGCCGGCATGTCGATCGGAACGCTGTTCACGCTGTTCGTACTTCCGGCGGTGTATGTGGCGATCGCCACCGATCACTCGCGCACCGCGGAAACGAAGCGGGCAAAGGATATCGCCGACTTCGAACTCAGCAAGGCATAGGCCGTCCTCAGGTCTGTAGGCCCATCAACCCCAAAGCGGCCCGCTCGAATTTTTCGAGCGGGCCTTTTTTTTGCCGAGCAGATTCTTGCAGAAGCGCGCGATGCTCCGCCCCTGCGTTGGCGGCTCGCTCAGCGAGGGTTTGGTCCTCCAGCATCCCGCCGATCTGATCGGATGAAATCCGCGTTGCCGAACGATAGCCACGAACGATCTGGCCTACGCCGGCACGAGCCAGCGCGGCACCGTTCAGTTCCTGTTCGATATGCCCGGCGATGATCATCTGCGGAACACCGCTGGCAAGAGCGTAAGACGCCACGCCGCTGCCGCCGAGATGGATGATGAGACGCGTGTGCGGCAGCGTATCAGGCAAGACGAAGGGCTGGTCATGAACGTGCGCGCCCGAGGCAGCCAGATCGCTGCGTTGGGTATCGGACAGTTCGGGTGCGTGGATATGTACGCGTGCAGAAAATGGTTGCGTCGCGCCGACGATGTCGCGATGGATCGCAACTCCGGGGGCGAGATAGACAATGACGCCATCGGCATCGGCACGCCGCGGCGAGGGAAGCGCATCGAAGATGGGGCCATCGACAGACTCGACGCGGTGACGGTCGTAGGGATCGAGGATTGCAAAACTTTCGACGATGCGAGCATCGGCTGCGAACATCTGCGTGAGCCGGTCGAGCGGCTGTGCGCCGGTTGAACGCGCCATCTTGTTGATTGCCGTGAGCACGACATCCTCATTCCATCGCGGCGGAGCGAAATCGTGGAGCAACGGAAAGCTTGCCATCTCGCTCGGCGGCAGCGTGAAGCCATTGCCGGTCAGGATCAGCGGAATGCGTCCGCGCGCCATCAATGCGATCGCCGGTGCGTAGTCTCCGACGACAAGATCAGGTCGAACGGCAGTGATGATCTCGTCCCACTGTCGCATCACATCGATAAAGGCTGCTTCATTCATTAGGCCTGCTTCCGCAAGCGTGTCGGTCATGTTTGCCGATGACGCACGCTTGCGCTGCTCAGCGGTGAGCCAGACACCCGGCCAGAGCGGGGCCTGCAGGATTGCGACGCCGAGATTGAGCAGGCCTTCGGCGGCGGTGTAGTTTCTCACCGCAGCGACCAGTCTCACGCCGTGAGTACGCAGGCGTGCCGCGTAACGCTGAAGCGCGGCGGCGTGACCTGTCCCTGCACCGAACTCCCAGGCAAGCAGAACCGTTTTCATGAAACGCAGATCCGGGGCGGACGGCTGTAAATCGGATTCAAAAGTGCAATCAATTCTGCTGCCGTCATTCAGGCTCCAGTGCGGACGGTGATCAGGGTGCAGACAATGCCGGCGTGCCCGATGACATCCTTGCGATACAGGTTGCCGGAGTAAGTATCCGGTTCACAAGAGTTTTTTCTCTTTTCGGGCTGCCTTCCGAATACTTTCGGGACAGGGAATGGGCGTCGTATTCCGTGGACAAAGTGTCGCATATCGGCGTTCGCGGCGCGCGTTTTCCTGTCGGTCTGTGCTGAATCCGCCACGGAATCCGAAAGGCTCGCCGTTGAATGGGCGATATTTTTGTGGTTTTTGAACTCATTGGCCGTCAGGCGAGACATATTTGCTATGAGTTTTTTTGTGCGTTCAACGATTGCGGTTCACCGCGCGCGGCGGTCGCGCGGACTCATGCCGTTGGTTTTCTCGGCGCTCGTCGGCCTTTGCGCTCAAACGGCGATTGCCAGCGCACAGGACGCGGCGGAGCAGCAGCGGCTGTTCGAACAGATGTTGCGCCAGCCGACCAATCACGACCTTACGTTTGAATTTGTGCGGGTGGCCACCGCGCGCGGCGATTACGAAGCCGCGATCGGGGCGCTCGAACGCCTGATGTTCTACAACCCGAAACTGACGCGGGTGAAATACGAACTCGGGGCGCTGTACTTCCGGCTTGGCTCCTATGAAATGGCCAAGCGTTATTTCCGCGAGGCGCTGGCGAGTCCCGACCTCGATCCGGTGACGCGGGTGCGGATCGAAACCTATCTGCCCGATGCGGAGAAGCAGACACAGGCAAGCCGATTGTCCGGTTTCGTACAGACCGGCATCCGTTCGCAGAGCAATGCGAGCTTTGCGCCGAGCACGGGCACGATCCGTCTGGGGGGACAGGATCTCGCTCTGTTGCCGACGGCCCAGAAGAAAAGCGACATCAACTGGTTCGGGCTGGCGGGCATCAGCCACGATTACGATCTCGGCAATCAGCGCGGCGATATGCTGGAAACCCGCTTCGTGGGTTATCTGACCCAGCAACAGCATTTCGATCAGTTGAATGTCGGCCTGTTCGATATCAGCTTCGGACCGCGGCTTGCTCTTTCGCCGGAGCACCTGCCGGGTGTGACGATCAAGCCGTATGTTGTTGGCGGCAACACATGGATTGATGGCAAGTCGTACATGTCGTCGGCAGGCGCCGGTGTCGGGATCAAGGTGCCGGTGAACGATCGCTTCACGTTCGGTCCCGATTTCGAGTGGCGACGCGCCGATTTCAAGACCAATGATCCTGTCCCGGTGTCCGGATTCAATTCCGGTGACTGGTACACTGCGGCGCTCGCGGGTTCCTACCGGATCGCGCAGGGTATCAACCTCGATGCCCGTGGCCTCTATCGCCGCGGAGATTCGTCGTTCGTGTTCCAGTCGTTCGATCAATGGGCGGCCGAGGCTGCGATCACTTTCGAGTTTGCGCCGCCATGGGCGATGATCCCGCGCAACTGGAGCATCGCGCCGTTCGTCAAGTTCATTGAAACCAGATTCGATGCACCGAACCCGAACATTGATCCGCTGACGGCACGCCGCGACCAGCAATGGTCGTTTGGCGCGATGTTCAACGCGCCGATTACGCGGACCTTCGGTGTGTCCGCCGCGATTCAATACGATCACATCAATTCGTCGCTGCCGAACTATCAGCTCGAGAACTTCTCGGTGATGTTCGGTCCCACGGTTCGGTTCTGAGGTCGCCGTTATGCATCCGCGCGTGCGCTCCTGTCTCACCCAATTGCTGACGGTCCTCCTGTCGACCGCCGCGCCGATGATGCGCGCCGAGGCGCAGAACTCCGGGCGGGTGACCGCCGTCAATCCCGACGCGAGCGGTACGCCGCCAGGGGCCGCCTCGCGCATGCTCGCGATCGGCACCAATGTCATTCACAAGGAGCGCATCAAAACGACGGCCAACGGATCGACGCAGATTCTGTTTCCCGATCAGTCCACGCTGAATGTCGGGCGCAACAGCAACATCGTGATCGACGAGTTCGTCTATGATCCCAACGCCGGCACCGGCAAGATGGTGGCGACGGTCGGGAAGGGGGTACTGCGTTTTGTCGGTGGTCAGATCAGTCACACCGCCGGCATCTCGATCAAGACACCGGTAGCGACACTCGGTATTCGTGGCGGCGTCGCGACGGTGGTTTATCCGGTTACGCCGGACATCGCGTCATCGTTTCCAAATATCACAATCGGCAGCGGACAACTCGTGATCGGCCATGTCGGTACGATCACGATCGCCAACAACGCAGGCTCGGTTATCGTGCGCCCCGGGTTTGCGACCTACGTCACCGGTCCAAACGATCCGATCCCGGAGCCATTCAGGGTCCCGGATGCCGTCCTCCAGATGATCATGGCCAAGCTGACCAGCGGTCCGGGCCAGACGGGCGGAGTGTACGATCTGCCGACGGACTCCATGGCGGCGCGAGTGGGCTACGGCACCACCAACCTGAACGATCCGGCTCGCCCGCCCGGCACCGATCCGCTGGGCTATTTCTCCATCTTCAGCGGCGGCGATGGTCTGGTGCGAAACAAGTCGCAGGCGAACCAGACCACCCAGACCGTATCGCCATCACAAACCCCGCCGCCGGAGGATCCCGACCCCTGCGGTCCGTATGGCTGCCACTGATGCGGCTGTGACGATCAGCGCGGCTGCGCGACCGGCCGTGGATCGATCGGGGTAATGCTCCGAAGACCCAGGATGTCTTCCAGCACCTTTGCGCCGGCAAGAATCTGCGCTTCGCCACGAGGCGGTGCGATGACCTGCAAGCCGACAGGCAGGCCTTTATCGGTGAAGCCGCAGGGAAGAGACAGGGCCGGGCAGCACACCAGCGTGATGGCATAGACGATGGCGAGCCATTCGACGTAGTTGTCGAATTTTTTACCGGCACACTCGGCGACGTAGCGTTCCTCGACCGGAAACGCGGCCACGATAGTGGTCGGCGCCAGCAGGAGATCGTAGGTCTCGAAGAACTTCAACGTCCTTTCCGTCATCGCAACGCGCTGCGCCTCGGCTCGCTCGATATCGTCCATCGAGAGATTGAGCCCCTTCTCGATGTTCCAGATGACTTCGGGCTTGAGCAGGTCGCGATGCGTCCGCAGCAGGCCGGCCTTGCTGATCGCGAAATCGAATGCGCGCAGGACCTGGAAACAGTCGTGCGCCTCGCGCAGGTCGGGGTGGGCTTCTTCGACAATCACACCGGCCTCTGCAAACTTTTCCGCTGCCTGCCGGGTGATTTTCGCGACTTCGGGATCGACCGGCGTGATGCCGAAATCCGCGGAGTAAGCAATCCGCTTCGGCGCGCGGCCGGAGCGTGCGGCGGACAGGAACGATGTGGGCAATGCAGGCAGCGACAGCGGGTCCGCCGGGTGCTCGCCGGACATCGCATCGAGCAGCAGCGCCAGATCCTCCACATTACGAGCCATCGGCCCCTGAACGCCGAGGTTGCGGTCGATCTTCGCCACCGGCGTGTGGGCGACGCGACCGATGCTCGGCCGCATCCCGACGATGCCGCAGAAGCTCGCCGGGTTGCGCAGCGAGCCGCCCATGTCGGAACCGTGAGCAAGCCATGCCGTGCCGCTGGCAAGCGCAGCGGCGGCGCCGCCGGAAGAGCCGGCCGACGAGCGCGACAGGTCCCATGGATTACGAGTCGGGCCGAACACTTCGTTGAACGTGTTGGCGCCGGCGCCGAATTCGGGGGTGTTCGATTTGGCGTAGACCACCCCGCCGTTGTGCTCGAGATGTTCGACCAGAATGTCGGATCGCGCGGGGACGTGGTCCTTGAAAATCGGGGAGCCCTGTGTGGTCAGTACGCCGGCGACAGCGGTGAGATCCTTGATCGGGACTGGTAGGCCCGCAAGTATTCCGCGTGCATCCACCGGTTTTTTCATCAGCTCGGCTGCGTGCTTGCGCGCACGATCGAAACACAGGGTCGGCAGTGCGTTGACCTTGCCGTCCACTTCGGCAATGCGGGCTTCCAGCGTGTCGAGAAGGTCGAGGGGCGTGACGTCGCCGCGGCGCAGACGATCGACGATGGTGCAGGCAGTTGCCTGCAGAAGCTCTTGATTGGGTTTCACTGGAGGCCCTGTTGTTTTTGTATGGGGCCCTGATCTTAGGTGCAGCAATGAGAGAAGGCGAGATGAATTGATTTCGCAGTGCAATCACTCGGCCGCAACGGCAGCAACAGGAAGATTCGCCGGTGGCCACGTGCTCAAGACGATATCGGCTATCTTCCGCAGGTCGTCGCGGCGGGCGCCGCCGCAGGCTTGCACCGCCATGCCCTGAAGTACGATTGAAATATAGCGCGCGAGCGCGGAGGGATCGGAGCCGGGAGCGAGATCGCCTTCGGCGAGGGCGCGTTCGAAACGTTGGCGCAAGTCCTGCTCGCCGGCATTCCGGCGGTCCATCAATTCCTGCTTGATGGATTCAGCCGCATCACCGCATGTCAGCGCGCCCTGAACAGTGAGACAGCCAGGCGGATTGCTGGGGTCGGTCACAGCGTCGACTGCGCCGTAGAGCAAATGCTCAATCACGCCGCGTGCGGTCGGCTGTTCAAGCGCGATGCGGACGTAGCCTCCGGGGCCATCGACATAACGGTCGAACGCCTTGCGAAACAGAGTCTCCTTGTTGCCGAAGGCGGCGTAAAGGCTCGGGCGGGTGATTCCCATGCTCTCCGTGAGGTCCGACATCGAAGCGCCTTCGTAGCCCTTGCGCCAGAACACATGCAACGCACGGTCCAGAGCTTCATCGATGTCGAATTCGCGGGGGCGACCCATGGCCATTTTTTGAGCAGTCCTTTCAGGCGATCGTGGAGTGTTTCTAAAATTCTGTACCTTTCGTTAGATAAGTCCCTTGACAGTCGTTGTCCATCGTCCATCTATACCGGACGTTACAGATTTGTGCGACGCAGCGTAGTGACAGAGGGCGCCAACGGGAGTAAGTTCCGCGCCCTTTTTGAGTCGATAGCAGTGAGTCTGACAGTTAAGTGGCTGTTCTCACGATGAAATTTTCGGCTGCGGCGACCAATGAAATGAAAGATGGGGCGATGACGAAGTTTTCCTCGAAGACCCGGATGTGGATCGCTGCCGCGCTGTTGGTAGGAGTCAGCGCAGGTGCAGCAACTTTTTTTGCCGCGGCCAACGACCGCGCCGCTGCGGAGGCCGCACAGGCCGCCCCGGCGGCGGTTCCGGTTTCAGTGGCCACGGTCGAGTCGCGTGATACCGCGATCTGGGATGAGTTTTCCGGCCGGCTCGAGGCCATCGAGCGGGTCGAGGTACGGCCGCGGGTGGCGGGCGTCGTGCAGCAGGTTCACTTCCGGGAAGGCGGAATCGTGAAGCAAGGCGATCTGTTGATCCAGATCGATCCGGCGCTGTATGCCGCCGAGGTGGCGCGAGCGGAAGGGCAGGTGGCGGCTGCCAAGGCGCGTCTCGTCCTGACCAAGAGCGACTATGAGCGCGGCCAGCAATTGTCGGGCTCGCAGACGATCTCGCAACGCGATCTCGACACCCGCATCAACGCCTATCGCGAAGCCGATGCCAACCTGAAGGCGGCTCAGGCTGCGCTAAAGACCGCGCAGCTCAATCTCAGCTATACCGAGGTGCGCGCGCCGGTCAGCGGCAGGGTCGGCAAGCTTGAAATCACCACGGGCAATCTGATTGCGGCAGGGCCTGGCGCTCCGGTGCTGACGACGCTGGTGTCGATCAACCCGATCTACGCCAGCTTCAACGCGGACGAGCAGGTAGTGCTGCACGCACTGAAGACGCTGGCGGATGACGGAACGCCGTCCGAAATCGGCCGCATCCCGGTGAAGATGACCACATCGGACGGCGTGACGCATGACGGCCGGATGCAACTGATCGACAATCAGGTCGATGCGCGCACCGGCACCGTGCGGGTTCGCGCCATCTTCGATAACAGCGACGAGCGGCTGATCCCGGGTCAGTTCGTCCGGTTGCAGATGGGCCAGCCACGGAGCGAAAAGGCGCTGCTTGTCAGCGAACGCGCCGTCGGTACCGACCAGAACAAGAAATACGTGATGGTCGTGACCGACGACAACAAAGCGCAATATCGCGAGGTTAAGCTTGGTCCGTCGATCGAAGGTCTGCGCGCCGTCGCCAGTGGCCTGAAGGCCGGTGAGCGCATCGTGGTCAAGGGCCTTCAGCGTCTGCGGCCCGGCGCGGTAATCGCGCCGCAGATGGTGGCGATGGACACGCTTTAAGCCGTCCCACTCAGCTTTCTTCCAACGTAACAACGCCGCTCGCGCGCGAACGGCCCCTTTTTGTCCGCAAGCCGAGACAAACCTATGAACTTCTCGAAATTTTTCATCGATCGCCCGATCTTCGCCGGCGTTCTGTCCGCCCTGATCTTTCTTGCGGGTCTGCTTTCGCTACCTGCGCTTCCGATCTCGGAATATCCCGAGGTCGCGCCGCCGATCGTCACGGTGCGCGCCCAGTATCCCGGCGCCAATCCGAAGGTGATCGCGGAGTCGGTGGCGACGCCGATCGAAGAACAGATCAACGGCGTCGAGAACATGCTCTACATGAGCAGCCAGGCCACCACCGACGGCCAGATGACGCTCAACGTCACCTTCCGTCTCGGCACCGATCCCGACAAGGCGCAGCAGATGGTGCAGAACCGGGTATCGCAGGCCGAGCCGCGATTGCCCGAAGTGACGCGCCAGTTGGGCATCACCACGGTGAAGAGCTCGCCTGATATCACGCTGGTCGTGCATCTCTTGTCGCCGAACGATCGCTACGACATGACGTATCTGCGGAATTACGGCGTGCTCAATGTCAAGGATCGCCTGGCGCGGATTCAGGGCGTCGGGCAGGTCGTTATCTGGGGTGCGGGCGATTACTCGATGCGGGTCTGGCTCGATCCGCAGAAGGTCGCCGAGCGCGGCCTGTCGCCGGGCGATATCGTGCGCGAAATCCGGGCACAGAACGTCGAGGCGGCGACCGGCACGGTGGGCGCTTCGCCCACCGTGCCGGACGTCGAATTGCAACTGCCGATCAATGCGCAGGGCCGCCTGAGCACCGAGGAAGAGTTCGGTGACATCGTCATCAAGACTGGCGAGAACGGCGAAATCACCCGTTTGCGCGACGTCGCCCGCATCGAACTCGGCGCGTCCGAATATGCGCTGCGCTCGCTGCTCGATAACAAATCGGCCGTCGGCATCGGCGTGTTCCAGGCCCCGGGTTCGAACGCGCTGAACATCGCACGCGATGTGCACAACGTGATGGCCGAGATTAAACAGAACATGCCGGACGGCGTGGACTACCGGATCGCCTACGATCCGACGAGGTTCGTCCGCGCCTCGATCGAAGCGGTAGTGCATACGCTTCTGGAGGCAATCGCGCTGGTGGTTCTGGTGGTGATCCTGTTCCTGCAGACATGGCGGGCCTCGATCATTCCGCTGGTCGCGGTTCCGGTGTCGATCATCGGCACCTTCGCAGTCATGTTCCTGTTCGGATTCTCGATCAACGCACTCAGTCTGTTCGGGCTGGTGCTGGCCATCGGCATCGTGGTCGACGATGCCATCGTCGTCGTCGAAAACGTCGAGCGTAATATCGAGGAAGGGCTGTCGCCGCGCGAGGCGACCTATCGCGCCATGAGCGAAGTCTCGGGACCCATCATCGCGATCGCGCTGGTGCTGGTGGCGGTGTTCGTCCCGCTCGGTTTCATCAGCGGGCTGACCGGGCAGTTCTACAAGCAGTTCGCGATGACGATTGCGATTTCGACGGTTATTTCCGCGATCAGTTCACTGACCTTGTCGCCCGCGCTCGCCGCTTTGCTGCTCAAGGGCCACAACGAGCCGAAGGATGCGTTGAGCCGCGGTATGGACAAGGTGCTCGGCGGCTTCTTCCGTCGCTTTAACTCGGTGTTCCAGCGCGGTTCGGATACCTATAGCTACGGCGTGAAGCACGTCATTTCACGTAAGGCCGTGGTGATGGGCGTCTATGTCGCTCTGATCGCCGTGACCTTCGGATTGTTCAAGACGGTGCCGGGCGGCTTCGTTCCGGCACAGGACAAGCAGTATCTGATCGGCTTTGCTCAGCTCCAGGACGGCGCAACGCTGGATCGCACCGAAGACGTCATCCGTCGCATGACCGAAATCGCGAAGAAGCAACCGGGCGTGGAGAATGCGGTGGCGTTCCCCGGCCTGTCGATCAATGGTTTCACCAACTCGTCGAGCGCCGGCATCGTGTTCTCGGTGCTCAAGCCGTTCGAGGAACGCAAGGACAAATCGCTGAGTGCGGTCAATATCGCAGCCGAGCTGAACAAAAAGTATCTTGGCATTGAGGATGCGTTCATCGCCATGCTGCCGCCGCCGCCGGTCAACGGTCTCGGCACCACGGGTGGGTTCAAGCTCGAGATCGAGGACAGGGCAGGGCTTGGTTACGAGGCGCTGGATGCCGCCAAGAAAGCCTTTATGGCGAAGGCGGCACAGGCACCGGAGATCATGGGGCTTTTCTCGAGCTACCAGATCAATGTGCCGCAGCTCTATGCCGATATCGATCGCACCAAGGCGCGGCAACTTAACGTGCCGGTCACCAGTGTGTTCGAGACCATGCAGGCCTATCTCGGCTCGATCTACGTCAACGACTTCAACAAGTTCGGCCGGACTTATTCCGTGCGCGTGCAGGCAGACGCGAAATATCGCGCGCGTCCGGATGATATCGGCCAGTTGAAGGTGCGTTCCAACTCGGGCGAGATGATTCCGCTCTCAGTGTTGCTGAAGGTGAAGGCGAGTGCCGGGCCGGAAAGCGCGATGCGCTACAACGGCTTCCTCGCCGCCGACATTAACGGCAATACGTCGCCGGGCTACTCTACCGGTCAGTCGCAGGCGGCCGTGGCGAAGATCGCCAAGGAGGTGTTCCCGAAGGGCATCGACTATGAATGGACCGACCTGACGTATCAGGAGATCATTGCGGGCAACACGTCGCTTTACGTGTTTCCGATCGTGTTGTTCCTGGTGTTCCTGGTTCTGGCCGCGCAATACGAGAGCCTGGTGCTGCCGCTGGCGATCATCATGATCGTGCCGATGGGATTGATGGCGGCGATGTTCGGTGTCTGGATCACCGGCAGCGACAACAACGTGTTTACCCAGATCGGGCTGTTCGTGTTGGTCGGCTTGTCGGCGAAGAACGCGATCCTGATCGTGGAGTTCGCGCGCGAACTGGAATTCGCCGGGCGTACGCCGTTTGCCGCTGCCATTGAGGCCAGCCGCCTGCGGTTGCGACCGATCCTGATGACGTCGATGGCGTTCATCATGGGTGTGGTGCCGCTGGTGACCTCCACCGGCGCCGGCGCGGAAATGCGCCACGCCATGGGTGTCGCGGTGTTCTCCGGCATGATCGGGGTCACGGCGTTCGGCATCTTCTTCACGCCGGTGTTCTATGTCCTGCTGCGGGCTCTGTCGGGCAACAAGCCGCTGATTCAGCATGGCGAAAGCACCATGGAAGAGGCCCCGGCGGCAGCGCGTCACGGATAGGCTGCCGCGCTCTTGCACGGGAATGGCAATCCGCGATACCACACATGGGTTGTGGTATCGCGGGCGGACACATGAGCGCGTCGGCAATTATTTCAGGCGTTGCCGACACGGCGGTCGGGAAGGTTGTGGGGTCGAGTTGCCTTGGGCTTCACGCCCAGGCGACGACAGCCGCGCTGGCTGACGCCGGACTGCAGGCCAGCGATATCGACGGCGTATTGTGCGCCTATTCGATCACCGAACCGCACATGATGCTGGCCTCGGTGTTCAGCGAATACTATGGCATCGCGCCGAAATTCAGCGCCGCGGTGCAGGCCGGCGGCGCCACCGCCTGCATCATGGTCATTCAGGCCGCGGCGCTTGTAGCAAGCGGCTTTTGCCGTCACGTGCTGTGCGTCACCGGCGATAACCGGCTGACCGGCGGCAGCCGCGATCGCGCCGTGGCGTTCCTCTCTGAATTCGGCCACGGCCAGTTCGAGCGGCCCTATGGCATCAATATTCCGGCGGCTTATGGCCTCGTCGCGCAGCGCTACATGCACGAGTTCGGCGTCACCGAAGAACAGCTCGCCGCCATCGCGGTCACCCATCGCAATCACGCCCGTCGCCATCCCAAGGCACAGATGCGCGATCCCTTGACCATCGAGCAGGCCATGACCGCGCGGTTCATCGCCGAGCCGTTGCGGCTGTTCGACTGCTGCCAGATTTCGGACGGCGGCGCGGCCGTGATCGTCAGTGCGCCGGACACGCGGCACGACCTCAAGTCGAAGCCGATCGCGATTACCGGTTATGGGCAGATGAATACCCACGAGCACATCATTGCCGCGCCGTCGCTGGTGGATTTCGGCTGCAAGCAATCGTCGCAGCAGGCCTTCGAGATGGCGGGAATCCTTGCCGGCGATATTGATGTCGCTGAAATCTACGACAGTTTCACGATTACACTGCTGGTCGAGCTTGAATCTATCGGTTTCTTCGCGCGCGGCGAGGCCGGGGAGGCGGCGCTGGCCGGCGAACTCGACCTCGGCGGCTGTCTGCCGTGTAATAC
Source organism: Afipia sp. (assembly GCA_051954725.1). Taxonomy (GTDB): domain Bacteria; phylum Pseudomonadota; class Alphaproteobacteria; order Rhizobiales; family Xanthobacteraceae; genus Afipia. The sequence goes on along the minus strand of JBQCHK010000029.1, from coordinate 11,103 downwards.
TCATGGCGGGTTGTTGTCATACGCCCATTCCGGCGCGGCCGGTGGGATGTTCCATATTGTCGAAGCCGTGCATCAGTTGCGCGGGCAGGCTGCGGCGCGTCAGGTCGAGGATGCCGGACTTGCCTATGTCCATGGCGATGGCGGGGTTCTGTCCGCCCATGGATCGCTTGTGCTGGCGAAGGTGTAGACGATGACAGAGACCATCGGAAAGCCGCTGCCGCGCCCGACGGCCGAAACCAAAACGTTCTGGGATTCCTGCGCCAAGGGACAACTGGTCTATCAGTCGTGCCAGAAATGCGCGCGCTCGCAGTTTCCGCCGCGCTCGCATTGCGCTGTATGTGGCAGCGATCGCATCGTGTGGAAGAAGTCCGCGGGGCGCGGAAAGATTCACAGCTTCACGGTGGTGCATCGCCCGCCGACCCCGGCGTTCAAGGCCGATGTGCCTTATGTCATCGCGCTTGTCGATTTCGACGAACAGTTCCGGATGATGATGAATGTACGCGACACCGATCCGCACAAGGTCGCGATTGGCCAGCGCATCGAGGTTTTCTTCGAGCCAATGGACGACGGCATCTTCCTGCCGCAGGCGCGGCTGACGGGCTAGGGCGTCGACTCCGCCGCGACCTGCGCGAGCTTAGGCTTGCCGGATTTCAGGTTCAGCAGGTTGCCGAACAGGATCAGCGCCGTGCCGAACGCGGTCAGCATGTCGATACGTTCAGCATAGACCAGCCAGCCGATCGCGGCCGTCAGCGGGACACGCAGGAAGTCCATCGGGATCACCACCGTCGCGTCGGCATAGAGCATGGCGCGTGTCATGCAGTAATGAGAAAAAGTGCCGCAGAAAGCGATGGGGACGATCCAGAACCAGACATAAGCCGATGGCCATTGCCAGACATGCCATGCCGGCCACAGTCCAATGATGGACTGGATGACCAGCATCCAGAAAATGATCGTCACGGTGCTTTCGGTGCGAGTTAGCGATTTCACCATGGCCACCGAGGCGCCGAATCCGATCGCTGTCACCACCATGATGATCTGGCCGTGATTGATCTCGCTGGCGCCCGGGCGGACGATAATCAGGACACCGGCGAGACCCAATGCGATGGCGAGATTTTTCCAGATCGTCATCTTCTCGCCGAGGAAGGCGACGGCAAGGAGGGCGGTCCAGATCGGCATGGTGAATTCGATCGACACCACTTGCGCGATCGGGATCAGGGTGAGGGCGGCGAACCAGCCGTACTGCGACCCGTAGTGGACAGTGTTGCGTGCGATATGCATCAGGGGGCGCGATGTCTTCATCGCCCGGAAACCGCCTGCGAGATGGATCAGCGGATAAAGCATCACAAGGCCCAGTATCGAGCGCATCTCCATTACCTGGAAGACGGTGATCTCGCGGGTGGTCTCGCGACCGGCCACGATCAGGACCAGCATGGCGGAGAGCCATCCGGCCATCCACAGTGCGGCTTTGAGATTCGACGGTTGGGCGTTCATCCCTCGTGTGTAGCATGGCTGGATAAGGAGAAAAGTTCGCCCCAAGCCGGTGCGCCATGGCGTAATGTCATGCCTTGCCGGGACCGTTGACGACGCGGGCAGCCCGGACCACCATAGCCAGCCATTCGTTCAGAGGTATTTTCGTGACGGAATTGACCACTCGCCAGTCGGACATCCTCAATATCGCCCGGTCCTCGGGACGGGTCACGGTGGAGGATCTGGCGCGCCGTTTCGAGGTTTCGGCCCAGACTATTCGCAAGGATCTCAATGACCTTTGCGATCGCCGGTCGATGACTCGCGTTCATGGCGGGGCGATTATCGCTTCGGGTGTCGAGAACCTGGCCTATGAAGCGCGGCGGTTCGTGGCCGCCGATGAGAAGAAGGCGATCGGGGCCGCCGCCGCAGCCCAGATTCCGAACGGCTCCTCGCTGTTCATCAATATCGGCACGACGACGGAAGAAGTGGCGGGCGCGTTGACAGGCCATGAGGACCTGCTGGTGATTACCAACAACCTCAATGTCGCGATGCAACTCTACCGGCATCCGCGTATCGAGGTGATCGTGGCTGGCGGGACGGTCCGCCGCGCCGATGGCGCGGTGATCGGTTCGACCGCCAACAACCTGATCACCCAGTTCAAAGTCGATTACGCCATCATCGGCGCATCGGCGATTGACGAAGACGGCGCGTTGCTGGATTTCGACTATCGCGAGGTGCAGGCCGCGCAGGCGATCATCGCCAACGCCCGCAGCGTGATGCTGGTGGCCGACAGCACCAAGCTCCAGCGCAGTGCACCGGTGCGGATCGCCCATCTCAGCCAGATCCAGACCTTCGTGACCGACCTGCCACTGCCGTCCGGATTGCAGAACATCTGCACCGCGCGGGGAATCTCGGTGATTACGGCGCTGCCTGGCAAAGCGCCGAATGGCGACGGCTCATCCGAGGCTGAATCGGGGTCCTGAGGCCCTGTTTCCGTTGATCCAGTGATCTGGCAGACGGCATGCGCCTCCCGCAGCCTTCGTATGGGGTTATATTTTCGATTTTTCTTGTGATTTGCGCGTATCGAAGGCAAAAACGCTTAAACTGAAAATCTCGGTTCCCGAGGAATGGTTTGAGCCAAGTTTACGACATCGCGATTATCGGCGGCGGTATCAACGGTTGTGGTATCGCGCGCGATGCAGCGGGACGCGGAAATTCTGTTTTTCTCTGTGAAATGAATGACTTGGCCAGCGGAACCTCGTCGTGGTCAAGCAAACTCATCCACGGCGGCCTGCGCTATCTTGAGTATTACGAATTTCGGCTGGTCCGCGAGGCCCTGATCGAGCGCGAAGTGCTGTGGCAGATCGCGCCCCATATCATCGGGCCGCTGCGATTCGTGTTGCCCCATCACAAAGGGTTGCGCCCAGCCTGGTTACTGCGCCTTGGGTTGTTTCTTTATGACCATCTCGGTGGCCGCCACCTGCTGCCACCGACGCGTTCGGTCGATCTGCGGCGCGACGAGGTCGGGAAGCCGTTAATTCCCGGGCGGTTCAGCCGCGGTTTTGAGTATTCCGACTGCTTTGTCGATGACGCCCGTCTCGTTGCACTGAATGCGCGCGATGCGGCGGATCGTGGCGCGGTCATCCGTACGCGCACTCGCGCTGTCGAAGCGAAACCCGTAGGCCAGGGTTGGCAGGTCACCGTCGAGGACATGACGACCGGCGAGCGCAACGTGATCGAGGCGCGCGTCCTGGTCAACGCGGCGGGGCCGTGGGTCGAGGAGGTCGCGTCGCACCGGGCGGGCATCCACGCCAAGGCGAAAGTGCGTCTGGTTCAGGGATCGCACATCGTGGTGCCGAAGCTGTACGACCATGATCGCGCCTACACCTTCCAGAACGCCGACGGGCGGGTGATTTTCGTGATCCCCTACCAGGGCGACTATTCACTGATCGGCACCACGGATCGTGACTATCACGGCGATCCGGCAAAGGTGACGCCGACGCAGGAAGAGATCACCTATCTCTGCCAGTCGGTTGGGGACTATCTGGCAAAGCCGGTGAAGCCTGCGGACGTGGTCTGGGCTTATGCCGGCGTGCGGCCGCTCTACGACGATGGTGCCAGCGAAGCGCGTGCGGCGACGCGTGACTATGTCTTCGAACTGGACACACCAAATGGTTCGCCGCTGCTGTCGATTTTCGGCGGCAAGATCACGACCTATCGCCGCCTTGCCGAAGAGGCGCTGGAACGACTGGCGCCTCATCTGCGCGGCACCAAAGCCAACGAAGGCTGGACCGCGAAATCACCGCTGCCCGGAGGCGATCTCGACGTGTCGGCGCTGCCCGCGCTGGTGGCAGACCTGCGCGGCGCCTATCCATTCCTGACGCAGGCGCACGCCCACCGTCTTGCCCATTCGTACGGCAGCCGCGCCACGCAACTGCTCGGAAGCGCAAAGACGGCCGCCGATCTCGGCCGGTCATTTGGCGATACCCTGACCGAGCGTGAGGTTCGCTATCTCATGGCTTACGAATTTGCGCGCAACGCCGACGATGTCGTGTGGCGGCGTTCGAAGCTCGGATTGCGACTATCGGCGCAGGAGATCGAGGCGCTCGATCGCTGGATGGCGACCTGCGTCGCGGAAGGCACCCCGTCGCGGCAAGGCGCAGCGAGCAACTGACTGCCGAAAACCGTGCAAGGTTTCTGGTGCTAAGCGGTTTTGCGGCGCAGACGCCCGACAATGCCTGCCGGAAAGAAATAGACGCTGGCGATGAACAACAAGCCAAGCCACAAAAGCCAGCGGTCTGGATGTAGCAGGTTGGGCAACAGCGGAATGCCTGCTTCGGCAGCGGCATGGGAGGCTGCGCCCATCAGGGTCTGCAGATAGTTCTGCGCCAGAATGAAAATCGTCGCGCCGATGATCGCGCCGTACATCGTCCCCATGCCGCCGATCACCACCATCAGCAGAATGTCGATCATGATCGCAAAGCTGAGCGACGTATCCGGCCCGGCATAGCGCAGCCAAAGCGCATTCAGCACGCCGGCGGCGGCTGCCACCAGCGCGGCAAGGCAGTTGACCCAGGTCAGATGAAATACGGTGCGATAGCCCAGCGCCTCGGCGCGGAAACGATTCTCGCGGATCGCCTGCAATACGCGGCCGAACGGCGAGTTCACGATGCGCAGCAGCGCCAGGATCATCGCGCCTGACGAGATGAAGACGATGTAATAGCTGAGCGTGCGGCCGTTGATCTCGAAGCCGAGTACGCTCTTGGCCAGAATTACGGTGCCGGGGCGCAGCAGTTCGGGCAGGCGGAAGCTACGGCCGTCGTCGCCACCCGTCAGCCATGACAGTTGCGAGGCCAGCACGAGAAATGCCGAGGCGACCGCCAGCGTGATCATGGCGAAGAAGATCGCCTGCACCCGCAGCGAGAACAGGCCGATGCCGAGTGCGAGCAGCGCCGCAAGCGGCAGGCCGATGACGATGCCGGTGGCCACCGCGCCCCATGTCGGTCCCATCATGTAAAGCGCGATAGCTATGGCATAGGAGCCGATGCCATAGAACATGGTGTGCGCAAACGACACCGTGCCCGAATAGCCGAGCAGCAGATCGTAGGAGGCAACCAGCGCAGCGAAGATGCAGATCTTGCTGGCGACGTTCATCGCCCGCGCGCCGGGAAACAGGAACGGTGCCAGCGCCAGCGCCGCCACGATCACGATCAGGATCGCGGCAAGGGCGCGGCTGCGCGGCGGATCGCCCGAGAGGATCATCATCTGCAGCTTCTCATCGATTTGTCACCGCATAGAGTCCGCGTGGCCGCCACATCAGGATCGCGACCATCAGCAGGATGTTGGACACCAGCGCGAGTTTCGGCACGAGGAAGCCGCCGTAGTTGGCGACCATGGCGACCAGCAGCGCGCCGATGAAACATCCTCCGATCGAGCCGAGCCCGCCAATGATGATGACGATGAACACCAGGATCATCATGTCCGCGCCCATCGAGGCATGGACTTCCTCGCGATAGAGCGCCCACATGACCCCGCCGAGACCGGCCAGCGCTGATCCTGCCATGAATACGCCGAGGAATAGACGCTTGATGCGATAGCCCAGCGCCTCGACCATCTCGCGGTTCTCGACGCCGGCGCGGATCAGGAGGCCGATCTTGGTGCGATTAAGCACCAGCAGCGTGCCGATGAACACGATGATTCCGACGACCATGGCGAGCAGGCGATATTTGGCGATGGCAATGTCGCCGAGGAAATAGGACCCGCGCAGCGCCGTCGGCAGCGGCAATGGAATCCGCACCGGTCCCCACAGCGCATAGAGGATTTGCTCGGTAACGATCAGGCCACCCATGGTGATCAGGATCTGCTTCAGGTGATTGCCATAGACCGGCAGGATCAACACGCGCTCGAATACAAGACCGAGCGCGCCGGACACCGCCATCGCCAGCACTGCGGCAGGCGCAAGCGCGGCGAGGTTGGCCCACAGCGAATCCGCCTGTACCCATCCGGCCATCGGCCCCAGCACAAGGGTCGCGACGTAGGCGCCGACCGCGATGAACGCGCCATGGCCAAAATTCAAAACATCCATCAGGCCGAACACGAGTGTTAGCCCGGATGCCATGATGAAAATCAGCATCCCCATCGCAAGGCTTGCGATCGTCAGCGTGGCCCATGTGCTGGCCGAGCCGATCAACGGGATCATCGCGAGTGCCAGCACGAGCGGCAGCAACAGAGGGATAACGTCGCGCGGCTCCTTCGGCAGGGCGCTGGTGGCGGAGATGTCCGTCATTGGTGCGCCTCCAGGCTGAGGCCGAGCAAACGCTCCTGCAGGGCAACGTCCCGCGCCAGATCGGCCATCGCGCCGCGATGAACGATTTTTCCATTGTCCATCACGAACACGCGGTCTCCGACTTCCTGCGCCACGCGAAAGTTCTGCTCGACGAGCAGGATGGTCGCGCCGCGCCGCTTGATCTCGGCAAAGCACTCGATCAGCGCCACCACGATCGCGGGGGCGAGGCCCTTGGTCGGCTCATCGATCAGCAGCAGCTTGCGCGGTTCCGCGATAGCGCGGGCGATCGACAGCATCTGCTTCTGGCCGCCCGACAGGCCGCCGGCACGCGACAGCCAGAACCGTTTGAGCGCCGGGAAAAAGCCGAAAATCCATTCAAGGCGCGAGTCATCGAGCGGACCTTCGCGTGCGGCAAGAATCATATTCTCCTTCACCGTCAGATCGGAAAACACAGCCATGGTCTCGGGCACGTAGCCAACCCCGAGACCGGCAATATCCGGCGTCGCCATCTTCTCGATGCGTCTGCCGGCCAGCATGATCGTTCCGGCCGATGCCGGCGACAGGCCCATGATGGTGCGCAGGGTCGTGGTCTTGCCAGCGCCGTTGCGGCCGAGCAGCATGGTGATCTCACCCTCGGGCACAATGAGATCGACACCGTGCAGGATGTGGTAGCGGCCGATATGGGTGTGAACACCGTCGAGTGTCAGCATTTCGTTCATGCTGCGGTCTTCCCCGGTGCGATGCCGAGATACGCTTCCTGCACGATCGGCGAGGCGATCACTTCGGCGGGCTTGCCGTCGGCGACCAGTTCGCCGTTATGCAGCACGATGATGCGGTCGGCGAGGGAGCGTACCACGTCCATTTTATGCTCAACCAGCAGGATGATCTTGCTCGTGTCTTTCTTCAGGTCAGCGATCAGGTCGAGAACCACCGGTACCTCATCGACGCTCATGCCGGCGGTCGGTTCGTCGAACATGAACACCTTCGGCTCCAGCGCCATCATCAGCGCGACTTCGAGCTTGCGTTGATCGCCGTGGGACAGGGCGGTGGCGGCGACCTCGCGGCGATTGCCGAGCGCTACCTTGTCGAGAATGGCGTCGGCGCGCTCGATCAGATCGCGCCGCTTCATCCACGGCCGCAGCGTGTCATAGTGCACGCCCGCGGTGGCCTGCACCGCGAGACGGACATTTTCCTCGACGCTCAGATTGGGAAACAGGTTGGTGAGCTGAAAGGCGCGCCCAAGTCCGGCGCGGGTGCGCAGCGGTGCGGACATGTGGGTGATGTCGGCGCCATCGAGCAGAACCTGGCCGGCGCTCGGGCGCAACTGGCCCGAGATCAGGTTGAAATAGGTGGTCTTGCCGGCACCGTTGGGGCCGACGATGGCGGTCAGTTCCCCGGGGCGGAAGGCGCAGCTCACCTTGTTGACAGCGACATGGCCGCCGAAGCGGATGGTCAGGTCGCGGGTTTCGAGGGTGAGGGGCATGAGATTCGTCCGTCGCGAAATCCGGTCGCTGTGCCCCGGATGCTGCGCAGCGCGGAGCGTTGCGCTGCTGATCCGGGGCCGCCACGGCATCCGGTGATTGTGACGGTCCCGGATCTGCGAAGCGGCACGAGGTGCCGCATCGCTTCCGGGACACTCACTAGGCGTTGCGGTGACTTACCGCTTGTTCTTGATCGGGATCTGCATGTCCTCGATCTTGAGCTCGCGTACCGGCTCGTTGACGGCCCATGGCAGGTTCGGATCGACCTTGACCTTGAAGTGATACATGCTCTGCAGCGCCTGATGGTCTTCCTTGCGGAAGATCATCTTGCCCTTCGGCGTATCGAACTCCATGCCTTCCATGGCGGCGATCAGCTTCTCGGTGTCGGTGGACTTAGCCTTCCTGACGGCGGTGACCGCAGCCATCGCCGCCGCGAAACCACCCGCGGTGAAGAAATCCGGCGGTGACTTGAAGCGCTTCTCGTGTTCGCTCACCAGCCAGTCGTTGATCGGGTTCTTCGGGATGCCGTAGTAGTAGTAGGTCGCGCCTTCCATGCCCGGCAGGCGCTTGTAGGCGGCCAGCGCAGGCAGGATGTTGCCGCCGGTGGACAGTTCGATGCCATAGCGCTTCGGGTCCATGTCCTGCAGCTTGGTCAGCGGATCGCCGCCGCCGGCCCAGATCACCCAGATGATCTTGCGACCCGGCTTGTCCTTGAGCGCATCGAACAGACGCTGGCCTGCTGCGGTGAAGTCGGTGGTTGCAGGCGGCACATATTCTTCGGCGGCAAGGGTTGCGCCGGTCTTCGCCAGCGCGTCCTTGAACGCACCGACGCCGTCACGTCCGAAGGCATTGTCCTGCCCAAGGGTGGCGATCGTCACGCCCTTCTTGCCGATAGCGACCGCGTTGGAGATCGCGTCCTGCGACGAATTGCGGCTGGTGCGGAAGATGTAGCGATTCCACTTCTCGCCGGTGATGGCGTCGGCCACCGCCGGTTCGACAATCAGAATCTTCTTGTTTTCCTCCGCGATCGGCAGCATCGCCAGCGCGGCGCCGGATGCTGTCGTGCCGATGGCGATATCCACCTTGTCATCCTGATAGGCTTCGGCCAGCGCAGCCTTGGCGAGGTCCGGCTTGCCATGATCGTCCTTGGTGATGAGAACGATCTTGCGACCGTCCACCATCATGGTGTTCTTGGTGGCGTATTCCAGCCCCATCCGCAGGCCGGTCTCGGTTTGCTTGGCATAGGCTTCAAGCGGGCCGGTCTTGCCGTAAATAAGAGCGATTTTCAGATCGTCGGCATGCGCGGCCGTGCTGGCCAGCGCGAGCGTCAATGCCGCGAAAATTACAGGTTTACGCATCGAGTCCTCCTCTAGACCACTGCGGACCTTACATAGCGGCGAAAAAAATACCAATTGTTTCGCGAGCGATTCACGGGATGATGGGAGCGGTAAAGCGAGGCTGTAAATTTTATGACAAAGCCGACAAGCAGTATGACAACGCGCCGGTTCGGGACGGCGAAGCGGCCGGTTCCTGTGATGGGTCAGGGGACTTGGTATATCGACCACGGCGATCGCGCGGCGGCCGTCGCGGCGCTTCGCCAAGGCATCGACCTCGGCATGACTCATATCGACACCGCCGAGATGTACGGCGATGCCGAACTTGTTGTCGCGGACGCGATCGAAGGCCGGCGTGATGAAACCTTCATTGTGTCGAAAGTGCTGCCGAGCAATGCCTCACGGCGCGGCACGATCACGGCTTGCGAGCGTTCGCTGAAGCGGCTTCGTACCGACCGGCTCGATTGCTACCTCCTGCACTGGCGGGGGCAGTACCCGCTCGAAGAGACCGTCGCTGCATTTGACGAGCTGATGAAAGCGGGAAAAATCCTGTCATGGGGCGTCAGCAACTTCGACGCTGACGATCTCGACGAACTGCTCGAGGTGGCGGGCGAGGGCCGGATCGCCTGCAATCAGGTGCTCTATCATCTGCAGGAACGCGCCATCGAGCATGCGGTGATCCCATGGTGCGAGAAGCACGGCGTTGCCGTCGTTGCGTACTCACCTTTCGGTCATGACGATTTTCCGCGCTCGGACAGCGCCGGCGGCAGGGTGCTGCAAGCGATTGCGACAGCGCACGGCGCGACGCCGCGTCAGGTCGCGCTGGCGTTCCTTACCCGCCGCGAATCCGTATTTGCGATCCCGAAGGCCGCGTCGGTAAAGCACGCTGCCGACAATGCCGTGGCGGGTCATCTCAGGTTGGCGGCGGATGACGTTGCCGTGCTCGACAAGGCGTTCCCGCGCGGCAGGGAGCCGCGCAGCCTGCCGATGCTCTGAGCTATTTGATCACGCCGAACACGCGCGGCAGCCACAGCGTCAGTTCGGGAATCATGGTGATCGCGATCAGCGACGCAAGCAGCGGCAGCAGCCATGGCACGATGGCCATGGTGGTGCGCTCGATCGACAGTTTGGCGATGCGCGACAGCACGAACAGCACCATGCCGAGCGGCGGGTGCAGCAGCCCGATCATCAGGTTCAAGGTCATCATCACCCCGAAATGCACAGGATCAATGCCGACCTTGGCGATGACCGGCATCAGCACCGGAACCAAAATGCTGATGGCGGCAATCGGCTCGAGGAAGCAACCGACGACCAGCAGCAGGACGTTGATCAGGAGCAGGATGATATAGCGATTGTCGGTCAGTCCGAGTAGCGCTTCGGCGCCGACCTCGGTCAGTCGCGTGGTCGTGAGCACCCAGCCGAACAGCGACGCCGCGCCGACGATGAGGAGCACGCCCGCCGTGGTCTCGATCGTGTCCATCGTGACCTTGTAGAACTGCTTCAGCGACAATGACCGATACAGAAAGACGCCGAGCATGATCGCCCAGGTGCAGGCTGCGACCGCTGCTTCCGTCGGCGTGAACCAGCCGAAAGTCATCCCGCCGACAATCAAGGTCGGGGTCAGCAGGGCCGGCAGCGCGGCGATGAAGGTTCGCAACAGTACGCCCCATTTGAACGGCTGGTCCGAGCCCATGTTGTACTTGCGCGCGCAGTAATAAACATAGCTCATCATGAAGATGGTCATGACGAGACCGGGGATGCAGCCGCCGAGAAACAGCGCGCCGATCGAGACGTTGCCCATCATGCCGTAGATGACGAAAGGCAGCGACGGCGGGATGATCGGACCGAGCGTCGACGATGCCGCGGTAACGCCGACCGAGAACTCGGTCGAGTAGCCGTGGTCCTTCATCGCCTTGATTTCGATGGTGCCGAGCCCTGCGGCGTCGGCAATCGCGGTGCCGGACATGCCGGAAAAGATCACGGAGCCTATGATATTGACGTGGCCGAGGCCGCCGCGCATCCAACCTACGAGTGC
>JBQCHK010000028.1:0-30124 GCA_051954725.1 Afipia sp. | reverse complement strand
GGTGTCCGAGTTGGTCGGCAGTTCGGACGAGTCGAGCTTGAAGCCGGTGTTGTACGGGGTTGCGCTGTAGCGAACGTCGTCGAACACGAAGAACTCGGCTTCGGGGCCGACGAACACGGTGTCGCCCACGCCCATCGACTTCACCATGGCCTCGGCCTTCTTGGCGATGCCGCGCGGATCGCGGTTGTACGCCTCGCCGGTGGTCGGCTCGAGAATGTCGCAGGTGATGACCATCGTGGTCTCAGCGAAGAACGGATCGATCGTGGCGGTCGCCGGATCGGGCATCAGGCACATGTCGGATTCGTTGATCGCCTTCCAGCCCGCGATCGAGGAACCGTCGAACATCGTGCCCTCGGCGAAAATGTCTTCGTCGATCATCGAAATGTCGAACGTGACGTGCTGCCACTTGCCGCGCGGATCGGTGAAACGCAGGTCGACGTACTTTACGTCGTTGTCCTTGATGGATTTCAGGACGTCTTTGGCGGTCTTCATGGGTACCCCTTATCTAACTGCCGTTATTCGTGGTGATCTGGTGAGTGGTGAAAGGTCTCCGCGCGGGGCGGAATATGGCGGGTGAAGAGGGCGGCCTAGATCGCGTCGAGGCCCGACTCTCCTGTTCTGATGCGGATGGCTTCCTCGATGTTGGACACGAAAATCTTGCCGTCGCCGATGCGCCCGGTCTGTGCCGCGCGCCGGATGGCCTCGATGGCTTTCTCGACCAGGTCGTCGCCAATCACAATCTCGATTTTGACCTTCGGCAGGAAGTCCACGATGTATTCTGCGCCGCGATAGAGTTCCGCGTGACCCTTCTGCCGGCCGAAGCCCTTGGCTTCAGTCACGGTAATGCCCTGCAGTCCGACTTCCTGAAGCGCTTCCTTCACCTCGTCGAGCTTGAACGGCTTGATGATGGCCTCGATCTTTTTCACTGAGTGTCTCCCGGCGCGTCCGCTTGCAGAATCTGAATTCGATCTCCGCGCGTTGACGCGGGCTTGGTTTGGCATTTTCCTCGATCGGTGAGCCCCGTTGTCTCCGGCGGCTCCGACCGAGCCACGAAGAGCGACAACCGGACAATCCTTTCATTGACGGTGGATGTGTCTCTCCGCGGCATCACCCTAAAAGCAGGGTCCGTGCCAGTTTTGCCAGTAAGGTGATTAGCGAATGTTATCAGCTTCTTAATTCCCATGTCTGGGGATGTGCGGCAAGATTGGGCAATTTCATGTGTTTAAAAAATAGGCAAATGCACAAAATGTCAGCTTATCACGGATCCCGAACTGAAGCGACTGCCAGCCGAGTGCCTGCCGATAAGGCGATGGGAGCGTATTGCTGATGGAATTGCTCACCGTTGCCGAGATGGCGGAAGCCGATCGTTTGACCATCGAAGCGGGCACTGACGGCTTTACGCTGATGCGGCATGCCGGTTGCGCGGTGGCCGACGCCGCTCAGGCACTTGCGCCCAACGGACCCGTTCTGGTGGTGGCCGGGCGTGGCAACAATGGCGGCGACGGTTTCGTGGCGGCCGCCGAACTGGCAAAGCGCGGTCGTGAGGTCGCGGTGATGCTGCTGTGTCGCCGCGATACGCTGAAAGGAGACGCCGCGCTGGCCGCGCAGGAATGGCGCGGCGACGTGCTGCCGTGTGACCCTGCCGCGCTCGGACGTCCGGCGCTGATCATCGATGCGCTGTTCGGCGCCGGCCTCAATCGCGCGCCGAAGGGCGATCCTTACGACATCATCGTCGCGATGAATGCGAGCGGCGTGCCGATCCTGAGCGTCGATCTGCCCAGCGGGGTCAACGGGACCACGGGCGAGGTGATGGGGGTTGCGGCAAACGCGACGCAGACAGTGACCTTCTTCCGCTGCAAGCCGGGGCATCTGCTGTTGCCGGGACGACTCCATTGCGGCGAGATCGAAGTAGCGAACATCGGCATCGGCGCGCAGGTGCTGGATACGATCAAGCCGAACGCGTTCGAGAACGATCCGGATTTGTGGCGGACGTCCTTCCCGGTGCCGTGCATCGACGGTCACAAATACGCGCGTGGTCACGCCGTCGTGGTGTCGGGGCCTCAGGCCTCGACCGGCGCGGCGCGACTGTCGGCGCGCGCGGCGCTCCGCGCGGGGGCGGGATTGGTCACAGTGGCATCGCCGTCGGACGCGCTGGCGGTCAACGCGGCGGCACTGACCGCAGTGATGGTGCGCGCGATTGATGACCGGGCGCAGTTCGGCGAGTTGCTGGCCGATGCGCGATTCAACGCCTGCGTGGTCGGGCCGGGTGCAGGCGTCGGCGAACGGACTCGTGAATTCGCGCTCGAGGCGCTGAGTGGCCAGCGCGCCATTGTGCTCGATGCCGATGCGTTGACGAGTTTCGCCGAGGCGCCGGACACGCTGTTCACGGCGATCAGGAACGCCCGCGAGGCGCAGGTCGTCCTCACGCCCCACGCCGGAGAGTTCGGGCGCTTGTTCAAGGGATTGGACAAATCCGATCCAGCTTCGTCGAAACTTGAACGCACGCGCGCCGCAGCGCGGGAGTCCGGCGCTGTGGTGCTGCTCAAGGGGCCGGACACGGTGGTGGCGTCCCCCGACGGCCGCGCCTCGATTGCGGTGAATGCGCCGCCCGGGCTCGCCACTGCCGGTTCCGGCGACGTGCTCGCCGGCATGATCGCGGGCTGTCTCGCGCAGCACGTGCCGGCGTTCGAGGCGGCGTCGATGGCGGTGTGGCTGCACGGCGAGGCGGCCCATGCTTTCGGTCCCGGCCTGATCGCCGAGGATCTGCCGGAAATGCTGCCCGAGGTGCTGCGCGATCTCTACGACGCCTTCGGCGTTGCGATCTAGTCAACCGCGAACCAGCGCACGAGGCGTGGCGCTGGCCACACCGGCGCGACGCATTCGATCAGCCATTTGCCTGCGAACTCCGCGACGAACGCAACGCGCTGGGTTTCGCCGGGCTGCAATGCGAGGGTATCGAGCCAGAACGGCTTCCATCCATCGTCGAGTTTGTCGAGCAGGCGGACGTGATGACCGTAGATCCTGAGCACCTGCGCCGAGCCGGTGGTGTTCTTGAGCGCCATCACGACGGTCCGCCCACGCCTGGCCTTGAACGCCGGCGACGACGATCTGTCGAACTGGACCGGCGCGACCCATGATGCAGACGGATCGAGCGACAGGTCCACGCGCAGGGCGTTTCGCAAATCCGGTCGCGCCGGCTGGCCGGCCGTGGGCAAAGGCGCCGGCGGCGGCAACGGCGTGGCGCGAACCGCCGCATCCTTCGACGTCACGATCCGCCCGATGGGCCGCGGCGTCGTTCCGTCATGCAGGAGAATGTCGATCGCCGCGCCGGGCGGCTGGGTGGCGTCGATCAGGATATCGATTCGCGTTCCGGGCGCGAGCACCAGTTGGCCGTCGCGGGCGACGAACGGCTCCGCCGGCTGGCTGTCGATGGCCATGACGCGGACGTCGTGGTCGGCAAATTTCAGAGCAATGATCGCGCGCTGGCAGCCGTTGACGATGCGCAGCCTCAACCGCTGGTTGGGCTTCAGGTGGAGATCGAAGGCCGGCTTACGGTTGACGGTGAACTGCGGCTTCGCCTCGGTCGGGCGACCCGGGGCGAGGGCCTTGCCGTTGCCGTCAACGCGCCAGTCCTCGATCAGCAGCACCTCGTCCCGGTCGGCCTGCGGCGGCTCGGCTTCGGCAGCGATCAGGACGCGGCCAAGGGCGAGCCGCTCGGCGCCGTCTCCCAGCAGTCCCGGATCGAGCAGAAATGTCCCGGGATGGCGCAATGGCAGCGTGAAAGATGAGGTCGCTCCGGGCCTGAGCGGAGTTTGAGCGGTCAGTGGGGCTGCGGCGGCGGCACTCGCCAGACCCCGGACGGTGAGCGCCATGGCGGCGGCTGACTCATTGGCAGCGCTGACAGCGAGATCGGTCCCTTGCTTCACGCGGGAAACGAACTCCGAATCTGCGGTATCCAGTAACCAGACGGGCATTCCTCGGCTTCCGGGAGAAAGCAGGACCTCGCCGGGCTTCAAGGCGAGCATTAAGCGGGCGTCCGCCTGCGCAGACAACCGGGCCGGCAGCAGCGGCGTCAGGGCCGCACCGCCGAGAGCGCCCAGGACCGTGCGGCGGTCAGGGGAAAAGCACCGATTTTCCGGGTGATTTTTCATGTCCGATCCGGACCATGTCCGGGGTGCCAAGTCCAGCCGGTGCGAGGTCGCAATGTCGCGGTTAAACAGCGGCGCTGGAGGGGCTTTTTTCTTGCTGCGAAGCGGCTGGCCCATGTTATAAGCCCGCCGCTCGCGGCTGTGCCGCTAGTGATCCGGCTCTGACATTCGTATCATGTCGCAGCAAGCACTTTACGAATGTCAGAGCCGCAGGATCACTAGAGTTGTAATTTTCTAGTGTCCTTTCGTATCCGACGTTCGCTAAGGAGATGCTGAAATGGAAGGCGAACGTCGGATAGGGAACACTAGACTATGATGTGCGCTGCGCGGGCGTGGCGGAACTGGTAGACGCGCTGGGTTTAGGTTCCAGTGACGAAAGTTGTGGGGGTTCGAGTCCCTCCGCCCGCACCAACGCGCGATCAATGTTTGCTTGCGCACGCCATTTCCGGACGACGTTTTTGCGCGTCAGCCGTTAACCACCGATGCAGGCCCTTCGGGCTATGCGTCCAACAGATTGATGAGGCCCGGTCGCGGACCGGACGAAGCGGAAGAAGATTGACGCCATGCAGGTCAAAGAAACCCTCGCTGAGGGATTGAAGCACGAGTTCCAGATCAGCGTTCCGGCGTCGGAGATCGATGCCAAGGTCGATGCTCGTCTCGACGACATGAAGGACAAGGTCCGCCTCAACGGATTCCGTCCGGGCAAGGTGCCGGCCGCTCATCTCAAGAAGGTTTATGGCCGTTCGGTTGCGGCCGAAGCCGTCGATCAGTTGATCCGCGACACCAACACCCAGCTCTTCACCGAGCGTGGCTTCCGTCTCGCCACCGAGCCGAAGATCACCATGCCGACCGAAGCCAGCGAGGTTGAGGACATCCTCGCGGGTAAGTCCGATCTCAACTACACGGTCGCGATCGAGGTCGTTCCCGCGATCCAGCTCGCCGATTTCAAGAGCTTCAACGTCGAGAAGCCAGTGGCCGACGTCACCGACGCCGATGTTGACGAGGCGCTGAAGCGTATCGCCGACCAGAGCCGCCCCTATGCCGACAAGGGCGAGGGCGCGAAGGCCGAGTCCGGCGACCGCGTCACGGTGGCGTTCAAGGGCACCATCGACGGCGTTGCCTTCGAGGGCGGCACCGGCGAGAACATCCAGGTCGTGATCGGCTCGGGCACCTTCATTCCGGGCTTCGAGGACCAGCTGATCGGGATCAAGTCGGGCGAAA
Organism: Afipia sp.; assembly: GCA_051954725.1. Lineage (GTDB taxonomy): Bacteria > Pseudomonadota > Alphaproteobacteria > Rhizobiales > Xanthobacteraceae > Afipia. The sequence goes on along the minus strand of JBQCHK010000028.1, from coordinate 24,755 downwards.
CCCGCACCGTGAAGGCCTCGTTCCCGAAGAACTACACCGCCGAGCATCTCGCCGGGAAGGATGCCGAATTCGAAACCACCGCGAGCGCCGTCGAAGCGCCGCAGGAAAGCAAGGTCGACGAGGAGTTCGCCAAGAACCTCGGCATGGAATCCCTCGACAAGCTCAAGGAAGCGATGCGCGATCGTCTGGTGCAGGAATTCGCCGGTGCGACCCGCCAGCGCGTCAAGCGCGTGCTGCTCGACCGTCTCGACGAGACCCACAAGTTCGATCCTCCGCCGTCGCTGGTCGAGGATGAGTTCAACCTGATGTGGAACTCGATTAAGGCCGAGATGGATTCCGCCGGCAAGACCTTCGCCGACGAGAACACCACCGAGGACGCGGCGAAGGAGGAGTATCGCAAGATCGCCGATCGCCGCGTGCGGCTTGGCCTCGTGCTCTCCGAAATCGGCGAGAAGAACAAGATCACTGTCACCGACGACGAAGTCAGCCGCGCGGTGATCGAGCGCGCCCGCCAGATGCCGGGCCGCGAGAAGGAGGTCTGGGATTTCTATCGCCAGAATCCCACCGCGCTCGCGCAGCTCCGCGCGCCGATCTACGAAGACAAGGTTGTGGACTTCATTCTCGAGCTCGCCAACGTGACCGAGAAGAAAGTCTCGCGCGAAGACCTGATGAAGGACGACGACGCCGAGAAGACCGCGGCATAATGCGGACGCCGGGTCCGTTCCCGGCGTTAACGATACAATCGAAAAGGGCAGGGCGACGCGGCTGCGTCGCTTTGCGGGCGTGGCCGAATCGGCTCAACTTCGCCCGTTATCCTTCGGGTCGGTGCATTTGGCGGTGGCCTTGCCGCCGGTCATTCGGTCCATATCTGTGGTCGGGCGGAGCGCCTGCTTCGCTGCGTCACGGTGTCGGTCAAGCCTCTGTTTCGTAAAGGCCCGTTTCGTAAAAGTCTTGCATCACGAGACGTTCGCCCGCGCCGGCGTTTCGTCTCCGTCAAACTCTCAGGTGATAAATGCGCGATCCGGTTGAAACCTACATGAACCTCGTGCCGATGGTCGTCGAACAGACCAATCGCGGCGAGCGCGCCTACGATATTTTCTCGCGCCTCCTGAAAGAGCGCATCATCTTCGTGACCGGCCCGGTCGAGGACGGCATGTCGACGCTGATCGTCGCGCAGCTTCTGTTCCTTGAAGCCGAGAATCCGAAGAAGGAAATCTCGATGTACATCAACTCGCCCGGCGGCGTGGTGACATCGGGCCTCGCGATCTACGACACCATGCAGTTCATCCGTCCGCCGGTATCGACACTGTGCACCGGCCAGGCTGCGTCGATGGGCTCGCTGCTTCTCACTGCTGGTGAGAAGGACATGCGCTTCTCGCTGCCGAACGCGCGCATCATGGTTCATCAGCCGTCGGGCGGCTTCCAGGGCCAGGCTACCGACATCATGCTTCATGCGCAGGAAATCCTGAACCTGAAGAAGCGGCTGAACGAGATCTACGTGAAGCACACCGGGCAGACCTACAAGGCGATCGAGGATGCGCTTGAGCGCGATAAGTTCCTTACCGCCGACATGGCCAAGGAGTTCGGCCTGGTGGACAAGGTGATCGACAAGCGCGCCGAAGAGACCGTGCCGCCGAAGGCGTCGTAACGACTCAGAATCACGGCGGCGGCGCAGATGCGACGCATTGGCACCGCCGTTCGTGTGATCTTGCCACTTAAGCGCGAGTTCCCTGAACGAACTGGGTCATTCTCGCAACGGTGCGATGATTTCAGGCTTCCGCGCTCGCGAAATCGTCGCAAATCACGGTAAGATCACGCTGTTGGGTGTTCACCCGGTTAGTGAATTCTTGATAGTCGGATGACACCATGGTTGGCTCTAGGTGATCGGCTAGAATGATCGCAGACTCGGGAGAAGGCTGCGATTCGCGCAGGTCAGGAGTGTGGGGTCTTTTTGGTACGGTTTTTGCTCCTATCTAGACGAAAGTCCGGCGTGTGCCGGGATAGGGCGGTCGGCCAGAATGGCCCGAACTGCAGACGGAGACAGGAATGAGCAAGGTCGGGACGAGCGATTCAAAGAACACGCTGTATTGCTCATTCTGCGGGAAGAGCCAGCACGAGGTCCGCAAGCTGATCGCGGGCCCCACTGTGTTCATCTGCGACGAGTGCGTCGAACTGTGCATGGATATCATCCGTGAGGAGAACAAGTCCTCGCTGGTGAAGTCGCGCGACGGTATCCCGACGCCGAAGGAAATCTGCAAGGTTCTGGACGACTACGTGATCGGTCAGCAGCACGCCAAGAAGGTGCTCTCGGTCGCGGTCCATAACCACTACAAGCGCCTCAATCACCAGACCAAGCACAACGACGTCGAGCTTGCGAAGTCGAACATCCTGCTGATCGGTCCGACCGGTTCGGGCAAGACGCTACTGGCGCAGACGCTGGCGCGTATTCTCGACGTGCCGTTCACGATGGCGGACGCGACGACGCTGACCGAAGCCGGCTATGTCGGCGAAGATGTCGAGAACATCATCCTGAAGCTCCTGCAGGCGGCCGACTACAATGTCGAGCGCGCGCAGCGCGGCATCGTCTATATCGACGAGATCGACAAGATTTCGCGCAAGTCCGACAATCCGTCGATCACGCGCGATGTGTCGGGCGAGGGCGTGCAGCAGGCCCTGCTGAAGATCATGGAAGGCACCGTTGCGTCGGTTCCGCCGCAGGGCGGCCGCAAGCATCCGCAGCAGGAGTTCCTGCAGGTTGACACCACGAACATCCTGTTCATCTGCGGTGGCGCGTTCGCCGGCCTCGAGAAGATCATTTCGTCGCGCGGCCGGACCACGTCGATCGGCTTCGCAGCCAACGTGCTCGCCCCGGAAGACCGCCGCACCGGCGAAATCTTCCGCGAGGTCGAGCCCGAGGATCTGTTGAAGTACGGCCTCATTCCGGAATTCGTCGGTCGTCTGCCGGTCGTAGCGACGCTCGAGGATCTCGACGAGGCTTCGCTCAAGAAGATTCTGACCGATCCGAAGAACGCGCTGGTCAAGCAGTATCAGCGGCTGTTCGAGATGGAGAACATCGAGCTGACCTTCGCCGACGAGGCGCTTGGCGCGGTTGCCCGCAAGGCGATCGAGCGCAAGACCGGCGCGCGTGGTTTGCGGTCCATCCTGGAAAGCATCCTGCTCGAGACCATGTTCGATCTTCCGGGTCTGGAAGGCGTCGAGGAAGTGGTGATCTCGCGCGAAGTGGTCGAAGCGACGGCACGTCCGCTCTACATTTACGCGGACCGGGCCGATCGTCCGGCCGAGAGCAGCGCCAGCGCCTGACGTCCGGGCTTTCGGCGTCCATTATCCGGCTGACTGCCGCACGCGGCAGCCAGCCGTTGGACGTTTTGGCAAGCGTTGCCTCATTCTGTAGCAACTCTAAAACGCCAGTGTTGATGGGCATTTCCCGTCACTTGACACCCATAGGACCGATAGCCACCTAATGATGCGTGGCGACGTCCCCTTGCGGGATTCGCTGCAATCACGACCCGGGCGGGCGGGGGCTGCGATGCAGCCAATGGCTCAAGAGAGTTCTGTCCTTCCCGGTTGACACGGCACCTTGTGGCGGTTGCGTTAGCTCAGCGGACTGCGTGCAAGGGGGCAAAGCGAAAGGATTACAGGCATGACTGCCTCCAAGCCTCGTCCAACCATCGTTCACGGCGAAAGCCACGACTATCCGGTGTTGCCGCTGCGCGACATCGTCGTTTTCCCGCACATGATCGTTCCGCTGTTCGTTGGACGCGAGAAGTCGATCCGTGCGCTCGAAGACGTGATGAAGAACGATGCGTTGATCTTACTCGCGACGCAGAAGAATGCGTCCGATGACGATCCGAGCCCGGACTCGATCTACGAGACCGGTACGCTCGCCAGCGTTCTGCAGCTCCTGAAGCTTCCCGACGGCACCGTGAAGGTGCTGGTCGAGGGTCTGGAGCGCGCACACGTCGAGAAATACTCCGACCGGACCGACTATTATGAAGCGACTGCGGTCGCGCTCGCCGATACCGACGCCAAGAGCGTCGAGGCGGAAGCGCTGGCCCGTTCCGTCGTGTCCGATTTCGAAAGCTATGTGAAGCTGAACAAGAAGATTTCCGCCGAAGTGGTGGGCGTCGTTCAGCAGATCACCGATTTCGCCAAGCTCGCCGATACAGTGGCGTCGCATCTGGCCGTGAAGATTTCCGATCGTCAGGGCATCCTGGAGACGCTGTCGGTTTCGCAGCGGCTCGAGAAGGTGCTCGGCCTGATGGAGAGCGAAATCTCGGTGCTGCAGGTCGAGAAGAAGATCCGCTCGCGCGTCAAGCGCCAGATGGAGAAGACCCAGCGCGAGTACTACCTCAACGAGCAGATGAAGGCGATCCAGAAGGAACTCGGCGACGACGAAGGTCGCGACGAACTGGCCGATCTGGAAGAGAAGATCGCCAAGACCAAGCTCTCGAAGGAAGCTCGCGAGAAGGCGCAGCACGAACTCAAGAAGCTGCGGCAGATGTCTCCGATGTCCGCCGAAGCGACGGTCGTGCGCAACTATCTCGACTGGCTGCTGTCGATTCCGTGGGGCAAGAAGTCCAAGGTCAAGAAGGACCTTGTGGCGGCCCAGGCGGTGCTCGACAGCGATCACTACGGTCTGGAGAAGGTCAAGGACCGCATCGTCGAGTATCTCGCGGTGCAGTCGCGCGCCAACAAGCTGACCGGTCCGATCCTGTGCCTCGTCGGCCCTCCGGGCGTCGGCAAGACCTCGCTCGGCAAGTCGATCGCCAAGGCGACCGGCCGTGAGTTCGTGCGCGTGTCGCTCGGCGGCGTGCGTGACGAGGCGGAGATCCGTGGTCACCGCCGCACCTACATCGGCTCGATGCCCGGCAAGATCATCCAGTCGATGAGGAAGGCCAAGACCTCGAACCCGCTGTTCCTGCTGGACGAGATCGACAAGATGGGCGCCGACTTCCGTGGCGATCCGTCGTCGGCTCTGCTTGAGGTTCTCGACCCCGAGCAGAACCAGACGTTCAACGATCACTATCTGGAGGTCGACTACGATCTGTCGAACGTGATGTTCATCACGACCGCGAATACGCTCAATATTCCCGGGCCGCTGATGGACCGCATGGAGATCATCCGGATCGCCGGCTACACCGAGAACGAGAAGGTCGAGATTGCCCGCAAGCATCTCATCCCGAACGCGATCTCAAAGCACGGCCTGACTACCAAGGAATGGTCGATCGACGATGAAGCGCTGCTGTTCCTGATCCGCCGCTACACCCGCGAAGCGGGCGTGCGTAACCTTGAGCGCGAGATTTCGACACTGGCCCGCAAGGCGGTGAAGGAATTGATGATCTCGAAGAAGAAGGCGGTGAAGATAACGCCGGCGGTGGTCGAGGAATTCCTCGGCGTGCCGAAGTATCGTTACGGCGAGATCGATACCGACGATCAGGTCGGCGTGGTGACGGGTCTGGCGTGGACCGAGGTGGGCGGCGAGTTGCTGACCATCGAAGGCGTCATGATGCCAGGCAAGGGCCGCATGACGGTCACCGGCAACCTGCGTGACGTGATGAAGGAGTCGATTTCGGCGGCGGCGTCTTATGTCCGCTCGCGCGCGATCAACTACGGCATCGAGCCTCCGCTGTTCGATCGCCGCGACATCCACGTCCACGTGCCGGAGGGCGCGACGCCGAAGGACGGTCCGTCCGCGGGCGTGGCGATGGCCACCGCCATCGTCTCGGTGCTGACCGGCATTCCGGTTCGCCGCGATGTCGCCATGACCGGCGAGATCACGCTGCGGGGACGGGTGCTGCCCATCGGCGGTCTGAAGGAGAAGCTGCTTGCAGCCGCGCGTGGCGGCATCAAGACGGTCTTCATTCCGGAAGACAACGCCAAGGACCTCACGGAGATTTCCGACGCCATCAAGGGCGGCATGGAGATCATTCCGGTGGCCCGGATGGACGAGGTGCTGGCCAAGGCGCTGGTGCGCCAGCCGACGCCGATCGTCTGGGAGGAGGACACTTCGGTTCCGCCGAAGGCCGACGCCAGCGATGAAGCCTCGGGCCTGACCGCTCACTGAGCGACAGCGATCATGAGTTGAAACGGCGCCTTCGGGCGCCGTTTTTGTTTCTGCCGTGGGATTTGAGGTTCGCGCCGCGCCAATGCGTCACGGGTCTTGCAATGGGCGCTATGGGGCCGCTAAACAGGGCCGGTCGCCGCCATGTCCGGCGCCGAGGGCGGTTAGCTCAGCTGGTTAGAGCGCCTGCTTTACACGCAGGATGTCGGGAGTTCGAATCTCTCACCGCCTACCATTGCCTCTTTACCGCCGCGTCAGCGTAAATTGCGATTGCGTCAGGCGGCATTGCTTGCCGCTCAGACAATCGGCAAGCGGGAACAGCCTGGCGTTGCGAACAAAACGCTCCTTCGTATCTTCGGAGTGATTTGGCGCCAGGATCGTGATTGCCGTGCGCAGCGAATCCGCGACGTCAGCAGTGGCTTTGGCGTCGTTCGTATCCGTCAGGACTGCAATATCGATGACGTCGTGAACCCGCGCGTCGATATCGAGAAAAATCAGCCCGATCGGGAGCGGCTGCAGCGCGACGTTGCGGAATTTGCAGGTCCACGCGTTCTGGCAGACCGAAAGCAGCCGCCGGCCTTGCGGCCGCCAGAGGCATTCCGGTTTGGCATGCGCGCGCACCAGACAGACCGCGATATCAGGTGCGGCATTGAGGTTGATTTTCGAGTTGCCGAGGCCTGGTACGCCGTCCCACGGGCTGCCGTTGAGTTTCGTTGCGTTGGCGGTGACCGTGAGGTCGAATCCGGATTCCTGCGCCTGGGCGCTGATCGTGATCGCGAGCGCAAGTATCAGCGCTGCCCCCAGGCGATTGATCAGCCGGATCACGCTTTTTCCTCCCAGATCATCGCCAGATGGACGATGGTGCGGACCGCCGCTTCCATGTCCTGCACGCTGACCCATTCGAGCCGTGAATGGAATGCATGCTCGCCGGCGAAGATGTTGGGGCAGGGCAGTCCCATGAACGACAGCCGTGATCCGTCGGTGCCGCCGCGGATGCTGCTGCGGACCGGCGTTAGCCCGGCGCGGCGGATCGCGTCCAGCGCATTGGTGACGATGTCGGGATAGCGGTCCAGCACCTCCTTCATGTTGCGGTACTGCTCTTTCACCTCCATCCGGTAGGACGAGCGGGGAAAGTCCGTCATGACGTCACGAACGATCTGTTCGAGCAGCGCTTCCTTTTGTTTCAGCGCTTCGACACTGAAGTCGCGGACGATCAGCTCAAGCGTTGCGCTGTCGAGGCCGCCCTCGATCGCGACCGGATGAAGAAAGCCCTCACGGTCTTCGGTGGTTTCTGGCGCGAGATCCTTGGGCAGCCGATCGACGATGCGCGAGGCGATCTTGATCGCATGCTCCATTTTGCCCTTGGCGAAACCGGGATGGACGCTAACGCCCTGAATCCGGATTGTGACGCCGTCGGCGGAAAAGGTTTCATCCTCGACGTGGCCCGCGGTTTCACCGTCGATGGTGTAGGCGAAGTCGGCGCCGAGTTTTTGCAGGTTGGCCTTCTCGACGCCGCGGCCGATTTCCTCGTCTGGCGTGAACAGGATCTTGATGGTGCCGTGCGCGATCTGCGGATTGCGGACGAGGAATTGCACCGCGTCCATGATTTCGGCGAGGCCGGCCTTGTTGTCGGCGCCGAGCAGCGTGGTGCCGTCGGTGGTGACGATATCGTTGCCGATCTGGTTGGCGAGTTCCGGGTGTTCGCCCGCGCGAATGATCTGCGTCGGATCGGCGGGCAGCACGATGTCACCGCCCTGATAATTGCGCACGATCTGCGGCTTCACGTCCTTGCCGGTGCAATCCGGCGACGTGTCCATGTGCGAGCAGAAGCAGATGACGGGGACAGCCTTGCCGGTCGTCGCGGGCACGGTGCCGTAGACGTAGCCGTTGTCATCCATGTGGGCGTCGGCAATGCCGAGATCCCGCAATTCCTGCGCGAGCAGACGACCGAGATCCTTCTGCTTTTCGGTCGATGGGCAGGTCGGCGAGGCGGGGTCGGACTGGGTGTCGATCCGGACGTAGCGCAGAAAGCGGTCGAGAACGCTGTGATTGAAGACAAGGGAGGACATTCGATGATCCGCCATCCAGAATTGGTGATGCGCCGGGTATAGCCATTCGAAGAACGGCGTCGCTCCACCGGCCTACAGCCCGGCATCCATCTGAAAACTTACCGTGAAAGATGGATTGCCGGTCAAGCCTGCATGAAAAGCCGGCGGCGACCGGGTCTGTCCTCAAAGAAAAACGCCGCTCCCTGCGCCGCCGCGATGGCGGGCGAGAACGGCGTTTGCCGGACGGAAAGCCAAATCAGATGGCTTCCTTGAGCTCCTTGGCAGCGCGGAAGGCGACCTTCTTGCTCGCCTTGATCTGAATCTGCTCGCCGGTGGCCGGGTTGCGGCCCATGCGGGCAGCGCGCTTGCGAACCTGGAGGATGCCGAGGCCGACGATGCGGACGCGCTCGCCCTTCTTCAGGTGCTTGGTGATGCGGGTCACCATGTCGCCGAGAATCGCCTCGGCCTGCTTCTTGGACAGCTCATGCTCTTCGGCCAGTGCCGCTGCCAGGTGCTTGAGCGTGATGGTGGCCGGGGTAGCTGCTTTCTTCGCCATAAAACCCTCCTTGGGTGGTCGGTGACGTCAGAACTGATTGTGTTTCAGGGCTTAGTTGATTCGGCGCGACCCTGCCTACGTTGTTTGCCTTATAAATCAGGCATTATTTGAATCGACATACCGAAAAGCACTGTCGTAGCGGCAGATTCGGCGCATCGGGTGTACATTCCCGCGTGCGGGCGAACGCACAAGCCATGGGCGCATCAGCGGCAGATCCGAACCGGTTCTGGGGGTGGGGTGGTGCTAAGCCATTGAAATGGCGCGAGAGACGGGGCTCGAACCCGCGACCTCCGGCGTGACAGGCCGGCGCTCTAACCAACTGAGCTACTCCCGCAAGGGCGCGTATGCGCTCCGCAGAGAGGCAGGGACTTAAAGGGAGCATCGGGCCAAGTCAAGGACGACCTGCTGATGAAATCACCGTCGTGCCCATCCCTTCCACTGTTCTGCCGGCCTGCGTCGAAATGCGCACAAATCGCGGGCGAACAGCGACCCTTCGCGTCTTTGAGGAATCGGGCCCCGGATGTTAGGCGGGATTCGGTTAACTACTTGGGGGAATCATGAAACTGAGACACATCGCTGCTGCTTTCCTGATGGGGACCACCGCCGCTTCCGCGGCTCCGGTGCGCGCCTACACCACGGCACCCGTCATAGTGCCGGCCGGAATCAACTGGACCGGTTTCTATGCCGGCGTGTTCGGTGGCTATGGCTGGGGCGGCAAGTTCCGTAACAACGATACGGACGATGTGGATGATATCGAGCAGGCCTCGGCGAGCGATCTGAAAGGTGGCTTCGGCGGCGGAACCATCGGCTACAACTGGCAGGCAGCCGGCAGCATGCTGGTCTGGGGCCTCGAAGCGGACGTCGCAGGCTCGGGCATCAGCCTCAATTTCGTTGACCCCGATGATGGCGATACGGCGCGCTACCGGATCAATGCCTTCGGCAGCGTCACCGGCCGGGTCGGCGTCGCGTTCGATGCGGCCCTTCTGTACCTCAAGGGCGGTTACGCGTGGACGAACAACAAGCTTACCGCAACCGATGGCGCTGACACGTTTTCGTCGAGCGCGACGCATTCGGGCTACACCATCGGCGGCGGCCTCGAATACATGTTCATGCCGGCCTGGTCGGCGAAGGCCGAATACATGTTCGCGGACTATGGCAACGCCACCTATGGCCCCGCGCCGGACGGCGAATACGGTCGCGTGGGCATGACCGCCCATACCGTCAAGGCGGGAATCAACTACCACTTCTGATCGTGCGAAAGCCCCGCTTCGGCGGGGCTTTTTCTTGTCCGCCGGTGGGGTGGGCGGGCTTTCCGAACGGCGTCGATTTTGCGATGGTGCCGCTCTCGCCGCAGCCGTGGCCTGCCTTGCGTCCGGGCCAAGAAAAGCCAAACCAAATCTGACACTCTCCAAGGAGCGCGCTATGCCCCAATCCAGCACCGGCACCAATCGTAAATACCGGATCGCCGTCATTCCCGGCGACGGCATCGGCAAGGAAGTGGTGCCCGAAGGCCTGCGCGTGCTGGAGAAGGTGGCGTCGAAGTACAATTTCGAGCTTCAGCTCGATTCTTTCGATTTCGCCTCCTGCGACTATTACCTCAAGCACGGTCGCATGATGCCGGAGGACTGGAAGGAGCAGGTCGGCGGTCACGACGCCATCTTCTTCGGCGCCGTCGGCATGCCATCGGTTCTCCCGGACCACATTTCGTTGTGGAACTCGCTGATCCTGTTCCGTCGCGAGTTCGATCAGTACGTCAATCTGCGCCCCGTGCGTCTGATGCCGGGGGTGACCTCGCCGCTGGCAGGCCGCAAGCCCGGCGACATCGACTTCTTCGTGGTCCGCGAAAACACCGAGGGCGAGTATTCGTCGGTCGGCGGCCGCATGTTCCCGGACACCCACCGCGAATTCGTCACTCAGCAAAGCGTGATGACCCGCATCGGTGTGGACCGGATTCTCAAATTCGCGTTCGATCTCGCCCAGAGCCGGCCAAAGAAGCATCTGACCTCGGCGACCAAGTCCAACGGCATCTCGATCACCATGCCGTATTGGGACGAGCGGGTTGAGGCGGTCGCCAAGGCCTATCCCGACGTGCGCTGGGACAAGTACCATATCGATATTCTGACCGCTCACTTCGTCCTGAACCCTGACAAATTCGACGTCGTGGTGGGATCGAACCTGTTCGGCGACATCCTGTCGGATCTCGGTCCGGCCTGCACCGGCACCATCGGCATCGCGCCGTCGGGCAATATCAATCCGGAACGCGACTTCCCCTCGCTGTTCGAGCCGGTTCACGGGTCGGCCCCGGATATCTACGGGCAGGGCATTGCCAATCCTGTTGGGCAGATCTGGTCTGCAGCAATGATGCTCGACCACCTCGGTGAGCCCGAGGCGGCGAAGGCGATCGTGGCGGCGATCGAGACCGTGCTCAAGGAGGAGAAGCTGCGAACCCGCGATCTTGGCGGCAAGGCCAATACCGAGATTTGCGGAAAGGCCGTTGCGGACGCGGTTTCCTGAGCTTTCCCCCAGCATTCTTCTTCGGAACTGACCAACCGGCCCGCGCGCGAATTCATCCGCGCGCGGGTTGTGATTCTCGAGTTTCTCTTTAATTCAAGGAAAAGCGTGTCCCCCGCCCGGATGTGGCCGCCGGCTGGAATTGTGGCCTTGGACGCGCAGCGGGATAGCTTGTCTTGCCCTCACTGTGGCGCTGGGCTATCCCTTCGAACCATTCCAATGTTCCGCGAATCTGTGGAACGATTTCGGGCAGCATGAGGGTCGCCGATGGGCGGAATCTTGCAGAATTATCTGCCGCTTGTTGTGTTTATCGGTGTCGCCACCGTCATCGGTCTGGCGCTTCTGGTTGCGCCGTTCCTGGTCGCCTATCAGCAGCCCGATCCGGAGAAGCTGTCCGCATATGAATGCGGCTTCAATGCTTTCGATGATGCGCGCATGAAATTCGATGTGCGGTTCTATCTGGTTGCGATCCTTTTCATCATCTTCGATCTGGAAGTCGCCTTCCTGTTTCCGTGGGCGGTGGCTTTCGGCAAGCTGGGTGCGGTGGGGTTCTGGTCGATGATCGTGTTCCTCGGCGTGCTGACCGTCGGTTTCGCTTATGAATGGAAGAAAGGGGCGCTCGAATGGGATTGAGCCCGACCCCGATGACGCCTGTTTCGCAACCGGCCGTCGCGCCGGCCGCGACCGGCATCCTCGATCCGCGCACCGGCAAGCCGGTCGGCGCGGATGACAGCTATTTTCTCGAGATCAACCACGAACTGTCCGACAAGGGCTTCTTCGTTGCCGCGGCCGACGATCTGATCACCTGGGCGCGCACCGGCTCGCTGATGTGGATGACCTTCGGTCTCGCCTGCTGCGCGGTGGAGATGATGCAGGTCTCGATGCCGCGCTACGATGTCGAGCGCTTCGGCTTTGCGCCGCGCGCCTCGCCGCGCCAGTCGGACGTGATGATCGTGGCCGGCACGCTGACCAACAAGATGGCCCCGGCACTGCGCAAGGTCTACGACCAGATGCCCGAGCCGCGCTACGTGATCTCGATGGGGTCGTGCGCCAATGGCGGCGGCTATTATCACTATTCGTATTCGGTGGTGCGCGGCTGCGACCGCATCGTGCCCGTCGATATCTATGTGCCGGGCTGTCCGCCGACGGCGGAGGCGCTGCTTTACGGCGTGCTGCTGCTGCAGAAGAAGATCCGCCGTACCGGAACGATCGAACGCTAAGGTTTAACGTGATGGACGACGCCAGGCTCGAGGCCCTCGGTCAACTCATTACTGGTGCGCTGCCGGGAGCGGCGCTGGGCCATGATGTGTCCTTCAACCAGCTCACCATTTCGGTCGATCTGGCGAAGATCGTCGAAATCGCGCGCTTCCTGAAGGAAGACTCGCGCTGCCGTTTCGTGAACTTCACGGACATTACCGCGGTGGACTATCCCGGCCGCGAGAACCGCTTCGACGTGGTTTACCATCTGCTGTCGCCGACCCTGAACGCGCGCGTCCGCCTGCGCGGCGAGGCCAACGAGACGACGCAGGTGCCCTCGATTATCGGTGTGTTTCCCGGCGCTGACTGGTTCGAGCGCGAGACTTACGATCTGTACGGCGTGATCTTCGTCGGCCATCCGGACATGCGCCGGCTGCTTACCGACTACGGTTTCGACGGTCATCCGCTGCGCAAAGATTTTCCGCTCACCGGCTTCGTCGAGGTTCGCTACGACGACCAGGAGAAGCGGGTGGTCTACGAGCCGGTCAGGCTCAATCAGGAATTCCGCAAGTTTGATTTTCTCTCGCCCTGGGAGGGCGCCGACTACGCGCTGCCGGGAGACGAGAAGAAAAGTGGCGACGCGCCGACGACTCCTGCAAAGGCGGGTGGCTAATGAGCGAAACACTGGGCATCGAAACGCGCGCCGAAGCCGTGGAGACGGAAGTTCCCGGCATGCGCAATTTCACGATCAATTTCGGACCGCAGCATCCGGCGGCCCACGGCGTGCTGCGTCTGGTTCTGGAACTTGACGGCGAAGTGGTCGAGCGTGTCGATCCGCATATCGGCCTGCTTCACCGCGGCACCGAAAAGCTGATCGAACAGAAAACCTACCTGCAGGCGATCCCTTATTTCGACCGGCTCGATTACGTCGCGCCGATGAATCAGGAGCATGCGTTCTGTCTCGCGGTTGAGAAGCTGCTCGGCATTCAGGTGCCGCGCCGCGGCCAGCTCATTCGCGTGCTCTATTGCGAGATCGGCCGGATCCTGTCGCATCTTCTCAACGTCACGACGCAGGCGATGGACGTCGGCGCGCTCACCCCGCCGCTGTGGGGCTTTGAGGAGCGCGAAAAGCTGATGGTGTTCTATGAGCGCGCCTCCGGCTCGCGCATGCACGCTGCGTTCTTCCGCGTCGGCGGTGTGCATCAGGACCTTCCGCCGCAACTGATCGAGGACATCTGGAACTGGTGCGATCCGTTCCTGCAGGTGGTCGACGATCTCGAAACGCTTCTCACCGACAACCGTATCTTCAAGCAGCGCAACGTCGATATCGGCGTGGTGACGCTGGAGCAGGCATGGGAGTGGGGTTTCTCCGGCGTCATGGTGCGCGGCTCGGGCGCGGCCTGGGATCTGCGCAAGTCGCAGCCTTATGAATGCTACGCCGAGATGGATTTCGACATTCCGATCGGCAAGAACGGCGACTGTTACGACCGTTACTGCATCCGGATGGAAGAGATGCGCCAGTCGGTGCGCATCATGAAGCAGTGCATCGAGAAGCTGCGTGTCGCCGAAGGGCAGGGGCCTGTCGTCGTGGCTGACAACAAGATCGCGCCGCCGCGCCGGAGCGATATGAAGCGGTCGATGGAAGCGCTGATCCATCACTTCAAGCTGTATACCGAGGGTGTCCACGTCCCGGCCGGCGAGGTTTATGCCGCCGTCGAAGCCCCGAAAGGTGAATTCGGCGTCTATCTCGTCTCCGATGGCACCAACAAGCCGTACAAGTGCAAGATCCGCGCGCCGGGTTTCGCTCATCTCCAGGCGATGGACTTCATCTGCAGGGGGCACCTGCTCGCGGACGTCTCCGCCATCCTCGGCTCGCTCGACATCGTGTTCGGTGAGGTGGATCGCTGATGGCTCAGCCGCCCATCGAATTCGACCGTATCACCGGCGCGATGCGCGGTGCGTCTCCGTGGGAGCGCACTGTCGGCCTTGCGTTGCTGGCCGGATCGAAGGTGGGCGCTCTGATTTCGCATCGCGGCTACAACACCTGCGCCAACATGCTGAAGACCCTGCTGCCGGAGCGCAACATCAACGTGATGCTCAATCCGGACGCGACGTTTTCGTTCCCTTACGGCGACGGCTACTGGAGCAAGTTGCTCAACCGCACCTTCAAGTATGAAGATGAGTTGGAGCTGCTGCTGCTCGACTCGCGCGACGTTGATTACGTCCTGCTCGATTGCGGCGCCAACTACGGTTACTGGTCGGTCATGGTGTCGAGCCAGCGCTTCGGTTCGCATCGCGCGATCGCGATCGAGCCGTCGTCGCAGAATTTTCCCAAGCTCGCGAACAACGTGCGCGTCAATGGCAACCGGTTCGAGGCCATCAAGGCCGCTATCGGTGCCGAGCGCGGCGTGGCGCGGCTGTCGGGCACCAAGCACGAGGCCTTCAGCATCGCGGGCGCTGCGGATGCAGGTGGCGAAGAGGTTCCGGTGATCGCGCTCGATAACCTGATCGACGATGGCAAGATTCCGGCGATCGGGAAATATCTGATCAAGCTCGATGTCGAAGGCGTTGAGGTCGACGCCATCAAGGGCGGCAAGCGGCTGCTGGAAACCGACTCGATGGTGATCTGCGAGGAGCACGGCAGCGACCGCAACCATACGGTGTCGCGCTATATTCTCGAGAATACGCCGATGAAGGCGATCGTCCACGATCCGGCGACCGATCGCTTCGAGCCGCTGACGCAGCTTTCGACGCTGGATCGCATCAAGGTTGCTTCCCACGTCGGCTACAATGTGTTCGCGACCGCGAGCGCGTTCTGGGAGCAGCGTCTCTACAGTATGAATTCTGGCAACACGCGTCGCGCCATGACGCAAGGCAACGTGGCGCACTGAGAGATTGAAAGACAGTTACGATGGCTGTTCGCCGTTTGGCCCCGAAGGAACTGCAACCCGCGAGCTTCGCGTTCACCGCGGAGAATCTCGAATGGGTGAACAAGCAGATCGAGAAGTATCCGCCCGGTCGTCAGGCCGCCGCGGTGATTCCGGTGTTGTGGCGCGCGCAGGAGCAGAATGACGGCTGGACGTCGGAAGCCGCGATCCGCTACGTGGCGGATCTGCTTGGCATGCCGCATATCCGCGTCATGGAGATCGCGACTTTCTACACCATGTTCCAGCTTTCCCCGGTCGGCAAGAAAGCCCACGTCCAGGTCTGCGGCACCACGCCTTGCATGCTGCGCGGCTCGGGCGAACTGATCGATGTGTGCAAGCACCGCATCCATCACGATCCGTTCCACGTCTCCGCCGACGGCGATTTCAGCTGGGAAGAGGTCGAGTGCCTTGGCGCCTGCGTGAACGCGCCGATGGTGATGATCTGGAAGGACACTTACGAAGACCTCACCCCGGAAACATTCAACAAGGTTCTCGATGGCTTCGCCGCGGGCAATCCGCCGAAGCCCGGTCCGCAGAATGGCCGTCATCTGGCCGCGCCGATCACTGGCCCGCGCGTGCTCCAGGATGTCGGCAAGCCCGGCACCGGCCGCACCGCGTCCGTGAAGGAGCCTGCGCTGGCCGATGCCGAGTCCAAGAAGCCGGGTGAAGCCGCCAATGTGCAGGAGCGTCCGTCGCCGAAGCCTCCGGCTGACGACGCGACCAAGAAGGGCAACATGTGATGCTCGACGACAAGGATCGCATTTTCCGCAATCTCTACGGCCTCGACGACTGGGGGCTGGAGGGCGCACGCCGACGCGGCGCGTGGGACGGCACCAAGGCCATTCTCGACAAGGGCCGCGACTGGATCATCAACGAGATGAAGGCCTCGGGCCTGCGTGGACGGGGCGGGGCGGGCTTTCCGACCGGCATGAAGTGGTCGTTCATGCCGAAGGACAATTCCGACGGCCGGCCGAGCTATCTCGTGGTCAACGCCGACGAGTCCGAGCCCGGCACCTGCAAGGATCGCGAGATCATGCGGCACGATCCGCATCTTCTCATTGAGGGCTGCCTGATCGCGGGCCGTGCCATGGGCGCGCATGCCGGTTACATCTATGTGCGCGGCGAGTTCATCCGCGAGCGCGAACATCTGCAGGCCGCGATCGATCAGGCCTATGAGGCCAAGCTGATCGGCAAGGACAACGTCAACGGCTGGCCGTTCGATCTTTACGTTCATCACGGCGCCGGCGCCTATATCTGCGGCGAGGAAACCGCGCTGCTCGAAAGCCTCGAAGGCAAGAAGGGCCAGCCGCGCCTCAAGCCGCCGTTCCCGGCCAACGTCGGCCTGTTCGGCTGCCCGACCACGGTGAACAACGTCGAGTCGATCGCGGTGGCGCCGGACATTCTGCGCCGCGGCGCATCGTGGTTCGCAAGCATCGGCCGGCCGAACAATGTCGGCACCAAGCTTTATGGCCTGTCCGGTCACGTCAACACGCCGTGCGTGATCGAAGAGCAGATGAGCATTCCGTTCAAGGAACTGATCGAGAAGCACGGCGGCGGCATCCGCGGCGGCTGGGACAATCTGCTGGCGATCATTCCGGGCGGCGCCTCGTGCCCGCTGATCCCGGCGGCGGATTGCGAAGAACTGATCATGGATTTCGACGGCACCCGCGCGGTGAAATCGAGCTTCGGCACCGCCGGCGTGATCGTGATGGACAAGTCCACCGATATCGTGCGCGCGATTGCCCGCATCAGCTACTTCTTCAAGCATGAGAGCTGCGGCCAGTGCACGCCGTGCCGCGAGGGCACGGGCTGGATGTGGCGCGTGCTGTCGCGCATGGCCGAAGGCCGCGCGCACAAGAAAGAAATCGGCATGTTGCTCGAAGTGACGACGCAGGTCGAAGGCCATACCATCTGCGCGCTGGGCGACGCGGCGGCATGGCCGATCCAGGGCCTGATCCGTCACTTCCGGCCGGAAATCGAACGGCGCATCGACGAGTATGCGCGCAAGTCCACTATCGACGACATCGGCGTGCTCGATCCCGTCAACATGGTCGCGGCGGAGTAGGGCGATGACCAAGATTCTCATCGACGGCAAAGAGATCGACGTTCCGGCGGAATACACGCTGCTGCAGGCCTGCGAGGCGGCCGGTGCTGAAATTCCGCGTTTCTGCTATCACGAGCGCCTGTCGATCGCGGGCAACTGCCGCATGTGCCTTGTCGAGGTCGCGGGTTCGCCGAAGCCGGTCGCGAGCTGCGCCTGGGGCGTGCGCGATTGCCGTCCGGGGCCGAACGGCGAATTGCCGTCGGTCAAGACCAGATCGCCGATGGTCAAGAAGGCCCGCGAAGGCGTGATGGAGTTTCTGCTCATCAATCATCCGCTCGATTGTCCGATCTGCGATCAGGGCGGCGAATGCGATCTGCAGGACCAGGCGATGGGCTACGGTGTCGACACCAGCCGTTTCGCGGAGAACAAGCGCGCAGTCGAGGACAAGTATCTCGGCGCGCTGGTCAAGACTTCGATGACCCGCTGCATTCAGTGCACGCGCTGCGTCCGCTTCTCGACCGAAGTGTGCGGCGTGCCGGAGATGGGCCTGATCAGCCGCGGCGAGGATGTCGAGATCACCACCTATCTCGAAAGCGCGCTGACCTCTGAACTGCAGGGCAACCTCGTCGATATCTGCCCCGTGGGTGCGCTGACCTCGAAGCCTTATGCCTTCGCGGCCCGTCCGTGGGAACTGGGCAAGACCCAGTCGATCGACGTGATGGACGCGGTCGGCTCGGCGATCCGGGTCGATACCCGTGGCCGCGAAGTGATGCGCATCCTGCCGCGCGTCAACGACGCGGTGAACGAGGAGTGGATTTCCGACAAGACCCGCCATGTCGTTGACGGCCTGCGTACCCAGCGCCTCGATCGTCCGTATATTGGCGAGAACGGCAAGCTGCGCGCGGCGTCGTGGACCGAAGCCTTCGCGGCGATTGCCGCGCGTGTCGCCCGCTCGGACGGCAAGCGAATGGGCGCTATCGCCGGCGATCTCGCCGCCGTCGAGGACATGTTCGCGCTCAAGGACCTGCTGACGCAGTTCGGTTCGGTCAATCTGGCGACCCAGCGCACCGCGGCGTTCGACCCTAAGGCGGGTCGCGCGTCCTATCTCTTCAACCCGACCATCGTCGGGATCGAGCAGGCCGATGCGCTGCTGATCGTCGGTTCCAACCCGCGCAAGGAAGCCGCCGTTCTCAACGCGCGCATCCGCAAGCGCTGGCGGACCGGCCAGATGAAGGTGGGCCTGATCGGCGAGCAGGCCGACCTCACCTATAAGTACGAGCATCTCGGCGCAGGCGTCGAAACGCTGGGCGATCTTGCGGCCGGAAAGCACTCGTTCGCAGATGTGCTGAAGAACGCGAAGAACCCGATCATCCTGGTCGGCGCTGGGGCCACCGGCCGCAATGACGGTGCGGCGGTTCTGGCGGCGGCGGCAAAGCTCGCCACCGACGTTGGCGCGGTCAAGGACGGCTGGAACGGCTTTGCGGTGCTGCACAGCGCGGCGTCCACTGTCGGCGCGCTCGACATCGGCTTTGTGCCGGGCGAGGGCGGGCTCGACGTCGCGCAGATGACCGTGAACGGTACCCTCGATGTGCTGTTCTCGCTCGGCGCCGACGAAATCGACGTCGCCGAAGGCACTTTCGTCGTCTACATCGGCACCCATGGCGATCGTGGGGCGCATCGCGCCGACGTCATCCTGCCGGGCGCGGCCTACACCGAAAAGTCCGGCCTCTACGTCAACACCGAGGGGCGCGTGCAGATGGCGAACCGCGCCGGCTTCCCGCCGGGCGAGGCGCGCGAGGACTGGGCAATCATCCGCGCGCTGTCGGACGTGCTCGGCAAGAAGCTGCCCTATGATTCACTCGGCCAGCTGCGTCAGGCGTTGTTCAAGGCAGTGCCGCATATGCTGCGTCTTGAACACGTCACGGCTGCCGAAGCCGCAGGCATCGGCGCGCTGGCCAAGCGCGGCGGCAACCCCGACAAGACCGCGTTCAAGAGCGCGATCGCTGATTTCTATCTGACCAATCCCATCGCGCGGGCGTCCGCGGTGATGGCCGAATGCTCGCGTCTCGCCTCGGGGCAGACGCTGGCAGCGGCGGAGTAAGCTGATGGCTGACCTGTTCTCAAGCCCGATCTGGACCGGCTTCCTCTGGCCGCTCATCGTCATGCTGGCGCAGAGCCTGCTGCTGCTGGTCGTGCTGCTCGTCGCGATCGCCTATATTCTGCTCGCTGACCGCAAAATCTGGGCGGCGGTGCAGATCCGGCGCGGTCCGAACGTGGTCGGTCCGTGGGGCTTGTTGCAGTCCTTCGCCGACCTTCTCAAGTTCGTGCTGAAGGAACCGACGATTCCGGCCGGCGCCAACAAGGGCGTATTCCTGCTGGCGCCGCTGGTGACCTGCGTGCTTGCGCTGGCGGCGTGGGCGGTGATCCCGGTCAATCTCAATTGGGTGATCGCCGACATCAATGTCGGCATTCTCTATATCTTCGCGATTTCGTCGCTGTCGATCTACGGCATCATCATGGCCGGCTGGTCGTCGAACTCGAAATATCCGTTCCTCGCGGCGCTGCGCTCGGCGGCGCAGATGGTGTCCTACGAAGTCTCGATCGGCTTCGTCATCATCACCGTGCTGCTGTGCGTCGGTTCGCTGAACCTCACCGCGATTGTCGAGGCCCAGCACACGAAGGGCCTCGCCAACCTGATCGGCCTGCCGTGGCTGACGGTCCTGAACTGGTACTGGCTGCCGCTGCTGCCGATGTTCGTGATCTTCTACGTCTCGGCGCTGGCGGAAACCAACCGTCCGCCGTTCGACCTCGTCGAAGCCGAATCCGAACTGGTCGCCGGCTTCATGGTCGAATACGGCTCGACCCCGTACCTGCTGTTCATGCTCGGCGAGTACGTCGCCATCTGCACCATGTGTGCGATGGGCGCGATCCTGTTCATGGGCGGCTGGCTGCCGCCGATCGACCTGCCGCCGTTCAACTGGGTGCCGGGCATCGTCTGGTTCGCGCTCAAACTGTTCTTCATGTTCTTCCTGTTCGCGATGGCGAAGGCGATCGTGCCGCGCTACCGCTATGACCAGCTCATGCGGCTGGGCTGGAAGGTGTTTCTCCCGATCTCGCTGGCGATGGTTGTCATCGTCGCCGGCGTGCTGCAGTTCGCGGGCATTGCCCCGTAAAGAGGTCGTCATGGGTATAGCAACCGCAGCCAATTCGCTTCTGCTCAAAGAGTTCGCCTCGGCGTTCGTTCTCGCCATGCGTTACTTCTTCAAGCCGAAGCCGACGCTGAACTATCCGTTCGAGAAGGGGCCGATTTCGCCGCGTTTTCGTGGCGAGCACGCGCTGCGCCGTTATCCGAATGGCGAGGAACGCTGCATCGCCTGCAAACTGTGCGAGGCGATCTGCCCGGCGCAGGCCATCACCATCGAAGCCGGCCCCCGCCGCAACGACGGCACCCGCCGCACGGTGCGCTACGACATCGACATGGTGAAGTGCATCTATTGCGGCCTGTGCCAGGAAGCCTGTCCGGTGGACGCCATCGTGGAAGGTCCGAACTTCGAGTTCGCCACCGAGACCCGCGAGGAGCTCTACTATGACAAGGCAAGGCTGCTTGCCAACGGCGACCGCTGGGAGCGGGAGATCGCCAAGAACATCGCGCTCGACGCGCCGTACCGGTAAGGCTGACGCATGATCCTTCCCGCGCTGTTCTTTTATCTGTTCGCCGGCATCTGCGTGGCCTCGGCCGTGATGGTCGTGACCTCGCGTAACCCGGTGCATTCGGTGCTGTTCCTGATCCTCGCGTTCGTCAACGCCGCGGGGCTGTTCGTGCTGCTCGGCGCCGAATTCCTCGCGATGATCCTGGTGGTCGTCTATGTCGGCGCGGTGGCGGTGCTGTTCCTGTTCGTCATCATGATGCTGGACGTCGACTTCGCCGAATTGCGTCAGGGCTTTCTCGAGTATCTGCCGTTCGGCCTGCTGATCGGGGCGATCTTCCTCGCCGAACTGTTGCTGGTCGCCGGTGGCTGGGCGATTTCGCCGACCATCTCGAAGTCGATCACCGCGCCGATCTCGACCACGATGACCAATACCGAGGCTATCGGCATGGTCCTGTACACGCGCTACATCCATTACTTCCAGCTCGCCGGCATGGTGCTGCTGGTGGCGATGATCGGCGCGATCGTGCTGACGCTGCGCCACAAGGCGAGCGTCAAGCGCCAGAGCATCCCGGTTCAGAACGCGCGCGGCAAGGCGACCGCGATGGCGATGCGCAAGGTCGCGCCGGGGCAGGGCCTGCAGGACACCGACGCAGGGGAGTGGGTGAAATGACCATCGGCCTTGGCCACTATCTGGCGGTTGCCGCGATCCTGTTCACGATCGGCATTCTCGGCATTTTCATCAACCGCAAGAACGTCATCATCATTCTGATGTCGATCGAGCTCATCCTGCTCTCGGTCAACATCAACCTCGTGGCGTTCTCGAGTTTTCTCAATGACATTGTGGGGCAGATCTTCGCGCTTCTGGTGCTGACGGTGGCAGCGGCGGAAGCGGCGATCGGCCTTGCTGTGCTGGTGGTGTTCTTCCGCAATCGCGGTTCGATCGCGGTTGAGGACATCAACCTGATGAAGGGCTGACGCGCATCATGATCGAGGCCATCGTTTTCCTGCCGCTTCTCGGCGCGCTGCTCGCAGGCGCGATCGCGATCGTCGGCGCTCACGCGCGCAACCCCAGCGGCGACGAAATGGACCATGCCGATCACGGCCATGGCCACGCCGCCGTCGCGCATCACGATCATGCCCACGACGACCACGCCCATGGCCATGACGACCATGATCATCCGGTCGAGCCGCCGGCCGCCGGATCGCGTGCCGCCGAGGTCATCACCACGGCGCTGCTGCTGGTGTCCTGCGCGCTTGCCTGGGTCACTTTCGTCGACGTGGGCCTGATGCATCACGACGCCCGGATCCAGCTTTTCAACTGGATCAACTCGGGTGACCTCAAGGTCCACTGGATGCTGCGGGTCGATACCCTGACCGCGGTGATGCTGGTGGTGGTCACCACCGTATCGTCGCTCGTGCATCTGTATTCGATCGGCTACATGCACGAAGATCCGAACCGCCCGCGGTTCATGGCCTATCTGTCACTGTTCACCTTCGCCATGCTGATGCTGGTGACCGCCGACAACCTCGTGCAGCTGTTCTTCGGCTGGGAGGGCGTGGGCCTCGCGAGTTATCTGCTGATCGGGTTCTGGTTCCAGAAGCCTTCGGCAAACGCCGCCGCCATCAAGGCTTTCGTGGTCAACCGAGTCGGCGACTTCGGTTTTGCGCTCGGCATCTTCGCTGTGTTCGCTCTGATCGGCTCGACCGATTTCGACACCATCTTCGCCGGCGCGCCGGCGCTGGTCGGCAAGTCGATCCACTTCTTCGGCTGGAACATCGATGCCCTGACGCTGATCTGTCTGTTCCTGTTCATGGGCGCGATGGGCAAGTCGGCCCAGTTCCTGCTGCACACCTGGTTGCCGGACGCGATGGAAGGTCCGACTCCGGTCTCGGCGCTCATTCACGCCGCGACCATGGTCACCGCGGGCGTGTTCATGGTGGCGCGCCTGTCGCCGCTGTTCGAACTCGCGCCCCACGCTCAGGCGTTCGTCATGTTCATCGGCGCGACCACGGCGCTGTTCGCCGCGACCATCGGTCTGGTGCAGAACGACATCAAGCGTATTGTCGCGTACTCGACCTGTTCGCAGCTCGGTTACATGTTCGTAGCGATGGGCGCGGGAGCCTACTCGGTCGGCATCTTCCACCTGTTCACCCACGCCTTCTTCAAGGCGCTGTTGTTCCTGGGCTCCGGCTCGGTGATTCACGCGATGCACCACGAGCAGGACATCCGCAACATGGGCGGACTGTGGCGCAAGATTCCGTTCACCTATGCCACCATGCTGATCGGCACGCTGGCGCTGACCGGATTCCCGCTGACCGCGGGCTACTTCTCCAAGGACGCGATCATCGAGTCCTCGTTCGTGGCCCACAATCCGTTCGCGCTCTACGGTTTCCTGTGCACAGTGTTCGCGGCCGGCCTGACCTCGTTCTATTCGTGGCGTCTGGTGTTCAAGACCTTCCACGGCGAGCCGCATGACCGGCATCACTATGACGCGGCGCACGAAAGCCCGTTCGTGATGCTAATCCCGCTGGCGGTTCTCGCCATCGGTTCGTTCCTCGCCGGCCTGCCGTTCAAGGAGCTGTTCGCCGGACACGGCATCGAGGAATTCTTCCGCGAGTCGGTGAAGATGAACCCGCACATCATCGAGGAGATGCACCACATCCCGTTCTGGATCGCGGTGCTGCCGACCATCATGATGGTTGTCGGCTTCCTGGTGTCGTGGCTGTTCTACATCCGCAAGCCGTACCTGCCGGTCGAACTCGCGAACCAGCAGCCGCTGCTCTACAACTTCCTGCTCAACAAGTGGTACTTCGACGAGCTGTATGATTTCATCTTCGTCCGTCCGGCGAAGTGGCTTGGCCGCTTCCTGTGGAAGAAGGGCGACGGTTTTGTCATCGACGGCTTCGGCCCGGACGGCGTGTCGGCGCGCGTGCTCGACGTGACGCGCAACGCGGTCCGCCTGCAGAGCGGTTACCTTTATCACTATGCCTTCGCGATGCTGATCGGCGTTGCCGGGCTCATCACCTGGTTCATGTTCGGTCTTGGGGGCCAGCAATGACGACCTGGCCCATTCTTTCCGTAGTCACCTTCCTGCCGGTTGCCGGCGCGGTCCTGCTGTACCTGCTGGCGCGGGGCAGGGACGAGGCGGCGAACCGCAACGCGCGCTGGATCGCGCTGTGGACCACCATCGTCACTTTTGCGGTGTCGCTGATCCTGGTCGCACGGTTCGACCCGACGCAAGCGGGCTTCCAGTTTGTCGAGAAGGCACCCTGGCTCGCCAATACCATCGGCTACCACATGGGCGTCGACGGCATTTCGCTGCCGTTCGTGATCCTGACCACCGCGCTGATGCCGTTCTGCATCATCGCGAGCTGGAAGTCGGTACAGACGCGAGTGCGCGAGTACATGATGGCGTTTCTGGTTCTGGAAACGCTAATGGTCGGCACGTTCTCCGCGCTCGACCTCGTGCTGTTCTATCTGTTCTTCGAAGGCGGCCTGATCCCGATGTTCCTGATCATCGGCGTCTGGGGCGGTCCGCGACGGGTCTACGCGTCTTTCAAGTTTTTCCTCTACACCTTCCTCGGTTCGGTGCTGATGCTGCTCGCCATCATGGCGCTGTACTGGAATGCGGGTACGACCGACATCCCGACGCTGCTGCACACGGCGGTGCCGCGCAGCCTGCAGACCTGGGCCTGGCTTGCCTTCTTCGCCTCGTTCGCGGTGAAGATGCCGATGTGGC
>JBQCHK010000027.1:0-185127 GCA_051954725.1 Afipia sp. | reverse complement strand
GAGCAGGTAGACCGCCGCCGGGAATATCATGACGATGACGATTTCGATGCTCGCCTCGCCAAGCCGGGCCAGAGAGAAAGGCGTGTCCGACCCCCATCCGTATTTGTAGGCGAAGATGGCGACGGTTATCATCATCAGGAGAGTCATGACGACGCCTGGCAGGATGCCAGCCATAAAGAGTGCGCCGATCGAGACGTTGGCCATCATGCCGTAGATCACGAAGGGCAGGGATGGCGGAATGATCGGGCCGAGCGTGGCGGACGCAGCGGTAACACCGACGGCGAAATCGATGTTGTAGCCGTGATCCTGCATCGCCTTGATCTCGATAGTCCCGAGACCTGCGGCGTCCGCGATCGCGGTGCCGGACATACCGGCAAAGATCACCGAACCGAAGATGTTCACCTGCGCAAGGCCGCCGCGCATCCAGCCGCAGGTGGCGACGGCGAAGTCATAGATGCGGTTGGTGATGCCGGCCGAATTCATCAGGTTGCCGGCAAGAATGAAGAACGGCACCGCGAGCAGCGGAAAGCTGTCGATGCCGCCGGCCATGCGGTGGAGAATGACGAAATCCGGAATGTTGGCGATGAAGTGAGTGTAGAGCAGGGCCGAACCCGCCAGCGCGATGAAAACAGGGATGCCCGCGAGCAGGACGATGAAGAAGATGAACACTACCAGAGGCATGGGGCGACCCGTTTCTCAATCGGCGTGAATTTGTTCAAGCGCATCGTGCGGGCGACGCCAGCCCTGGCGCGCATTATGCCAAACCACGATGGCCTCACGAATGAACATCAGGAAGCAGCCAAGGGCGACACCGGCATAGACGTAGCTCATAGGAAGATCGAACACCGTCATGCGCTGGTATTGCATACGTTGAACGATCGGGATCGAGAACCACGCCAGCAATCCGAGGAAGCCAAGTGTCAGGAAATCGACAAGCGCGAGTAGCACGGTGCGCAGCCGCCCAGGCTCCATCAGGTTGGACAGGAGTTCCACGGCGATATGGCTTTTCTTGCGCGTCACCACTGCACCGCCGACGAAAGTCAGCCACATCAGCCCGTAACGGGCGATTTCCTCGGTCCAGGCCAGACTGTCATTGAGGATGTAACGAGTGAAGAACTGCAGAAACACGATCAGCGCCAGAGCCCAGAAGATCACAAACGCGATCCAGTCTTCGGGATGATGCTCGATGACGACCTCTTCGTCGTGGGCAACGATGAGATGAGCGTCGTCCGAGGCCGTGGTTACTCGGTCCAGATTGTCAGTCATGAATGGTCCCCGACGCATGAGCGAGAGGCGATGAAGATCGCCGCTTGCCGAGGGAGGCACCTGCGCGCATCCGCGCGCAGGTGGAACGGAGCGTGCGCTTACAGCGCCTGCAACGCGTCGTACTGGGCCTTGGTCCAGCCCGCACCGGCTGCCGGATCGTTGTGCAGCGGGATCGCGGCCTTCCGGAACGCTTCGCGGTCGGGAACGATCACGGTCTTGCCGAGCTTCTTGAACTCATCGGCCAGCGTCAATTCGGACGCGTGAATCGTCTCCGATGTCTTCGCGGCAGCCTGCTTCAGCACGTCCTCGAAGATCGTGCGCTCGTCGGGCGTCAGCTTGGACCAGACATGGCCACCGACAACGGTCACCAGCGACTCCGTGATGTGACCGGTCAGAATGATATGGCTTTGAACTTCGTAGAATTTCTTGGCCATGATGGTCGGCAGTGGATTTTCCTGCCCGTCGACCGTTCCCTGCTGAAGCGCGAGATAGACTTCGGCGAACGCGATCGGAGTGGCGTTGGCGCCAACCGATTTGGTGAACATCAGGAACAGCGGCGCGGGGGGCACGCGCAGCTTCATGCCCTTCATGTCCTCAGGTTTATGAATCGGCTTGTTGGCGGTGACATGACGCTGGCCGTAGTAGTTGAGGGCGACGATCTGGTGCCCGGTCTTGTCGTCGTAGCCTTTGGCGATATCGGCGAACAGCTTGCTGTCGCGATAGGCCTTCCAGTGATTGTAGTCGCGCAGGATGAACGGCGCGTTGGTGATCGCCAGCGGCTTGTGGATTGAGCCGGCGAAGGCGACGCCAGTGTAGATCATGTCGATCGTGCCGAGGCCGAGACCTTCGTTGATCTGGTTCTCGTTGCCGAGCTGCGAGGCGGGGAAGACCTGTATGTCGTACTTCCCGTTGGTCCGCTTTTTGATTTCCTCGGCGGCCCATACGGCATTGGTATGGTAAGGCTCGGACGCCTCGTAGACATGAGCCCATTTGAGCTTGGTCTGGGCGGAGGCGGGGGTGATCACGGCACTTGCCGCGACAAGCGTCGCGGCGATACAAAGATGACGCATCCAGTTGGGCATGAGATCCTCCTGATAATTCTTTATCCGGAGCCTCTTTGATCGGGCCCGTTGTCCCGCGATCTGAAACGGACTTGCCGCCGTATCATCGCAGTGTTAGCAAATTTGTACGATGACCGTACAAAACAGGTCAAGGTGGTATCGGGGATGAAGCAGGCCGTTTCCCGCCCGCGATTGTTGCGTCCGCTCAGTCCGGTTCGTCGCCGGACGGAGGAGGTTGTCGAGCGTATCGCGGCGCAGATTTCCGCCGGTCGTCTGCCGGTTGGCGCAAAGCTGCCGACCGAGCAGGAGATGATGGCGGCGATGGGCGTGAGCCGCACCGTGGTCCGCGAAGCCATTTCCGCCCTTCGTGCACGCGGGCTGGTGATGACCCGGCAGGGCGCAGGTGCTTTCGTCAGCGCTGACAGCGACACCCGTCCTTACATGATCAACCCGGAAGGACTTGGCTCGCTTGGCAGCGTGGTCGAAGTTCTGGAGTTGCGCACGGCGGTGGAAGTCGAGGCGGCGGCGCTGGCGGCGGAACGGGCGACCGCCACGCAGATCAAGGCCATCGCCAAGACGCTGCTGACGCTCAACCGCGCGTTGTTGCGCGGCGAGCGCGCCGTGAAAGAGGACTTCGACTTTCATCTGTCGATCGCGGTCGCCACCGGCAATCCGCGATTCACCGGCTTTCTCGATTTCCTCGGCGGCCTGATCATTCCGCGCCAGAGCATCTGGACCTTTGAAGGCCGCCCCGAGCAGTTGAAAATCTATCTGGAGAATGTCCAGAGCGAACACGAGGCGATCTTTGAGGCGATCCGTGCCCGCACGCCGGAGAAGGCGCGGGAGATGATGCGCTTTCACCTCGTGAACGCGCGGGAACGTTATCGCGATCTTGTCGATACCGAAGGCAAGTAAGCACGCTTCGCGCATCGCGCCCCTCAGGCGGAGCAGGCAAGATGAAGAAGGTCCTTCTCACGGGCGCAAGCGGGGGCATCGGCACCCGTCTTCGCAGGATGTTGCCGCCGGTCTATCCTGATCTGGTTCTCAGCGATCTCAAGGCCCCGGCCGACCTTGGTCCGGACGAAACCTTCGTGCCGGCCGATCTTTCGGATTTCGCAGCCATCTGCCGCGCGGTCGAGGGCGTCGAGGGCATCATCCATCTCGGCGGTCGTTCGGTGGAAGGGCCGTGGGAGACCATCCTCGGCGCCAATATCATCGGTACGTACAACCTTTTCGAGGCCGCGCGGCAGGCCGGCGTCAAGCGCGTGGTGTTTGCGTCGTCAAACCATGCGGTTGGATTTTATCCGCGTTCCGAAACCATCGGCGTGGATGAGATGGTGCGGCCCGATTCCCGTTATGGCGTGAGCAAGGCGTTCGGGGAGGCCGTGGCCGCGCTCTATGCTTACAAGCACGGTATCGGTTCGTTGTGCATCCGCATCGGCAACGTCGATGACCGTCCGGTCGATGCGCGGCGGCTGGCGATATGGCTCAGCCCTGACGATCTGGTGGCGTTGATCCGCATCGGCCTGGAGACACCGGATCTCGTCCACGAGATCGTCTACGGCATGTCGGACAACGCGCGGGCGTGGTGGGACAACAGCCGCGCGAAGGAGCTCGGCTATCAGCCAATGGATCGGGCCGAGGATCACGCTGCCGCTGCGCTCGCAGCGCAAAAGCAACTCCCGCCCGACGCCGTAGGTGATGTCTTTCAGGGCGGTGCGTTCTGCTCGGCTGAATTTTCCGCGGGGTTGGACAAGATCAGCCGAACGAGGCGCTGACCTTTACGCCAGCTCGTCGATCACCGTGTTGCGCAGTGTGCCGATCCCTTCGGCTTCGACCTCGATCACATCGCCGGGCTTAAGAAAACGAGGCGGATCGAACCGCGCGCCCGCGCCGGTGGGCGTGCCGGTGACGATGACGTCGCCCGGCACCAGCGTGGCGAATGTCGAGATGTAGTTGATGAGATAGCGAAACGGAAAGACCATGCGCCCGGTGCGGTCGTCCTGGCGCAGTTCGCCGTTGACCTTGGTGGTCAGCCGGATGTCGGCAATCTGCTTTTCATCGTTGTAGGGAATGAGCCACGGGCCAAGGCTTCCGGTGGCATCGAAGTTCTTGCCCTGGGTGACGTTGAACTTGGCGTGGCGCACCCAGTCGCGGATGGTGCCTTCGTTGCACAGCGTGACGCCGGCGATATGGTCGAGTGCGTCGCGCTCGGTGATATGGCGCCCAGCCTTGCCGATCACCAGAACCACTTCGCCTTCATAGTCGAGTTGCGGCGATACGCGCGGCCGCACCAGTGGCGTGCCGTCGCCAACGAACGAGCGCGGCGTGCGCATGAACATGCTGGGATATTTCGGCGCGGCCTGACCGTCCTCGTACTCCGCGTTGCGGTCCGGATAGTTGACGCCGATGCAGATGATCTTTTCAGGAAACGGAATCGGCGGCTGCAGGATCCCCGCATCGCGCGCGTGATCGGGTGCATGGCGCAGCGCTTCGTCGGCGAGGCGCGGCAGGGCTCCCTTTTCGATGGCGGCGCGGAGCGTTGGAAATTCGTCGCCCAGCCGTGCCGACAGATCGACGATGCCGCTGTCGGTCGCCACGCCGTAGCGGTCTTGGCCATCGATCGAGAACGAAACGAACCGTGCCGGATTCATGCGATGTCTCTCCGCTCAGTCTGCGACCGTGACCTTGGCGGCGAATTTCGGCTCGCGCACCGGCTGTCCCGGAAACGGCGAGCCTTCCTCGAACCACGAGCGCGGGGCGGCGGCGCCCCATAGCGTCTGCCGGCGCGGATCGTTCAGCGACCAGCGCATCGGTTCGTGATCGGGATCCATGGTGTTGTAGTCGCTGGTATAGATCTCGCAGCGATGGCCGTCAGGATCGCGCACATAAAGAAAGAAGGCATTGGAGATGCCGTGGCGGCCGGGCCCACGCTCGATGTTGCGGAGATAGCCAGCCGTCGCCATGACGTCGCACAGATGCAGGATGTTCATGGCTGTCGGCACCCAATAAGCGAAGTGGTGCAGGCGTGGACCGCGGCCATTGGTGATCGCAAGGTCGTGGACATTGCCCTTGCGGTGCATCCACGCTGCGGCGATACGGCCGTTGTCGCCATCTTCCTCGGCATATTCGGTGAGACGAAATCCGAGCCGCGCGTAGAAATCCATGGTGTCCTGCACCTCGGGTGCGAACACGTTGAAATGGTCGAGGCGCTGCGGGTGGCAGCCCTTGTAGAGATCGTAGCGGCGGAGGAGGTGCGGACGCCGGTCCATTGCCGCATAAAGTTCGATCTGGAAACCGAACGGGTCAGTGAACTGCAGCGTGCGGCCCTGAAACGGCTGCTCGATGAACTGGTGAGACAGGCTGTTGGCTTCACAGAACGCCGCCGCCTTGTCGAGGTCGGCATCATGGGCGACGCGGAAGCCGATCCGGCGGCATCCGGCGGTTGCCGTTTTTCGCAACACCAGCGAGTGGTGCTGGTGCTCCTCGCTACCGCGCAGATAGACCGTGTCGCCATCGGCATCCTCGACATGGAGGCCGATCATGCTTTCGTAGAAACTGCGGCTGGCGTCGAGGTCGGTGACGTCAAGCACCGCGTGGCTGCAACGGATGATATTGAAGGGTGGATCGAAGATGTGCTGCGGGACCGGCATGGTCGCTTCCTCATGTCTCGCTTTGTTCAGGCTCCGAGACGTTGAATTTTATGCAATCCCTTCGCCAGGGAGACGTGCTTGGTTTCCATATAGAAATCGAACGAATAGTCGCCGCCGTCGCGGCCGATGCCGGACGCTTTCATGCCGCCGAACGGCGTCGGCAGATGGCGGACATTCTCCGAGTTGAGCCAGATCATTCCGGCTTCAAGTTCGTCGGCGACGCGCAGCGCGCGTCCCATGTCGCCGGTCCACACATAACCGGTGAGGCCATAGCGCACCGAATTGGCGATTTTGATTGCCTCCGCTTCGTCGCGGAACGGGATCACCGTCAGGAACGGCCCGAACACTTCCTCCTGAGCCACGCGCATCTCGGACTGTGCGCCGGTCACCAGTGTCGGTTCGATGTAGTGGCCGCCGCCGGGACCGTCGAACAGCCTGCCGCCAGCCGCAATGGTCGCGCCGTCCTGCCGGGCGACATCGAAGTATGAGCAGACCTTGTCGAGATGGCGCTGGTGGATCAGCGGCCCCACTTCGGTGGTCGGGTCGAGCGGGTGACCGACCTTCAGTTTTTTAACCCGTGCCGCGAGACGTTCAATGAATTGATCAGCGATATTGTGCTGGATGAGCAGTCGGCTCGATGACGTGCAGCGCTCGCCGTTGAGCGAGTAGATCATGAACACCACGGCGTCGAGCGCGCGCTCCACGTCCGCATCGTCGAACACGATCACCGGATTCTTGCCGCCAAGTTCGAAATGGACGCGCTTCAGGGTCGGTGCGCCTTGCGCCATGATCGCCGCGCCGGTCGCGCTTTCGCCGACGAAGGCGATCGCCTTGATCGCCGGGTGTTCGGTCAGCGCCTTGCCGGCTTCCTCGCCGTAGCCATGCACCGTATTGAGGACGCCGTCAGGCACACCGGCATCCTTGACGATCTTCGCCAGCAGGTCGGCCGTCACCGGCGACCATTCCGCCGGCTTATGAACCACAGTGCAGCCGGCAGCGAGGGCGGGCGCGATCTTCCAGGTCGATAGCATGAACGGCGTGTTCCACGGCGTGATCACGCCGACCGGGCCGATCGGCACCCGGGTCGAGACATTCCAGTGTTCCTCGCTCGGCATGTTGAGCCCGTCCCGCGCCTCCGTGGCGCGATCGGCGAAGAAGCGGAAATTTTCAGCAGCGCGGATTGCGGCCTTTGCCATGAAGCGATGCGCCTGGCCGGTGTCGATGCATTCCAGAACGGCGATATCGTCGGCGTGGGCCACGATGGCGTCGGCCACCTTGTGCAGTAACTTTTTGCGGTTCGCAGCCGGCATGTCGCGCCAGTCCCTGAAGGCGCGTTGCGCGGCCCGCGCCGCGAGGTCGATGTCGGCGGCGTCGCCACGGGCGACAGAAGCGAGCGACGCATTGTCGATCGGGGAAGTCGTCTCGAAGACGTCGCCGCTGTTGGCGGCCACGATCTTGCCGTCGATCATGTGACCGATGCCATCGGCACGCAGCGCCTTGAGGAGCGGCGCCGCTCGCTCCTGATTGGCTTCGAAAACGGCGGCGTTATCGACGGTCGCTTTGGTCATGCTTGTTGGGCCTCGGACGCGAGCAGGTCGTGGATGTTGTTGCGTTTCCAGCTTGTATCCTTGTCGTTGATCTGCATGTCGAACGACAGGGCGAATTTGCTCGCCGCGAACACCGGATCGAGATGATTTAACAACGCCTCGAAGATTCTCTCGCCGGCCGCCTTGCGGGTGGCAAGGTCGCGGCCTTCGCCGAGGCGCAGCACCATGTCGAGAAACCCGAGATCGGCCCGGCCATCGGCAATCGCGTAGTGCTCGCAGCGAATGGCGCGGACCCTGATGCCGCCGAGCGGGAAAATCCCGGTTTCAATGGCCGCGGTGCGGACAACTTCGACGACCGTCTGCATATCGACCAGGCCGTCAAGGTTCGATGAGTACTCGATCGTGAAATGCGGCATTGCGATCGACTCGCGAGTTCGAGGACGGACCGCAGACGTCGATGGAGTATTACCCCGTCAGGCCCGATTGAGAGAATGTATTTAACATGTTAAGTTTATGCAATCGATTTGTGCGTCTCGACAGCCGCAGCCGTTTGGTTTGATGGGCCGCCAGATTTCCAGCTATCGTGCCGAACGAGACCGTCAGGGACCTCCACTCATATGAATCGACAGACAACGCCGCGAACGAATGGGGCTGGACGACAACCGATGCGCGAGTTTTCCCGCTCGCTGCCGATGGCGCTGCTGCGCGCGCGCGAAGCGGTGATGCGTGAGTTTCGTCCGTCGCTGCGCGATCATGATATGACCGAGCAGCAATGGCGCGTTCTGCGCGCGCTCTCAACAGGCCGGGAAATGGAGGTGGCGGAACTGGCAAACGCGACCTGTCTGCTCGGGCCGAGCCTGTCGCGGATTCTGCGCGATCTCGAAGAGCGTGGGCTGGTCACGCGGCGCGTGCCGGAAACCGATTTGCGCCGTGGCTTCGTGTCGATCTCTCCGGTGGGCAACGCGCTGATCGCGCGGGTGGGACCGATTTCTGAATCGATTTATTCGGCGCTCACCCGGCGTTACGGTGCGGCCAGACTCAAGCTGCTCTACGAGATGCTCGAGCAACTGGAGCAGTGCCTCACCGAAAAGCCGGGCGCGGGCAACGACGGTCGTTAGCCTTCCTTGAATCCGTACTCCGGCACGTTGCCGCTCGCGCCGTAGTATTTGTAGGGCAGGAATTTTCCGGACATCGTGAGTTTCACGCGATCGCCTTTCGGATTGGCCTCGCGGTTGATCGCCATGTCGAAATCGATCGCGGACATGATGCCGTCACCGAATTCCTCTTCGATGAGGGCCTTCCAGGCTGGAGCGTTCACCATCACGAGTTCGTAGAAGCGATAGATAAGGGGATCGCTTGGCGGCATGGCGATACCGCGCATCGGGACTTCATTGAGCATTGCTGCCTCGGCTTTGGTCAGACCGAACAACTCTGCGGCATTGGCCGCCTGCGGTTTGGTCAATTTCATCTGGCCGAGGATCGCGCCCACGATCAGGACCTCCGAATAACCGCCGATTTTTTCGCAGATGTACTTCCAGCTCCATTCCTTCTCGCGCTTGATATCGAGCAGTTTTTCGGTGAGATCGGATCGCTTCATTCTGAACCTCCTTGCATGAAAGCGGTGCTGCCGCTTTTCTAAGCAAGGGCCGTGCCAGCTTACCGATCAGCCTTGCGCCAGCTCCGCCGCCAGCCCGGCCACCAGTTCAACAGCCAGTGTATCCGGTGCGGCGAGCCAACTGGCCGAGAATGTCAGCGTCGGCACCTGCAGGTCGGTCGTCAGCAATTGCAGGCGTCCTTCCTTCAACTCGTGCTCGACGATCGCAGTCGGAATGACCGCGATCCCCAAACCTTCGATTGCCATATGGATGACGGTGGCGAGCGATGCGCTGGCATGAAGTCGCGTATGGGGGACGCCCGGCCGGTTAAACAGCGAGCGAATGATTTCGTAAGGCTGGGTCTTGCGCGGAAACGTGATGATCGGGAACCGCGCAAGTTCATGTACTGTCAACGTGCCGCTGCCAAGCCCGAGCGCTGGGCTTGCGACGAACGCGATCGGATAATCGCACAGCACACGATTCCGGATGTTGGAGAACGACAGCGGACCGAGCAGGAAGGCGAGATCGATTTCCTGTGCGAGGAGGCGTGCGCGCAGATTGGGCGTGATGTCCACTTCGATCTCAAGCGAAAGGTTGGGGTGCGCGCTGTTCACGCTGGCGACCAGCTTCGGCAGCCATGTGTGGACGATGGTTTCCGATACGCCGAGGCGCAGGACGCCGCGCATGGCCGAGCGATCGCGCACCGCCGCCAACATTTCGGCGCGCAACCCGATCAGCTTCTCGGCATAGACCATGAGTTGCCGGCCGCTCGGCGTGAGCGAGGCCGTCCGGCGGTCGCGCTGCAGCAGCTTGACGCCCATGTCCTCTTCCAGTTGGGCGATGCGCTGGGAGATCGCGGGTTGGGTGGTGTTCAGTTTCTGTGCTGCACCGCGAAAGCTGCCCAGCGTCGCAACCCAGAGAAATGTTTCGATGGTCTTGAAGTCCACCATGCCCGCGCGCCAAACTGCGATTAGGGAAATTTATCTTTCCATATCAGAAATGAAGATTAGACATTATCGAACGGCAATGGTCCAGTTCGTTTCATCAAAACGGGATGGATGCGATGACGGTTCAGCTCAAGCAGGTCGATTCAACCGCCACGACGGCAACGGTGCCACTTAGCGTTCAGGCCCGGCTTGCCTGCCGCGCGGGGTGCGATGGAGTGACGGCAGGCATCGCGCCCGGCTACGTTCAGGGCAATCTCGCTATCCTGCCGGAAAAGCTTGCGGCCTCGTTCCATCGCTTCTGTCAGCTCAATCCCAAGCCATGCCCGATCATCGGCATGTCGGAGGTCGGCGATCCACGCATTCCGGGTCTCGGTATCGATCTCGACATTCGTACCGATCTGCCGCGTTATCGTGTCTGGCGCGATGGCGAACTGATTGATGAGCCAACCGATGTCATGGCGCATTGGCGCAAGGATCTGGTCGCATTCGTGCTCGGTTGCTCTTACTCGTTCGAGGAGGCGCTGATTGCCGAAGGCCTTGGTGTTCGTCATATCGAGGAAAAGCGCAATGTGCCGATGTATCGCACCTCGATCCAATGCGCGTCGGCCGGACCGTTTGCCGGGCGCATGGTGGTGTCAATGCGGCCATTCAAGCCGGCGGACGCCATTCGCGCGATCCAGATCACATCGCGTTATCCGGCGGTGCATGGCGCGCCGGTTCACATCGACAAGCCCGAAATGATCGGCATCAAGGATATCGCCAAACCTGATTATGGCGATTCCGTCAGCATCGCGCCCGATGAAGTGCCGGTGTTTTGGGCATGCGGCGTCACTCCGCAATCGGTCATTCTGGAATCGAAGCCTGATTTTGCCATTACCCATGCGCCCGGGTGCATGTTGGTCACGGATTTGCATAACAATAAACTATCGATCTGAGGACACGACTGAACTGCCGGGTGGAGCCGGCCAAAAGGAGAGGGACCTGATATGAATCGTCGCGAAGTACTTGTGAGCGGTGCCGTTCTGTCGTTGCTCGGCACCCGCGCTTTTGCCCAGGGCGCAAAAGAGATTGCAATCGGAGCCATCTGGCCGTTGACCGGCGCGAGCGCGCAGGTCGGCGTTGATGCCAAGCACGCGCTGGAAACCGCGGTCGAGATCGTCAATGGCTCTTTCGACATCAATCTGCCGACCGCTAAGAACGCCGGTCTGGCCGGACTCGGGGGCGCGAAGATCAAGCTGATCTTCGCCGATCATCAGGGCGATCCGCAGAAGGGTCGCGCCGAGGCCGAACGTCTCATCACTCAGGAAAAAGTTTGCGCCATTCTCGGCGCGTTCCACTCGTCGGTGTCTTCCACCGTCAGCGCCTCGTGCGAGCGCTACGGCATTCCGTATCTTGCCGCCGACTCTTCATCGCCGAGCCTGCACCGCCGAAATCTGAAGTTCTTCTTCCGCGCCGCCGCCCATGACGAGATGTTCTCCAAAGGCATGTTCGATTTCCTCGATCAGGAAAAGAAGAACGGCAAGAAGATCGAAACAGTCGGGCTGTTCTTCGAGGACACCATCTTCGGCACCGACTCGTCGAATACCCAGCGCAAGCTCGCGGCCGAGCGCGGCTACAAGGTCGTCGCTGACATCAAGTATCGCTCCAACTCGCCGTCGCTGACCTCCGAGGTGCAGCAGCTCAAGAGCGCCAATCCGGACGTGCTCTTGCCCTCGAGCTACACCACGGACGCCATCCTGCTGGTGAAGACCATGGACGAGCTTGGCTACAAGCCGAGGAACCTGCTCGCGCAAGCCGCCGGTTTTGCCGACAAGGCGACGTTCGATGCGGTTGGCGACAAGCTCGACGGCCTGATCTCGCGCGCCAGCTTCTCCATCGACATGGCAGCGAAGCGCCCGAGCATTGCCAAGGTCAACGAGTTGTTCAAGAAACGCGCCGGCCGCGATCTCAACGATAATACTTCGCGCCAGTTCACCTCGGTCCTGATCCTTGCCGACGCAATCGATCGTGCCAAGTCCACCGACGGCGAGAAGATCCGCGCCGCGCTCGCCGCAACCAATACGCCGGGCGATCAGACCATCATGCCGTGGAAGAGCGTGCACTTCGGTCCCGACGGGCAGAACCCGGATGCCGATCCGGTGCTGATCCAGTACATCGACAAGAAGTTCGTGACGATCTACCCGGAGAGCGTCGCTGTGGCCAAAGCCAAGTGGCCGATGAACGCCTGATCGGGCGCAACTCGCCAAGGAGGAGGGGAATGCGTCGCTTTCGCGACCGTTCCTTCTCCCGTTTGATTGCCTCTCATCGATATCGTCGCCGGACGGCGCGCGTCCGGATTCTCCATGGGACATTTGTCCCTAACGGGCTGGTGCAATGACGACTGCACAGGGATTTCTTCAGGTGCTGGCGAGTGGCCTCCTGATGGGGCTGATCTATGCGCTGATCGCCGTCGGACTGTCGCTGATCTTCGGATTGATGGACGTCGTCAACTTCGCCCATGGCGAATTCCTGATGGTTGCGATGTACGCGGCCTTCGGACTTGTTCTGATGACCACGCTCGATCCGGTGGTTCTGACGCCGCTGATCGTCGCCATGATGTTTGCGCTCGGCGTTCTGGTCTACGTCGGCGTGATACGCTACGCGATGCGCGCCAAGGTCAATCAGGGCATGGTGCAGATTTTTGCTACCTTCGGCCTTGGCCTCCTCATCCAGGGGCTGGCGCAGTATTTCTTTACCCCGGACTATCGCACAATCAGCCACACCTGGCTCGGCGGCAAGACGCTCGATGTCGGCGGCGTATTCCTCCCGTGGCCGCAGATCTACGGCGGCTGTGTCTCGCTCGCGGCCTTCGGTGGATTGTTCTGGCTTATTACACGCACCGATTTCGGCAAGGCACTGGAGGCGACGCGTGAGGACCAGGGCGCCGTGGCGCTCGTCGGCATCGATCGCAACCGTATCTTCGCCCTCGGATGGGGGCTTGGCGCGGCACTGGTCGGCCTCGCCGGAGCCGTGCTCGCGATCTTCTACTATATCCATCCGCAGGTTGGCGCGACATTCGCCCTGATCGCTTATGTCGTGGTTGCGCTCGGTGGTTTCGGCAGCATTTTCGGCGCGCTGGTCGCCGGCCTGATTGTCGGCGTGGTCGAAGCGATGACCGCGATGATCCTGCCGCCGGCGCTGAAATCGGTCGGCGTTTACGCGATCTATCTTGCTGTGCTGTTCATCAGGCCGCGCGGCCTGTTCGGGAGGTTGTGATGACCGACATTGCCGCGTCTCCACCCACCACGGCCGCGTTCGTCTCGCGACGCCGCCGTGAGTTGACCACGGCCGTCGTCGTGTTCATCGTCATCGCGCTGGTGCCGTTCGCGGTGAAGGATGTCTACATGATGAACATCCTGATCCTGACACTGATGTATGCGGCGCTGTCACAAAGCTGGAATCTGCTCGGCGGCTATTGCGGGCAGGTGTCGCTCGGTCATGCGCTGTACTTCGGCATTGGCGCCTACGCCACCAGCATTCTCTATGTAAAGTTTGGCATCATCCCGTGGGGCGGCATGGTTGTCGGTGGCGTCATCGCCGCGCTGCTTGCTCTGGCGCTCGGGTATCCCTGCTTTCGTCTCGCCGGGCACTATTTTTCGATCGCCACCATCGTGATTGCCGAAATCGGACTACTGCTGATTCACAACTGGGATTACGCGGGGGCGGCGCTTGGCATCCAGTGGCCGTTCGTGCCCGACAACTGGTGGACACTGCAGTTCGCGCGCAGCAAGGAACAGTATTTCTACGTTGCGCTTGGTCTGTTCGCGATTACCTGGCTCGTGACCTTCACTGCGGTGGAATCGCGCTGGGGTTATTCATGGCGCGCGGTTAAGGATTCGCCCGAAGCGGCGGAAAGTCTTGGCGTCACCATCTTCAACTCAAAGATGGGTGCGGCTGCGATCTCGGCGTTCTTTACCGCGGTGGGCGGTAGTTTTTACGCGGCTTTCGTATCCTACATCGATCCGGAAAGCGTGATGAGCTTCCGCTTCTCGCTATTGATGGCGCTTCCCGCGGTCCTCGGCGGTGTCGGTTCATTGTGGGGGCCGGCGGTGGGCGCACTGATCCTCATTCCGCTTGCCGAACTGACCCGATCCTATCTCGGCGGTTCTGGCTCGGGCGCCGACCTCATCATCTACGGCACCCTGATCATGGTGGTGTCGCTGACCAAGCCCGAAGGCATTCTCGGCCTGTTCCGCAGGAGCCCAGCGAAAGGTGCTGCTAGATGAGCGCGCAACCGATCGTCGTCTGCAAGGATGTGACGCGCCATTTCGGTGGCCTCGTCGCCAACGACTCCGTCAGCATGTCGGTTCAGCGCGGCGAAATCCTTGGCCTGATCGGGCCGAACGGCGCTGGAAAATCGACGCTGTTCAACCTGATCGCGGGATCTTTTCCGGTTTCGTCGGGCACGATCCATTTTGAGGACCGGGATGTCACTTCGGTGCCGGCGGCGCGGCGCTGCCAGCTTGGCATTGCGCGCACCTATCAGGTTCCACGCTCGTTCGATTCGATGTCGGTAGTGGAGAATGTCACGGTCGGCGCCTTCGTGCGCTATCCGCGTATGCTCGATGCGCTCAACAAGGCGCACGAGGTGCTCGATTATGTCGGTCTTGCAGGAAGTGCCGATGCGCCGGCGTCCGAGTTGACGCCTCCGCAGAAGCGCCGCCTCGAGGTCGCCCGCGCGCTGGCAACCGAACCCAAGCTGTTGCTGCTCGACGAGGTG
The DNA here is from genome assembly GCA_051954725.1 of Afipia sp. Taxonomy (GTDB): domain Bacteria; phylum Pseudomonadota; class Alphaproteobacteria; order Rhizobiales; family Xanthobacteraceae; genus Afipia. The sequence goes on along the minus strand of JBQCHK010000027.1, from coordinate 170,299 downwards.
TTGACCGGCCTGACGCCGAGCGAGGCGAGGGCGGGCGTCGAACTCATCCGCAAGGTGCGGGATACCGGCGTTACTGTCGTCATGGTCGAGCACGTCATGGAAGTGGTGATGCCGCTGGTCGATCGCGCGGTGGTGCTGCATCTCGGCAAGGTGCTGGCTGAGGGCAAGCCCGCCGATGTCGTGCGCAATGACGACGTCATCACCGCTTATCTCGGGGAGCGTCACCGTGCTGCTTGAGGTCTCGAATATTACAACCGCCTATCGCGGCCTGGTTGCCATCTCGGAGGTGTCGATCGCGGTCGACGCCAACGAGATCGTTACCGTGGCGGGCGCCAATGGCGCGGGAAAATCCACGCTGCTCAAATCGATCGCGGGCATGGAACGGCCGCGCTCCGGCGCGATCAGCTTCGCCGGCGATCGCATCGACAACATTCCGGCCCATCTCATCACGGCGCGCGGCCTGGCTTATGTGCCGGAGAACAAGCGGCTGTTTCCACGGCTTAGCGTTGCCGACAATCTGCGGCTCGGTAGCTACCTGCATCGCAAATCTCCGGATCGCGACGCGCCACTGGATATTGTGTTCAAGCTGTTTCCGCGCCTGGAGGAACGGCTAAGCCAGCGTGCGGGCACGCTGTCGGGTGGCGAGCAGCAAATGCTGGCGATCTCACGCGCGCTGATGACGCGGCCGCGGCTGCTGATGCTCGATGAACCATCGCAGGGTATCATGCCCAAGCTGGTGGACGAGATTTTCGAAGCGGTGAAGAAAATACGCGAGACCGGCGTCACGGTGTTGATCGTCGAGCAGCGTCTTTCGGAATGTCTTGAGATTTCAGATCGCGCTTATGTTCTGCAAACCGGCCGTGTCGTGATGAGCGGCAGCGCGGCGGAAATTGGCGCAAACCCGGAGGTGAGGCGGGCCTATCTCGGCATGTAGAGATCGGCCTGCCGCTGAGGCGGCATAACCACATTCAGGAAGGCCGACGCCGTGCAGTGCGCTGCATGCGAACGGCACCTCCTTGTCTTTTGATATGACGGAGAGTGAGATGACGCGGTGGAATTTCTGGATTGATCGAGGCGGCACGTTCACCGACGTGATCGGGCGCGATCCACAGGGTGGATTGCACGCGCGCAAGATGCTGTCGGAGAACCCCGGCGCTTATCGCGACGCGGCTGTTGCCGGCATTCGCGCCCATCTCGGTCTCGAGCCGGAAGATCCGATCCCCGCGAACGTGATCGGCGAGGTGCGCATGGGCACCACTGTCGCCACCAACGCACTATTGGAGCGCAAGGGCGATCGCACCGTGTTCGTGACCACACGCGGCTTTCGTGACGTGCTCGAACTTGGCTATCAGGATCGGCGCAAGATTTTCGCGCGCAACATCGTCAAGCCCGACCAGCTTTACGAGCGGGTTATCGAAGTGGACGAACGGGTTCGCTCCGACGGCACCATTGAGCGTCCACTCGATCTTCGAGCGGCAGAAGAGGCCATGCTCGCGGCATTCGCGGACGGCATCCGCGCGGTCGCCATCACGCTTGTGCACGGCTATCGTTATCCCGATCATGAGAAGGCATTAGCCGCGCTGGCAAACGACATCGGCTTCACGCAGATCTCGGCCAGTCACGATGTCTCTCCGCTTATCAAGATCGTCGGGCGGGGCGATACAACGGTGGTGGACGCCTATCTGTCGCCGATCCTGCGGCGCTATGTGGCCCAGGTGTCGGATGAGCTCGACATCGAGCGCACCGGCATTCGGCTGATGTTTATGATGTCGTCGGGCGGGTTGACGGCAGCACACATGTTTCAGGGCCGAGACGCCATCCTGTCCGGCCCGGCGGGCGGCGTGGTTGGCTTGGCGCGCACCGGGCATGCAGCGAATTTTGCGCGGGTGATCGGCTTCGACATGGGCGGCACCTCGACTGACGTTGCGCACTACGATGGCGAGTATGAGCGCGCGTTCGAGACCGAAGTGGCGGGCGTCCGCATCAGGGCGCCGATGATGCTCATTCACACGGTTGCAGCAGGCGGCGGATCGCTGCTGCAATTCGACGGCTCGCGGTTTCGCGTCGGACCGGAATCCGCCGGCGCCAACCCCGGCCCGGCGTGTTATCGGCGCGGCGGGCCGCTGGCAGTGACCGACGCCAACGTGATGACCGGCAAGCTGATCCCCGACTTTTTTCCTTCAATCTTCGGCCCGAAGCAGGACCAGCCGCTTGATGCCGACGTGGTGCGCGCGAAGTTCACGGCGCTGGCAGGTGAGATTGGTGACGGCAGAACCCCGGAGGAAGTTGCCGATGGCTTTGTCAAGATCGCTGTGGCCAACATGGCCGAAGCGATCAAGAAGATTTCGGTGCAACGCGGTTATGACGTCACGGCCTATGCGCTCAATTGCTTCGGCGGCGCGGGTGGGCAGCACGCCTGTATGGTCGCCGATGCGCTCGGCATGAAGAAGGTTCTGTTGCATCCGATGTCAGGCCTGCTGTCGGCCTACGGTATGGGCCTGGCGGACATCCGCGCGACGCGGGTTCAGGCGCTGGATCTGCCGCTCGAGGACGCGTTTGAACCGCTCCGCGACCTCGGCGCGCGTCTCGGAACGACCTGCGCATCGGAACTGACCCTGCAGGGTGTGAGGCCTGACATCATCGCAATCAGGGTCGCGGCGCACATCCGTTACGCCGGCACCGACACGGCGTTGGAAATGCCCGCGCTGGCCTATCGGCCTTGCGTTGAAGATTTCGAAGATCATCGGAGCAGCTTGCGTGATGCGTTTCTCAAGGCGCACAAGGCACGGTTCGGATTCGTCGATCCCGACAAGCCGTTGGTGGTCGAGGCAGTGTCGGTCGAGGCGATCGGCGGTGCGGCGCAGTTCGAAGAAACCGATGCTGAAGAGACTGCCGTGGATCATCCTGTCGCCGCACGCGACACGCAGTTTTTCAGCCAGGGCTTCTGGCATGACGCCAAAGTCTATCGCCGGGAAGCCTTGCAGCCGGGCCACACGATACCTGGACCGGCGATCATCATCGAGGCGAACCAGACCGTGGTGATTGAGGACGGCTGGGAGGCGCATCTGACCGGGCGTGACCATCTGGTGCTGTCTCGCGCCGTGGCAATGAAGGCGCGAGCGGCGGTCGGTACCAGCGCCGACCCGGTGATGCTGGAAATCTTCAACAACCTGTTCATGTCGATTGCCGAGCAGATGGGTGTGACGCTGCAAAACACCGCCTATTCGGTGAATATCAAGGAGCGGCTCGATTTTTCCTGCGCGATTTTTGACGCTCAAGGCGCGCTGGTCGCCAATGCGCCGCACATGCCGGTTCATCTCGGCTCAATGGACAAATCGGTCGAAACCGTGATTGCGCAGAACGCGCAGATCAATCCCGGCGATGTTTTCGCGATCAACGCGCCTTATAACGGCGGCACCCATCTGCCGGACATCACGGTGTGTACGCCGGTGTTCGACGAGAAGGACAAGTCCATCCTGTTCTGGATCGCCAGCCGCGGTCATCACGCGGATATCGGCGGCATCGCGCCGGGCTCAATGACGCCAAACGCGACGACTATTGAGGAAGAGGGCGTCTATATCGATAATTTCAAGCTGATCGACCGCGGCCGTTTCCGCGAACGGGAATTGAACGATCTGCTGACCAAGGCAAAATATCCCGTGCGCAATCCGGTGCAGAACGTCAACGACCTCAAGGCGCAGGTCGCCGCCAACGAAAAAGGGGTTGCCGAACTGCGCAAGATGATCGGTTATTTCGGCATCGACGTGGTCACTGCCTATATGGGCCATGTGCAGGACAATGCCGAGGAAAGCGTGCGCCGCGTGCTTGATCAACTCTCTGATGGCGAGTTCTCTTACGAGATCGATCAAGGTTCGGTGATCAAGGTCAGGATCACGGTCGATAAGGCGAAGCGCGAAGCGACGGTGGATTTCACCGGCACCGGTGCGCAGCGGCCGGACAATTTCAATGCGCCCGCGCCTGTGACGCGTGCCGCCGTGCTCTATGTCTTCCGCGTTATGGTCGACGACGACATTCCCATGAACGCCGGATGCCTGCGGCCGATCAACCTGATCGTGCCGGAAGGCTCCATGCTGGCCCCGCGCTATCCGGCAGCGGTGGTCGCGGGAAATGTCGAGGTCAGCCAGGAAGTGACCAACTGTCTGTTCGGCGCGCTCGGCGCGCTCGGCAGCGCGCAGGGCACCATGAACAATCTGACATTCGGCAACGACCGCTATCAGTACTACGAGACGATCTGCTCCGGCGCGCCTGCGGGGCCGACATTCGACGGCGCGTCCGGTGTCCATACGCATATGACCAATTCGCGCCTGACCGACCCCGAAATTCTCGAAAGCCGGTTTCCGGTCCTGCTCGAGGAATTCACCATCCGCCGTGGTTCGGGCGGCAAGGGACGCCACAATGCGGGCGATGGCACGCGGCGCACGATCCGCTTTCTCGATACCATGGAATGCGCCATCCTTTCGGGGCATCGCCGCGTCCGGCCGTTCGGATTGTTCGGCGGCGAACCGGGCGAGGCGGGGCAAAATCTGGTGCGGCGCGCCGGCGGCCAGTCCGAACGGCTTGGCGGCTGCGCCAGCACGGTGCTGGAGGCAGGCGACGCCGTGACTATTCTCACGCCGACCGGCGGCGGTTTCGGGCCGGTGACGGAACGCCGGGGCTGATCGGGGAATTGGATTGATGTGCAAACGACGGGACAGGTGCCATGACAGTCTATAGCGGTCCGGTCTTCGATATGGCGGTGAAGCAGTTTGGGGTGATAGCCGATCACCTTGGCATCCCGCACGACGAACGCGCCCGGCTTCTGATGCCAAAGCGCTCGGTCACGGTGTCGTGTCCGATTCATCGCGATGACGGCACCATCGCGGTGTTCGAGGGATACCGGGTCCAGCATCATCTCACGCTCGGCCCGACCAAGGGTGGCACACGATTTGCGGCGAGTGTCGATCTTGGCGAAGTGGCGGCTCTGGCGATCTGGATGAGCTGGAAATGCGCTCTGGTCGGTTTGCCTTATGGCGGCGCCAAGGGCGGCATTCATGTCGATCCGACGCAATTGTCGCGCACCGAACTCGAGGGGCTGTCGCGCCGCTACATGCAGGAGATGATTCCATTCGTTGGCCCCCACACCGATGTGATGGCGCCTGACATGGGCACCAATGAGCAGGTGATGGCGTGGTTCATGGACACCTATTCCATGTATCAGGGCAAGACCGTCACCGAGATCGTCACCGGCAAACCCGTATCGTCCGGCGGCACACTGGGACGGCGCGAGGCAACGGGCAGGGGTGTTGCTTATCTGGCGCGGCGTGTGCTTGGGCTGAAATCGATCAGCTTCACCGACGCCACCGCCGTCATTCAGGGTTTCGGCAATGTCGGCTCCCACACGGCGCTCGAACTGGCGCGGTTCGGCGTCAGGGTGATCGCGGTCAGCGACCACACCGGTGCGTTGCACGATCCCAAGGGTCTCGATGTCGCGGCGCTGGTCGCGCATGTCGCCAGGCACGGCAGTCTCATCGGCTTTTCCAACGAACTGCATTGCGATCCGATCGAGATGCTGATCCTTCCGTGCGATGTGCTGGTGCCCGCGGCGACAGAGCGTGTCATCGACGCCAAGGTGGCGGCGCAATTGCGCTGTCGCGTGCTGGCTGAAGGCGCCAACGGGCCGACGACGCCGGAGGCAGACCTCGTGCTCGAACAGCGGCAGGACGAGATTTTCGTGATCCCGGACATCCTGTGCAATTCAGGCGGCGTGGTGGTCAGCTATTTCGAGTGGGTGCAGGATTTGCAGCAGCTTTTCTGGGAAGAAGAGGAAGTGATGCGGCGGGAGTATCAGATCCTCGATCGCGCTTTCGACCAGATGGTGGCGCGCGCCAAACGCGACAAGGTCCCGCATCGCACGGCGGCGATGGCGATTGGCGTCGAGAAGGTCCGTGCGGCGAAAACCACGCGGGGATTGTTTCCATAGAATATGTGTTCGCTCGACAGGAAAACGGGATTCGTCATTGCCGGGCTTGACCCGGCAATCCATCACTTTGAAACGCTCGTGAATTGGTGGATGCCCGGGTCAAGCCCGGGCATGACGATTCCGTGCAAGCCTGATGATAAAAAAAGAGGCGGACCGGTCTGGTCCGCCTCGCGAGAGATGTTACGCACAATCAGCGTCAGTGACGATGGTCGCCGCCCATTTCACCATCGATGACATCACCGAACAGCTCCCAACGCTCGCCCTTGAAGCGCATCAGGCGCAGTTGTTCGATCGGTGAGAAGTCGGTGGCGCTGGTCTTGATCAGTACGCCCGGAAGCAGGCCGCCCTGCTGCAGGCCCTTGATGGACGCCGCCTGCTTCATGACGTTGGCGCGGGTGAGGTCGTCGCCGCACTGCTTGAGCACCGCTTCCATGGTCTGGGCCATGTTGTAGCCGGTGACCGCCGAACTGTCGGCAACGTTGACCTCCGGCACATACTTGGCGAGGAACGCCTTGTATTCCTTCATGCCCGGATCGTCATTCCACTGCGGATCGGAGGTGTCCTTGGCGTAAGCCGCCGAGATCACGCCCTGTGCATTCTCGAACCCGGCCGGCTTCATCACCGTCGCGGTCGACGCGCTGACGTTGGTGATGATGATGGTCGGCTTCCAGCTCAGTTCGCCGACCTTCTTGATGGTCTGCGCGCCGAACTTCGGCGTGGTGAAGACCACGAGGACGTCGGGATTGAGCGACTTCAGCTTGACGATGTGGGAATCCACGGTCGGCTCGGACAACTCGTAGCTTTCCTCGGCGATGATCATGGACTTCTTGGCGCCGAGGCCGTCCTGAAGGCCCTTGACGTAATCCTTGCCGAAATCATCGTTCTGATAGAACACCGCGATCTTGGCGTCGGGCTTTTCCTTCAGAATGTACTTCGCGTAGATGCGCGCTTCGCTCTGATAGCTCGGCAGCCAGCCCATGGTCCACGGAAACTTTTTCGGATCATTCCACTTGGTGGCGCCGGTGGCGAGGAACAGGTGCGGCACCTTCTTGGCGTTCATGTATTTCTGGATCGCTGTATTCGAAGGCGTGCCGAGAGCGCCGAACACCAGCAGGACCTCGTCGCTTTCGACCAGTTTGCGGGTCTGCTCGACCGCCTTCGGCGGGCTGTAGGCGTCGTCATAGGAAATGAAGTTGATCTTGCGGCCGTTGATGCCGCCTTCGTCGTTGATCTTCTTGAAATAGCCGGCCATCGCCTTGCCAACCGAGCCGTAGGCTGAAGCCGGTCCGCTGTAAGGAATGATGTTGCCGATCTTGATTTCGGTGTCGGTCGCGCCGGTATCGTATTTTTTCTGTGCCCACGCCCCGCCGGTAGCGGCGAGAACGAAGCCTCCGGCAGCCGCAGCCGCGATGATCGGTTTAACAAAACGCATCAAGTTTGCTCCTTTGGTTTCTTACCCTGTTGTCGTTTCTTGTTTTTGGCGAAGGTTCAGGTGGTACGCTTCGCCTTGTCCTTTTCGTTCTGCGCCGTGATGGCGTCGCGCGCGGCGTTCCAGTCCGCGTCGCTCCAGCTGCGCAGATTATAGAAGTTGCCACCGGCGGCCAGCGCCTGCGCGCCATCCATGGCGATGGTCTCGCCGTTGATCCAGTCGCAGCCGCCGGAGATCAGGAACACTGCGAGGTTCTGCAGTTCTTCCATGGTGCCGACACGGCCCATCGGATTGTTGGCGATGGTCTTCGCGCCAGCTTCATCGCCGGGCTTGATGCGCTTGCTCATGCCTTCGGTAGGAATTTCGCCTGGCGCAATGGCGTTGAGACGGATGCCGTAGCGGCCCCATTCGGTCGCCAGCGACATGGTCATGGCGTGGATCGCCGCCTTGCTCATGGCGGAGGGGACGACATAGGGGCTGCCGTTGCGCACCCACGTCACAACGATCGACACGACATTGCCGCGGGTTTTGCCGGCGACCCAGCGTTTGCCGACGGCCTGGGTGACATAGAAGGTGCCGTGCATCACGATATTGGCGACGGCATCGAATCCGCGCGGCGACAAGTCCTCGGTGCGGGAAATGAAATTGCCGGCGGCGTTGTTGACGAGGTCGGTCAGCGGCCCGTCGGCGAAGATGGTCTCGATCATCGCATCGACCGCACCGGCATCGCGGATATCGACGCCGTGGCTGGTGACCTTGCCGCCGTGTGCCTTCATCAGTTCGGCGGCGGTGTCGTCGCAGACGCTCTTGCGGCGGCCGCAGATATGAACCTCGGCGCCGAGGCTGAGAAAGCGGGCCGCCATCGCCTTGCCGAGGCCAGTGCCGCCACCGGTGACCAGAATCCGCCTGCCTTTGAGGAGGCCGTCCGTATACATCCCTGTTCCTCCCGGGAATTAGTTAGTTGATTAATCAAATCAGGACGCTTTATCTCTGTAAAGAGACAAACGCACGGAGGAGGCGGCGGATGGACGATCGGATTTCGGTTTCGGTTTCGGATGGCGTCGCCGACGTGAGGCTGGTGCGCGCCGACAAGATGAATGCGCTGGATGCGGCGATGTTCGAGGCGCTGGTCAACACGTCTGCGCGGCTCGCCACTGAAAAGGGCGTGCGCGCCGTGGTGCTGTCGGGCGAAGGACGGGCGTTCTGTGCCGGCCTCGACATGGGGCGTTTCGCCGCAATGGGCGAGAAGGGCGGCGCGGCGGGCCTGCGCGATCTTGCAACCCGCACCCACGGCATCGCCAATCACTCCCAGCAGGCGGTGTGGGGATGGCGGCAGTTGCCGGTGCCGGTGATCGCCGCGATCCACGGTGTGGCGTTCGGCGGCGGTTTTCAACTCGCCCTGGGCGCGGATATGCGCTTCCTCGCCCCCGATGCGCGGATGTCGATCATGGAAATCAAATGGGGGCTGGTGCCGGATATGGCCGGGACGCCGATCCTCGCCAGCCTCGTGCGCGACGATATTCTGCGTGAACTGACCTACACCGGTCGTATTTTCTCGGCGCAGGAAGCGCTGAGTTACGGTCTTGCGACGCAAATCTGCGACGATCCGCGCACGACGGCGCTGGCGGTCGCGCGGGAGATCGCCAACAAGAGTCCCGATGCGATCCGGGCCGCCAAGCGGATGCTCAACAATCTTTCGGTCGATCCCGGCCCGGCGCTGCTGGCGGAATCGGTCGAGCAGATGAAACTGATGGGTTATCCCAACCAGACCGAGGCCGTGCGCGCCAATCTCGAAAAGCGGGCGCCGAATTTTACGGATGTGTGAACCCCCTCATGGTGAGGAGGCGCGAAAGCGCCATCTCGAACCATGAGGCCATTATCCTGCAGCACCTCGGCCTCATCCTTCGAGACGCGGCGGAAACGCCGCTCCTCAGGATGAGGAACAAAACGTGGGGGCTCGATCTCTCCGTGGGACGACTCGTGGAAGGATGCGAATCAAGCCTCTTCAATACGGCTCCGCACCTTCCGCCGTCTGGACCAGATCAAGGCTCTTCTCGATCGTGGTCAGCGCGGCGGCGAACTGCCGGCGTTGTTCCCCCGTCAGGCACGACATAATGTCACGATCCTTACGGAGCAGGTGCGGGACCAATTCGTCATAGAGTGCGCGGCCTTTGGCGGTGAACCCGATGGTGAAGGCCCGGCCGTCGTTCTCGTCGGCGATACGGGCGATCAGTTTTCGTTTCATCAGCGAGGTCACCGCGCGACTGATGGTCGACTTATGGGTGCGCGTGCAGCGTGAAATGTACTGGGCGGTGCAGGGGGTCTCCCGCGCGCCGAGCGTCGCCAGCACCCGCCATTCGGGAATGTCCAGTCCGTAGCGTTCGCTGTATTCGCTCGCCAGCGCGGCGCTGACCTCGGCGGCCAGCCGGTTGAGCCGGAACGGTGTGAAGCGGAACAGGTCGAGACGGTCCAAAGGAGTACCTAAAACGGGTTGACGATCGCTGGCCAGCGGCGTTTAGATAGTTGCAAATGAAACTATATCAGCCGCGCCCGGCGGGCAACAGCCCAGGGCGAGGCTTTCCGGGAATCGAACCGTCAGGGAACGGGCTGTCAGATGCCGCAGGCGCAGATGCAGTTCAGCTATCGCCGCAATTCCGATCAGGATGTTGCAGGCAGCGAACCTGCTCATCATTCGGTAGTCGTGGTCGGCGCTGGGCCGATCGGCCTGTCGCTGGCGATTGATCTTGCCCAGCGCGGACAGAACGTTGTCCTGCTCGACGATTCGGATCGTATAGGCGACGGTTCGCGTGCTATCTGTTTCTCCAAGCGCTCGCTCGAGGTGTGGGATCGTCTCGGTGTCGGCGACCGCATGGTGGAGAAGGGCGTGGTTTGGAACGTCGGCAAGATCTTCCTTGGCGACGCCATGGTCTATCAGTTCGACCTGTTGCCGGAGGCCGGCCACAAGATGCCTGCCTTCATCAACCTTCAGCAGTATTATGCCGAGGCGTTTCTGGTCGAGCGCGCCGGCGAACTGCCTGCGATCGATCTGCGCTGGCGCAACAAGGTCACCGGCGTGACGCAGCACAATGATCATGTCGTTCTCGATATCGACACGCCGGACGGGCCTTATCGCCTCGCCGCCGATTTCGTGGTGGCATGCGATGGTGCGCGCTCGGCCATGCGGGGGATGGTGGGGGCTGAATTCTCCGGTGAGACTTTCGAGGATCAATTCCTGATCGCCGACGTCAAGATGACGGCGGAGTTTCCGACCGAGCGTTGGTTCTGGTTCGATCCACCGTTTCATTCCGGGCAGTCTGCACTGCTGCATCGTCAGCCGGACGATGTCTGGCGCATCGACCTGCAGCTTGGCCCCGATGCGGACCCTACAGTCGAGCGGCGGCCGGAAAACGTCCGGCCGCGGATCGAACGGATGCTCGGCCACAATCAGTTCGATTTCGAATGGATATCGATCTACAAATTCCAGTGCCGGCGGATGGAGCGCTTCGTGCACGAGCGCGTGATTTTCGCGGGCGATGCGGCGCATCAGGTGTCGCCGTTCGGCGCAAGAGGCGCCAACTCGGGCCTCGAGGATGGCGAAAATCTGGCGTGGAAACTCGATCTGGTGCTGCGCGGTGTCGCGCCGGTCGCGTTGCTCGAAAGTTATCACATCGAGCGCAGCTTCGCAGCCGACGAGAATATCCAGGCTTCGACCCGCTCGACCGATTTCATCGCGCCGCATTCGAGGCAGGAGCGCCGGATGCGTCAGGCCGCGCTACTGCTGGCGAAAGACACCGATTTCGCCAAGCGCATGGTCAATGGCGGGCGGCTATCGGTGCCGTCGGTCTATCGCTCGCCGCTGTCCACCCCCGATCGCGATGAGTGGTCGGCAGGGCCGCAGCCGGGCGCGCATATGAAGGATGCGCCGCTGCTGGGCACGCACGGACCGTCATTTCTGACGGAACAGTTTATCCGCGCCGGGCATGACTTCGTGGTCCTGGAAGCTGCCAACGGTACGGCGCTCGATGTGCCGGAGGATGCAGGTTCTGTCCGCATCGGCGGAGATGCGCTTCTTGCCGACGAAACAGGATTGTTCGCGCAGCGTTATGACATGACACCGGGCGCGGCCTATCTGCTGCGGCCGGATGGTTATGTCGCCGCGCGGTTCAAAACGCCCGATCGAGCCTCGATCGCGGCGGCGATAGCGCGGGCTCGCGGCCGGACTTGAAGAGCAAATCATGACGCTTTCGACCACATCGAATTTCAACGATCCCGATACGGCCTATCGCGCCCTCGTCGAGGCCCATCGCGGTCTCAGCGATGAGCAAAGCGCCGCGCTCGACACATCGTTAGTGCTGATCCTCGCCAATCATATTGGCGACATCGGCATTCTGCGTGAGGCGATCGATCTCGCCAAACGCCGACTTCCCATCCATGACAACGCCGAAGGATAGAGAATGGCCACCAAGGGTTTCGCATCGACCAACGATCTTTCGAAAAAGAAGGTCTCGTTCTCCGAGATTGGTCCCGATCTCTACGCGATGACGGCGGAAGGCGATCCGAACTCCGGCGTCATTGTCGGTGACGATGGATGCATCGTGTTCGACGCGCAGGCGACACCCGCGATGGCGAAGGATGTGATTGCTCGGACTCGCGCTGTTACCGATAAGCCCATCAAGTACGTCGTGCTGTCGCACTATCACGCCGTGCGTGTGCTTGGCGCGTCGGCCTATCAGGCACAGGGCATTGTCGCTTCGCAGGAAACCCGCCGTCTGGTCGAGGAGCGCGGCCAGCAGGATTGGGATTCCGAATTTGGGCGTTTCCCGCGCCTGTTCCGCGACGCCGAAAGCATTCCCGGCCTGACCTGGCCGACATTAACGTTTGATACGGAAATGACGATTTACCTCGGCAAGCGTGAGGTGCGGCTGATGCACCTCGGCGCGGGACATACGTCAGGCGATATTGTCGCTTGGGTGCCGGACGCCGAGGTGATGTTCACCGGCGATCTCGTTGAATATCACTCCGCGTGCTATTGCGGCGACGCCATGCTGCGTGAATGGCCGATCACGCTCAACGAAATCCGAGCCTTCAATCCCAAGGCGATCGCGCCGGGACGCGGCGACGCACTGAAGGGACTGTCGACGACGCGCGACGCCATCGCCATGACCCGCGATTTCGTGACCTCGCTTTACGGTACGGCGGAAACCTCGGTGGCGCGGGGCCGGGGGCTGAAAGAGACCATGGCAGCGACACGCGAGGTGATGGATCCGAAATTCGCGTCGTTCGCGATCTACGAGCACTGTCTGCCGTTCAACGTGTCGCGCGCGTTCGACGAAGCGTCGGGCATTGACGATCCGGTAATCTGGACCGCCGAGCGCGACCGCGAGATGTGGGCAACCCTTCAGGGAGCATAGCCATGAACATCAACACTTCTCCGGATACGAAGAACGCCGCACGCGTCGGCATCACGCCCGGTTATATGTCAGGCTTCGGCAACAGCTTCGAGACTGAGGCGCTTCCCGGCGCGCTGCCGGTCGGGCGCAACTCGCCGCAGCAATGCGCTTACGGACTCTATGCCGAACAGTTATCCGGTTCGCCGTTCACCGCTCCGCGCGGCAGCAACGAACGCTCCTGGCTCTATCGCATCCGCCCCTCGGTGCTGCATTCCGGACGTTTCACCAAGGCGGACATCGGACTATGGCGCACCGCGCCGTGTTATGAATACGATCTGCCGATCAGCCAGTTGAGATGGGACCCGATGCCGATCCCGTCGACGCCCACGACGTTTCTTCAAGGCGTCCACACGATCACCACGGCGGGCGACGCCGCGACGCAGGCGGGTATGGCCGGGCACGTCTATCTCATCAACCGGTCCATGATCGATCAGCATTTCTATAACGCCGACGGCGAAATGCTCTTCGTGCCGCAGCAAGGTAACCTTCGTCTTGTCACCGAGTTCGGCGTCATCGATATCGAACCTCAGGAGATCGCGGTGATTCCGCGTGGCGTGAAGTTCCGTGTCGAGGTGCCGTCCGGTCCGGCGCGTGGTTATATCTGCGAGAACTACGGCGGCGCGCTTACCTTGCCGGAGCGCGGGCCGATCGGTGCCAACTGCCTGGCCAACTCACGTGACTTCCTCACGCCGGTTGCGGCCTATGAGGACAGGGACACGCCGACTGAACTGTTCGTCAAGTGGGGCGGGCAGATGTACGTCACAAAACTCGGGCACTCGCCGATCGACGTGGTGGCTTGGCACGGCAACTACGCGCCGTACAAATATGATCTGCGCACGTTTTCGCCGGTCGGTGCCATCGCCTTCGATCACCCCGATCCGTCGATCTTCACGGTGCTGACGTCGCCGTCGGAAACAGCGGGCACGGCGAACATCGATTTCGTCATCTTCCCCGAGCGCTGGGCGGTGGCGGAAAACACCTTCCGTCCGCCGTGGTACCACATGAACATTATGTCCGAGTTCATGGGCCTGATCTGCGGTGTCTATGACGCACGGCCCGAAGGGTTTACGCCGGGCGGCATCAGCCTGCACAACATGATGCTGCCTCATGGCCCGGACAAGCAGGCGTTCGACCATGCCAGCTTCGGCGAACAGAAGCCGGTGAAGATGACGGGCACCATGGCCTTCATGTTCGAGACGCGTTTCCCGCAGCGGGTGACGCAACACGGGGCGACCACACCGGCGCTTCAGGAGAACTATGCCGATTGCTGGAAGGGGCTGGAGAAGCGGTTCAATCCGAACCGGCTCTGACTAGTCTCGAAGCGGCAGGCGTCGCGTCGTTTTAAGACGATCGAGCACGATCGACGATCGCACGTGGGCAACGCTCTCGTGCGGCATCAGCACGTTGTTGACGATGTCCGACAGGCTCTTGAGATCGCGCAGCGCGATCTTGAGCAGGTAATCCGCGTCGCCAGTCAGCGAATAGGCCTCCTGAATGTCATCGACGCGATTGACCAGATCGCGGAAGTGCCTCGCATTGTTCGGGGAGTGAGTGGCGAGCGTAATGTGCACGAAGGCGATTACGTTGAAGCCGAGTGCTTCGCCATCGAGGTCGGCATGATAGCCGGCGATAACCCGTTCGTCCTCGAGCCGCATCCGTCGCCGCGAGCACTGCGACGCGGACAGTCCCACCTCATCGGCCAGCTGCTGGTTGGTCAGGCGGCCGTCATCCTGCAGGGCGGCGAGAATCTTGAGGTCAAAGCTGTCGACTGCAATCATGCGTTGAATCGGTAAGAATTGCACGAACCATGCATATGTCGCCTCATGATAGCGCATTTTGCACAGTTTTCGCATGGAATCTGGCGGATAATCCAAAAAGAGTATGCCGCCAGGGAGAAGCACCATGGGTCCATTTCCGCACGATGCGCCGCCGGCCACGATTTCCGACCACAATCCGATGGGCACCGACGGCTTCGAGTTCGTCGAATACGCTCATCCTGAGCCGGAAAAGCTCCACGCGCTGTTTCGCCTGATGGGTTTTACGCCCGTGGCAAAGCACAAGACCAAAAAGATCACGGTCTATCGCCAGGGCGATATCAACTATTTGGTCAATGAAGAGCCGGGCACCCACGGCGTCGATTTTGTCGCCAAGCATGGGCCGTGCGCGCCGTCGATGGCGTTCCGCGTCGTCGATGCGAAACGAGCCTGTGAGCGAGCGCTGGCGCTCGGCGCCGAGGCGGCGGATGTGACACCGGCGCAGAAGACGCTCGATGTGCCCGCGATCAAGGGCATCGGCGGTAGCCTGCTTTATTTCGTCGATCGTTACGGCGCGACGGGTTCGGCCTACGACATCGAGTTCGACTGGCTGTGCGAGAATAACCCGAGGCCGGAAGGCGCGGGGCTGTTCTATCTCGATCATCTCACCCACAACGTTCATCGCGGCCGCATGGACGTGTGGTGCGGTTTCTACGAGAGACTGTTCAATTTCCGCCAGATCCGTTTTTTCGACATCGAGGGTCGCGCCTCGGGCTTGTTCTCGCGGGCGCTGACCAGCCCCGACGGCAAGATCCGCATTCCGATCAACGAAGATGCCGGAGATTCCGGGCAGATCGAGGAATACCTTAAAGTGTATCGGGGCGAGGGAATTCAGCACATCGCCTGCGGCGTGAAGGATATCTACAAGACCATCGAGACGCTGCGCGCCGACGGTTTGCCGTTCATGCCATCGCCGCCCGAGACGTATTTCGAGCGCATCGATGCCCGCCTTCCGGGCCATGGCGAGAATATCGCGATGCTGCAAAAGAACGGCATCCTGATCGACGGCGAGGGTGTGGTCGATGGTGGTATGACCAAGGTGCTGCTGCAGATCTTCTCGGCCAACGCGATCGGCCCGATTTTCTTCGAGTTCATCCAGCGCAAGGGCGATGACGGATTCGGCGAGGGAAACTTTAAGGCCCTGTTCGAGTCGATCGAGGAAGATCAGATTCGCCGTGGTGTGCTGCAGGCACCGAAAAGCGCGGCGTAAAGTGAATAGGCGGATAGTTCCAGTCCCAATTGCCACGTTTCACAATCGAGGTCGTCCCGGCGAAAGCCGGGACTCATAACGGCCGCCTGGCTCGCTGATACGCGAAACTCTGTTTCAGGCAGATGAACTGCGCAGGGAGTCTGGTCCCCGCGTGCACAGGGACGACCGGAGGCAATCGTCATCACCGGGTTTGTCGCGGTGATCTGCATCTTCTACGTTGCGCCTGATAAAGTGCGTGTCAGGATCGCGGTTTATCCGCCAGAGTGAGGCTGACCAGATAAATATCCGCGTTCTCCGGGTCTGGCTCGATGGTGAAGCCAAGGTGCTGGCACATCGCCAGCATGGTGGTGTTCTGGCTCAACACTTCGCCGCGCACCTCGCGTACCCCTTCCGCGCGGGCGTATTCCAGAATCATCTGCATCAGCAGCCAGCCGAGGCCCACGCCCTTGAGGTCTGACCGCACCAGCACGGCATACTCCGCGCTTTCGAAGTCGGCGGCGGTGTGGAGCCGGACCACGCCGAGCATCTTTCCCGTGTCCTTTTCGATGGCGATAAAGGCCATGGCGCGGGCATAATCGAGTTGGGTCAGGCGCGCGATGAACGCGTGGGTCAGTTCTTTCATCGCCGAGAAAAAGCGTAGACGGATGTCTTCAGCCGTTACATGCGTAAAGAACTCCGGATAGAGATGCTCGTCCTCGGGTCGCACCGGCCGCAGGAAGATGGCGCGCCCGTCCTTGAGCGTTGTCTCGCGCTCCCACTCCTTTGGATAGGGACGGATGGCGAAGCGATGGTGGCTCGACCCGCGCCGCGAGGCGCCAAGGCTCTCAATTGAGACGCGGGCATCGACCGCGATCACGCCATCCTTATCGGCGAGCAGGGGATTGATGTCGAGCTCGCGAATTTCCGGCAGGTCCGCGGCCATCTGCGCGATCTTCACCAGAAGCAGGGCGACGGCGTTTTCGTCGGCAGGTGGCACATCGCGATAGCTCTTGAGGATGCGAGACACGCGCGTACGAGCGATCAGGCTGCGCGCGAGATTGAGATCGAGAGGAGGCAGCGCGAGCGCCTTGTCGTTGATGACTTCAACGGCAGTCCCACCGCGTCCGAACACGACCACCGGACCGAAGGTCGGGTCGTCCGCAAGACCCGCGATCAGCTCCCGCGCTTTCGGCCGCAGGATCATCGGATGCACGGTGACGCCGTGGATGCGCGCATCGGGCTTGAGTGTCCGCGCCCGTTGGAGAATGTCGGCGGTTGCCTCGCGCACCGCGCGCTCGCTGGTCAGGTTGAGGCGCACGCCGCCGACGTCCGACTTGTTGCGTATGTCCGGCGTACTGATCTTGACCACGACCGTGCGGCCTTCCGCGAGCAGCGAGGAGGCTGCTTTCGCAGCTTCCTCGGGATCGCGCGCCAGCGTCGCCGATGCGATGGGGATCTGGTAAGCGGAAAGCACCCGGTTGGTTTCAAGCGGATCGAGCCAGGTGCGCCCGTCTTTCAGCACGGTATCGATGACGGCCCGCGCGGCGGCCGCATCGGGCTGGAAATCTTCGGGCAGGCTCGGCGGCGTTTGCGTTGCGAGTTCGAGGCCGTCGCGATAGCGCACGAGGTGCATGAAGCCACGCACCGCATCGGCTTCGCTCGCGTAGTGAGGAAAGCCCGCGGTGCCGAACGCCGTCGCGGCCGGCCCGGTGTCGCCGATCCAGGCCGCAAACACCGGTTTGCGCAGGAATTTCTCGCGCCGCAGCTTGTTGACCCGTTCGGCGACGGCTTTGGCGGAGTCTAGCGGAGATGCCAGCGTGTTTGGGGCGTTCATCACCAGCAGGCCATCATTGGCGGAATCCTCAAGCAATGCTGCGCTGGCGTTGGCGTAACGCTCGGCGTCGGCGTCGCCAAGGATGTCCACCGGGTTGGCGCGCGACCATCCCCGCGGAACGAATGCATCGAGCGCATCGCGGACCGAGTCGGAGAGCGAGGCAACTTCGCCGCCGAGGTCGATCAGCCGGTCGACAGCCAGTACGCCGATGCCGCCACCATTGGTGAGGATTGCAAGGCGCTTGCCCCGTGCCGACTGAAGGTGGCCCAGAGTTTCGGCCGCCGCGAACAATTCGTCGGTGTCGAGCACCCGCAGCAGGCCGGCGCGGCGAAACGCGGCATCGTAGACAGCGTCGGCCCCTGCGAGTGCGCCGGTATGGGTCGCAACTGCGCGAGCACCCTGCGCATGACGGCCGGACTTGATGACAACGACCGGCTTTGTACGGGCGGCAGCGCGCGCCGCCGACATGAACTTGCGCGCGTCGCCGATCGACTCGATATAGAGCAGAATGGCACGGGTGGCGCGATCGAGTGCGAAATAGTCGAGCAGGTCGCCAAGATCGACATCGAGCCGTTCGCTGACCGAGACGAGCGCCGAGAATCCATTGTTACGGTTCCTGGCCCATTCGACCATGGCCGACGAGATTGCGCCCGACTGGGAGATCAGCGCGAGGTCGCCGCGTTTCGGCAGGCGTGCCGCGAAACTCGCGTTGAGCTTCATGCGTGGCACCATGATGCCGAGTGATGGTCCGAGCAGCCGCAGGCCGGTCTTGCGCGCAGTCTTCGCGACGGCATCGGAATAAGAACCCGCACCTTGCCCCAGGCCGGCAGTCAGGATCATCGCCGCGGGACAACCATGCGCGGCGGCA
This sequence comes from Afipia sp., assembly GCA_051954725.1. Taxonomy (GTDB): domain Bacteria; phylum Pseudomonadota; class Alphaproteobacteria; order Rhizobiales; family Xanthobacteraceae; genus Afipia. Next base: position 151,735 of record JBQCHK010000027.1, on the reverse strand, counting down.
CGTTCGACAACACCGGGCACGGCAGAGGGCGGGGTGCAGATGATCGTGAGGTCGGGCGTCGAGGGCAAATCGGTGAACGCACCAACGGTGCGGATGCCTTCGATCTCCGGATATTTGCGGTTGATGACATGGATCGGTCCGGCAAACCCGCCATCGCGCAGATTGCGGATGGTCGCCGCGCCCACCGATGTCGGCCGTGTGCTTGCGCCGACGACGGCGATCGAGCGTGGTTCAAAGAAATGGTCGAGGCGGTAGGTGCTCATCAGCCATCCTGAATAGGGTTGCGGTGCAGACTAGCCCACTCTGGTGACAAAATCCGTGCGTGATTTCGACATTTCCCAGACCGTCGGCCAATGCTGGACTTGCGTGAATTTTCACTAGACACTTCAAGTGCAACAGGGAACAGCGCCTATGATCGAAATGCCGCCGCTGCAATTTGCGCAAACCAACGGAATTCGCATGGGTTATTACGAGGCTGGCAGCGGCAACGGAGGGCTGCCCGTGGTGTTGTGCCACGGCTGGCCGGAAATGGCGTTTTCCTGGCGGCATCAGATTAAGGCATTGGCCTCTGCCGGCATCCACGTGATCGCGCCCGATCAGCGCGGCTATGCTTCCACGGATCGTCCCGACAGCGTTGAGGCTTACGACATTGAAAATTTGACTGCCGATCTTGTCGGACTGCTCGATCATCTTGGCATCGACAGGGCGATTTTCGTCGGCCACGACTGGGGTGGATTCGTCGTCTGGCAGATGCCGCTGCGACATCCTGCGCGCGTTGCCGGAGTCGTTGGCATCAACACGCCGCATATGCCGCGTGCGCCGGCCGATCCTATCGCGATCTACCGCAAGCGTTTCGGCGATCAGTTCTACATCGTCCAGTTCCAGGATCGTACGCGTAGCGCGGACAAGGCATTTGAAAGCCATGTCGCGCAGACGTTCGATTTTTTCATGCGCAAGCCGCCGCGCCGCAAGCGATCCGCCGCACCCGGCGCAGGCGAGGGGGCTGCAGCCGGCATCGGCGCGGCGCCGAAGGTCAATATGGCATTTCCGCAAATGGTCGCGGCTTACGACCCGGTGCGGGATTCGCGCGAGAAAATTCTGGCGCCTGAGGAAATGCAGGTTTTTGTAGATACGTTTTCGAGGACCGGCTTCACGGGCGGCATCAACTGGTACCGCAACATGACGCGTAACTGGGAGCGATCAGTCGATCTTGACCATACGGTGCGGGTGCCGTCGCTGATGATTATGGCCGAGGACGATGCCGTCCTGCCGCCGTCGGCTACCGAAGGCATGGAGAAGATCGTGCCCGACCTTGAAAAATATCTCGTGCGCAACAGTGGCCACTGGACCCAGCAGGAACAGCCAGACGAGGTGAGTGCCAGGATCATCGAATGGCGGAACCGCCGGTTCGGGCAAGACCATGGCGTCTCCTGAATTGAGGAGCGATAAAAACAAATTATAACAATAGGATAATAGAAATATGGTGCAATGCAATATTAATATTGCAATGCACCATGGGTCGTGCCATATAGAGGTTGCCCCGGGCCACGTGGACGGGGAGAGCCCATAGCTCAAACCCGAGGATGGAGACGACCATGACCAACTCTTTCGACACCAACTTCGCCTTCGATGCCGTGAAGAATGCCTTCGCGCCGGTCACTGATGTGCTCAAGAACCTGAATAACGTCGAGGTTCCGGAAGCCGCTCGTGATTTCGTCAAGCGTGCCGTCGGCACCGCCAAGGATCGGACTGCGGAAATTCATGACGGTTCGGCGAAGGTGACCGCCGCGATCGAGACCGCGGTTGCGGATTCGGTTGCCGAGACCGCGAAGATCACGCGCAACATCCAGCAGGCTTTTTATCAGGATGCCGAAGCGCTGTTCGCTGGCATCGACAAGCTGGCGTCGGCCAAGTCGCTGAACGAAGCCTTCCAGATCCAGACCGAACTGCTGCGTACCCACGGCGAGGTGGTTGCCTCGCGAACCCGCGCCGCAACGGAATATCTCGGCAAGTTCGCCGCTGAGAGCGCCAAGACCGCGCAGGACAACTTCGCCAAGGTTGCGTCCTACGCCAAATCGGCCTGATCCGAGTTTATTTGCACAGACGACCTCCCAAGACCTGAAGGCTCGCGCAAGCGGGCCTTCTTTTTGTCTGAAAGGAATTGCGTTTCATACGCCGAAACATGGCCCGGCAAACTCTTTGCCGGACGAATGTTTTCATGGCTAAATGCCGCGCATCCTCGGTCCGGGCTGCGGACGACAAAAAGATTCACGGGAGAAACGTATGAAGAGCTTTAAAGTTACCGAGTTCAACGGACCGCTCACCGAAGTCGATGCCCCGAATCCGCAGCCGACCGGCACGCAGGTCCTGATCAAGGTGAAAGCCGCCGGCGTCTGCCACAGCGATCTCCACATCTGGGAAGGTGGGTATAATCTCGGGCATGGCCGCAAGCCGCTGTCGCTCAAGGATCGCGGAGTGTCGCTGCCTCTCACGATGGGCCATGAGACTGTCGGCGAGGTGGTAGCGTTCGGTCCGGACGCGAAGGGCGTTGCGGTCGGCGACGTCCGGCTGGTCTATCCATGGATCGGCTGCGGCCAGTGCGACACCTGCAAGGCCGGCGAAGAGAACATGTGTCTCAGGCCGGGTTCGCTCGGCGTTTACTGCGATGGCGGCTACGCCGATCATATGACCGTGCCGCATCCGCGTTACCTGATCGATCTCAAGGGACTCGATCCGGTCACCGCCGCACCTTACGCTTGCTCCGGCGTCACCACCTACAGCGCGCTCAAGAAGGTCCAGGATGTGCTCGATACGCCGATCGTGATTTTCGGCGCCGGCGGTCTTGGCCTGATGGCGCTGTCGCTGCTCAAGGCAATGGGCGGGAAGGGGGCGCTGGTTGTCGACATCGACCCGGTGAAGCGCGAAGCTGCCGAAAAAGCCGGTGCGCTGGGCACGGTCGATGGTCGCGCCGAAGATGCAGCGGCCCAGTTGATGGCAAAGGCGGGCGGTCCGATCCGCGCCGCGATCGATCTCGTCGGCAACGCCCAGACCGCGCAGATCGGCTTCGATTGTCTCACCAAGGGCGGCAAGCTGGTAATGGTCGGCCTGTTCGGTGGCGGCGCGCCGTGGGCCTTGCCGCTCATTCCAATCAAGGCGATCACGATCCAGGGCAGCTATGTCGGCAATTTGCGCGAAACGCAGGAGCTGATCGACCTCGTGCGCGACAAGAAGATTCCGCCGATCCCGGTCAGCACACGGCCGCTGGCGGAGGCAAATGCAACCCTGACCCAATTGCAGCAGGGCAAGCTGGTCGGCCGCGCGGTTCTCACGCCGTAAGCGCTCCCTCGTCAGTGCGCGAGGCTATCGCGCACTGACCGCAGAAGCATCAAAGGCTCTCAATAATGCGGCGGAGGCGGCTCATTGGCCGGCGGCGCGCTGATGCTGCTTTCGGCTGCCTGAACGCGCTGATTGAGCCGCTCGACCTCGCGGGTCAGCGCATCAATCTGTTTCCACTGCGTGGTAATGGTCTGGTTGAGCGTTTCGATGGTCTCGTCCTGATAGGCGATGCGCATTTCCAGCGCATCGAAACGGGCCTCGAAAGAACTGTGGCTACTCATCGGCGTCTTCGCTCACCAACTGGCGTTCGGGGGCGGGGCGTTCTGTCAGGCCGTGGCCCAGTGCGACCCGTTGATCGAACACGAAACATTCGCCGCGCCAGCGGCTCTCCGTCTCCGGGACCGTTTCCAGATATTTCAGGATGCCGCCCTTGAGATGATAGACCGTCTCGAATCCGCGCGAGAGCAAATACGAACTCGCCTTCTCGCAGCGGATGCCTCCGGTGCAGAACATCGCAATTTTTTTGTGTCTCGCCGGATCAAGCTCTCGATCGGCATATTCCCGGAAACCGCCGAAACTCGTCAGACTGGGATCGACCGCGCCGGCAAACGTTCCCATCTCGACCTCGAACTGGTTGCGGGTATCGAGCAGCAGGATATCGGGATCGTCGAGCAGTGCGTTCCATTCCGCAGGATCGACATAAATCCCGACGCGGGCCTTGGGATCATTGTCGGGATCGCCCAGTGTGACGATCTCTTTCTTCAGGCGCACCTTCAGGCGCTGGAACGGCATCTCGGCTGCGGTCGAAAATTTGAGTTCGAGGCCGTCGAGGCGGCCGCCGAACAATGCGCCGTTTTGAAACTGATTGATCAGCGCGTCGATGGCGACATGGCTGCCGGCGACGGTGCCGTTAATGCCTTCTGCGGCGAGCAGGACGATACCCTTGATATCGAGCGCCGCGCACATGTTGCGCAGCGGCTCTCGCAGCGCCTCGAAATCCGGCAAGGCGACGAATTGGTAGAAAGCAGCGACTTTGTAGGACATCCTGGCATTATAAAGAGGGCGGCGAGGGCGATCAAACGACCCATTGACGGCGGCATGGATAAATCATGTCATACGACATGTCCGGGATCCCAAGGCCGGACGAATCCGGCGTAAAATCAGCAGATTGACCGCAGTGCGGCAAAATCAGCGGTTACTCCCGATGACGGTGGACAAGGCAACTTTTCAAACGTCTAATCCGTCGGCAACCAAGCAAGAAGAGCGGTCCTCCCAGGGCGGCCATAACAAAGGTGTACGGCGCACGATGGTAACTATCCCTGCCCAGAAACTTTCCGATTTTGTCGCATCTGTCTTCTCTCACGCCGGATCGTCCGACGCCGAGGCGCATCGGATCGCGAACTACCTCGTCACCGCAAACCTCACCGGTCATGACAGCCACGGCGTCATTCGCGTGCCGCAATATGTGCGCTGGAAGAATGAGGGCGTCATTGTCCCGGACCAGACGATCAAGCTGCTGGTCGATACGCCTTCGCTGGCGGTGGTCGATGGCGGATTCGGCTATGGCCAGACCGTCGCGCCGCAGGCGGTCGCGGTCGGCATCGAGAAGTGCAAGGCGAATGGTCTTGCGGCCGTCACGCTGCGCAATTCGGGGCACATTGGCCGGATCGGCGACTGGGCGGAAATGGCGGCAGCCGAAGGGTTGGTCTCGATTCATTTCGTCAACGCGGCGGGCTCCGTGCTGGTTGCGCCGTTCGGCGGCGTCGAACGCAAGTTTTCAACCGCACCCTATTGCGTCGGCATTCCGCGCCCCGGCAAGGGGCCGGTGGTGCTTGATCTCGCGACGTCGCTGGTGGCCGAGGGCAAGGTGATGGTGGCGAGCCGTGGCGGCAAGAAATTGCCGAAGGGCGCGCTCATCGGTCCTGATGGCAATTTGAGTGAGGACCCGGTTCAGCTTTACGGCCCGCATACGCCGGATGGTCCGCGCAACCATTCCCAGGGCAAGGGCGCGATCCGCGCCTTCGGTGAACACAAGGGCTCGGGGCTGGCGCTGGTGTGCGAGCTGCTCGGCGGCGCACTGAGCGGCAACGGCGCAACCAAGACCGAGCGGCGTTTCTCCAACGGCATGCTGGCGATCTACATCGATCCGGCGCGCGTCGATGTCGATCATTTTTTCGACGGCGAGGTCGCGCGCTATATCGCGTTCGTCAAGGACAGCAAGGTTGCGGCAGGTCACGACGAAGTGCTGATTCCGGGTGAACCGGAGGCCAGAACGCGTGCCGAGCGCGGCAAGAACGGCGTGCCGCTGACCGACGACACATGGAGTTCGATCGTCACCACGGCCAAATCGGTCGGCATCGATGAGGCTGCCATCGCCAGGGCGGCTGGCTAATGAACCATCAATTCGCGAATCTCATCTGAACAACATTGGGGGCCGCAATGGCAAACAACGTCAAGAAACTCTGGGCATCGGGCAAGGTTGTGATCAATGGCTGGCTCGCGATCCCGTCGGGCTTTTCCGCCGAAGTGATGGCGCAATGCGGCTTCGACAGCGTGACCGTCGACATGCAGCACGGCGTTCAGGACTATCTGTCGATGATCCAGTGCTTCCAGGCGATGCAAGCGCACCCGATCACCCCGATGGTCCGGGTGCCGTGGAACGAGCCCGGCATCATCGGCAAGGTGCTCGACGGCGGCGCCATGGGCGTGATCTGCCCGATGATCAACAGCAAGGAGGAGGCGGAAGCCTTCGTTACGTACTGCAAGTATCCGCCGCGCGGCAGCCGCAGCAACGGGCCGATCCGCGCCATGATGTATGGCGAGGCGGGGACATATCAGACCACGGCGAACGCGGAGACACTTTGCATCCCGATGCTGGAGACGCGCAAGGCCGTCGAGAACATGGAGTCGATCCTCGATGTCGAGGGGATCGCCGGCGTGTACATCGGCCCGTCCGACCTCGGGTTTTCCTACGGTCTTGTGCCGAAACTCGATCGCGAGGAGCCGGAGATCATCAAGATCTATGAAAAGCTCATCAAGGAATGCGACAAGCGCGGCATCTTCCCCGGCATCCATTGCAGCGGCTGGGAAGGCGCGGTGCGCAACATCAACATGGGCTTCCGTCTCGTGACGCTGTTGAACGACAGCGGCCTGCTGGCGATGTCGGCCAAAAACCATATCGCGCAGACCCGCAAGGGATCGAACGGCAAGGCATAAGCCGGCGGCAAAGCCGCCAAGGAGAAAGCTATGACACCGGCACCCGTCATCCGTCTTCATCCGGACGATAGCGTCGTGATCGCGCGCGCGGCGCTGCTGCCGGGCGCTGAGGTCGGTGAGGGTGTGACGGCGTCGGAGCGGATTCCGGCCGGCCACAAGGTTGCCGTCCGCCCGGTCGGCGCGGGCGAACCGGTGCGGCGTTACGGACAGATCATCGGTTTTGCCACTGTGCCGATCGCGCCGGGTCAGCATGTCCATGTCCAGAACTTGGGCATGGGCGATTTCTCCAAGGACTATGCTTATGGCGTCGATGTCCGGCCGACGCCGAATTTCGATCTGCCCGCGACGTTCGAGGGTATTCGCCGGCCTGACGGGCGCGTGGCGACCCGCAACTACATCGGCATCCTCACCAGCGTGAACTGCAGCGCCCATGTCGCCGGCATGGTCGCGGATGTGTTCAAGAAGAATCCCTTCACCGGACACGATCCGCTGGCGGCGTTTCCCAATGTCGATGGCGTGGTGGCGCTGACCCACAAGACCGGCTGCGGGATGACGCAGAAGGAGCCGCTGACCGTGCTGCGGCGGACGCTTGGCGGTTACGCGCGCCATGTGAACTTTTCGCATGTCATTGTGCTCGGCCTTGGCTGCGAGATGAACCAGATCGGCGGTTTCCTCGAAGAGCAGAAGCTGGCCGGCCGCCTGCGCGCCATGGACATTCAGGATGTTGGCGGCTCGCGCAAGACCGTTGAAAAGGCCGTGGCCTTCGTCCACGAGGTCCTGGCCGAGGCCAACAGCGTCAAGCGCGAGCCGTGCCCCGCAAGCGAACTGATGGTGGCGCTTCAGTGTGGCGGGTCAGACGGATACTCCGGCGTATCGGCCAATCCGGCGCTCGGCGCGGCGAGCGACCTTATCGTCCGCCACGGTGGCACGGTCATCCTGTCGGAGACGCCGGAAACCTATGGCGCCGAACATCTGTTGACGCGCCGTGCCGTCAGCCGCGAGGTCGGCGAAAAGCTGGTCGCGCTGATGCGCTGGTGGGAAGAGTACACCGAGCGCGAGGGCGCGGAGATGGACTCCAACCCCAGCCCCGGCAACAAGGCTGGCGGACTGACCACCATTCTGGAGAAATCTCTCGGTGCCATGGCCAAGGCGGGCAGCACCAATCTCGTTGACGTTGTCGCCTATGCCGAAACGGTGACGAGAAAGGGATTCGTGTTCATGGACACGCCCGGTTTCGATCCGGTGGCCGCGACAGGGCAGGTGGCGGGCGGCGCAAATCTCGTCTGCTTCACCACAGGGCGCGGCAGCGTATTCGGCTGCAAGCCGTCGCCCTCGATCAAACTCGCCACCAACACGCCGATGTACAGGCGGATGGAAGACGACATGGATGTCAACTGCGGCACCATTCTCGATGGTGACGAGAGCGTGCAGCAGTGCGGCCAGCGGATTTTCGATCTGATCCTGCGCGTTGCGTCCGGTGAGCAGACCAAGAGCGAGACGTTCGATTTCGGCGCGGCCGAATTCGCGCCATGGGTACTCGGCGCGACAATGTAGGGTCAGGGATTCGTTGCCGAAACGAGCCAGATCGATCCGCCCAGCGGCACTTTCCCGTCCGTGACGAGAGGCCGAAGAGTTTCGCGGATCGACGCAATCGCCGCCTCTCGCAGATGCTCGGGTTGTCCCTCGAGTGCGCGGCTGGCCGGTCCAATCTCCAGCGCGCCTTCGATCGCGGCTTCCAGTCCACGCCCAACCGCGATGTCCAGTTGGACATCGTGAGGCTCCATCGCGATCGACGAGAAGCCGGCCGATGTCAGGATGTGTCGCACCCAGTCTTCCTGCGCGAAGGCGAACGGCCCCGGATCGTGCGGCGCCATTTCGGGAAGTTTCGGCACGTGTTTGTAGGCGGCCTTCAACGGCACCATCATCCATGGATTCTGTCGCGGTTCGCGCCAGCAGGCGAACGCGACGCAGCCGCCGTGTTTCAGGGCTGTTCGCAGATTCGCGAACGATGCGACGGGATCGGCAAAGAACATCACGCCGAACCGTGAGACCAATAGATCGAAGGACTGCGGTTCGAACGCGTACGTGGTTGCATCCGCTAGAACAAAATCGATGGGGGCGCCTTCCGGCGCGAGTTCGCGCGCCCGGGCCAGCATCGGCGCGGAAATGTCGAGGCCGAGCACACGGCCCGCCGGTCCAAGCTGCTTTCCAATCTCGATGGTTGTGGCGCCGCAGCCGCAGCCAACGTCAAGGGCGTGTGTCTCCGGAGTGATGCCGGCACGCTCGATCAGAATCCGCGAGACAGGCGCAAGGACGAGGTCCTGAATCTGCTGTCGTTCGGTCCAATGCCGGCCGGCTGGTCCGTTCCAGTAGGCGGCCTGGTCAGCATTTTGCTGGTCAATTTGCGGAGCGTCCATCGTCATTCCCGTCTCCTGAGAACGCCGCCCTCTTGCTCAATACGTCGCGCGGCCGCCGGAAATGTCGAACACTGCGCCGGTGGTGTAAAGGCATTCCTCGGATGCCATCCAGGCGACCAGCGACGCCAGTTCCTCCACCTTCAGGAAGCGCCCACGCGGAATCTTCGACAGCATGAAGTCGATATGCTGCTGGGTCATCTGGTCAAAGATCGCGGTCTTGGCCGCGGCGGGGGTCACGGCGTTGACGGCGATGTCGGTGCCGGCCAGTTCCTTGCCGAGCGATTTGGTGAGCGCGATCACGCCTGCTTTTGATGCCGAATAGTGCGAGGCGTTGGGATTGCCTTCCTTGCCGGCGATCGATGCGATGTTGATGATGCGGCCATAGTTCTGCTTCACCATTGCGGGCACCACAGCCTTGCAGCAGATAAAGGGGCCGTCGAGATTGATCCGCATGACCTGACGCCACTCGTCAACGCTGAGGTCGGCGACAGTCTTGTTGACACCAGCAATCCCCGCGTTGTTGACCAGAATGTCGATGCGGCCGAACGCCTTGATCGTTGCGTCTCTTGCTGCATCGACAGCGGCGGGATCGGTCACATCGACCTTAAGCGCGATCACCGCGGGACCGATTTCCTTGGCGGTTTTTTCGCTCAGGGCCTGGTCGTGATCCCATATCGCTACCTTGGCACCCGATTCCACGAATCGTTCGGCGATAGCGCGGCCGAAGCCCTGCGCACCGCCGGTGACGACGGCGAACCGTCCGCTCAGATCGATCTTGTTCACAGTCAATCTCCCAGATTCGTTTCTTATAACGTCCAGCCGCCATCGATGATGTGTGCGACGCCTGTCGTAAATGCGCTTTCGTCGCTGGCGAGATAAACCGCGAGCATCGCGATTTCCTCCGCGGTGCCGAGCCGGCCCATAGGCTGGCGGCTGACGAACATTTCACGCCCACCCGAGCCGAGCGACGCCGCGCGGCCGAGCATCGATGGTGTTTCGATGGTGCCCGGGCAGATAGCGTTGCAGCGGATACCCTTGGTGATGAAGTCCACTGCCACCGCGCGGGTGAGGGCGGCGACCGCCGATTTGGTCGCGCTGTAAACGTAGCGGTTGGGCGCCGCCTTGTAGACGCCCGCGGCGGAGGAGATGTTGACGATCGAGCCGCCACCGTTTTCGAGCATCGCGGGCAGGAACGCGCGGATCGTACGGTGCATGGATTTCACGTTGAGGTCGAACGAGAAGTCCCAGTCGTCCTCGGAGCATTCCAGCACAGTGCCATGATGCACAAAGCCGGCGGCATTGAGCAGGATGTCGACATTGCCGACCTGCCGGGCCATGGCGTTGACGGCTGCGGTGTCCCGGGCGTCAAGTTTCGCTGTTTCCTTGACGCCTTCCTTGGTGAGGCTGGCGACGCCTTTTTCGTCGATGTCGGTGGCGATTACTGTGGCGCCCTCTCGAGCGAATGCCAGTGCGCAGGCGCGGCCGATCCCAACCGCCGCTGCGGTCACGAATGCGCGCTTGCCTTTCAGCCGATCAGACATGTGTGGTCCTTGCGATTGTCTTATGGCGGGCTGCCCCGGAGCAGTGCTGCGTCCGGGGCAGGCGTTCAGTGATTGTCGCGGGCGACGCCGATGGTGCCGGCGATGTTGCGATAGCGCGTCGCCAGTTCGAGGCACGCACCGGTGGCGTGCTGACCGACCGTGTCGCGGTAAAGCTCCTGCCATGGCGTCTGGTTCTTCGGGTGAGGGAAGCCGCCCTTTGCCATGAGTTCGGCGTGGCGCGCTTTCACCTCCTCGTCCGAGATCAGGATGTTCGCTTCGCCCTTGTTGAGGTCGATGCGCACGCGGTCGCCGGTACGCAGGATGGCGAGGCCGCCGTTGGCGGCAGCTTCCGGCGAGGCATTGAGAATGGACGGAGAGCCCGAGGTCCCGGACTGCCGGCCATCGCCGATGCAGGGCAGTGAGGTGATGCCTTTTTTGATCAACGCCGCCGGCGGCTGCATGTTCACGACCTCAGCGCCACCGGGGTAGCCGATGGGTCCGACGCCGCGCACGAACAGCATGCAATGTTCGTCGATGTTCAGCGATGGATCGTCGATGCGATGGTGATAGTCCTCTGGACCCTCGAAAACAATGGCCCGGCCCTCGAAGGCGTTGGGACTCTTCGGATCCGACAGATAGCGATCGCGGAATTCCTTCGAGATCACGCTGGTCTTCATGATCGCGGAATCGAACAGGTTGCCGCGCAGAACCACGAAGCCGGCATCCTTCACCAGCGGCTTGTCGTAAGCCCAGATCACGTCATTGTCCGGCGTGGGAGCATTACGGCAGTTCTCACCCATGGTGCGGCCGTTGGCGGTGAGGGCATCCTCATGGATGCGCTTGTGCTTCATCAGCTCGCGGATCACTGCGGGCACGCCGCCAGCGCGGTGGTATTCCTCGCCGAGATAAAAGCCGGCGGGCTGCATGTTGACCAGCAGCGGCACGTCGTGGCCGAATTTCTGCCAGTCGTCGATCGAGAGTTCGACGCCGATGTGTCGTGCCAGCGCATTGATATGGATCGGCGCGTTGGTCGATCCGCCGATCGCCGAGTTGACCACGATGCAGTTCTCGAACGCCTTGCGGGTCAGGATGTCGGATGGCTTGAGATCTTCCCACACCATTTCGACGGCGCGTTTGCCGGTTTCATAGGCGATCTGGCCGCGCTCGCGATAGGGCGCGGGGATCGCCGCGCAGCCCGGGAGTGAGAATCCGAGCGCTTCAGCCAGCGAGTTCATCGTCGAGGCGGTGCCCATGGTATTGCAGTGTCCGACCGACGGTGCGGACGATGCGACAATCTCCATGAACTGCTCGTAGTCGATTTTACCGGCAGCAAGATCCTCCCGCGCTTTCCAGACCACGGTGCCCGAACCGGTGCGCTCGCCCTTGAACCAGCCGTTGAGCATCGGCCCGCCCGACAGCACGATCGCCGGAATATTCACCGTGGCTGCCGCCATCATGCAGGCGGGCGTCGTCTTGTCGCAACCGGTGGTCAGCACCACGCCATCGAGCGGATAGCCGAACAGGACTTCCACGAGGCTGAGGTACGCAAGGTTGCGGTCGAGCGCCGCAGTCGGGCGCTTGCCGGTTTCCTGAATCGGGTGGGTCGGAAATTCCATCGCGATGCCGCCAGCCTCGCGAATGCCCTCGCGCACGCGATGCGCGAGTTCGATGTGATGCCGGTTGCAAGGTGAGAGGTCGTTGCCGGTCTGGGCGATACCGATGATCGGTTTGCCGGACTGCAGTTCCTGACGTGTCAGTCCATAGTTCAGATACCGCTCGAGATAGAGCGCGGTCATGCCCGGATTGTCAGGATTGTTGAACCAGAGTTCGGAACGAAGTTTGCGCTTGGTCGTGTCGGGGGTGCCGCTTTTATTCACAATTTTTCTCCCGCAGTGCACACGGATCATCGGGTGTTGCACGCATCGTAATGTTCGCATGCCGGTTTGGAGCACGCAATCTCACCGGTCAGGTCATCATACAACTTTCCGCCAGGGATATTGCGGCGCGAACGCGGGTATGGTTTCCTGCCGTCCGAATAACCGGAGCGGGAAGCCGCGTAACATCCGGTAAATAATCCAAGAGCAGCGACGGCTTGCGCCGGACGAGGCCGCTTCTAAGGGGAGTGATGTATGGCGTCGGTGCAGATTCACGACGTGCGCAAGTCGTTTGGTGGTTTTGAAGTCCTGCACGGCGTGACGATCCCGATCGAGGATGGTGCTTTCGTCGTTCTGGTTGGTCCTTCGGGTTGCGGCAAATCGACGTTGCTGCGGATGCTGGCGGGTCTGGAAAACATCACATCGGGAACGATCTCGATCGGTGACCGGGTGGTCAATGACGTTCCGCCCAAGGAGCGGGACATCGCCATGGTGTTCCAGAACTATGCGCTCTATCCGCATATGACGGTGGCGCAGAACATGGGCTTCTCGCTCAAACTGCGCGGTGTCGGGCAGGACGAGATCAACAAACTGGTGAGCCGAGCGGCCGATATTCTCGGTCTTGCGCCGATGCTTGAGCGTTTTCCCCGGCAATTGTCGGGTGGTCAGCGTCAGCGTGTCGCCATGGGCCGCGCCATTGTCCGCAACCCGCAGGTGTTCCTGTTCGACGAGCCGCTGTCGAATCTCGACGCCAAGTTGCGCGTTGCGATGCGCACCGAGATCAAGGAACTGCATCAGCGGCTGAAGACCACCACGGTCTATGTCACCCACGACCAGATCGAAGCCATGACCATGGCCGACAAGATCGTGGTGATGCACGATGGTATCGTCGAGCAGATGGGATCGCCGCTCGAACTCTACGATCATCCGGACAATCAGTTCGTTGCCGGATTCATCGGCTCCCCGGCTATGAATTTTCTCGATGGCAAGCTGACGGGCGGGGACCGGCCCTGTGTCGAAACGGCGGACGGAAGCCGTTTGCCGCTGGCTGCGTCGCGCACCGGGCTCGAAGGCAAGCCGGTGGTTTATGGCATCCGGCCGGAGCACCTCGAGTTCGCCGATGACGGTGTCGAGGCGGAGGTCGCCGTGGTCGAGCCGACAGGCTCGGAAACGCAGATCGTCGCGCGAATCGGCACACAGGACATCATCGCGGTGATCCGGGATCGTCGTCCGGTCAAGCCCGGCGACAAGATTCGGCTGCGGCCGGTCGCATCGGCCGCGCATGTTTTCGACAAGGAGACCGGCAAGCGCCTGATCAATTGAGATTGATCCGGGCGCGGGCCTCGTTCCACTACAATTACGCGCAACTACAGTGAATTAGCCGGTCAATCATAAAGAACCGGCGAAACAGGGAGAAGACATACCATGAAGAGCTTTACTCCGGACCGTCGCTCGTTGCTGAAAGGTGGCGCCGCCGTGCTGGCTGGTGCCGCGACGCTGACGACCGACCAGTTGCTGGGCTTCGCCAAGGCCTGGGCCCAGACCGCGAAGTGGAAGCCGGAAGCCGGCGCCAAGATCAATCTGCTGCGCTGGAAGCGTTTCGTCGAAGCCGAGGACCAGGCCTTCATGGCGATGATCCAGGCCTTCACCAAGGCCACGGGCGTTGAGGTGAACGTCTCCAACGAATCCTATGACGACATTCAGCCCAAGGCGTCGGTTGCGGCCAACACCGGGCAGGGCCTCGACATGGTGTGGGGCCTCTATTCGCTGCCGCATCTTTTCCCCGAGAAGTGCACCGACGTGACCGATATTGCCGATTATCTCGGTGGCAAGTACGGCGGATGGGCGCCGTCGGCTGGCGCTTATGGCAAGAAGGGCAACAAGTGGATCGGCATTCCGGTCGCCTGCACCGGTGCGCTGATCAACTATCGCATCAGCTCGATGGAAAAGGCCGGCTTCAAGGAGTTTCCGAAGGACACCAAGAGCTTCCTTGAACTCTGCAAGGCTCTGCAGAAGAACAACACGCCGGCGGGTATGGCGGTCGGTCACGCGTCGGGCGACGCCAACACCTGGCTGCACTGGGCGCTGTGGACCCACAACGCCTACCTTGTCGATGAGAACAACAAGGTGATCATCAACTCGCCAGAAACGGCGAAGGCGCTGGAATACATCAAGGAGCTTTATGGCACCTTCATTCCCGGCACGGCGTCGTGGAACGACAGTTCGAACAACAAGGCGTTCCTGGCCGGCCAGCTCCATCTGACCGTCAACGGCATCTCGGTGTACGTGGCGGCGCAGAAGGAGAACAAGGCGATCGCCGAAGACATGAACCATGCCTATATGCCGATCGGTCCGGCCGGCAAGCCGACCGAGCTGCATCTGCCGTTCACGATGCTGACCTTCAACTTCACGAAGTATCCGCAGGCGTGTAAGGCGCTTACCGCGTTCATGCTCGAGGCCGATCAGTTCAACCCGTGGGTGTCGGCGGCGCAGGGCTATCTGTCGCACTTCCTCAACGCTTATGACGCCAATCCGATCTGGACGTCGGACCCGAAGCGCACGCCGTATCGCGATGTCGCCAAGCGGACGCTGACGCCTGCAGGTCGCGGCACGCTGGGCGAGAACGCCGCAGCGGCCATCGCCGACTTCATCGTCGTCGACCTGTTTGCGAACTACTGCACGGGACGCGAGGATATCAAGGGCGCGATCGCCAACGCCGAACGGCAGGCCAAGCGCCTCTATCGTTCGTAAGCACGCATTGTCGCCGGCGCGGCCCTCTCACCGCGCCGGCGTTCTCTTTCGCAGAAGGTTCGGCCCATGAGCACGATCCCGGCCTCGATGCCCGCATCGAAAACCTACGTCAGTTCGCTGTCCTTCCGGCAGCGGCTGGCCACGAACCGCAATTTCATCGCGCTCTGGTTCATGCTGCCTGCGGGGGCGTTCCTGCTTCTGTTTCTCGCTTATCCGCTGGGTCTCGGCGTCTGGATGAGTTTCACCGACATGCGGATCGGCCGGGGCGGTGTTTTCGTCGGCCTTGAAAATTATCAATGGCTCTGGGACGACAGTGTCTTCTGGTTGTCGGTCGTCAACACGCTGCTCTACACGACGGTTGCCAGTGCGGTGAAATTCGCGCTTGGGCTTTACCTGGCGCTCCTGCTCAATCGCAACATGCCGTTCAAGGCATTTATCCGTGCTGCGGTGCTGATCCCGTTCATCGTGCCGACGGTGCTGTCGGCCATCGCGTTCTGGTGGATCTATGACTCGCAGTTTTCGATCATCTCATGGTCTCTCATCAAGCTGGGGTTGATCGACCACAACATCAACTTTCTGGGCGATACTACGTGGGCGCGCGTCAGCGTGATCATCGCCAATATCTGGCGAGGCGTGCCGTTCGTCGCGATTACGCTGCTTGCCGGCCTGCAGACTGTTTCGCCGTCGCTTTACGAGGCGGCGACCCTCGACGGCGCGACCAACTGGCAGCGCTTCCGCTTTATCACCTATCCGCTGCTGACGCCGATCATCGCGGTGGTGATGACGTTCTCGGTCCTGTTCACCTTCACCGACTTCCAGCTGATCTGGGCTCTGACCCGTGGCGGCCCGGTCAACGCCACGCATCTGATGGCAACGCTCAGCTACCAGCGCGGCATCCTCAGCGGACGGCTCGGGGAGGGGGCGGCGATCGCCACGGCGATGATCCCGTTCCTGCTGGCGGCGATCACGATTTCATGGTTCGGCATGCAGCGGCGCAAATGGCAGCAAGGAAACGACAATGACTGACCATACCGCACAGCCGCCGGCGGCCCTTTCGGCCAGCGACAACACCGAAGGCATGAGCTACCTCGAAACGCCGCTGAACCGCTTGGTCACGCTCTATATTCCGCTGTTTATTCTGGTCGTTATCCTGCTGTTTCCATTCTACTGGATGGCGCTGACGGCGATCAAACCGGACGAACAGCTCATCGATATGAACACCTACAATCCGTTCTGGGTTGTTCATCCGACGTTGAAGCACATCGAGAAATTGCTGTTCGAGACCCAGTATCCGCGCTGGCTTTGGAATACGATGTATGTGGCGACCGCGGCGACGTTTCTATCGATCGTTGCCAGCGTACTTGCGGCCTACGCGCTGGTGCGGCTGCGCTTCAAGGGCGCGCAAACCGTCGGCGGCCTGATCTTTCTGGCCTACCTCGTTCCGCCGTCGATCCTGTTCATTCCGCTGGCGTCGGTGATTCAGGCTTATGGGCTGTTCGATTCTCCGCTGGCGCTGATCCTCGTCTATCCGACGCTGCTGATCCCGTTCTCGACCTGGCTTCTGATGGGATATTTCAAGACCATTCCCTATGAGCTTGAAGAATGTGCGCTGATCGACGGCGCATCGCGCTGGCAGATTCTGGTCAAGATCATCCTGCCGCTGGCGGTGCCGGGTCTGATCTCCGCCTTTATCTTCTCGTTCACGCTGTGCTGGAACGAATTCATCTATGCGCTGACGTTCCTGCAATCGACGCAGAACAAGACGGTGCCGGTGGCGATCGTCAACGAATTCGTGGACGGTGATATCTACAAATGGGGCTCGCTGATGGCCGGCGCGCTGGTCGGCTCCCTGCCGCTGGTGATCCTGTATGCTTTCTTCGTTGAGCACTATGTGTCGGCAATGACCGGCGCGGTGAAGGAATAGAAGCGTCAATCAGGCGACGAAAGGACAACTGCTTTGCATATTCTGGTTCTCGGTGCGGCCGGCATGGTCGGGCGCAAGCTGGTCGATCGGCTCTTGAAAGATGGCCGGCTCGGCAAACGCGAAATTTCCCGGATGACTCTGCAGGACGTCGTCGCGCCGAAGAAGCCAGAGAATGCTACTGTTCCGATCGAGGTTGTGGCGTCTGATTTCGCCGAGCCGGGCGCGATGGCGAAACTAATCGCCTCGAAACCTGAGGTGATCTTTCATCTGGCGGCGATTGTTTCCGGCGAAGCCGAGGCGGATTTCGACAAAGGCTATCGCATCAATCTCGACGGCACCCGCTATCTGATCGACGCCATCCGCGCAGTCGGCGGCGGTTACAAACCACGGCTGGTTTTTACATCGTCGATCGCGGTGTTCGGGGCGCCGTTCCCCGACAAGATCGGCGACGAATTCCTCAGCGCCCCGCTGACCAGCTACGGCACCCAGAAGGCAGTCGGCGAATTGATGATCTCGGACTATACCCGCAAGGGTCTGCTGGACGGCATCAGCATTCGGTTGCCGACCATCTGTGTGCGCCCGGGCCTGCCGAACAAGGCCGCCTCCGGGTTCTTCTCCAACATCATCCGCGAGCCGCTGGCCGGCAGGGAGGCGGTGCTTCCGGTGTCCGAGGATGTGCGCCACTGGCATGCGTCGCCGCGTTCCGCTGTCGGCTTTCTGGTTCACGCCGGCTCGATGGACACCGAGGCCGTTGGCCCTCGGCGCGCATTGAGCATGCCGGGGCTTTCCGCCACGGTCGGCGAGCAGATTGCGGCGTTGACGCGGGTGGCGGGGCCCAAGGTTGCCGCGCGAATCAAGCGTGAGCCTGATCCCACCATTATTGGCATTGTCTCCGGATGGCCGCGTGACTTTGTGACCGAGCGTGCGCTCAAGCTCGGATTCACCACCGCGGAAAAAACTTTCGACGATATCATCCGCATTCATATCGACGACGAACTGGGCGGCAACTTCGTGAACTGATCATCGCCGGTGCAGGAATGACCACGATTGCCTGTATCGGCGAATGCATGATCGAGTTAACGCAGGGGCGCGGGGGCGAGGTCTCTCGGGCTTATGGCGGCGATACTCTCAACACGGCGGTCTATCTGGCGCGGCTGGGCGCGCAGGTCGATTATGTGACCGCGCTCGGCGATGATCCGTTCAGCGACGAGATGGTGGATGGCTGGCGGTCTGAGGGAATTGGCGCGTCCCGGGTTATCCGCGTCGCGGGGAAACTGCCGGGTCTTTACGCGATCCGGACCGGAGCGAGTGGCGAACGGTCGTTCTACTACTGGCGCGACAATGCAGCGGCGCGGATGTTGCTCGATTTGCCGCAGACCGGCGAATTGCTCGCGGCGTTGGCGGGCTATGATCTGATCTATCTGTCGGGCATCACACTGTCGCTTTATGACGATGCCGGTCGCGCGCGGCTCGTTGAGGCTCTCGGCCGTGCGCAGGCAGGGAAGACACGGATCGCGTTCGATACCAATTTCCGCACTCGTGGCTGGCCGGAGATCGACGCGGCGCGTCGTGCCTATGACGAGATGCTGAGCTTAGCGGATATCGTCCTTGCCTCAACGGAGGATCTGACGCCGCTTTATGGCAGGCAAACCGAAGCGGATTTTCTGAAACGATTGAAGGCAGACGAAGCCGTGCTCAAGCTTGACGGGCCGGTCTGCATCGTGCGTGCGAGCGGCGCGGAGCATCGCGTCGAGGCCCGCCCAGTTTCGCAGGTTGTGGATACGACCGCAGCGGGCGATAGCTTCGCCGCAGCCTATCTCGCCGCGAGGCTGATGGGACATTCGCCTGTGGAGGCCGCGCGGGCAGGGCATCGGCTGGCCGGAATTGTCGTGGGATATCGTGGCGCGATCGTTCCACGCGATGCGATGCCCTCGGGGATCATGGAGCGATTGTCATGACCGGAAAGCAAGCGCCACGTAACCGGCATGTGGTTGAATTGCTAATGGAGGCACGGGTCATTCCGGTGCTGACCATCGAGCGGGTGGAGGACGCCACGCCGCTGGCTCGGGCGTTGGTCGCAGGCGGTGTGGCGACGCTGGAGATCACGCTGCGCACTGACGCTGCGGTCGACGCTGCAAAAGCCATTATCGCTGGAGTGCCAGATGCGATCGTCGGGATTGGCACCATACTGACGCGGGCCGATCTTGCGCAGGCCGTTTCGCTTGGCGCGAAGTTTGGGGTAAGCCCCGGCTCAACGCCTGAGTTGCTTGAGGCCCTAGCCAAAAGTGATCTGCCATTTCTGCCCGGCGTCGCGACTGCGTCCGAAGTCATGCAGGCGCAAGCACATGGTTTCAATGTGCTGAAGTTCTTTCCGGCCGAACAGGCAGGTGGCATCGCGATGTTGCGTGCGTTGGCGGGACCGTTTCCGCAAATCCGCTTTTGCCCGACCGGCGGCATCGGCGCAGCGAACGCCGCGGCGTGGCTGGCGGAGCCGAATGTGCTGGCCGTCGGTGGCTCATGGCTTTGCCCGGCGGCGGAGATCAGAGCGGGCAACTGGTCCGCGATCACCGCACGATGTGCCGAAGCGATAAAAGTTTTGCCGTCGAAGGGCTAGAAGCCCATCGCGGCGCCGTCGCTGCGCGGATCGGTTGCGCCCTCGAACATGCCATTGGGATGACGCACGACGGCGCCAGCGTGGCCCATGGTCGAGGTGAAGTCAGGCAGCATCTCGACGTCATGGCCGGCATCGCGCATCGCCTGCACCACCTTGGGGTCGAAACGGCTTTCAAGTTTCAGCGTCACAGTGGCGTCGCCCCAGGTCTTGCCGAGCAGCCAGCGCGGCGCAGTGACGGCGGCCTGCAAGCCTTGTCCATACATCGCATAGCGCGAGAACACCGCGGATTGGCTCTGCGGCTGGCCTTCGCCGCCCATGTTGCCGTAGACCATGCGGCGCCCGTCGTCGAACAGTGCCATCGCCGGGTTCAGCGTGTGGAACGGCTTCTTGCCCGGACGGAGCGAGCGCGGTCCGTCGCCATCGAGCACGAAGCTCGAGCCACGGTTCTGCCAGACAATGCCGGAGTTCTCGAGGACGCAACCTGAGCCGAACTCGAAATAGATGCTCTGGATGAAACTGACAGCGGTGCCGTCCTTGTCGATGGCGCCGAGCCAGACCGTGTCGCCGGGATTGACCGGGTAGGGCCATGGCAGTGCGCGTTTGCGATCGATCGTCGCCGCAAGTTCGTCGAGCTTTGCGGATTGCAGATAGTCCTCCGCCTTTTCGATCATGTGCGCCGGGTCAGTGATGATCCGGTCGCGCACCAGGAAGGCCTGCTTGGTCGCTTCGACGATGCTATGGAGATAGTCGAAGGTCTCGCATTTTTTGACCCCGAGCCGTTCGAACAGCGCGAGGATCATCAGCGAGGCAAGGCCCTGCGTCGGCGCGGGGAAGTTATAGAGCGACGCACCTGCGGCACGCACGGTCAGGGCCTCGCGGCGCTGTGCTTTCTGAGCTGCAAGATCGTCCAATGTAACTGGCGAACCGCAGCGCGCGAGATCGGCGGCAATCTCCTTCGCCAGTTCGCCCCGGTAGAAATCCATCGGTCCCTGCTTGCCAAGGTGGCGAAGCGTTTTGCCCAGTGCCGGCAGCTTCATCACGTCGCCTTCGTGCGGCAGTTTGCTGTCGAACAGGAACGTTTTCACGAAGCCGGGGCTGTCTTTCAACTCGACCAGCTTGGTCTCGGTCAATTCCTGCTGGGTCGCCGTCACGGCAAAACCGTTCTCCGCGGACCAGGCAGCATCCTCGACCAGACGCGACAGCGGCAGCTTGCCGCCAAGCTCGCTGTTGATTGCCAGCACTTCGGCCCAGCCGGACAAGGTGCCCGCGACGGTGTTGGCGGCGAGGGGGCCGCGCGACGGAATCGCCGACAAACCCTTCGAACGGTAAAAGTCGACGCTCGCAGCGCGTGCCGCTGCGCCGCAGCCATCGACCGCGACTGGCGGCTTGCCGCCAGCCGAGATCAGCCAGAAACCGTCGCCGCCCAGCGAGTTCATGTGCGGATAGACCACGGGAAGGCTGGCCGCCATCGCCAGTGTGGCTTCTACTGCATTGCCGCCTTCCCGCAGCACGCGCAGGCCCGCCTCGCTGGCGAGATGATGGGGCGAGGTCACCATGCCGCGAAGGGCGCGAGGCGTATTCAGCATTTGGGCAAATCCTGCGTTCGGCAGCCGCTCGATAGCGTCTGGCATAATAAATACCAGGTAGGTTTATGCGAAAATTCGTGGGAGCAAAATACAAAATGCCCGGCCGGGCCGGGCATTTCACCGCAGTGTACCACCGGCAGGCTTAGACCCTGACCATCCGCTTGCCACGGTTCTCGCCAGCGAGAAGGCCAATCAGCGCCTTCGGCGTGTTCTCTAGCCCGTCAATGACGTCTTCCTGAACCTTGAGCTGGCCGGATTTCACCCAGGACTGCAAATCCGCGAGTGCCTGCTCGCGCTGATCGTCGAAATCCATCACGATGAAGCCCTGCATGATCAGCCGTTTGACCACGATCAGACCAGGGACGCCGCGCGGACCGGTGGCGGACGGCGCGCCGTCGTATTGCGAGACAGCGCCGCAGCAGGCGATACGGCCGCGCAGATTCATCTGCGGCAGGCAGGCTTCGAGGATGTCCCCGCCGACATTGTCGAAATAAACATCGATGCCGTTCGGTGCTGCTGCCTTGAGCGCCTTGAAGACTGGTTCGTTCTTGTAGTCGACCGCGGCATCGAACCCGAGTTCTGATATCAGCCAGTCGCACTTGGCTTTGCCGCCGGCGATGCCCACGACGCGGCAACCTTTGATTTTCGCGATCTGTCCGACGATCGATCCCACTGAACCGGCCGCCGCGGAGACCACGACGGTGTCGCCGGCTTTCGGCTTGCCGACATGGAGAAGGCCGAAATAGGCGGTGAGGCCGGCAATGCCGAATACACTGAGCAGATGCGTCATCGGCTCGAGGTGGGGCACTTTGACGAGATGCTTGGCGGATACGGCGGCATAGTCCTGCCAGCCGGTATCGCCGAACACGAGGTCGCCCTTGGCAAAGCCCGGCGCTTTCGAAGAAACGACTTCGGCGATTGCGCCGCCCGCCATCACGGTGTTGGTTTCGACCGCGGAGCGATAGGTTGCGCCGTGCATCCATGCGCGGTTGGCAGCGTCGAGCGAGATATAGCGCACACGCACCAGCACCTCGCCATCTTTCGGCTCCGGTATCTTGCCGTCCACCATCGTGAAATTCTGGGGCGCCAGTTTGCCGGTGGGCTTTTCCACCAGCAGGATCTGACGATTGATGCTGTCGGCCATGTTTCCTCCCGTTGTTGCGCCGGAGGATTGTCGAACTCCGGTTCGCGGTCAACTGCACGCCTGGAGCGATCTCCCGTGGATTCCTGATCCTGCGTTTCAAACACCCGGAACTCACCCGGGATCGGCCGGAACGATGGGTATGCTGCGGCGTTGATCAGGGTTGCACTCGATATCGCGGGGGTGACGGCAAGGAGACATCAGGGTGCCCCATTCTGATTGGAGTTTTCCGTCGTTCTCGCGAGTCGCTACGCTCTGGTCGCAGGGGGGCCGATGAAGAAAGACGCTTTTACGACGACCCGGCGCATTCTTTGCGTTTTTCCAAAATACTCTCCTTCATTCGGTACTTTTGAATATGCCTATCCATTGACTGACGGCGTGCAGGCCTTCATGCCGCCGCAGGGGCTGTTGCTGATCGCGGCGTCTGTCCCGGAAAACTGGGACGTTCGTTTCGTGGACGAGAACATTCATGCGGCATCGGCGGATGATTTTCGCTGGGCCGACGCGGTGTTCGTCAGTGGCATGCATATCCAGCGT
Organism: Afipia sp.; assembly: GCA_051954725.1. Lineage (GTDB taxonomy): Bacteria > Pseudomonadota > Alphaproteobacteria > Rhizobiales > Xanthobacteraceae > Afipia. The sequence continues at coordinate 128,798 of JBQCHK010000027.1, read as the reverse complement.
CGCCAGATCAACGATATCTGCAGCAGGGCACACGACCACGATCGAGCCGTTGCGCTAGGCGGGCCCTCGGTCAGCGCGTGCCCGGAGAATTATCCCGATTTCGATTACCTCCATATCGGCGAGATGGGCGATGCGACCGAGGAACTGTTCAGGCGTATTTCCGACGATCCGTCGCGGCCTGAAAGGCAGGTGGTGCTGACGACGCAAGAGCGTCGCGAGATGTCGGAATTTCCGCTGCCGGCATACGAGCTGATTCCTCTGCGGAAATATTTTCTCGGCAGCATCCAGTTTTCCAGTGGCTGTCCCTATCAGTGCGAGTTTTGCGACATTCCCGCACTCTATGGCCGCAACCCACGCCTCAAATCGCCAGAACAGGTGCTTGCCGAACTCGACAAGATGCTTGCTTGCGGCTTGTCCGGATCGGTTTATTTCGTTGATGACAATTTCATCGGCAATCGCCGCGCCGCGCTCGAACTGCTGCCGCATCTCGTTGCCTGGCAGAAGCGCAACGGTTTTGCATTGCAGTTTGCCTGCGAGGCGACGCTGAACATTGCCAAGCGCCCGGAAATCCTGTCGCTGATGCGCGATGCCTATTTCGTCACGGTGTTCTGCGGCATCGAAACGCCGGACCCGGAAGCGCTCAAGGCGATGTCCAAGCAGCACAACATGATGGTGCCGATCCTGGAAGGCGTGAAAACGCTGAACAGCTACGGAATGGAAGTGGTGTCCGGCATTATTCTCGGCCTCGACACCGATACGATGGAATCGGGTGAAGCGATTCTCGATTTCATCGATCAATCCCAGATTCCATTGTTGACCATCAATCTGCTGCAGGCCTTGCCACGGACGCCGCTGTGGGACCGATTGAAGCGGGAAGGGCGTCTGAACGAGAGCGAGGATCGCGATTCCAACGTCGAGTTTTTCCTGCCTTACGATCATGTCGTGGCGACGTGGCGTCAGTGCATGGGGCGTGCCTATACCCCAGACAAGCTGTTCGCGCGCTTCTGGCATCAGGTCCGTGAGACCTATCCCAACCGGATTCCTCTGCCCAACAGCAGGCAGCGCCTGTCATGGCGCAATATCAAGCGGGCCCTGACCATGATGCGGCATATCATCTGGCAGGTCGGCGTGAAGAGCGATTATCGCAGTGAGTTCTGGCAGTTCGCCTGGCCCCGCCTGAAGGCCGGCGACATCGAGCGTGTCATTCAGGTTGGCCTTGTTGCCCACCACCTGATCATGTTCGCCCGGGCAGCGTCCGGCGGTGAGCAAAACGCCTCCTATTATTCGACCAGATTGCGAGAAATACCGGCAGCCGCGGAGTAGGCGCGCGCCAGCCATTTTGGGGCAATTTCGGCTATCAATCAGGGTGCCCGGTCGGCTTTTTCGACTGCCTTGCAACGGGCAGCGGGCTATGGAATGAGCAATTTGGCCTGCTAGATTGTGGGCCGACGGCCGGCCGTCGCCGGTATCCAAATTGATCTCATTGCCATGACCCTCGTTTTCGCCGCCCTCGGTCTCGCGATCTGGATTTATCTTGTCGTCGGTCACGGTCGTTTCTGGCAGACCCGCAGATACAACGACCTTGCTCCGCAGCCTGCTTCCGCTGTCTGGCCGCCGATCGTCGCGGTGGTGCCGGCACGTGATGAAGCCGAGAGCATCGGCGCCTGTGTCACCTCGATCCTCCAGCAGTCTTATCCCGGCGAACTGTCGGTGGTGCTGGTCGATGACCAGAGCACGGACGGAACGGCGCAGATTGCGCGCGCCGCCGCCGATGCAATCGGTGCTTCGGGCAGGCTCACTGTCATCCCGGGCCGGGATCTGCCCGCAGGCTGGACCGGAAAATTATGGGCAGTGAAGAATGGCCTGGATGAGGTCGAGAGCCGCGAAGTGCAGCCGACCTTCGTACTGCTGACCGACGCAGATATTGTCTATTCAGGCGATGTGGTCATGCGGCTTGTTGCGCGAGCGCAGGAGCGCGGTCTGACGATGGCTTCGGTCATGGCCAAACTGCGTTGCGAGAGCTTCGCCGAGCGCTTCCTGATTCCGTCCTTCATTTTCTTCTTCGGCATGTTCTATCCGTTTTCATGGGTCAACGATCGCAAGCGGCGGACAGCAGCAGCGGCAGGGGGCTGTATCCTCGCACGATGGGACGCGCTGAAGGCGATCGGCGGGATTCAGGCCATCCGGGATGAACTGATCGACGATTGCGCGCTGGGCGCCAAACTCAAGACGCAAGGCCCGGTGTGGCTCGGCTTCTCTCCCCACGTCAGAAGCGTGCGCGTCTCCGAGGACATTCCCACGATCGGGCGGATGATTTCACGGACGGCGTTCGCTCAGTTGCAGTATTCGATCCTGATCGTGATGGCGACCGTCCTGATCATGGCATTGGCGTTTCCGGCGCCGGTGGCGATCGCGCTGTTTGGTCACGGCTGGAGCCGTGTATTTGCCGGGCTTTCATGGCTATTGATGGCGCTCGCCTTCCAGCCGACCCTGCGGTATTATGGCCGCAGCCCGATATGGGGGCTTTTTCTCCCAGCAATTGCAATGGCTTACATGGTGTTCACGATCAACTCTGCCTATCAGCATGTCCGCGGCCGTGGTGGGCTGTGGAAGGGCCGGGTCCAGGCCCAGGTATCGCGCTCGCAATGACCACTGCAGGCGAGCTGCGTTCCGGCAAAGGCCACAAGGACGAGAATTTCCCGGTTGCGTCGCGGATTATCCATCCGCGCCACCGGGCGCTGATTCTTGCCTTCTATAATTTCGTGCGCACCGCCGACGACATCGCCGATCATGCTTCTCTCGCGCCACAAGAAAAGCTCGATCAACTCGACCGTCTGGAAGCCGATCTCACCGGTGAGGGGGGCGGCCAACCCGAAGCGCTCGCCTTGCGTGCCGCCCTGGCCGAGCGAGGGATGTCACCGCGTCATGCGCTCGACGTGCTGGTTGCGTTTCGCCTCGACGTGACCAAGACGCGTTACCAGAACTGGGACGAGTTGATTCATTACTGCACTTATTCGGCGATGCCGGTCGGTCGCTTCATGCTCGATGTCCACGAGGAAGACCGCTCGACATGGGCGGCGTCGGACGTTCTGTGCGCAGCGCTTCAGATCAACAATCATCTGCAGGATTGCGGCAAGGATTATCGCAATCTCGATCGCGTCTATATTCCGCTCGATGCGATGGCCGCATCGGGCGCCTCGATCGAATCCCTCGGAAGTGCAAAGGCGTCAGCGCCACTGCTCGACTGCATCCGCAAACTGGCCGTGCGCAACGAAACTTTGCTGGTCGAGTGCAAGCCATTCAGCGGGCAGGTCAAGGATGCGCGCCTTGGTGCCGAGATTGCCGTGATCCAGGCCTTTGCCGAGAAGATCGTGAAGCTGCTTCAGGTGCGCGATCCGCTCAGCGAGCGCGTCCATTTGTCGAAGTTTGCCATGCTTGGTCTGGCAGCGCGCAGCGTTAGCGGTGAAACCCTTCGTCGCGCCACTGGCCATAAGCCGGTGTCGCGTATCTCAACCGGCGCTTGATCATCATGACCACCTTGGACACCACGCCGGCCACCACGGCTTCGGGCAGTTCGTTCTATGCGGCGATGCGCATTCTGCCGGCTGAGCAGCGCGACGCGATGTTTCAGATCTACAGCTTCTGCCGTCAGGTCGATGACATTGCGGATTCCGATGGTCCGCGCGAGACGCGGCTGGCGGATATCGACCAATGGCGGCGCGATATCGACGCGCTCTACGCCGGCAATCCTCCAGCTCGAGTGAAGGATTACGTCGGCCCGGTGAAGCAGTTCGGCCTCAAGCGCGAGGATTTCATCGCCATTATCGACGGCATGGAAATGGATATTCCGGCCGATATTCGCGCGCCGGACGAGAAAACGCTTGATCTATACTGCGATCGCGTCGCCTCGGCCGTCGGACGCTTGTCGGTGCGTGTCTTCGGCATGCCGGAAAACGATGGCCTTCTTCTTGCGCATCATCTCGGCCGCGCACTGCAACTGACCAACATCCTGCGCGATATCGACGAGGATGCCGGCATCGGTCGGCTTTACCTTCCGCGCGAAGCACTCCATGCGGCGGGGATCTCGTCCAGCGATCCTGTTGTGGTTGCCGCCGATACCAACGTAGCACACGCGTGCACGCCGTTGATTGCGCAGGCGCGCGAACATTTCGCAAAGTCCGACGAGATCATGGCGCGCAATTCGCGACGTAGTGTGCGCGCGCCACGGATCATGTCGAAATATTACCATACCATCCTCGACCGGCTCGTGACGCGCGGGTTCGCACCGCCGCGCCAGCCGGTCAAACTGAGCAAGGCCGCCAAAATGCTGATCCTTCTGCGATACGCGGTGATCTGATGCCGCGCACCGTTCATATCATTGGCGCGGGCCTGTCCGGATTGTCCGCCGCCGTGCGTCTCGTGCGCGAGGGGTGGCAGGTCCACGTTCATGAAGCGACAAAGAGCGCTGGCGGTCGTTGCCGCTCCTATTTCGATTCCGCTGTCGGCCTGAATATCGATAACGGCAATCATCTGGTGCTGTCAGGTAACCGTCACGCCGTTGCTTATGCTCGTTCGATCGGAACCGAAGCAGGACTTGTCGGGCCGGAGCGCGCGCAGTTTCATTTCGTCGATCTTAAGAGCGGCAAAACCTGGCTGCTCGATCTCGGCGACAGCCGCTTTCCTTTCTGGTTGTTCGATAGCACGCGTCGCGTGCCGGACACCTCGATCGGGGATTATCTCGCGCTGTCACCGCTGGTCTGGGCCGGGACCGACAAGGCGATCGGCGACACCATCGCCTGCAAGGGCACGCTCTACGACAGGCTGATCCAGCCGCTCTTGCTTGCGGCGCTGAACGTCGATCCGCCACTTGGCTCGGCGGGTCTTGCCGGCGCGATCGTGCGCGAAACGCTGATGGCCGGCGGGCAGGTATGCCGGCCGCTGATCGCGCGTGATGGTCTCAGCGCGGTGCTGGTTGAGCCCGCGATTGATCTGTTGCGTGAGAAGGGCGCGACGGTGAATTTTACACATGAGCTTCATCGGCTCGAGATGTCGGGCGGCCGGATATCTGGGCTCGATTTTGGCAGCGACAGGACCACGCTTGATGAGGGCGATGCGGTCGTGCTGGCGGTGCCGGCGCGGCCTGCGGCTGGGCTCGTTCCCGATCTCAGCAGTCCCAACAAGTTCCGTCCCATCGTCAACGCGCATTTCCGCTACGATCCGCCGAAAGATATGCCGCCGATGATGGGCGTCGTCGGCGGCCTGATCGAATGGCTGTTCGCGTTCCCGGACAGGCTGTCGGTCACCATCAGCGATGCAGAGCGCCTTGTGAATGTGCCTCGCGAGGAACTCGCGCGGTCCATCTGGCGGGACATCTGCAAGGCTGCCGGAATCAGCAACGAAATTGCCGAAGGGCCGTTGCCGCCTTGGCAAATCGTGCGCGAGCGCCGCGCCACATTTGAAGCGACGCCGGAACAACATGCCATGCGTCCAGGGCCGGTCACGTCATGGAAAAACCTGTTCCTCGCCGGTGACTGGACTGATACGGGATTGCCGGCAACCATTGAAGGATCGATCCGCTCCGGCGATCGCGCCGCCGATCTCGTCCTTAAAATGCCTTGATTTCACTGGCCTTGAGGTACCCCGACCATCATGACCATCGACCGATCCACCGCGAGCGCTCTTTCCGCCGAGGCTCTTGAGCAGAGCATTTTCTCGGCCAGCCGTGCTGTGCGCGATGTCCGGAAGGATGATGGTCATTGGGTGTTCGAGCTCGAAGCCGATGCAACGATCCCGGCCGAGTACGTTCTGCTGCGGCACTATCTCGCCGAGCCGGTTGACGCCAAACTGGAAGCGAAGATCGGAAACTATCTGCGCCGCATCCAGAACGACAATGGCGGCTGGTCGCTGTTCTATGGCCACGAGTTCGATATGAGCGCGAGCGTGAAGGCATATTTCGCGCTCAAGATGATCGGAGATTCCGTTGACGCGCCGCACATGGTGAAAGCGCGCGAAGCGATGCTGGCGCGTGGTGGGGCAGCCAAGAGCAACGTATTCACCCGCATCATGCTGGCGCTGTTCGGCGTGCTGACCTGGCGCGCGGTGCCGGTGATGCCGGTGGAGATCATGCTGCTGCCGCGCTGGTTTCCATTCCACCTGACCAAGATCTCCTACTGGGCGCGGACGGTGATCGTCCCGCTGCTGGTGCTGATGACGATGAAGCCGCGCGCGCGCAATCCGCTTGGCGTCGGCATCGATGAACTGTTTCTCGAAGACCCGAAGACCATCGGTCCGACGCCGAAGGCGCCGCACCAGAGCCAGCTCTGGTTCACCGGCTTCGATATTCTCGACAAGATTCTGCGTGTCGTCGATCCGCTGTTTCCGAAGAAGACCCGGCAGCGCTCGATCGAGAAGGCGGTTGCGTTCGTTACGGAACGCCTCAATGGCGTCGATGGACTGGGTGCGATTTTCCCGGCGATGGCCAACACCGTGATGATGTATGATCTGCTCGGCTATCCGAAGGATCATCCGCATTATGTGCTGGCGCGGACGTCGATCGAGAACCTGCTCGTGATCAAGGACGACGAGGCATATTGCCAGCCCTGCGTTTCTCCGGTGTGGGATACGGCTCTGACGGCCCATGCCATGCTCGAATCCGGAAGCGACACCGAAGTCGCGGCGGCGAACGACGCGTTGGAATGGCTCGCGCCGCGTCAGGTGCTGGATGTCGAGGGAGACTGGATCGAGAAGCGACCAGGCGTGCGGCCGGGCGGCTGGGCGTTCCAGTACAACAACGCACACTATCCAGATCTCGACGACACTGCTGTCGTGGTCATGGCGATGGATCGCGCGCGAAAGCTGGATGGCGCCACGAAGTACGACGAAGCGATCGCGCGCGGCCGCGAATGGATTCTCGGGCTGCAGAGCGTCGATGGCGGCTGGGCCGCGTTCGACGCTGACAATCTCGAATACTATCTGAACAACATTCCTTTCTCCGACCATGGCGCGCTGCTCGATCCGCCGACCGATGACGTCACTGCGCGTTGCGTGTCGATGCTGGCCCAGCTTGGCGATACCGTGGAGAACTCACCCGCCCTGGCGCGGGGCATCGACTATCTTCGACGCAGCCAGCTCGCGGACGGGTCATGGTTCGGCCGCTGGGGCGTGAACTATATTTATGGCACGTGGTCCGTGCTGTGCGCCCTCAACGCCGCAGGCGTGCCTCACGACGATCCGATGATGCGCAAGGCGGTCGATTGGCTGGCGTCGATCCAGAACACCGACGGCGGCTGGGGCGAGGACGGAAATAGTTACAAGTTGAACTATCAGGGCTACGAGCGGTCCGAGACGACAGCCTCGCAGACCGCCTGGGCAACGCTCGCCCTGATGGCGGCCGGGCAGGTCGATCACCCGGCAACCCAGCGGGGAATCAGGTACCTAGTAGAGGCGCAGGGGGACAACGGTTTGTGGCATGAGCGCCATTACACCGGTGGGGGTTTCCCGCGCGTGTTCTATCTGCGATACCACGGCTATTCGAAGTTCTTTCCGCTGTGGGCACTGGCGCGCTATCGCAATTTGCGTAAGACAAACAGTGGGTTCGTAGGGGTCGGAATGTGATTATCGGGGCAGGCGGGGACGCCGCACACGATGGTTTGCCGGTTCTGATTGTGACCGGCCTGAGGCAGGAAGCGCAGATCGCGGCAGGGCCGGGGCTGACGGTCGTCTGCAGCAGCAGCAATCCCGTACAGTTGCGCGAGATGATGACGACGTTTGACCCTGCCAGCGTGCGGGGCATCGTCAGCTTCGGCGTGGCCGGCGGGCTCGATCCCGCGTTGCGGTCCGGCGACATCATGATTGCGACCGAGGTGGTGACGGCCAGCGAGCGCTGGTCGACCGTTGCTGCCCTCAGCGATAAACTCGTTTCACTGCCACAGCGCGGCCCGCATCGGATCGTGCCGGGCATTCTGGTGGGCGTCGAGGAAGTCGTGCTTGGGCAAGTCGGCAAGGCGGCGCTGCGCGCGACCACAGGCGCCGCTGCGGTCGATATGGAAAGCCACATCGCTGCGCGCTACGCATCCCGTCATAATCTCCCGTTCGCCGCTGTGCGCGTGATCAGTGATCCTGCCCATCGTGCGCTGCCCGAACTCGCGGCCGCCGCGCTCAAGCCGAATGGCAATATCGACATCTGGAAGGTCATGCGCGGCATCGCACGCAAGCCCTCGGACATTCGGGCCCTCGTCTCCAGCGGTCGCGACTTCAAGCGAGCCCTGCGCAGCCTGCGCGGCGTTCGCGGGTTGCTGGATGGCAGCGGGGATTTCGCGCCGGCCGAGGCGTAACCGAGCGCCCGCAGTTTTTCCGGCCACCGAAGCCAAACAGGCAAAACAAAAGGCGCGATCAGGATCGCGCCTTTTTATTCTCGATATGCCGAGGCTCAGGCGGCGGTGGTCGCGCTCTGGGCGTTTGCCTTGGCCGCAGCCTTCGCCGCCTTCTCGCGCGCTTCGTCGGTGCGAATCTCGGAGAGGCGCTTCTGCACTTCCGATGAGAACACGTACTGCGCCGGGCGCTGGTTGCTGAGATCGATCTCCGGCGCCATCGGTCCTTCGGTCTTGATGCCGAGCAAAGCAACTTTCAGCGCCTTGAACGGGTTGGTGATCGCGGCATTCGCCGCCGTCGGTTCGTAGCCGCAATGCGCCATGCAGTTCGCGCACTTCTCGTACTTGCCGGTGCCGTAGGAATCCCAGTCGGTGGTTTCCATCAGCTCCTTGAAGGTCTTGGTATAGCCTTCGCCAAGCAGATAGCAGGGCTTCTGCCAGCCGAAGATGTTGCGGGCAGGCATGCCCCACGGCTCGCAATGGAAGTTCTGGTTGCCGGCCAGGAAGTCGAGGAACAGGCCGGAGTGCATGAAATTCCACTTCTTGCCCTTGCCGAGCTCGAACACGCGGCGGAACAATTCCTTGGTCTTGCGGCGGTTGAGGAAGTGCTCCTGATCCGGTGCGCGCTCGTAGGCGTAGCCGGGCGACATCGATACGCCGACGCCGAGCTCCTGACAGAAGTCGAGGAATTTGGCGATCTCTTCAGCCGGGTGGTTGTCGAAGATCGTCGCGTTGACGTTGACCGTGAAGCCCCGCGCCTTCGCAGCCTTGATCGCGGACACGGCGCGATCGAACACGCCAGTCTGGCACACCGACTGGTCGTGGTGATCCTTCAGGCCGTCGAGATGGATCGAGAAGAACAGGTACGGCGAAGGCTCGAACAGGTCGAGCTTCTTTTCCAGCAGCAGCGCGTTGGTGCAGAGCGAGACGAACTTCTTGCGTGCCACGAGGCCGCGCACGATCTCGCCGATCTCCTTGTGGATCAGCGGCTCGCCGCCCGGGATCGCCACCATCGGCGCGCCGCACTCATCGGCCGCGTCCCAGCATTCCTGGGCGGACATGCGGCGGTTGAGGATCGCATCGGGATAATCGATCTTGCCGCAGCCGGCACAAGCCAGGTTGCAGCGAAACAGCGGCTCGAGCATCAGCACCAGCGGATAGCGTTTCCGCCCGAGAAGCTTCTGCTTCACCAGATAGGAGCCGATCTTGATCTCTTTGAAAAACGGTATGGCCATGAACGAGCGACTTTCTCAATCAAAGGTGTGAAGCGGGCCTGACGACTGACGTCAGCTCCGCTGGCAGCCTGAATTCGATATTCTCCTCGCGGCCCGGAACCACCGACACGGTGACCGGCCCGATTCGACGCAAGGCGTCAATCACATCATCGACAAGCACTTCCGGCGCGGACGCGCCCGCGGTGATGCCAACCGTTTTCACGCCCTTCAACCATTCGGGATTGAGCTGGCTGCCATCAGCGATGAGGTAGCTGGCAACGCCCACTTCGGTGCCGATTTCCCGCAGGCGGTTGGAGTTCGAACTATTGGTCGCCCCAACCACGAGGATGACATCGACGAGCTTGGAGAGGTCTCGTACCGAAGACTGGCGATTTTGTGTCGCATAGCAGATATCGCGGGTATCCGGGCCTTCCAGATCCGAGAATCGCTCTGACAATGCGGCGATGATGTCCTTGGTATCGTCCACGCTGAGGGTGGTCTGGGTGATGTAGGCGATCGGCGCATCGTTCGGCAGGTCGAGGGCCGCGACATCCTCGACGCTCTGGACCAGAACGACGGGGCCCGTCACCTGTCCCATGGTCCCGACAACCTCCGGGTGGCCCTCGTGGCCGATCAGAATCAGGGTGCGCCCCTTGGAGACGTAGCGCTTGCCCTGATTGTGGACCTTGGTCACCAGCGGGCAGGTGGCGTTGAGGACCGGAAGGTTGCGCCGGGCGGCTTCTTCTTCGACGCTCTTGGCCACGCCGTGGGCGCTGAACACCGTGATGGCGTTGGCGGGCACCTCGTGCAGGTCCTCGACGAAAATGGCACCCTTGGCCTTGAGGGTTTCGACCACGTACTTGTTGTGCACGATCTCATGCCGCACGTAGACCGGCGGGCCATACTTCTCCAGCGCGCGCTCCACGATCTCGATGGCGCGCACGACGCCCGCGCAGAAACCTCTCGGCTGCGCGAGCAGAACTTTCATGGGAGTCTGATCAAGCAAGCTGCACCGCGCTGATGCTGGCATCGCGGCCGAGCGCCTCGAACACGCGGGTCACGATCCCCTTCGCATCGAGACCGGCCTTGGCGTACATCGCAGCCGGGCTGTCCTGATCGATGAAAGTATCGGGCAGTACCATCGAGCGGACCTTGAGGCCGCGGTCGAGGGCGCCGGCCTCGGCCAGCGTGTGCAGGACCTGTGCGCCGAACCCGCCGATCGAGCCTTCCTCAACCGTCACAAGCACTTCGTGCTCGCGCGCCAGCCGCAACACCAGATCGGTATCGATCGGCTTGGCAAAGCGCGCGTCGGCAACCGTGGTGGTGAGGCCGTGCGCCTTCAGCATGTCGGCCGCCTTGAGACATTCGGCGAGACGGGTGCCGAGAGAGAGCAGGGCCACCGAGCTGCCTTCGCGCACGATCCGGCCTTTGCCGATCTCGAGCGGCAGGCCCATCGCCGGAAGGTCGACGCCGACACCGTCGCCACGCGGGAAGCGGAACGCCGACGGGCGATCGTCAATCGCGACCGCAGTGGCGACCATGTGCATCAGTTCGGCCTCGTCGGCCGCCGCCATCAGAACAAAGCCCGGAAGGCAGCCAAGATAGGCGAGGTCGAACGAACCGGCATGGGTGGGGCCGTCCGCACCGACCAGACCGGCCCGGTCGATCACGAAACGGACCGGCAGTTTCTGGATCGCGACGTCATGCACCACCTGGTCATAGGCGCGCTGCAGGAAGGTCGAATAGATCGCGACGAACGGCTTGATGCCTTCGGTCGCAAGACCTGCCGCGAACGTCACCGCATGCTGCTCGGCAATGCCTACGTCGAAGGTGCGATTTGGGAAGGCCTTGCCGAAGATGTCGATGCCGGTGCCGGATGGCATGGCCGCCGTGATGCCGACGATCTTGTCGTCCTTCTCGGCTTCCTTCACGAGCGCGTTGCCGAAAACCTTGGTGTAGGCGGGGGCATTGGCCTGAGCCTTGGCCTGCTTGCCGGTCGCGACGTCGAACTTGACCACGCCGTGATACTTGTCGGCAGCGGTTTCGGCGTGGGTGTAACCCTTGCCCTTTTCGGTGACGACGTGAACCAGGATCGGGCCCTGTTCGGAGTCGCGCACGTTCTTGAGGACGGGCAGCAGATGATCGAGGTTATGTCCATCGATCGGGCCGACATAGTAGAAACCCAGTTCCTCGAACAGGGTGCCTCCCGACAGGAAGCCGCGGGCATAGTCCTCGGCGCGCTGTGCGCCTTTTTCGACGAACTTCGGCAACCGCTTGGCGACCTGCTTGCCGATTTCGCGCAATGAGCGATAGGTCCGGCCGGAAAGCAGTCGGGCGAGATAGGCCGACATCGCGCCGACCGGCGGTGCGATCGACATCTCGTTGTCGTTGAGGATCACAATGAGGCGCGAATCCATCGCTCCGGCATTGTTCATCGCTTCATACGCCATGCCAGCCGACATCGCGCCATCGCCGATCACAGCCACGATGTTGCGTTTCTCGCCGGCAAGATCACGTGCGACGGCCATGCCGAGGCCAGCCGAGATGGATGTCGAGGAGTGAGCCGCGCCAAAACAGTCGTATTCGCTCTCAGCGCGCTTGGTGAATCCGGACAACCCGCCACCCTGACGCAGAGTGCGGATGCGGTCGCGCCGGTTGGTCAGAATCTTGTGGGGGTAGGCCTGATGGCCGACATCCCAGATCACGCGATCGGATGGCGTATTAAAAACATGATGCAGTGCCACGGTCAGCTCGACAACGCCGAGCCCCGAACCCAGATGTCCACCGGTGACAGCGACAGCATTGATCGTCTCGGCGCGCAGCTCTGCCGCAACTTGCGGCAAATCACTCTCTTTCAGAGCACGAAGATCAGAAGGAGATTTGATTTTGTCGAGCAATGGGGTCGATGAGGTCATACGAGGTCTTCCAGTGCGACATTAGAACAAGACGTGAACATACCGCAGTGTAGCATTATGGCCGCTATTGAGCAGTAATTCTCAGCTACCACTAGCCTTTTGCCACTATTCTGTGACTTAAGGGCACCGGTTGCTCCGCCCAGAGTTAACTCACGAAACTTCAAAACGGCCACTTTTTCCTGCGCCGACTGCCTCAAATAGAAAGAAAAACTGTGCTGACAAGGACCATTGTTTCCCTGGTTAGAACCTGTACGCGTTTTGCATGGCTAACTGTAGCTTTTGGCGTATTATTGGCGGTTCTGGCGGGGGTCTATTCTGCACGGCACTTTGCGATCAATACTGACGTCGCGACCCTGATTTCTCCAAATATTGACTGGCGCCAGCGTGAAATAGCCTACGAAAAGGCATTTCCGGGCAGCCATGACTTGATTTTGGCGGTCGTTGAGGCTCCGACCCCCGAATTTGCCCATCTCGCCGGTGCTGCGCTGGAAAAAAAGCTGCTCCCGCAAACCGACAAGTTCCTGTCGGTCCATCGCCCGACGGACGGGCCGTTCTTCGCCAATAACGGACTTTTGTTCCTGCCAACCCAGGAAGTCGCCCAGCAGGTCGGCCAGATGACCCAGGCGGCGCCGTTTTTCGACATTCTGGTCGATGACCCCAGCCTGCGGGGGCTGACCGGCGTTCTGGAGTTCAGCCTGTCAGCGGCCGAGAAGGGGCGTTTTCCGCGCGAGGCGCTGACACGGCCCCTTAACATGGTCGCCGACAGCATCGACCAGGTTATGACGACGGGCGCGGGAACCTTCTCCTGGCGGGCGCTGACCAGCCAGGAACCGCTCAGCGCCTCGGACAAGCGGACGCTGATCACGATCAGGCCGGTCCTCGACTTTCAGGCGCTTGAACCCGGAAAGGTCGCGACCGATGCGATCCGGCAGGCTGCCATCGATGCTGACCTTGCCGGCAAGTACGGTGCCCGGGTCCGGCTGACCGGGCCGGTGCCGATCGCGAACGATGAATTCGGAACCGTGAAGGAGGGAGCCGCCCTCAACGGGTTCATTACGGTTCTGATCGTTCTCGGAATTCTCTGGATGGCGCTCAAATCGCCAAAGATCATCACGGCCGTGTTCATCACGCTGGCGATCGGTCTGTCGATCACGACGGCTGTGGCCCTGATGCTGGTCGGCGCATTCAACCTCATATCGATCGCGTTCTTCGTCCTGTTCGTGGGACTCGGGGTGGATTTCGGAATCCAGTACAGCGTGCGCTATCGATCAGAGCGCCATGCGAATGGTGGGTTGCAATCCGCTATCGAAAAGGCCGCTGAATATTCCGCGATCCCGTTGACCCTGGCAGCCGTTGCGACCGCGGCGGGCTTTCTGTCGTTCCTGCCCACGGCCTACGAGGGTGTTTCCGAACTGGGCAAGATTGCCGGTGCCGGCATGCTCCTCGCGTTTCTGTGCGCGATCACGGTGCTGCCCGCGCTCCTCAAGCTGTTCAATCCGCCGGGTGAGAAGGAGCCGCTCGGTTACGCGTTCCTCGCGCCGGTGGACCGTTTCCTCGAGCGGCGGCGGGTACCGATCATCGCCGCTACGCTGGGCCTTGCGACCCTCGGATTGCCGTTGCTCTACTTCCTGCACTTCGACTTCAATCCGATGAACCTTCGCAGCCCGAAGGTGGAGTCGGTTGCGACCTATCTCGACCTGCGGCGCGATCCGAATACCGGAACCAATGCCGTCAGCGTGCTGGTGCCGTCGCTGGCGCAGGCCAGGCAGGTCCAGGAGCGGCTGTCGAAGGTGCCGGAGGTCGCACGCACGATATCGCTGGAGAATTTCATTCCTGAAGATCAGCCCGCCAAGCTTGCGATCATCAAGAAGGCGGCGGCGCAGCTCGAGCCTATCTTCAAGGCGAAACCGGGCGATCCGGCCACCGATGCCGACAACGTCGTCGCCTTGACGCACGCGTCCGAAACGCTGTGGCGCATGGCTCCGAAATCAAGCGCCGAAACGGCCGCCGCGATGAACCGGCTTGCGGAGCAATTGCTCAAGCTCGCGCAATCCGACAAGGCGTTGCGCGATAAGGTGGCCGCGGTTTTCCTGACGCCGATGCACGTGCTCTTCGGGCAGGTGCAGGACTCGCTCAAAGCGCAGACCATCACCGAACAGAATCTGCCGAAGTCACTGGCGGATGACTGGATCACCGCGGACGGACGCGCCCGTGTCGAAGCCCAGCCCAAGGGCGATCCGAACGACAACGATACGCTGCGCAGGTTCGCGGCTGCGGTTCAGAAGGTCGAGCCCACTGCAACCGGCGGCCCGATTTCGATTCTCGAATCCGGACGAACCATCGTGCTGGCCTTTATTCAGGCCGGCGGCTGGGCGCTGCTCTCGATCTCGATCTTGCTCTACATCGTCCTGCGCCGGATCGGCGACGTGCTGCTGACGCTGGTGCCGCTCATTCTGGCCGGCGTGGTGACGCTGGAAATCTGCGTGCTGATCGGCATGCCATTGAACTTCGCCAATATCATCGCGCTGCCATTGCTGCTCGGTGTCGGCGTGGCGTTCAAGATCTACTACGTCACGGCGTGGCGGGCGGGGCAGACCGATCTGCTGCAATCCAGCCTGACCCGTGCGGTGTTCTTCAGCGCCATGACCACGGCGACCGCTTTCGGCAGCCTCTGGCTGTCGAGCCATCCGGGGACGTCGAGCATGGGCAAGCTGATGGCGTTGTCACTGGTGACAACGCTGGCAGCGGCGGTGCTGTTTCAGCCGGCGCTAATGGGTCGTCCCCGTGACCTCGGGGAGTGAGCAGACTTCGGACACTGCGGGCTCCTGAGGTGCGGCGACCGCGCCCGGGTTCGATTTCCGCATCGCGCCCTTTGAGCCGACAGTCTTTGGCGGCGCCTTCGGGGCGGTCGCGACGGCGGGAGGAGACGCTTCGGGGACCCGGGTCCACGTCTGGCCACCGCATAGCGGCCACACATAACAGCCCTCAACCCGCAGGGAGTTCGGCGATTTGAGAGTGATGGAGGCCTTGTAGGTTTCGCCGTCCTTGGCGTTGTAGATCTTGCCGTCCCAGCGGTTCTTTTCCTCGGTCGATTTGGTCATGCCGAGCAGGATCGGCATCCCGAGGGTAGGGCGGCCGCGCTTGGTCTTGTCAGGGTTCTTGGTGTCGATCCCGGGGGTGACCTCGGACGCTACGACCCCCCAAAGATGGTTGTCGCAGTCGACGATCTTGATCGTGGCGACCTTTTCCTCGACCTGCCATTCGCCGATGGGCTCCGCAGCATGGGCAGAGCCGATAGCGGCAAGAAGGAACATTCCAGACCAGGCTATTTTCCGCATGAATCCTCGCGCGCAACGCAACCGAACTAAATCCAATATACCGCCAGATGTTCCGGCAACGGGCAAAACGCCACAGCGACTTTTTTAGGTTGACTAGCAGCCCCTCAAACGAACTATGTAGCTCATGGTGAAGCCAAATCTAGACATTTCCGAGATGTTCGCTGACCGGCAGTTTCAGCGCAATGCTCTTCATACCCGTTATTTGAACGAACAGCTTGTCCGGGTTCTCAAGACTATCGGATATGATGTCGGTTTCCAGCGCGGGCAGGGGCCCTATCTGTTCGACCGGACCGGTGACCGTTATCTCGATCTTTTGAGCGGCTTCGGTGTGTTCGCCGTTGGGCGGAACCACCCGGTGATTCGGGACGCCTTGAAAAGTGTCCTGGACAGCGAGTTGCCCAATCTCGTTCAGCTCGATCTGTCGACCCTCGCAGGCATTCTGGCAGAGCGTCTGATCGCGCGCGTGCCTTACCTGGACAAGGTGTTCTTTGCCAATTCGGGAACCGAATGCGTCGAGGCCGCTATCAAGTTCGCGCGTGGCGCCACCGGACGGACGGGCATCGTCTATTGCGACCACGCCTATCATGGGCTGTCCTATGGCTCGCTGTCGCTGACCGACGATGCCAATTTCCGCGGTGGTTTCGGCCCGCTGCTGCCGGATTGCACGGTCATCCCGTTCAACGATCTCGCGGCGCTCGAAAAAGCGCTGATGTCGCGTCAGGTCGCGGCCTTCATCGTCGAGCCGATCCAGGGCAAAGGGGTCAACGTTCCCTCGGACGACTTCCTGCCGGGCGCGGCCGCGCTCTGCAAACGTTACGGTACGATTTTCGTCGCCGATGAAATCCAGAGCGGTATGGGCCGCACCGGGCGCTTTCTCGCGGTCGAGCACTGGAATGTCGAGCCCGACATGGTCCTGCTGTCAAAATCGCTGTCCGGCGGCCACGTGCCGGTTGGCGCGGTGCTGACGCGAAAGGCGATTTTCGACAAGATCTTCGATCGCATGGATCGCGCGGTGGTTCACGGTTCGACCTTCGCCAAAAACGATCTGGCGATGGCCGCCGGCATCGCCACCCTTGAAGTTCTCGACTCCGAGAAGCTGATCGAGAACGCAGCGGCGCGGGGCGAGCGGCTGATGGCGACACTGAACGCGATGATCCCGCGTTATGAGTTGCTGAAGAATGTGCGCGGCAAGGGCCTGATGATCGGCGTGGAGTTCGGTCCGCCGAAATCCCTCGCGCTGAAGGCCTCGTGGAATTTGCTGGAAACGGCCAGCAAAGGGCTGTTTTGCCAGCTTATCACCATTCCGCTGTTCAAGGACCACAAGATCCTCACCCAGGTTGCCGGTCACGCCAGCCATACCATCAAGCTGCTGCCGCCGCTGGTGATCAATGATGACGACTGCGCATGGATCGAGTCGTCGTTTGATTCGGTGATCGAAGCCAGTCACCGGGTTCCTGGTGCCGTCTGGTCGCTCGGCAAGACGCTGATGGACAACGCGGTCCGCAAGTCTGCATAGGATTGCGGTTGCACGGTTAGACTCTCTGAAGAATCAAAAAGCCGCCGCATCTCGATGCGGCGGCTTTTTTGCTTTAGAGGCGATTACTGGCCGTGGCTGACGAGCACGGCATCACACGGCTTGCTGATCTTGGCGCGATGCTGCTGCAGGCACGACAGGATCACGAGATCGGAATCGTTCATGACGGTGCGGCAATAGCGAGAGACATCCTTCGCGCACGCCTTTTGCTCTTGCGGCGTTCCGCTCCGGTTCGCTGCCTGGGCCAGCGCGCCCGTGGCAGCCGAGGCAAACAGCGTGGCGATAAGAATCGTTCTGATCATTGTGATCCTTTGGGGTGGAATCTGCTGAGGTTGCACAAACTATAGGGGCCTGCGGCAGGAATGCCAGCCGCATCACACCGCTCCGCATATCGATGCGAAAGAAATGGAGGAAGTGTGTCCTTGCGGCGGAACCGCGCCGTTTTCAACGACGAACTCGCACCACAGGTGCGAATTCGCCACAGTTGGTTGCGGCTACCGCCGAGCGGTTCCCGCTCTTACGCAGCCACCGGTGTTTTCCGCCAGCGCACGAGCGCGAGGCCGACAATGACAGTCGGGACGAGGATCGCAAGGCCGAGCGAAGTAACCTGGAACTGCGATAGCGGCATAATTCCTCCGCCCGGCGTCGCGACGACGAAGCCGCCGATCACCAGCAGCACACGGATCGGCCATTCCAGTGAGCCCGCTTTCTTCAGATTGCCGACCCCGACCTGGTAACCCTGAATGCCGCCGCAGATGAACAACGTTCCTAGCCCAGCCAGCCCGAGCAGGCCCATGGCTTCGAGATAGGGGTTCGGTCCCTGCAGCACGAGGGAGGGGTTCAGCACGAAGAAGAACGGGATGAAGTAGATGATGCTGCCAACCCACATCGATTCCCATCCGGTCTTCATCGCCGGCGAGCCGGCGATGCCGGCGGCAGCAAAGGACGCGATCGCCACCGGCGGCGTGATCGACGACAGCATGCCCCAATAGAAGATGAACATGTGGACGGCCATCCGGTTGAGGCCGAGCTTCTCGAGCGCCGGCGCCACCAGAATGGCGAGGAAGATGTAGCAGGCCGTGGTGGTGAGGCCGAGGCCGAGAATCAGGCTCGTAAAGGCGCACATCACAAGCAGCAGAAACGCGTCCTCACCGGCGATCCGCAGCAGATCGTTGGCAAGGCTCGAGACCACGCCGGTCATCGAGAATGCGCCGATCAGAAGACCGCAACCGGCCAGAATGCCGATCAGTTCGACGAACGTCCGTCCATTGACTTCAAGGAACTTGGTGATGGTCGTAAGCGTCCAGCGCGTATCCTTGGAGAAAAGCTGGTTGAGAACCAGGAGCAGGGCGGTGGCGTAGAACGGCGCATGGCTCTCGCGCTTGAAGTAGAGCAACATGACAATCAGCAGCGCGATGACGAAGACGTAATACCAGCCGTCCCTGATGGTATCCCACACTTTCGGTAGCTCGGAGCGCGGAATGCCTTCGAGGCCATGACGGGCGGCGTAGGAATCGACCTGCATGAACAGCCCGAAATAATACAGCGCAGCCGGAATGACCGCGGCCATGGCCACTTCCGCATAACCGATGTTCAGGAACTGTGCGATGACGAAGGCGGTGGCGCCCATCACAGGTGGGGCGAGTACGGCGCCGGTCGAAGCGCAGGCTTCGATCGCGCCGGCGTAGGAGGCGCGAAAGCCGCTCTTCTTCATGACGGGGATGGTCATGGTGCCGGCGGTCAGCACGTTGGAGATGATCGAGCCGGACATCATGCCGAGCAGGCCGCTGGCGAAGATACAGACCTTGGCGGCGCCGCCGCGGAACGTTCCGCACAGCGCGAAGGCGATGTTGATGAAGAACTTGCCGGCGCCGGTCATCATCAGCGCGGTACCGAACACGAGGAAGCCGATCACCGTATCGGCGAATGCCTGAATCGGAATGCCGAGCAGGCTTTCACCCGACAGCACGTGATAGGCGGTTGCCTGCTCAAGGGTCGATTGCGTGCCGCGGAACGGGCCGAGCCAGCTGGCCTCCGCAAACAGCGGATAGACCGTGAAGGGGAGCACGCTGAGCACCAGGCTCCAGCCGCCGGTGCGTCGCAGCGCCTCGAGCAGCAGAACCCACATGATGAGGCCGGCTACAATGACATTCTGTGGCGCGCCGGCGAATTCCCAGCCGAGCTGCGCGGCATCGCGGATGTTGGCCATCAGCCAGATCGAGGCAACGAACGTCACCGCCGCGAGAAGAAGGTCGTACCACGGAATGCGATCGAGCGGCGCGGTGCTCGTTCCGGGGAAGATCAGGAACGTAAACGGCAGCATCAGCGCAATCAGCAGATAGAAATATTCTGTATTGAGCTGCGTGTAGTCGACGAAGAAGCGCAGGGCGAATTGCTGGTTGATGCACAGGAAGATGGTCGCCGCCGTGGCGACGATCAGCGCGATCCGCCATGTGCCGGTGAGGGTTCGGACGCGCGTGACTTCCGCTTCCTGCATGCCGGCATGAGGGTCCTCGAATTCGATCTTGCGCGGATCCGAGGCGAGGGCGGCATCCGCCGATGAGGCGGATGCCGATAGCGATGTGTTATCGGACGAGGCTGGCGCCATGAATCACCCGTGACTTGTTGCTGCGTCCGAAACTGATCGGCGAGACGAGTTTAGTGGTCGAATCCGTTCGGCATGTTGGCCTTGGCAAGGGCGTCCTTGCGCGCGGCCATCCAGCCTTTCAGATGTTCGGCCTTGTCACTCGGCGGATTGGAGGCTTCATAGGCCTTCCACGCGGCGGCAAGCACGCCCTGGCGCTTGATCAGGGCATCGTTATGCGCCTGGTCCTCAGCGGTCCACACGCCGGCTTCCTTCAGGGCCTTCACGGCACCCGGATGGAACGGAATCACCCACTGCCGGATTTGCTGCTTCACATCGAGGCCCGAGGCGCCGGGAGCGGAGTCCTTGTAGCCCGGATAGGTCTCGATCATCGCCTTGGTCAGCGCATAGACCTCATCATCCTTCTGCGACGCGTAGACCGTGGCGATCGGATAGGGATAGGTGGCGAGCTGCAATGGCGCCGATGCCTTGATGTTCGCGCCACAGGTGGTCTTGTGCGGCGTGAAGAACGCGCCGACCTGCTTCACGCGCGCCCAGGCTTCCTTGTTGTCCGGCGGTAGTTCAGGCCAGACGATACCGCGCGGCGACGTTTCCAGTTCCTTCGCGGGGCCGGTCACGGTCGAGCCGAATGCACCATCCGCGTCGTTGTTGATAACGCCTTTCCACATCGCGCCGTAGCTCGCGAACTCGACGATCTTGACGTCCTTCTGAGTCAGACCGGCGTAGGCGATGATGGCGAGTGCGTTCTGGTTGAGCGCAGGAGAGCCAACGACGAATCCGAGGCGCTTGCCGCGGAAGTCTTCCCATTTCTTGACGCCTGCATCGGCTGCAACGCCGACGGACAGGCCGTTGCAGTCGATCGTCGACAGCGTCATCTGCAAGGCCTGCGGGCCCCATTCCTTGACGCCGAAATCAAAGACGCCTTCCTGCGCGAAATAAACGCCGGTGCCCATCCAGGACAGCACGGCGCGTTTGGCGCGCAGCGGCGCGAGGCGGGCGACGTCATTGCCTGCAGGCAGGACGCGGACGTCGGAACCGTACTTGTCCTTCAGGGCCTTGCCGACGCCGACGCCGATATTGAAGCCTGACGTGCCGGTGTCATAAGCGGTGAAGGTCAACGTCTGCGGCAGCTTAACGTCAGCCGCCTGCGCCGGGCTCAGTGCTGCGAATGCAACGCCTGCGAGTGCCATCGCAGCGAAAGATTTGGCCGCAAATGATACGCGGTTCTGGCTCTTATTCATTAATGCTCCCTCCTGTATGCCCTCGCTTATGCGAATGGCGATTTTTTCCGATCATGTCATCGCGATGCGTGCAGTGCAATCGACCTGTCGGTAGTGGACAGATTGTCGCGCTTTGCTGCAAGTGAAAGCGTTCGATTTCATCAGCCGAGATATCTCTCAGGCTTCGATGACAGCCACGACCTGATCTTCGGTAACGACATCATCGACCTTGACCAGCAGCGACTTCAGCTTGCCCGATGCCGTGGCGACGACGGGTATCTCCATCTTCATTGCCTCGACGAACGCAATCTCGTCGCCATTGTTGATGGTGCTGCCCTCGCCAAGCGGAAGCGCGCAAACGCGTCCGGCGACTTCGGTCGTGATCTTGATGTCTGCCATTCAGTCCCCCAGCCATGTCCTGCAAGCCGATAGCGCCTGCAAGCGCGGCTTGTTGTTGTGGCGAAAGATCGCCTGCGCTAGCTTGTTCTGCAAGAGGAAACTTTATTCTGCTCTGCGGAACAAGAACGTCGTTGTCATGGCGATGCCTGCCGTAACCGGCGGGGCCGGTGTTCCACCGAATCCATCAAGCAGAAGACGACTTCCTGCGAGTGCATTGCGGCTTGCCGCGTGCGCGCGAAATGCATGGTGTTGAGATGACAAGAGCAAGAAAAGGAGCGCGTGAATGAACTGGAAGCCGGAACTCGATGAGCTCGCGCAGCGCGAGGCTTTCGCGAAGCAAATGGGCGGGGCCGACAAGGTCAAGCGTCAGCATGACCAGGGGCGCCTGACGGTTCGCGAACGCATCGATGGTTTGCTGGATGCGAAGAGCTTCCATGAAGTTGGCGCGGTGTCTGGCATCGGGGAGTACGAAGCCAACGGAGACCTCAAAACTCTGACGCCGGCGAACTGTGTATTCGGACGCGGCAAGATCGACGGCAGGCCCGTGGTCGTCGTCGGCGACGACTTCACCGTGCGCGGCGGTTCGGCGGATGCCTCGATTTCCGCCAAGCCGCTGATGGCCGAGGAGATGGCGCACGATTTTCGCCTGCCGATTGTTCGCGTGATCGAAGGATCGGGTGGCGGCGGTTCGGTGAAAACCATCGAAACCCGCGGCGCGGCGAATCTTCCCGGCGGCGTCGGCGGAACGCGCTGGTACGCCTACACGACGGGAAATCTCTCGCGCGTGCCGGTGGTCGGGCTGGGACTCGGCTCGGTCGCGGGCCTCGGCGCCGCGCGACTGGCGGCAAGCCATTATTCGGTGATGACAAAGGAGTCGGCGATGTTCGTGGCCGGCCCGCCAGTGGTCGCGCGTCTCGGACAATCGCTCGACAAGCAGGGGCTTGGCGGCTGGCAGATCCAGACCAAGGCTGGCGGTGTGGATCATGCTGTCGATACGGAAGAAGAGGCGTTCGCCTGCGCACGCCGTTTCCTGTCCTATCTGCCGTCGTCGGTCTATGACCTGCCGCCGACGACCAAATGCGACGACGATCCTGAGCGCGCAGAGGAATCGCTGCTGAATGTCGTGCCGCGCAGTCGTAAGCAGATCTACAAGATGCGGCCGATCATCGAGTCGGTGGTGGATAAAGGCTCGTTCTTCGAGATGAGCCAGAATTACGGGCGCTCCGTGATTGCCGGATTCGCGCGTCTGGAGGGCCGGGCGGTGCTGCTGCTCGCGAGCGATCCCTACATCTACGGCGGCTCGTGGACAGCCGATGCCTGCCAAAAGGTCATCAAGTACGTCGACCTTGCCGAGACCTTCCATTTGCCGGTGGTCTATCTGATGGATTGTCCGGGATTCATGATCGGACTCGATGCCGAAAAGACCGCGACCATCAAGTACGGCGTCCGGGCGATGACGGCCGTGAACCAGAGCACCGTGCCGTGGTGCACCATCATCGTCCGCAATGCGTTCGGCGTCGCCGGCGTGGTGCATCAGCCTGCGAACAAATACTCGATGCGATACGCATGGCCTTCGGCCTACTGGGGATCGCTGCCGCTCGAGGGCGGTATCGAGGCGGCCTATCGCGCCGAGATTGATGCGGCGGATGATCCGAAGGCGAAGATGGCGGAGATCGAGGACAGGTTGAACCGCCTGCGTTCGCCGTTCCGCTCGGCGGAGAAATTCTGGGTCGAGGAAATCATCGATCCGCGCAAGACCCGTTCGTTGCTGTGCGAGTTCGCGCGCCTGGCTGAACCGCTCCGTACGCCGGGGCCGACACGGCTGGCCATGCGGCCGTAAAAACATTTGCCTCATGATGAGGAGCGCGCGTCTGTGCGTGCTCCTCGGGATGAGGCTGGATATTGATTACAGCGCGTCCTCGATGATCATCGCCGAGCCTTTCTCGGAGATCATCGCCGTCGGCGTATTGGTGTTACCCGACGTGATCGTCGGCATTACCGACGCATCGACAACGCGCAACCGCTCGATGCCGTGAAAGCGCAGCCTCTCATCGACAACCGCCGACGGATCGCTCGCAGCGCCCATCTTCGCCGTGCCGACAGGATGGAAGATGGTGGTGCCGATATCGCCAGCAGCTCTGGCGAGCGAAGCATCGTCGTCGCCGACGGAGGGGCCGGGCAGATATTCCTGCGGACGATAGCGTGCGAGCGCGGGCTGCTTCATCAATTTTCGGGTCACGCGGATCGCATCGGCGGCCACCTGACGATCCTCATCCGTCGAAAGATAATGCGGTGCGATGAACGGCTTCTCGTCCGGCGTCGCGGAGCGCACGCGAACCTCGCCGCGCGAGGTCGGCTGCAGGTTGCAGGCGCTGATGGTGATGGCCGGAAAGCGATGCAGCGGATCGCCGAACTTGTCGAGCGACAGCGGCTGGGCATGAAACTGGATGTTGGCGCGCTCGTGACGCGAGTCCGAGCGGGTGAAAATGCCGAGTTGCGACGGCGCCATGGTGAGCGGGCCGCGACGGCGCAGTGCATAGTCGACACCCATCCAGCCGCGTTTGAATAGATTATAGTAAGTCTCGTTCAGCGTCTTGACGCCCTCGACCTTGTAGATCGCGCGTTGCTGCAGATGGTCCTGCAGATTGCGGCCGACGCCGGGCTTGTCGAGCACCACATCGATGCCGGCTTGCGACAACCATTCGGCCGGGCCAATGCCGGAGCGTTGCAGAACCTGCACCGAGCCGATGGAGCCCGCACACAGGATGACCTCGCCGCGTGCGCGCGCCTCGATGGCTTCCCCGCCCCGAAGAAAGCGAACGCCCACAGCGCGGCCGTTCTCGATGATCAGGCGATCGGTCAGGACATCGGTTTCGAGGCGCAGGTTCGGGCGCGACAGCACAGGTTTGAGAAAGCCGCGCGCCGACGACCAGCGCCGGCCCCGCTTCTGGTTGACGTGGAAATAGCCGACGCCCTCGTTGTTGCCGGTATTGAAATCCGGCGTTTTGCGAATCCCCATCTCGACTGCGGCGTCGGCGACCGCGTCGAGAATTTTCCACGACAGGCGCGGCGCTTCGATCCGCCATCCGCCGCCGGCGCCGTGAATGTCGCTCGCCCCAAGGAAATGGTCCTCGAGCTTTTTGAACGCGGGGAGGACATCATTCCAGCCCCAGCCGGCCAGGCCAAGTTGCCGCCAGTGATCGTAGTCCGCGGCCTGTCCGCGCATCGAGATCATGGCGTTGATCGCGGATGAGCCGCCGATCACCTTGCCGCGCGGATAGGACAGCGCGCGGCCATTGAGGCCGGGCTCCGGTTCGGTCTTGAACATCCAGTCCGAGCGTGGATTGCCGATGGCGAACAGATAACCGACCGGGATGTGAAACCAGATCCAGTTGTCGCGGCCGCCAGCCTCGAGGATCAGCACCCGCTTTGTCGGGTCGGCGGAGAGGCGGTTCGCCATGATGCAGCCGGCGGTCCCGGCGCCCACGATGATATAGTCGAAATCTCCCTCGAGGCGTTTGGCCATCTGTTTTCCGTCCCTAAAGTGCTGCTTGCGAAGCCGTTATGGCCCCAGCGGACCGTGGCTGTACAGGGCATTGAACGCACTTTGCTTGTGCGGCGATATTGGGTCCATGGAACGACCATGCTACCTTCGCCCGATCATTTCTCGCCTGTGAGTTCGTCCCCATGCCCATCGTCAATCGCGTGTCTGATCTGCAGCCCGATATTATGGCCTGGCGCCGCGATCTCCATGCTCATCCTGAATTGATGTACGACGTCCATCGCACCGCGGCGTTCGTGGCGGATCGTCTGCGCGAGTTCGGCTGCGATGAAGTCGCCACCGGTCTTGGCCGGACCGGCGTCGTCGGCGTGATCAAGGGGCGCAAGCCGGCAAACGGAAATGGCCTCAAGGGTATCGGGCTGCGCGCCGATATGGACGCGTTGCCGATCGAGGAGGAGACCGGCGTCGCCTATCGCTCGACAGTTCCGGGGAAGATGCACGCCTGCGGCCATGACGGTCATACCGCCATGCTGCTCGGCGCGGCGCGCTATCTTGCCGAGACCCGGAATTTTGCCGGCGACGCGGTGGTGATTTTCCAGCCTGCGGAAGAGGGTGGTGCTGGCGCTGCCGCGATGATCCGCGATGGTCTGTTCGACCGTTTCCAGATCGATCAGGTTTACGGCATGCACAACAGCCCCGGCATGGCCATCGGTTCCTTCGCGACCCGGCCCGGGCCGACCATGGCGGCGACCGATCACATCAAGATCAAGATCGAGGGCGTCGGCGGCCACGCTGCACGGCCGCACAAAAGCATCGATACGGTTTTTGCCGGTGCGCAGCTGGTCACTGCGCTGCAATCGATCGTCTCGCGCAGTGTCGATCCGCTCGAATCCGCCGTGGTGTCGATGTGTGAGTTTCATGCAGGGCACGCCAACAATGTCCTACCGCAGACGGCACGACTGAGCGGCACGGTACGTACGCTCACCGCCGAGGTCAGGGAACTTGCCGAGAAGCGGGTGCGCGAGGTGGTCGCAGGCGTTGCCCAGTTGTCCGGCACGAAGATCACGCTGGATTACGAGCGCGGCTATCCGGTGCTGGTCAACCATGCCGAGCAGGTCGATACGGCGGTTCAGGTGGCGGCCGAGGTCGCCGGTGCAGCCAATGTGTCGACCGAAATACCGCCGATGATGGGCGCGGAAGATTTCGCCTATATGCTCGAGCAGCGGCCGGGCGCGTTCGTTTTTGTCGGCAATGGCGACAGCGCGGGGCTTCACCACCCGTCCTACAACTTCAATGACGACGCTATCGTCTACGGTTCGTCCTACTGGATCAGGCTGGTCGAGACGCAGCTCGCGGGCTGATTGGTCGGATAGCTGACACAGGAACGATGTTGCGAAGGTCGCGTTGAGAGGCGGTTATCACCTCACAACGGAGCGACGCCCATGACCGCGACCAAGGACAAGGATCTCCACGATCTGTTTCTCGACACGCTGAAGGACATCTACTTCGCCGAGAAGCACATTCTGAAAGCCCTGCCGAAGATGGCGAAAGCCGCGCACTCTGCCGATCTGCGCGCAGCCTTTGAAAAGCATCTGCATGAGACCGAAGGGCAGGTCGATCGGCTGGAGAAGATTTTCGATCTGCTCGACAAGCCTGCGCGCGGCAAGACCTGCGACGCGATTCTCGGCATCCTCGACGAGGGCAAAGAGATCATGGACGAGTACAAGGGCTGCGAAGCGCTCGACGCCGGACTACTCGCTGCGGCCCAGGCCGTGGAACACTACGAAATCTCGCGCTATGGAACCCTCAAGGCTTGGGCGACCAAACTTGGCATGACCGAAGCCGCCAGCCTGCTCGATGAAACCCTGAAGCAGGAACACAAGACGGATGAAGCGCTGACAGGCATCGCGATGTCGGTGGTCAATTCGGAAGCGCTGGCAGCCTAGCCGCTGCTGCGGAACCACCGGCGGCGAGATACGCCGCCGGTGGTTCTATTCTGTGCTCCTGTGGATCTTTTGCTGCGAGACGGCATCGGCGGGCAGCCGATCAAGCTGCGCGATGAGTTTTGTGCAGGAACGTCGACGCGATCTTGAGATCCCGCACGAAATTTTCATATTCGCGCGCCTTGGCGTCGGCATCGGGAAGCCGCAGCAGGTAAGACGGATGGACCGTAACCAGCGCCTTGGTCTCATCGTCGAGATCGATCAGGTGCCCGCGGTTCTTGCCGATCGGTGTAGTTTTTCCGAACACGCTTTGCGCGGCGGTTGCTCCCATCGCCACCACCAGCGCAGGTTTAATGAGCGCACGTTCGCGCTCATACCAGGGGCGACATGCCTTGATCTCCGCCGTGTTGGGTTTCTGGTGCAGGCGGATTTTGCCGCGCGGCACGAATTTGAAATGCTTGACCGCGTTGGTGACGTACACCTTGTCGCGCGCGATCCCGGCGTCCGCCAGCGCCCGGTCGAGCATCCGGCCGGCGGGGCCGACAAATGGCTCGCCGGCGAGGTCTTCCTTGTCGCCAGGCTGTTCGCCCACCAGCATGATCGGCGCGTGAGGAGGGCCTTCGCCGAACACCGTCTGGGTCGCATCCTTCCAAAGGTGGCAGGCGCGGCAGTTCGCGGCTTCTTCCCGGAGCGAAGCAAGGTTTTCGCGGTGAACGTGAACAGCTGTAGCCATCGCTACTCTCTTCTGTTTTGCGGGGCGCGGTGCAGAGGGCGCCGCCTCGATCATTGTCCGGGTGATCTGTCTGGCCCGCTCGACCAGGGGATCAATCAGCGACGCCTCTGGAAGGTTCCGCCAGTATTTTTTGGGCATTTCAGCCTGCATCGCCCTGATCTTCAGCCGGGCCGGATTGAAAATGCTGGAATAATAAGTGCGCCATGTGTCCTCCAGCGGGTCGCTGGATGCCGCGTCAGCTTTGGTCGCGCCATCGGCGAACACGGTTTTGTGCCCGTCCCAGTGCGCGCATCGTTCCGGCGTCAGGATTGACCAGGGATAATCAGCGAACCGGCTTTCGAAAAACGGGGCTGTCGCCTCGACAATGTGGTGATCCGGTTCGAACCAGGCGACAAAGCGTGCATCCTTGCCTTTGCCGAATTCGCGGAAACGGACGAAAGCGTGCATCTTGTGTTGATCGCGCCTGACGTCCCGCGCCAATTTCTGCACGCGCGCGACATCGGGATCGATTTCATTCTCAAGCAGATCATGATCTCGTCGCAGCCGGAACAGGACACGATAGAGAAGGGCGAACCGCTCCGGATCGCGATGCAGGACGGCTGATTTCGCGATTTCAACAAAGTGCGCCGGCACGTTGAATGTCTGGTTGGTTGCCACTGCCAAAGGCGAGGATCCGAACAACTCGCGTTCGGCGCCCTTGACCTGCCACATCACTTCGTCGGGCAAAACGTCATGAAGCGACAATGCCCGCGCGGCATGTCGCCATCCATCGAAATCGATTTCGCTGTTGAGGAGGATGTGTCTCATCGATCGTCAAAAGGCGAAGCCGAGTTGCCGGGGCGGTGGCCGGAATCTCTCGATCAACCGACTGCCGTCGAGCAGGTGCGAAGCTGGCCGGTGATCCGATAAAACGATGAACGGCAGCGCTTTATTCCGGGGAACATTGAGCCGCGCGAGGTCCGCGACGCGGAGCTTGGTCGCGCGACGGGCCGCGAGAATGCGATCGACGGTTTTCACACCGAAGCCTGGCACGCGAAGCAGGTCTTCCCGCGCGGCTCGCTGGACATCCAGCGGAAAGCGGTCG
This sequence comes from Afipia sp., assembly GCA_051954725.1. Taxonomy (GTDB): domain Bacteria; phylum Pseudomonadota; class Alphaproteobacteria; order Rhizobiales; family Xanthobacteraceae; genus Afipia. The sequence continues at coordinate 99,942 of JBQCHK010000027.1, read as the reverse complement.
CGATGCCGTAACGCCCACGCAAGCTTGGGATCGATATCCAGTGGCAGCATGCCGTTGTCGCGCGGATCGGTGATCTCATCGGCATCGAAACCGTAGAACCGCATCAACCAGTCGGCCTGATAGAGCCGATGCTCGCGGACCAAGGGCGGTGCCTGAAGGGGCAGGGCGCGGCTGGCGTCCGGGATTGGACTGAAGGCCGAGTAATAGACACGCTTCAGATGATACGACCCATAGAGATTGGCGCTGGTTTCAAGAATGGTCCTGTCGTTCGATGCGTCGGCGCCGACGATCATTTGCGTGCTCTGGCCGGCAGGAGCAAAGCGTGGCGCATGGTTGCTTGCTTTCGCCTCGGCCGCTTCATCGAGCTTGAGGCGCAGGCGTCCCATGGTGCGGCGGATGGCACGCACGTCTTTTTCCGGAGCGAGCTTTGACAGGCTGGTCTCTGTCGGCACCTCGATGTTGATGCTGAGGCGGTCGGCATATTTGCCTGCTTCCGCGATCAGCGCATCGTCCGCCTCCGGGATTGTCTTGAGGTGGATGTAACCGCGGAAATGATAGTCCTCGCGTAGGCTTTTCGCGACGCGTACCACTTGCTCCATGGTGTAGTTCGCGCTCCGGATGATCCCGGACGACAGGAATAGACCTTCGATATAATTGCGGCGGTAGAAATCGAGGGTCAGTTTCACCACTTCCTCCACGGTAAAACGCGCGCGTTGCACATTCGACGAGGCGCGGTTGATGCAGTACAGACAATCGTAGTTGCAGGCGTTGGTGAGCAGAATTTTCAGCAGCGAGATGCACCGGCCGTCCGGCGCGTAGGAATGACAGATGCCCATCCCGGCGTCGGTCGATCCCATGCCCTTGCCGTCGCGGCTGTCGCGTCTCTCGGTGCCGCTGGAGGCGCAGGAGGCGTCGTATTTGGCCGCATCCGCCAGGATCGCGAGCTTGCGTTGAAGGTCCATTTGGATCTCTTTGTTTCCATTGCTGAAAATTCCCTGCCACAAGCCGATTGACTCACCTGCCGGGGTTAGCTTTATATTAGAACATATCATGAACAAATGGCGCGATCATTCGTTCTGTCTTCGGACGAAAAATGACCCGCCAACCCGAGGAGCGGCGCATGACCGGCGCGCGCATGAGTATGCTTGCGTCCCTGCGGGGAACGATCAGCCGAATTGAAGCGGGTGGAACGTCGCCGGATTTGTCGCGGGTTGAACTCGGTCATCCAGCGGCCGATGCGATCCTGCAGGGCGGTCTGATCCGCGGTGCGTTGCATGAGGTCTTCGCGCTGGAGAGCCGCCACACAGCATCGGCGACCGGATTTGTCGCCGGGCTGGCCGGACGGGTGACCCGCCGGCGTCCGCTGCTTTGGATTCGTCATGATTTTATTGAGGCCGAAGTGGGGCAGGTCGCGATGATCGGCTTTCGCGAACTCGGCCTCGATCCGCGCCGGGTGGTGACGGTGCGGGCGCGGGATGCGGACACGGCGCTGCGTATCACGGCTGACGCGCTGGCCTGCGACGCCCTTGGTGCTGTGGTGCTCGATCTGTGGGGCGAGGTGAAACGGTTCGATCTTGTCGCCAGCCGCAAACTCACACTCGCCGCGCAGGCCTCCGGCGTGACCTGCCTGATGCTGCGCTCGTCCGCGCCGCCGGCGATCAGCACCGCGGAGACCCGATGGATTGTCCGCTCTGCGCCGTCTCAGCCGGTCGCGGATTGGGGCGTGCCGATGCTCGACGTTCAGCTTGTCCGCAACCGTCATGGCCAGACCGGCCAATGGATCATGGAGTGGAATTGTGATGAGTGCCTCTTCCGTGAACCGGCGACGTATTCTCAGCCTGTGGCTGCCGCGCCTGCCGACCGACCGCTTGGAGCGCCTGTCGTGGCGCAACGCCGGCGCGCCGGATAGCTGTGCCAATCACGACAAACCGTGGGTGGTTGTCGCGAAGCTGAACAATGCGCTGCGGATTTCCGCCGTCAACGATGCGGCTGCGCGGATCGGCCTCGAGCCGGGTCTGCCGCTCGCCAATGCGCGTGCGATCTGCCCGGATGTGGAAGCCTTCGATGCTGACGAGGCCGCCGATGCCGCGTTGCTGGGCGCCATCGCCGACTGGTGCGACCGCTTCACGCCGCTTGTCGCGCTCGACCCGCCCCATGGTCTGTGTCTCGACATTACCGGCTGCGCCCATCTGTTCGGTGGCGAAGCTGCGATGATGCGGGCGATCTGCGAATCCTTGAGGACGCAGGGCTTCATGGTCAGTGCGGCGATCGCCGGGACGTCGGTCTGCGCGCGAACGCTGAAACGCTACGAACATGGCCGCATCGTGCGCGATGGCGAGGAGGCGGAAGCTGTCAAACCGCTTCCGCTGTTTGCGCTTGGCGCGGACGAAGCAATCACGCGGGGGTTGCATCGCGCCGGGCTCAAGACCATCGGCGATGTCGCCGCGCGCGAGCCGCATGAAATCACCGCGCGTTTCGGTGCGGTGTTCACCACTCTGGTCCGGCAGGCGCTGGGACAGGGTGATGCGCCGATCAGTCCGCGTAAACCTGTGCCGGATTACATGGCCGAGCGGCGGTTTGCCGAGCCGGTGGCGACCGACAGCGTGATCATGGAAACGCTCTCGAAGCTTGCGCAGATGCTGGTCGCGGCAATGGACAGGCAAGGCAAGGGCGCGCGGCGGCTCGAGGCATCGTTCTTCCGGACCGATGGCGTCGTCCGTGCCATCGCGGTGGATGCCGGACGGCCGGTCACGCGCGCCCATTTCATTGAACGGCTGTTTCGGGACAAGCTCGATGCCTTGAACGATCCGCTCGATCCGGGTTTCGGCTTCGATTTCATCCGCCTCGCCGCCAGCCGGGTCGAGACCGTGGTGCAGGAGCAGCACGATTTCGATACCCATGCACAGGACAATGACGAGGTCGCCGCGCTGGTCGATCGCATCGCCGCGCGGATTGGCGGTCATCGCGTTCTCGTGCATCTGCCGCAGGATACTCACATCCCCGAGCGGGCGATGATCAGCGCGCCGGCACAACACAGCCTTGAAACCGCTGAACGGGCTGCTTGGCCGGAACGTATCGAAGCCGAGCCGCCGCTCCGTCCGTTGCGCCTGCTCGATCAGCCCGAAGAAATCTGGATTGTCGCCGCTGAGGTTCCGGATGGACCGCCGGCGAAATTCATCTGGCGGCGCGCTTCTCACACCGTCATTCGCTCCGAAGGACCGGAGCGGATCGCCATGGAGTGGTGGCGAAGCCAGAACGACATGCCGACCCGCGACTACTTTCGGATCGAGGATGAGCAGGGGCTGCGCTTCTGGCTCTATCGCGATGGCCTTTATAACGAGCCGGGTACGAAGTCAGAATCGCAGCCGAGCTGGTTCATGCACGGGATGTTCGCATGAACGATCCCGCCTATGCCGAAATCGGCATCACCACCAATTTTTCTTTTCTGCGCGGCGGATCGCAGCCGCAGGAATACGTCCATCAGGCGAGCGAATTGCGTCTTCCGGCCATCGGCATTGCGGATCGCAATACGCTGGCCGGGGTGGTGCGGGCTTATGGCGAACTGGAGAACGACAAGCTCAAGCACAAGCCGAAGCTTCTGATTGGCGCGCGACTGGTTTTCATCGACGGGACGCCGGACATTCTGGTCTATCCGCGCGACCGTGCGGCTTACGGCCGGCTGTGCCAGTTGCTGACGCGCGGCAAACGGGCAGCGGAGAAAGGGGAATGTCATCTCAGGCTGGATGACCTGCTAGAGTTCACGAAGGACCAGCTTCTGGTTCTGGCGCTGCCGCACCGGTTCGATCCCGCTGCCGCTCTGAAAATTCTGGATCGGCTGAAGCAGAGCGATGCGGATGGCGTCTGGCTTGCGGCCAGCCTGCTTTATCGCGGCGATGACAAGCGGCGTCTTGTGCGACTTCAAAAGGTCGCGACTGCCGCGCGCGTGCCGCTGCTTGCCACCAATGAGGTGCTTTATCACCATCCCGCGCGACGCCCTTTGCAGGATGTGCTGACCTGCATTCGCGAGAAAACGACCATCGATTCAGCGGGCCGGCGCCTTGAAGCCAACGCCGAGCGGCATCTGAAGCCAGCGCATGAAATGGCGCGGCTGTTTCGCGGCTATTCCGAGGCCATCGCCGAGACGATGCGGTTTGCAAATCGCATCAGTTTCACCCTCGACGAACTGAAGTATCAATATCCCGACGAACCTGTGCCGCCTGGCAAGAGCGCGCAGCAGCATCTGGAGGATCTGACCTGGGAGGGTGCGCGCAAGCATTATCCTGACGGAATCTCCATGGATGTGCAGAGCGTGTTGCGCAAGGAATTGGCGCTGATCAGGAAGCTCGACTACGCGCATTATTTTCTCACGGTTCATGACATCGTTCGCTATGCGCGTTCGCAAAACATCCTGTGCCAGGGGCGCGGATCGGCGGCCAATTCCGCCGTCTGCTATGTGCTCGGCATCACCTCGGTCGATCCCACCAAGGTCGATCTGCTGTTCGAGCGCTTCCTGTCCGAAGAGCGCCGCGAGCCGCCGGACATTGATGTCGATTTCGAGCATTCGCGCCGCGAAGAAGTGATGCAGTACGTTTTCAGGCGCTACGGCCGTCACCGGGCGGCAATCGTGGCGACTGTCATTCATTATCGGCCGCGCAGCGCCATCCGCGATGTCGGCAAGGCGCTGGGCCTGACCGAGGATGTAACGGCTGCGCTCGCCGACACCGTATGGGGAAGCTGGGGCGATAGCGTTAGCGACGCGCAGATCAGACAGGCCGGGTTCGATCCGGCGAACCCGATGATCCGCCGTGCTATCGAACTCGCGACCGAGTTGATCGATTTTCCACGTCACCTGTCACAGCACGTCGGCGGCTTTGTGCTGACGCAGGATCGTCTCGATGCCTATGTGCCGATCGGGAATGCCGCGATGGAGGATCGCACCTTCATTGAATGGGACAAGGACGACATCGACACGCTGCGGATGATGAAGGTCGATGTGCTGGCGCTCGGCATGCTGACCTGTATTCGCAAATGCTTCGATCTGATCGCAGACAGCAAGGGGGAGCGCTTCGAACTGGCGACCGTTCCGACCGAGCAGAAGCCGGTTTACGACATGCTGTCGCGCGGTGAATCCCTTGGCGTATTCCAGGTCGAAAGCCGGGCGCAGATGAACATGCTGCCGCGCCTGAGACCGCAGGTCTTTTACGATCTGGTGATCGAGGTCGCGATCGTCCGGCCCGGGCCGATCCAGGGCAACATGGTTCATCCTTACTTGAAGCGACGAAACGGAATCGAGAAGGTTACATATCCATCGCCGTCGCCGCAGCACGGACCGCCCGATGAATTGCGGAAGGTTCTGGGACGGACCATGGGCGTCCCGCTGTTTCAGGAGCAGGCGATGCGCATTGCTATCGAAGCAGCGAAGTTTACGGCTGACGAAGCAAACGGATTACGCCGCGCAATGGCGACGTTTCGGAATGTCGGAACCATCCATAAATTCGAAGACAAGATGGTCGGCAACATGGTCGCCCGCGGTTACGATCCGGTGTTCGCGAAGAACTGTTTCGACCAGATCAAGGGATTCGGCAGTTATGGCTTTCCGGAAAGCCATGCCGCGAGTTTCGCCCAGCTTGTCTATATCTCGGCATGGCTCAAGCACTATCATCCCGATGCATTCGCCTGCGGGCTGCTGAACTCGCAGCCGATGGGTTTCTACGCTCCGGCGCAGATCGTCGGCGACGCGCGCACGAATGGTGTCACGGTGCGCGAGATCGACGTCTCGTTCAGCCATGGCCAGAATACGCTGGAAGAACGATGTGGGGATTATCACGCGGTAAGACTCGGCTTTCGCCAGATCGACGGCTTTCGGGTGCGCGATGTCGACGACAGGCTTTCATCGGCAAAAAAGAAGATCGACGAAGATCATTGGGACGAGCGGATTGTCGCCGCACGCCAGCGCAGGCCGATCACCTCGCTTGAGGATTTCGCGCGTGACACTGGGCTGCCGAAGCGCGCGCTGATCCTGCTGGCCGACGCCGACGCCTTTCGCTCATTGGGGCTCGATCGCCGTGCGGCGCTGTGGGCGGTGCGTCGCCTGCCGGATGATGTGCCGCTGCCGTTGTTTCAGGCGGCGACGGCCCGCGAGCAGCCGGACGAAACCGTGCAGCCCTTGCCGGCGATGCCGCTTCCCGAGCAGGTCGTGGCCGACTATCAGGCAGTGCGGTTATCGCTCAAGGGCCATCCGATGGAGTTTCTGCGTGGAAGTTTCGACAAGGAGGGCGTGCTGCCGTGTGCGAGCGCGACGCGGCAGCACGACGGCCGCGCTGTCAAATGCGCCGGTGTCGTTCTGGTGCGCCAGCGGCCGGGCAGCGCCAATGGCGTGGTGTTCATGACGATCGAGGACGACACCGGAGTTGCCAACATCGTGGTGTGGCCGAAGGTGATGGAAAAATTCCGCAAGGAGGTCATGGGCGCGCGACTGGTGCTGATCGAGGGGCGGATCCAGAGCAGCGACGGCGTTGTCCATCTGGTGGCGGATCGTCTGGTTGATCGCTCGCATGATCTGACCTCGCTCGCCAACGAGACGCTATTTCGTAAGGATATTTTGCCATCAGGCGTCACGCTGGCCGTGCCGCTCAATAGCGAGCGGGAGGCCAGCCTGCCGGCCCAGAAGCATCGCCATCCGCGCAACGTGCGGATTTTACCGCGGTCGCGCGATTTTCACTGATCTGGCATGCACGACGATTTGTGAATTGCCTTTCCGGTGCGTGATCCGGCCAATGGGCCTGTTGTTTCAGGAATCAGGATTATGAAGAAAAGTCGCGAAATTCTTTCAGATATCTGGACAGGAGCGGGCGGCGATCCGGCATTGCTGGATGCTGTCACTTTGACGGGCGCCGAGCCGGTATTGCCGTCGTCGTTTCGTGTCGATACCGCAGCACAGGTCAGCATCGCAGCGGCGGGGCTTGCTGCCGCGCAGATCTGGCAGATGCGATCCGGCCAGATGCAGAGCGTTGCCGTCGATATGCGCCATGCCGCGATCGAGTGCCGCAGCGAACGGTATCTGCGCGTCGATGACAAGCCGCCGCCACCCGCCTGGGATGCTATCGCCGGAGTTTACCGCACCGGCGATGGCCGTTTCGTGCGGCTTCATACCAATTTTCCGCACCATCGCGACAATGTCTGCAAGGTCCTGAATTGCAGGCCAGAGCGTGACGACGTCCAGCGCGCGCTGATGGGGTGGAAGGCCGAGGATTTCGAGACGCAGGCCTATGCCGGCGGCTGTGTGGTGTCGATGATGCGCAGCCGTGATGAATGGATGGCGCATCCGCAAGGGCAGGCGCTCGAAAAATTGCCGCTGATCCAGATCGACAGGATCGGCGACGCCGACCCGCGGCCATGGCCGGAAGGCGACCGTCCGCTCGCGGGCTTACGCGTGCTCGATCTGTCGCGCGTCATCGCTGGCCCGGTGGCGGGACGGACGCTCGCGGCGCATGGCGCGGACGTGATGCTGATCGCCAGCCCGAACCTGCCGGCCATTCCGTGGCTCACCATCGATACCGGGCGCGGCAAGCTTTCGAGCTTCGCCGATCTGGCCACCGAAGAAGGGCGCGCGGCGCTGCGCGGACTGATCGCGACAGCCGATATCTTTTCGCAGGGCTATCGGCCGCAAGGCCTCGCGGAACTGGGCTTTTCGCCGCTGGAGGCGGCGCGTCTGAACCCGGGCATCGTGTATGTCAGCCTGTCGGCCTATGGCTCCGCCGGTCCGTGGGCGGGGCGGCGTGGCTTCGATTCTCTGGTTCAGACCTCGACCGGCTTCAATCACGCCGAAGGACAGGCCGCGGGCGTCGAAGGGCCAAAAGAGCTGCCGATGCAGATCCTCGATCACGCCACCGGCTATCTGATGGCGGTCGGCGCAATGATGGCGCGCGCGCGTCAGGCGCGTGAAGGCGGAAGCTGGCATGTGCAGGTCTCGCTGGCGCGGACCGGACACTGGCTGTGGAATCTCGGGCGTTTGGAAAGCGGACTCGCAACCGCGGACATTGATCGCGAGGCGGTGTTGCCATTGATCGAGCAAAGTTCGTCCGGCTTCGGCAAGCTGTCGGCCGTTCGTCATGCGGCGATTTTGTCGGCGACGCCTGCGGCATGGGCGCGGCCGGCGGTGCCGCTCGGGACTCATCCGCCGCAGTGGCCCTAGTGTTTCGAATCCGAAGTTCGCGAGCTTGACCGTCTGGCGTTGAACGACGACATTGGCGGCGCGCGATCGGTTCGCGCGTCCACACGCCTTACGTCGGCGTTATTGAAGTCGGGTGCAGATGCCGAAGCTATTCACAGATTCCGAAGCGATCGTGGACGAGATTATCCGCGATTGCGGAAAGAAGCTTGTGGTCGGCCTGCCGCTTGGGCTTGGCAAGGCCAATCACGTCGTCAATGCGCTGTTTGCCCGCGCGGAAGCGGATCGCTCGATCAGCCTGACGATTTTCTCGGCGCTGACACTCGAAAAGCCGAAGCCGTCGAGCGATCTCGAACGGCGGTTTATCGGCCCGGTGATCGACCGACTGTTCGGCGGCTATCCCGATCTGACCTATGCGGAACGGCTTCGTGCCGGGGCGCTGCCGCCGAATATCGAAGTCATCGAGTTCTTCTTTCTCGCCGGCCGCTGGCTGCACAAGCCTTATCCTCAGCAGCACTATATCGCGGCGAATTATACCCATGCCGCGTCGTATCTGCTGACACGTGGGGTCAATGTCATCGCCCAACTGGTGGCGAAGCGCGTGGTCGATGGTGAAACGCGCTATAGCCTGAGCTGCAACACGGACACGACGCTCGACCTGATGAAGGCGCGCGCGGAAGGACGCACTTCATTCAAGATCATTGGACAGGTGAATTCCGAATTGCCGTTCATGCCGGGGCCGGGCGATCTACCTGGAGATGAATTCCACGCGATTCTGGACGGTCCGGATACCGACTTTCCGCTGTTCGCGCCGCCATCCGAGCCTATCACCGATACCAAATACGCCATCGGCCTTCACGCGGCGGGATTGATCCGCGACGGGGGCAGCCTGCAGATCGGCATCGGGCAGGTCGGTGACGCGCTGGCGCAAGGCCTTATCGTGCGTCATCGCGACAACGATCAGTTCTGGCAGATCATGACGCGCCTTGCGCCGGGACAAGCACCAAAAGAGGCGGCACCATTCAGCATCGGCCTCTACGGCGTCAGCGAAATGTTTTTCGAGGCTTTTTTTGGATTGATCGAGGCCGGCGTCGTCAAGCGCGAGGTCGACGGCGCGCTGCTTCACACCGCGTTCTTCCTGGGCCCGAAGTCGTTCTATCGCGCGCTGCGCGAGATGCCGCCGGAGGCGCTCGCGAAAATCCAGATGATGGCGGTGTCGTTCACCAATCAGCTTTATGACGGTGAGGATGCAAAACGGGCGGCGCGGGTGGATGCGCGGTTCGTCAATAATGCGATGATGGCGACGCTGATGGGCGCGGCCGTATCGGATGGTCTCGATAACGGCCAGGTGGTGTCAGGCGTCGGCGGCCAATACAACTTCGTTGCACAGGCGTTTGCGTTGCCGGGCGCACGCTCGATCCTGACGCTGGAATCGACCAGGGGAGTGGGCCGGAAAGCCTCGTCCAACGTCCGTTGGTCCTACGGCCACACGACGATTCCGCGCCACTTGCGCGATGTCGTGGTGACCGAATACGGCGTTGCCGATCTGTGGGGCAAGTCGGATGCCGACGTCATCGCGGCGATGCTGTCGGTGACGGATTCGCGCTTTCAGAATGAATTGATGCGGCAAGCCAAGGATGCGGGAAAACTGCCCAAGGCGTACGAGATTCCGGCTGCGCATCGGAATAACACGCCCGACCGTGTTGCCGAGGCACTGCGCCCGGCCCGCGAGGCGGGCGTGTTGCCGCCATTCCCGTTCGGGACCGATTTCACCGAGACCGAGCAGCGCCTCATTCCGGCGCTGCAGGCGATGAAGGAGGCGTCTGCCGAGCCCTGGCATTTGCTGGGCCTCGCATGGCAGGGTCTGTTTGCGGACAAGGCTGACCCGGAGGTCAGCGCCTGCCTGTCCCGTCTTGCGCTCGACAAGCCTGCGACTCTGGCGGATCGCGTTTACCGGACGCTGGTCGCGGCGGCGCTGGCGCGAACGTCCGCGCCGCCGAAATCCGTCAGCGGTTCTTGAACTGCGGCGGGCGCTTCTCGAGGAACGCCTTCATGCCCTCGGCACGATCGTCGAGCGCGAAAGTGCTGTGGAACAGGTCGCCTTCCAGCTCCATGCCTTCGTTCAGCGAGGTTTCGAGCGCGCGGTTGACCGCCGCCTTGGCCATGATCGACACCGGCCGCGACATCGAGGCGATTTTGTTGGCGATCGCCAGCACTTCGTCCATCAGTTTGTCGGCAGGGAAAATGCGGCTGACGAGACCCGAGCGCTCGGCCTCCGCTGCGTCCATCATGCGGCCCGACAGACAGAGATCCATGGCTTTCGATTTGCCGATCGCCCGCGTCAGGCGCTGGGTGCCACCAAGGCCGGGAATGGTGCCGAGCGTGATTTCGGGCTGGCCGAATTTGGCAGTGTCCGATGCAATGATGATATCGCACATCATCGCCAGTTCGCAGCCGCCGCCGAGCGCGTAGCCGCTGACGGCGGCAATCGTCGGCTTTTTGCATTTGGCGACCCGGTCGCCGCCGATGTCCATGAAGTCCTGCGAGAACATGTCGATGAACTTCTTCGGCTGCATCTCCTTGATGTCGGCGCCGGCGGCGAAAGCCTTTTCGTTACCGGTAACCACGATGCAGCCGATCGATTCATCCGCTTCGAGCTGGTCAACGGCCTTGGCGATTTCGCTGAAAACTCCGAAGGACAGGGCATTGAGCATCTTCGGCCGGTTGATCTGGATGAGGCCCACCGGACCCTTGTTCTCAACGATAATGTGCTCGAAAGCCGTCATGTTCCGCCCCTGTCAGGTTGATGAAAGCGCGCAGATGCGCGCTGTTGGCGGCACTCTGCCTGCTGGGTCTGGTCTTCGCAAGACTGCTTCCGCCCAATGCAAAACGCCGGCTGCGGGGCAGCCGGCGTCGCTATAGGCAACAGAAGCGTTGCCGTCAGGCCATGAACATCCGCGCCGCGGAGGCGAGGGTGAGCAGGCCGCCGAAAGCCACGAAAATCTTTCCGATCAGGGACGTCTTGTCCCAGGTGTCGCCCACGTCGTCATGGTTGCTGACGGCCTGGCTCGCAGCCGGATAAGCCGATGGTTCGGCCGCCGAAGCCGTCGAAACCATTTTGACGGGAGTTGCCGCTGTAGGCGGCTTGATCGACGTATCCAGCGTCGTCGCCGCCATGGCGGCCTTGTCGAGGTCGGTAAGTGTTTGTGCCCCGCTCACTTCGGGCGTCGCGGCGGCCGCCGGAATCATCTCGTTGACTGGCGTGGCGGATGGCTGCTGATCGTCGGACTTCAACTCGGCGCGAGCATCGGCAACCGCCGAGAGTTGTTCGGCAGCCTTTCGGACCGATGCGGTCTTGGCGCTGTCTTTTGCGTCGTTATTCCTTGCGTTGTCGGCCGAGCTTTTTGCCTTTGCCGATCGCCGCGACGCGCTCGATTTCCTTGCGGTCTTCTTGCTCGAATGATGCGAGGATCGCGTCGTCGACTTTCGGACGTGGCGAGACCGGTGTTTGACGTACTTGCCGAGTGCCAGCGGTTTACCGGCGGACGCCTGCGCCGACGTGGCGGTCTGGGCCTGTGTCGGCCCGCCAAACAGAAACACGACCGCCGTAGCGGCGATCAAAAAACGCCAGAAAGCCCTGAGTTGCATGGCAATCTCCCCGTGCCAGCCCCCTCGACGCCAGAAAAACGGCCCAGATGGCGGTAGAACGGCAGAAAGTAGGAGTTTTTTGACAGAATTGGCGAAATCGGGGCGGTCCATGAGGCAGTGAGCGTGACCTCACGATTCCGTGATCGCAAGAAGCGGCGTAACACCTTAGGAACGGGCACGTAATGCAGGATGGAGCGCACGTGCGCGGACATGACACCGAGTGGACCGAACTGATGCGGTCCGCCAATGCCGGCGACAATGGCGCCTACCATCGTCTCCTCAAATCGGTCACCCCGGTTCTGAGGGCGGCGGCTCGCCGTGGCCTCGCCAGGGCCGGGCAGCCGCTGGATCAATCCGAGGATATCGTGCAGGACATTCTGCTCGCGGTGCATTTGAAACGACACACCTGGAAGTCCGACGCTCCGTTTGCGCCGTGGCTGTTCGCGATTGCCCGCAACAAGCTGATCGATGCCTTGCGGCGCCGTGGCCGGCGCGTGTTTGTCAGCATCGACGACTTTTCGGAAACACTGCCGGACGCGCAACCCGAGGAGACCGTGCCTGCGCAGGAGGTCGCGAACCATCTCAAGGACCTGCCGACGCGGCAACGCGAAGTTCTGCAGTCGATCGCGGTCAACGGAGCGTCGATCAAGGAGACAGCGGCAAAGCTGGACATGACAGAGGTCGCCGTTCGCGTTGCCTTGCATCGCGGCCTGTCCAATCTGTCGGCGCGTGTGCGAGAGGAATGACGATGAAAACCGATGATCTCATTTCGACTCTTGCCAGCGACTCGCAATGGCGCGCCCGCCCGGTCGGCGTGTGGTTCGTGGCCGCGCTCATTGCCGCCCTGCCTGTATCGATGTGGATGTTCATGATGTCGCTGGGATTTCGCAAGGACGCGATGACCGCGATGCATAATCCTTTCTTCGATCTCAAGTTCGTCGTCACGATCGCATTGGCATCGGCCGCTATTGCCATCAGCCTGCATCTGTCGCGGCCCGAAGTTTCGCTTGGCAGATGGGGCTGGATGCTGGCCATCCCGCTCGGGTTGCTGGGCATTGGCATCGCCGGCGATCTGGCGGTTCACGGTCGCGCGGACTGGAGCGAGCGGCTGATCGGCAAGAACTCGATGGTTTGCATGACGGCGATTCCGTTTTTGTCGGTGCCGTTCCTGATCGCATCATTGGTAACGTTGCGTCGCGGCGCGCCGTCACGGCCCGCGGTTGCCGGGGCGTTCGCCGGTCTGTTGTCGGCCGGTCTTGCCGCGACACTCTATGCCAGTCATTGCACCGACGACTCTCCATTGTTCGTCGCGACCTGGTACACGATCGCCGCGCTGGTTACGGCCGCGGTTGGCGCCGCGATCGGCGCGCGTGTGCTGAAGTACTGACTGGGAATGAGCTGAAGGCTTAGGCCGCCGGCTCTGCCTGCTCGGTGGTCAGCCGCATGCGATGAAAGCGCAGAACCTGCTGGGCGGTGGTCACGCGCAGCATTTCGTAATTTTCCTGGTACTCGTCGAACTCGGCCACGGATTCGTGGTCCGCGACATTCTCTAGCATCGCCATGATTGTCCGCAACGTCGGCCACGACAGCCCGATGACCTTCGCAAGGACCATGAGGCCCTCCGAGCCTGATTCCGTCATCATGCTTTCCACGTTCGGGATCGGCATGTTGGTCAAAGCGGCAATCGCGGCAGTGGTTTCATCGAAACGACCCGCTTCCGCGAACGTGGCAATCTGTGCCTCGTTCAACCGGCCGTCCGCGTGAAGTCCGCGAACGAGACTGTGCGCACGGGTCGCCTGTTCGCCGTAGACCGTTTCGTCCGAGCTCATACGGCGCGTCACCTCTTGAACGGCGGATAAGACGTCGTCGGCGAATTGCGGATTGGCCGCTTCAAGCCGTGCCCGGACCGAAGCCGAGGCCCGCGCGATCAGTTTCAGGTACTGCGGCCGCGAGATCGATTTCCGTGAACCGATATGGGCGAGAAGATGATCCCGGCCATGGGCGCGTTCCAGCAGGCGATCGTAGCCTTGTTCGGAAAACTCGGCGCCCGGATTGCTGACCGTGCTTTCGACCACCGCGTCGTTGCCGCGCTCGACAAGAATGTCCGTGACCGCGCCGCTCAGGACCTTGCGCTTGGAGATGGCGAGAAGGTGATCCTGGCTTTTTTGCCGCGCGTTCTCGATCAGGGCGTCGTCATCGAGCCGGTCGGACATCGACAGGACCGGCGCCGCGACCTCGATCAGGTCGTCGAAAGCCAGCGTGTACATGAGGTGCGGTGGCGCCTTCGGAATCGGCGCCAGCCGGTTGGCGAGAAGCGCCTTGGCCGATGACTCGATATGCTTGATCAGGTAGTGAAACACGTCATCGAAAATATCGATCTGGTCGTCCGAGTAGTTGTCCGCTGAAATCAGGAAGAGATCGGTCACGCGGCGAAGCGTTTCGACACGCCGGGCCACGTTGCCGTTGCGAAGGGCATCCTGCAACTCGCCGAGGAGCGTGGCTGAAAAACTGGCGGATTTCGAACTCATGACTTCTGTCCATATGCGGTAGGCAACGGCCATCCTTCAGGTTGGCCGGTTTGGGAGCTAGCCCCGGGTCACCCTGTTTCGCCCGTCATCCTTGGCGCGGTAAAGCGCGGCATCGGCGCGTGCGAGAATGCTGTCCGGCGTTTCATTCGGTTGCAGCATCACGACGCCCGCCGAGATCGTGACCGTCATGCTTGGCGAGATGGTGCTCCAGTCGAGATCGGCGATAATCGTCCGCAGGCGATCCAGCGTGCGCTCCGCAGTCCGGTCGGTGGTCTCGGGCAGGATCAGCAGAAACTCTTCACCGCCATAACGGCCGAACTTGTCGATGCTGCGAATATTCGCGAACATGGTGATCGCGAAGGTCCGGAGCGCTTCATCGCCGATCGGATGGCCGAACAGGTCGTTGATCTTCTTGAACCAGTCGAGGTCGATCAGCGCGACCGCGCAGGGCGTATTGGTCCGATGGGCGCGGGCGATTTCGTCATCGAGCGCGCGCATGATGCTGCGGCGGTTGAAAGACCCGGTCAGTTCATCGAGTTCAGCGAGTTCCTCGATGCGCTTGTAGGCTTCCTTGAGTTCGACCCCGCGCCGATAGAGGGATTCACGCAGCGCGCTGCTGAAAATACCAACAAACATGCAGCGGCCGATGGTCATGACGAACACCAGCATCGTCGCCAGACGCTCGATGTAGCTGCCGTTCGGCATGTCGACGGGCTTGTCGGTCAGCAGGAATATGGCGGCCAGGCCGACCGTCATCGCGGTCCACAGGATCGCGGTTTGCTGCGGCGTCGCGCGCAGCGAGCCGAACGCGAAGATCACGAACAGCGAGCACAGGAACACGCAGCCTACTTCCGGCGCGATATAGAGGAACATCAGCATGATGATCAGGCTGACGCTCGACTGCTGGACGACGACGTAGTGGTCCTTGAAACGGTCGCTGAGCCGCGATTCCGACAGCAGCCAGAACGAGCCGACGGAAACGAGACCGCAAATCAGATAGGCCGGGGCGGTGGCAAACGGCGTCGCGCCGGCATAGGCATAGAGCAGCAGGATCAGCCCATCGACGATGTAACTGAGGCTCACCATGCCGAGCATCTGGCGCCGCTGTTTCGCGCGGCGCGCGAACGGGTCCGGCGTCAACTGGCCGGCGTTTTCCGAATTGATGGCGCCTGCCAGGGACGACGCGGCGGTCTGCATGGGTGCCTTTTTCTAAAGCTTCATGCCAAATCTAAAGGCGAAAGCGTTTAGGTTTGGTATCTCCGGACCACCCGGCTCAGCCTTTCACTTTGATTAAAAAGAGAATTTCCCAATCCCTGAGCGTTGACGCCCGGTGCAGGCCGGCAACTTGCACCGGCCAGGCAAGGATACGAAGGCCTGGCCGACCGGCGTTCGGGACGGCTTTCCGAAGCAAAGTATCTAAATACCTTGGCTGGACTTGCCGTGTCTTGCTCTTGTTTACGATTCAAGGGCATTTTGACCCTTCGACCATTGATCCGGCCCGTGCACCGCTTCGATATTTTTGTTGGACGGGCTGAACCCGTTCACGACTTCGTGCGACCAACCTTGCGAGACGGCCATTGAGTGCAACACACGCGGCTTCGGACGAAACTCTGATCGCGCGCATCGCCCAAGGTGACCGCCTCGCGATGCAGGTGCTTTACGGAAGGCACCATGTACGGGTGTTTCGCTTTGCGTTGCGGCTCGTCCGCAACGAGTCGGTCGCCGAGGATCTCATCAGTGAGGTTTTCCTCGACGTCTGGCGACAGGCTGGCAAGTTCGAAGGCCGTTCGGCGGTTTCGACCTGGCTTCTGGCGATCACCCGTTTCAAGGCTCTGTCCGCCCTCCGGAAACGGAAGGACGCGGAGCTCGACGACGAGATGGCCGCCGCGATCGAGGACACGTCCGACAATCCGGAGACCGTCGCGGCCAAGAAGGATACGGGTAACGCGTTGCGAAATTGCCTGACCGCACTTTCGCCGGAGCACCGGGAGATCATCGATCTTGTCTACTACCACGAGAAATCCGTGGAGGAGGTGGCAGAGATCGTCGGTATCCCGGAGAACACGGTCAAGACGCGGCTGTTTTACGCGCGCAAGAAACTCGCCGAGCTGCTGCGGGCGGCCGGCATCGAACGAGGTTGGCCATGATGGCGCAAAGCAAGGATGCCGCGGACCGGACGCCCTCCGAGATCGAGGAGCTGCTGCCATTCCATGCCGCCGGCACGTTGAACGCGCGCGACGCCCGCCGCGTCGAAGAGGCGATGGCCCGCGATCCCGATCTGGCGCGGCAATACGCCGAGATTCAGGAGGAGTTTGCCGAGACCATCGCGCTCAATGAAAGTCTCGGCGCGCCGTCGGCGCGAGCCATGCAGAAGCTGTTCGAGGCGATCGATGCCGAGCCCGCCCGCGCCCCGGCGACGGCGTTCAATCCGCTGTCGCGGATTTCGGACTTCTTTGCCGGTCTGTCGCCGCGCACGCTGGCTTATTCCGCCGTCGTCGGCGCGTTGGCGTTGCTGCTGCAAGCCGGCGTGATCGGGACGCTGGTGAAGGATCGCTCCGCCAGCTACCAGACCGCCTCATCCAATGGCGAGACCAGTGGTGGCGCCGTGGCGCTGGTTCGGTTTGCGCCGGAGACGCGGCTCGCCGACATCACTCAGTTTCTCGACAGCTATCATGCGTCGATCGTCTCCGGCCCCAAGGCCGGCATGTTCCGCGTCCGGTTCGGCGACAAGGCATTGTCGAAGCAGGAAACCGACCGGTTGATCGCCCGGGTGCAGGGCGAGAAGATCGTAAGCCAGGTATTGCCGGCGGAGTAAGCCGGACATTTGCGGGGACCATCAACTGCGAGGACGCACGATGAGTGACCGTCGCGATAATTCAGAGCAATCGGGCCTTCCTGGCAGCTTCTTGAAGCAGGCTGGTGTTGCCTTGCTCGCCGTCCTGCTCTGCGCGGTCGACGTTCCCGATGCATCGGCTCAGTTCACGTCGATCAGCCGTGGTCCCACTATCGGTCCGCGCGTGGGGCCCAATATCAATGTCGGTCCGCGCATCTCCATCGACCCTCATGTGCGCTATTCGCCGGAGATCGACTACCACCGCACGGACCGTCCCCGACGGCGGCCTCATCGTATTATCGAGGTTTACGATCCGCCGGATGTCGGCGGTCCGCCGCCACCCAGGCGCGCGCGCAAGGATCCGCCCCGTCGCAGCCGCAGCAATGTGCCGGCGGTCGCCGACAATACGTATGTCGCGAAAGAAGTTGTGATCGAGGTCGCGGGCAATCCGGGCGAGGAGGCGGTTAACGCGCTCGCGCGGCGCCATCGCCTGACGCGTATCCAGTCGCAGAATGTCGCGCTGCTGGGCAGCACGTTCTTCCGCTGGCGGATTTCCGACAGGCGTTCGGTCGATCAGGTGGTCCGCGAACTCGCCGGTGACGGCAGTGTCAGGTCAGCGCAGCGCAACAATATCTTCCGCTTGCAGCAGGCCACGCCCAAATCCGACGGTAACGAAGGTTATGCGCCCGCCAAGCTGCATCTGTCCGAGGCCCATGCGTTGTCGGTCGGCGCCGATGTGCGGGTTGCCGTGATCGATTCGGGAATAGACTCCGACCATCCCGAGCTTGCGGGCTCGGTGATCGAAAAATTCGATGCCCTCGGCAGCAAGGAAGGTGCGCATGCCCATGGCACCACGATCGCGGGCATCATCGCAGCTCATCAGCGGCTGGTCGGCACCGCGCCTGCCGCACGTTTGCTGGCGATACGCGCATTCGGCGAGAAAAAATCCGGAGCGGAAAGCACTTCCTTCGTGATCCTTAGGGGCCTTGATTACGCCGTGTCCCATCAGGCGCAGGTCATCAATATGAGTTTCGCCGGACCGCATGATCCGCTGCTCGAGCGCGGAATAGCCGCCGCGGCCGCCAGAAAGATCATCCTCGTTGCGGCGGCGGGCAATGCCGGGCCGAAATCTCCGCCGCTCTATCCTGGTGCCGATCGCAACGTGATCGCCGTGACCGCGACCGATTCATCGGACCGCCTGTTCTCCGGCGCCAATCAGGGCGCGTATGTCGCGCTGGCCGCGCCGGGCGTCGATATCCTTGCGGCCGTGCCGGGCGGCAAGTATCGCATTTCGTCCGGTACGTCCCTGTCGGCGGCTTTCGTCAGCGGGCTCGCGGCGTTGATGATTGCGCGTAATCCGGAACTGACCCCCGGCGACCTGCGCCTTGCGCTGGAGTCTTCGGCGCGGGACCTCGGCCCGAAAGGGCGCGACACCCAGTTCGGGGCCGGCGAAGTGGATGCGCTTGCAGCGGTATCCGCCACCGCGATTCCGGTCACGACGGCGTCCGAGCGCGACGCCGCCGGACGCTAGGGCGCGGGATTTCGCCATTTTCCAGCGAATCAGTCACACTGGTTGCGGCTGTAGGGGTACGTGGTCCACGAGTTGTTCTGCATACGCAGAGCGCCCGGATCCATCCTTGATGATGAGTAGGTGATGTTGCTTGACGGCTCGTGAGTGCGAGCCGGATGCGTCCCGAGTTGTGTCTGTCGCGTTTGCACCGCGTTTATTTCAGCACTTTTCTGGATGCGCTCATGACGCAAGCTGATTCAAAGCTGGGACGCAGCATCGTCGTTCGATGGCGAATGCTGGCGGAGCAGCGCCTCGAGCATCTGATTGAACTCCACCAAACCGGACGCTGGCGGCGCTACCACACGGAAGCCGCTTTTCATGACATGGTGCGGGAAGCACGCGCGGCGCTGAAGGTCTGGGAAGAACTGGCGCCGCCGGACCCGGTTCAGGACAAGCCGGTCGAAGTTTCGCTCGAACAGGTCAAGATGGGTTTGCGGAACATTCCCTCGGCGTCGTTCGACGATCTAGCGAACAGCATTCGCGCCGATTACGATCTGCGGAAAGCGTGACGTTCCATCCTTGACGAGGTCGCCGGTCACGGGTTTGGCGTGATCGAGGCCGACGATTGCGCCGCGCGCGGTCTCGGCGATCATGTTGTCGTTCACCAGCACCGACCCTGCGCCGCGCACAACCGAGATGCCGATCCCGACATAGGCCTTGCGGACGACATTGCCGGTGATCGCGACGTCACGCAGGTACTTGCCCCAGCCGGCGACAATGCCGAACGACGGCGCGTTCTCGATCACATTGCCGCTGACGGTTGAATCCGCTTCGACGTAGATTCCAACGCCGCCATCGTCGTCGGGCGCCGTGCCGATGGGGCGTTTCGGCAGGATGTTACGCAGGATGTTGCCCTGGACCACGGCGAGACGGCCGCCTTCGTTGAAATTACAGACCGAGACGCCGGTCGCGCACAGATCCACGCTGTTGTTGGCGATGATCGCGCCCTCGAACGCGAACTCGGAGTAGAGAGCGACCTCACGCACGTCGCTGATGCTGTTGCCGAGAATCTGGATGTTCGATGCCGAGTTGCCGCGCACGCCCGAATAGTCGCAATTGCGAATGCGATTGCCGCGCACGATGACGTTGCCTGCCCGGAACGCATTGATGGCGTTGCCGTGCTGGCCCGATCCCCCGGGGCCTGCCTTGATGTCCTCGATCCGGTTGTCGATCACCAGTGTGCCGTCGTCGCCAATCGCGGTGCGCAGGATCTCGATGCCGTTGTCCGATGTATCCTGAATGACGTTCTGCGCGACCAGCAATCCCGTCGCATCGAATGAGACGATCGCGGTGGT
This sequence comes from Afipia sp., assembly GCA_051954725.1. Lineage (GTDB taxonomy): Bacteria > Pseudomonadota > Alphaproteobacteria > Rhizobiales > Xanthobacteraceae > Afipia. The sequence continues at coordinate 79,898 of JBQCHK010000027.1, read as the reverse complement.
CCTGATCCTGCGAATGGTGTTTCCGCGGATTTCTCCAGCGACGTTCTCGAACCAGATTCCGTTACGCCCGCTGCCGAGGATGTCGCAGTCGACAATGCGAATTCCGCTCCCGGCGATGCAGTGAACGAGGCCGCGCCGCTCGGGCAGGGGAAGGTCGCGGCCGTCGAGCGTGAGATTGGAAACGGTGACGTTGTCGGCGCCCTGACTTGTCAGGAGCGACTCGCCGCCGGTGAACAGAAGCTTCGTCGCTCCCCTGACGCCTGTGAGTTGGGTGCCGGCCGGCAGGCTGAGCGCGCCGGTCCGATAGGCGCCGGGCGGCAGGGCGAGCGGCACCTGCGCGTGCGCCGCGCCATCGATGGCGCGTTGAAGGGCGATGGTCTGTTCCGATGAACTGTCCGAGCGTACGCCGTACTGTGTGGCGTCGCGCCCCAGAGCCGAGGTCAGGGGTGCTGCCCGCGCAGGTTCGGCCGCAATGGCCACGGCGCCGACGCCGGCCCCGGTTGCATTGAGAAGATGGCGGCGGCTGATGTCCATGGCGAAATTCCCGCGCCTGACCAAGTGTCCCGAATCCGAAACTCTCTTTCAGGGTTCGCATCAGTGAACGGCGAACGCCCAAACCGGCACACTAGTGCGGGAATGGTTCACATCATGCCGACAGCGCCGGAAACGCGGCGCGTTCCTGCAACAGGGTTAATGAATTTCTCGTCAGATCGGCTTGTTGTGTGGAACGAACAACCGGCCTTTTTCGGTGATCATCACGATGACCAGCGCGGCGACCGCCGACAGGAATGCACCGGTCGCAAGCGGCACCACCGTATCGTTATAGAGCTGCCCGATCGCGGAGCCGACGACGATGCCGATCAGCGTGGTCATCGAGCCGAACAGCGACGATGCCGTGCCGGCGATATGGCCCTGCGGCTCCATCGCCAGCGCGGTGAAGTTCGAGAACATCAGACCGAAGGTGAACAGGTTCACGACCGAAAGGACCATGAACAGCGTGAGCGGCACGGTGGCGAGATCGGCGGCCACGATCAGGACGATCGCCGAGGCCAGTTGCCCGAGCAGGGCGGCGTGGGAAATCACCCGCATGCCGTACTTGCCGACGATCCGGGAGTTCAGGAACCCGGCGATGGCAACGCCAATGGCCACGGCGGCGAAGGCCAGCGGGAAATAATGCCCGAGGCCGTAAATGCCGGTGAAAATCTGCTGGGACGAGAACACGTAGCCGAACAGCGTGCCCTGCACGCAGCCTGCCGCGAGGGCATAGCCCAGCGTCTGCCGGTTGGTGACCGTCTGCCGGAAATTGTCGAGGACGTTGCGAAGCGCCAGCGATTTGCGCGCGCTCGGCGGCAGGGTTTCGGGCAGGCGAATAACGCTCCACACCAGCGCCAGCACGCCATAGGCCATCAGCACCACGAAAATGCCGCGCCATTGCGTCGCGAGCATGATCGCCTGTCCGAGGGACGGCGCGAGAACCGGCACGGAAATGAAAATCATCATGGCGAGTGACACCACGCTCGCCATGCGGCGACCGCTGTAGCAGTCGCGCACGATGGAGGTGGCGATTACGCGCGTGGCCGAAGTTCCCAGCCCCTGAAGCGCTCGCGCCACCAGCAGCATTTCGAACGAGCGTGCGGCCACGGCCAGCACGCTTGCCAGCGTATAGAGCACCATGCCGCCGATCAGGATGGGCCGCCGCCCAAAGCGGTCGGACAGGGGGCCGATGATGAATTGGCCAAGGCCGAAGCCGGTCATGAAAACCGACAGCACCAGTTGCAGGTGATTGGCGTCGGTGATTCCGAAAGTGGCCCCGACATCCGGCAGGGCGGGCAACATCAAATCCATTGCCATCGGATTGAGCGCCATGATGGCCGCCACAATCACGACGAATTCGGGAAAGCGCATAGGACGATGGGTGGAAGACACCCATCCGGCATCGGTATCGGTCATAATCTGGAATCTCGAGGGAAGTGCTTGGATAGTCGCTTATATTGCGACGCACAACCGGAGCTGTCGTATGGCAGCCAGACAAAAACGCGTGGCCGGTTTCATATGCGCGCCATATGCCGGGTCTGCTTGGCGATTTCTGACAGCAGCGCTTCGCCCGCGTCGACCAGTTGCTCGAAATCGATGGCGCGCGTTGCCGTGGCCGGGCGATGAGCGGCCTCGCGGGGCACGAGCGGCACATGGACGAAGGCAGCAAGACGAGGGCCGTCAAGCTTGTCGGTTGCTTCGATCGCGCGCCAGCTCAGGTAATTGCACAGATATGACCCGGCGCTGAGCGAGGAACGGGCGTCAATCCCGGTGGCGCGCGCAGCGCGCAGGAGTTTTTCGGTATGTGATCCGAAAGAGCGGGCAAACGGCGCGCCATCGGCGATGTTGCGACTGCTGACCTCGGCATGCTCGGCATCGGGCCAGAGCTGGGTGACGACGTTGCGCGCCCTGGTCTCGAGGCGAAGGTACGACGTGCGCGCCGCCAGTCCGAACATCAGGAGAGCGTGAGGCCGATGCGCCACGATCAGTTTCGGCAGATCGCGATCGACCGCGTCGTAGCTCACCGGAAAAATATGGCTGACCCGTTCGATGTCATCGAACAGCGGACGACGCAGGCGCGTCAGTCGCTCGACCAGCCGTTCCGTCGGGTTGTAGGGCGCGCCCGGGAACGGCCCGAAGCCGGTGATGAGGATGCGCGGCTTGCTGCTCATCGCCCTTGCAGCATCGCGGCGATGGCGTCGGCGGCGACGCCCGGCGTCATCCGCCCGTCCGCCACGGCGGCCTCGGTCTGCTTCACCTTTGCACGCACGGCGGGATCGGCACGCAGACGCGCCTTCAGTTGATCCTCCAGCATTGCCCACATCCACTTGACTTGCTGCTCGCGGCGGCGTGCAGCGAAATCGCCGGACGCATTGGTCGCCGTGCGATGGTCGAGAACTTTCTGCCACAACGCATCGATGCCATCGCCGGTCGCCGCCGAGTAGGTCACGACCGGCGGATGCCAGTGTTCGGAGCGTGGCTTGAGAATGTGCAGCGCGCTGCGATATTCGGCGGCGGCCGCCTTCGCGCGCTTGATGTTATCGCCGTCCGCCTTGTTGATCGCGATCATGTCGGCGAGCTCGACCAGTCCCTTCTTGATGCCCTGCAGTTCGTCGCCGGCCCCCGGCAGCATCAGGGCGAGGAAGAAGTCGGTCATGTCGCAAACGGCGGTCTCCGACTGGCCGATGCCGACGGTTTCCACGAGGATGACGTCGAAGCCCGCGGCCTCGCACAGCAGCATCGCCTCGCGAGTCTTGGCCGCGACGCCGCCGAGCGTACCGGACGAGGGGGACGGGCGGATGAACGCGTTGTCTTCGGCCGAAAGGCGGCCCATGCGCGTCTTGTCGCCGAGGATCGAGCCGCCGGTGCGGGCGGACGATGGATCGACGGCGAGCACCGCGACCTTGTGGCCCTTGGCGATCAGCGCCATGCCGAGGGTATCGATGGTGGTCGATTTGCCGACGCCCGGCGAGCCGGTGATGCCGACGCGGATCGCCTTGCCGGTTTGCGGAAGCAGCGCCTGCACCAGTTCGCGGGCTGCGGCCTGATGATCGGCGCGGCGGCTTTCGATCAGGGTGATGGCGCGGGCGAGCGCGGCGCGGTCACCACTGCGAATACGGTCGGCGAGCGAGGCTATATCTGGAGACGAGACGGACAACAGGCCATCCTTTGCATCGAACATTCGCGCTTGCCGGCGCATCCGGACACGAGAAGGTGACCGGCAGCGATCGATACCAAATCTGCCTGCAAAGACAACCGGCCGTGTTGCGGCTGTTCACCGCCTTCTAGGGCAGGGCGGATTCCTGCTCGCGCGGGATCGGTGACGTCGACACTCCCCGCCAGATCATGGCACCCCAGATCAGCAGCGTTGCTATTCCGAGGACGGCGGAAATCGGGCGCTCGAAGAACATGAGGAACGAACCGTCAGCCTTGATCATGGATGTCATGAAGTTCTGCTCCAGCATTTCGCCGAGCACGAGGCCGAGAATGGCGGGAGCGATCGGAATTCCGTTCTCCTCCATCAGCCAACCGATCAGGCCCATGACCACCATCACGATGATGCCGTAGGGGGAGTTCGTCATCGCGTAGGATCCGACCACGCAGAACATCAGAATGACAGGCAGCAGGATATTGCGGGGGACACGCAGCAACTGTTTGCCGGATTTGATCGCGGCCCAGCCCAGCGGCAGCATCAGGATATTGGCGAGAACAAAGATGATGAACACCGCGTAGATGAACTGCGGGTTCTGCAGGAACACGGTCGGTCCGGGATTCATGCCCTTCATGTAGAGCACGCCGATCACGATGGCGGTGATCGAGTCGCCGGGAATGCCGAAGACCAGCGCGGGAATCCATGCGCCGCCCAGCGCGGAGTTGTTTGCCGAGGTGGCATCGACGATGCCTTCGATGTGGCCGGTTCCGAATTTTTCCGGCTCCTTGGAAAATCGCTTGGACACGGCGAAGGAAATCCACGCCGCGATGTCGGCGCCGGCGCCGGGAAGCGCGCCGATCAGTACGCCGATCGTCGAGCCGCGCAGGAAGTTGAACCAGTAGCGTTTGAAAACGCCCCATACCCCGGAAAAGATGTTTCCGATTTTCTGCGCGATCACCGCGCCGCGCTGGTCGATTGCGACAACGCCGCGCAGGATTTCCGACAGGGCGAACATGCCGATCATGGCCGGAATGAAGCTGATGCCCTGAAGCAGTTCGGTGCTGTCGAACGTGAAACGCGGATAGCCGGCGGCAGGGTCAATGCCGATGCAGTTGATCGACAGGCCGATCAGCAGCGAGATGATGCCCTTGAGTGGCGCGTCGCTGGTCATGAAAACCGCGCAGGTCAATCCAAGAAGCGCCAGCCAGAAATACTCGAACGATGAAAAGTTGATCGCGATTTCCGCCAGCGCCGGCGCGCACAGGATGAGGATGGCGACGCCGACGAAACCGCCGGCGACCGAAAACACCAGATTGACGCCGAGATTGAGATCGAGCTCGCCCTTCTTGGACATGGCGTAGCTCTCGTCGGTGTAGGCGGCCGACGCCGGGGTGCCCGGAATGCGCAGGAGCGCGGCGGGAATATCGCCCGCGAAAATCGCCATCGCGGTCGCCGTCACCACGGCGCCGAGGGCAGGGACCGGATCCATGAAGAATGTGACCGGAACGAGCAATGCGGTCGCCATGGTCGCCGTAAGACCGGGCATCGCGCCGACGAACATGCCGAACGCCGCTGAAGCCACGATGACCCAGAGCACCTGCGGATCGAAGACGAGGCGGGCGGCGAGAAGGATATGATCCATGTCTGCCGCCTTACAGGATCGAGTCGAGCCAGCCGCGCGGCAGCGGTACGCGCAGCAATGTGGCAAAGAACCAGTAGATGGCGAAGGTCGCGATGACCGCGATCACAAGGGCGCGGACCGGAGGCGTTCCAAGCCACAGAAACAGGATGGCAAGGAACGCAAACGCGATCGGAATGAACCCGACCGTTTCGGCTGCCATGATGTAGACCGCGAGCAGCGCGCAGACGAGAACAAAGCTGGTCACATGGCGCGGACTGCGTAACCACGGTGCGATTTCAAACCAGGGCGCGCCCGCTCGCCGCGTTGCAAGGCCCTTCCAGACAAGGATCATTCCGCACACGATCAGACCGGTGCCGAGCAGGCGCGGGAACAGCGCCGGCCCGTATTTTTGGCCGGGAAACTCCGGGAAGGATGCCGTCAGCGCGATCATCATCGCTGACAGCAGGATCACGACGAGCCCGGTGATGGCATCATTCGCGCGCACGGCGGCTCCTGTTGTGTTTGTGGTTTTGTCAGGAGTAACAGCGGTCGAAGTTTAAGCGGGGTGCGCTAGCCTCTTGCGATTCCCGCCGCCTTCATCGCTTCGCCTTTCTGCTTGTCGCTGGCGTCCATGAAACTCGCGAAACCGGGAGCGTCATTCCACACCGTGCCGAAACCGCGCGACGACATGAAGTCCTTGTACTCCTTGGAGTCGTAGATTTTCTTCATCGCGGCCGTGAGCTTGGCGGCGATCGGCTGCGGCAGGCCCTTGGGCCCGGCGAAGCCGCGCCACGCGCCGGTCGAGTAATCGATATTCATTGCTTCCTTGAGCGTCGGAATATCGGGGAACGCGGCCGCGCGCTGAGGGGCCATGATCGCGAGGCTTCTGGCCTTGCCGGCGTCGATCATCGCTCGCGCCTCCGGCACCGAGCAGGTCGACAGGTCAATGCCTCCGGCGGCGAGATCCTGCATCGCCGGCGCCGCGCCGTTCGAGGGCACCCACGCGACCTGATTGGGCGGCAGGCCCATCGCCTGCAGCCAGCCGACCAGCGCAAGATGCCAGATGCCGCCCTGGCCGGTGCCGGAAGCCTTGAATTTTCCGGGAGGTGCCGCCTTGATCGCGTCGGCCAGATCCTTGACCGTTTTGTAAGGCCCGTCCGCCTTGACGTGGATACCCGGCGGGTCCTCGTTCATCAGCGCCAGCGGCGTGAAATCCTTCGGCGTCAGCTTGGTGAGCCCGGCCCAGTGCATCATCGAGATTTCAACCGTGATGATGCCGATGGTGTAGCCGTCGGGATGGGCCGTGGAAATCGCGGAGTGACCGATGACACCGGAGCCGCCGGTGCGGTTGACCACGTTCACCGGCTGGCCGAGGTCTTTCTCCAGCAGCGCCGCGACGATGCGCGCGGTGGCGTCGGTGCCGCCGCCTGCGCCCCACGGACAGATCAACTGTATCGGACGTGACGGATAATTATTGTCAGCGAAAGAGGGTTTCAGTCCAAGGACAGCGCTGGCAGCAACAGCCGCCGCGGAAACCGCGAACTCGCGGCGCGTGATCGATGACATGACGTTTCTCCCCGTGGCGCCGGTGAAACCCAGCGCTCGTATGACAACATACTAGGCATCTTTGTCAGGTCATCGCAAGCGCGTGAATGATTGCGGCGCAACACATGCGATGTGCGGCGTGCGGCGCGTGGGATTTACGGAGAAGATCGCGCTCGTGCTACTTGCGCGAGGGCTTCGCCTTGGCCGGACGGTGTCCGCCGAAGATCGCGACGCCTTCCGGCGTGAGATAGGGCTTCAGTATGTCCCACGGCACGAACGCTTCATACGGGCCTTCGACATAGGGGCCGACCGCATACGGCGAGTAGTTGAACACGAGTCCGGAGCTCTTGCCCGCGTCGGTTGACGGCGCGAGTTCGACCGCGCCGATGCGAAGCAGTTTCGGTTCGACCCCGCTGGTCCAGCTGGTATCGGATGCATCGATGCCGCGTTCTTTTTTCTCCGCTTTCAATGAGACGATGATCGCGCGGCGCATGGCGGTGAGGGTGGGGCCGTTGTCGGCCAGTTCCTTGAAGAATGGCCGGATGCTGATCGGTTTCTTCGCGGTATCGTCCCACAGGATAGTGTTGAGATCCGTGTTGGGATGCGCGCCGCCGGTATAGACAAACTCGGTGCGCAGAACGCTGACATAGCGCTGCGCGACGACGGATTGCTGCGTGTAAGCGCGCTCGAACGTCCATCCGCGACCATCACGGAAAAGTTCCGGCGATGATTTATATTCCGTGGCGGCGTCGGCGCGGTTTCGTTCCGCCCAGCGTTTGCTGTCCGCAAGGAGGTTGGCGGCGAGGGCCGTATTTTCCGGATCGCATCGTCCAGCGTGACCTTGATCTCGACCGCCTTTGTCGTGATCGCAAGGTCGGGCTTTTGCTCGGCAGCGACAGCTATCGTTGTTCGCGGCAGGACGAGCGCTGCCGCGAGCATCAGACCTGCTGTAGCCCGCAATATCATTCCGCCGCGGCGCTCGGATGACCGAGGCGCACGTTGAGCTTGCGGATCAGTTCTTCCGCGGCATCGGCAATCACCGTGCCGGGCGGGAAGATCGCTTCGGCGCCGGCCTTGTAGAGCGCGTCGTAATCCTGCGGCGGCACCACGCCGCCGACGATGACCATGATGTCGTCGCGTCCGCGCTTCTTCAGCGCCGCGCGAACCTCGGGCACGGCGGTGAGATGCGCTGCCGCAAGCGACGACAGACCGAGAATATGCACGTCGTTTTCAACCGCCTGCCGCGCGGCTTCGTCGGCGGTGGCGAACAGCGGTCCGATGTCGACGTCGAAGCCGACGTCGGCGAACGCGGACGCGATCACCTTCTGGCCGCGGTCGTGACCGTCCTGACCGATCTTGGCGACGAGGATGCGCGGGCGGCGACCCTCGGCGTCCTCGAAGGCGTCGATCAATGACTGCAGTTTCTCGACCCGATCCGACATGGTGGCGGCCTCGCGTTTGTAGACGCCGGTGATGGACTTGATCTCGGCGCGATGGCGTCCGAACACTTTCTCCATGGCGTCGGAGATTTCGCCGACGGTTGCCTTGACGCGGGCGGCATCGATCGCCAGCGCGAGGAGGTTACCCTCTCCGGTTTCGGCGCTGCGGGTGAGGGCGGCAAGCGCGGCGTCCACATCGGCCTGCTTGCGTTCGCTCTTGAGGCGCGCGAGCTTGTCGATCTGCAGCCGCCGCACGGTGGAATTTTCCACCTTGAGGACGTCGATCGCTTCCTCGTTTTCCGGCTTGTACTTGTTGACGCCGATCACCGACTGGCGGCCGGCGTCGATCCGCGCCTGGGTCTTGGCGGAGGCTTCCTCGATGCGCAGCTTCGGCACGCCGGCCTCGATGGCCTTGGCCATGCCGCCGAGTTCCTCGACTTCCTGGATGTGCGACCACGCTTTCTCAGCCAGATCGCGAGTCAGGCGCTCGACATAGTAGGAGCCGCCCCACGGATCGACGATCCGGGTGGTGCCGCTTTCCTGCTGCAGGAAGAGCTGGGTGTTTCGGGCGATGCGGGCCGAGAAGTCGGTCGGCAGCGCCAGCGCTTCGTCGAGCGCATTGGTGTGCAGCGACTGGGTGTGGCCCTGCGTCGCCGCCATCGCCTCGATGTTGGTGCGGATGACGTTGTTGAAGACATCTTGCGCGGTCAGCGACCAGCCCGAGGTTTGCGAGTGGGTGCGCAGAGACAGCGAACGCGCGTCCTTCGGGTTGAACGGCTTCATCAGCTTCGCCCACAACAGGCGGGCTGCGCGCATCTTGGCGACTTCCATGAAGAAGTTCATGCCGATCGCCCAGAAGAACGACAGGCGCGGCGCGAACTTGTCGATATCGAGTCCGGCCGCGATTCCGGCGCGAACGTATTCGACGCCATCGGCCAGCGTGTAGGCGAGTTCGAGATCCTGCGTCGCGCCGGCTTCCTGCATGTGATAGCCGGAGATCGAGATCGAGTTGAACTTCGGCATCTTCTGCGAGGTGTAGCCGAAGATGTCCGAGATGATCCGCATCGAAGGCACCGGCGGATAGATGTAGGTGTTGCGCACCATGAACTCTTTCAGGATGTCGTTCTGGATCGTTCCTGAAAGTTTCTCCGGCGGCACGCCCTGTTCTTCGGCGGCGACGACATAGAGCGCGAGGATCGGCAGCACCGCGCCGTTCATGGTCATCGACACGCTCATCTGGTCGAGCGGAATGCCGGCGAACAGCGTGCGCATGTCGTAGATCGAGTCGATGGCAACGCCCGCCATGCCGACGTCGCCGGAGACGCGCGGATGATCGCTGTCATAGCCACGATGGGTGGCGAGGTCGAACGCCACCGACAGGCCCTTCTGGCCCGCCGCGAGGTTGCGGCGATAGAAGGCATTGGAATCTTCCGCGGTGGAGAAGCCGGCGTACTGGCGCACGGTCCACGGCTGGTTGACGTACATGGTCGGGTAGGGGCCGCGCAGATAGGGCGCGATGCCCGGCCAGGTGTCGAGGAAGTCGATGCCCTTGAGGTCGGCTTCGCTGTAGCTCGATTTGACCTCGATGCCTTCCGGTGTGAGCCATGGCTTCGCGCTGCCGCCGGTTGCGGGCGGCGCAGCGTTCGCGAACGGGAGATCGGAAAAATTGGGAATGCGGGTCATGGTCTCACCATTGTAGCACGACGGCGGCGGATCATCGAAAGAGGCATGGTCCGGGCCTTCTAGTCATGGTCGGGATGCTGGTGGCTGACGATCGTTGCCAGCTTCTCCGAACCGTAATTCTCCTGCGTGGTCTTGCCGGACATGCTTGCGATTGCCGTCACCCAGCCGAGTTGGGATTCGGTGCCGAACTGCAGATTCGGAACCACGGCATCCGGACGGTCGAACGTCCCTGTCATGATCTCGATGTTCGGTCCGCCGATCCGGCGATAGCTCAGCGGCGTTCCGCATTGCGCGCAGAAGTCGCGTTCCGCGATGGACGACGACTGGAATGCCGAGGGCGTTCCGCGCGTCCAGCGAAAATCCTCGTGACGGATGTCGGCGAGCGATGCGAACGGGCCGCCCGAGGCCTTCTGGCACATCCGGCAATGGCAGATGCTGACACGTCCCGGCGCCGCGCTGATCGCGAAACGGATCGCGCCGCACTGGCAGCCTCCGGTCAGTTCTGTCGACGTGGGCGCCATATCAACCTATCCGACGGTAGGCATCGTTCAGCATCGTCAAAGCATTGCCGCCGGCAAAGACGAACTCATCGACACCGGCAGCGCGCAGGGCCGCTTCGTTGTCGCCCGCGCGGCCCGCCAGATAGATATGCTTTGCGCCCGCGTCTTTAAGGGCCTTCGCGGCGGCTTCGGCCTGAACCGGATAAACCTTGTCGGAGGAACACAGGCAGGCGAGAGGCGCGCCGGAAGCCTTGAACGCCGCGGCGAGCGTTGCGGGATCGGAAAAGCCTTCGGAATCGACGGCTTCGATACCGCCCGTTTCAAAAAAGCTTTTGGCGAAGGTTGCGCGCGCTGTGAAGTCGGCCGGCGTTCCGAGATTGGCGAGAAACACCTTCGGGCGGCCGCCGGATTTTTCCAGGATCTTGTCGGATGCATCCCGCAGAGTCTCGAAGGGCTCGGCGAGGCGGATGGCGCGCAAGGCGTCGAACGTGACCCTGGCGGGTTCGTCGGGCGGCAGCGTCACAGGCGTCGCCTGCAACACCGACGCGGCCGCCTCGTAAAGGTTCGGAAATTCGCTCGCGCCGGTGAGAACATCCTTGCGCCTGGCGAGATTGGCGTCGCGCGCGGCCTTCACGGCGGCGACCTTCTTCTGGATAAGGTTCTGTTCCAGCGCGGCGAACACGCCGCCCGCACGCTCGATCTCCTGGAATTGCGCCCATGCCGCTTCGCACAGATGCGCGGTGAGGTCCTCGATACCACCCGAACCGGCGGCCGGATCGGAAACCTTGTCGAGATTGGACTCTTCGAGAAGGATCAGCTGGGTGTTGCGGGCAATGCGCCGCGCCAGCCCATCGGGCAAGCCGAGCGCCAGCGTGTGCGGCAGCACGGTGACGCTGTTGGCGCCGCCGAGACCCGCAGCGAAAGTCGCGATCGTCGCGCGCAGCATGTTCACATAGGGATCGCGTTGGGTCAGCATCCGCCACGAGGTTTCCGCCGCGACGAACAGCGGTTCGGGCGCGAGGCCGCAGCCCTGTTCGACACCCGCCCACAGGCGTCGCAGGGCGCGGAATTTCGCCAGCGTCATGAACTGGTCTGCATCCGCGGCGAGGCGGACATAAATCATGCGACGCGCGTCTTCCAGCGCGACGCCTGCATCTTCCAGCGCGCGCAGGTAAGCCACGCCGCTGGCAAGTACGAAAGCGAGTTCCTGCGCTTCCGAACCGCCGGCATTGTGAATCACCCGGCCGTCGGCCGGTGCGAACGGCCCACGGAAGCCGAGCTTGGCAAGGCCGGCGATCTTTTCGGCAAAGACCTTCGCCGTGCTGTCCCACGTGCCCTGATTGCCGCCGCGCACGGCGCTGCCGCCGATCGGGTCGAAGCCGAAGCGCACGTTCACGCTGTCCGGAGCAATTTTCCGCGCCGCGAGCAGATCGGCGAAATGCTGCGCCATGTCGCGGGAGTGCAGGCCGATCTGGAATTCGATGGCAATTCCCGCATCGAGATAGATGCCGTCGAGCGCGCGCGTCAGCGCGGCAGACGTTGGCTCGAGTCCATAGCCATGCGCGCCGTTTGCGCCGGCAAACACCAGCGTCAGACCGTTGGCGCCGTTCTCGAGATCGTGGAGGGCCTGCTTGTTGGCGGCGGCCGCATCGGGATGATCGACCCGCTGCATGACCTGCCATGGCGTCGCGGCGGCGCGCCCCGGGATCACGGCCGCGTCGGGTGCGCGCTGATAGATCGGCTGGATGCTGAGGCCATCGTAGGTCTTGCCGATCAGCTTTTCGAACGGCCCGCCCTTGAGGACGCCATCAACGAGCTTGCGCCAGTCCTCGCGGGTGGCGGGATTGAAGTCGGCGGCGAGGGTCAGATGGTCGGTTTCCGTGGACATTCAGCAGGTTAACTCCTGGCGGCAGGCTTGTTACCGGGCGAAAATGCCATGCGGCGGCGCGCAAGCCAAATGGTTGTTTTAGGGATTATCCGAGGTCCGGCAGGCGCTCGATCCCGGCCGTCGATACCCGCGCCAGTCCGTCGCGCGGCGTCGTTCCGCCAATGTCGCGGTCCGGCGCGATGTCGGCCAGCGGAACGAGGACGAAGGCGCGTTCCCAGAGCCGGGGATGCGGCAAGGTGAGCTCCGGCTTCTGCAGGATCACGTTGTCGTAGGCGATGACGTCGAGATCGAGCGTACGCGGTCCCCATCGTCGCTCATTGGCGCGGTCGCGGCCGAATTTCTTCTCGATCTTGTGCAGGGTGAACAGGATTGCGTGCGGATCGAGGCTGGTCTCGATCTCGATGCAGGCGTTGACGAACGGCTCCTGATGCTCGTCGCCCCAAGGCGGAGTCGAATAGTCCGGCGAGCGCGCGACGAGCGCGGCCTGGGTCATGCCGCAGATGTTGGCAATAGCTTTCGAGAAGGTGGCGCGCACGTCGCCGACATTGCCGCCCAGCGCGATGAGGACGCTGGCCATCGCTCAGGATGTCCGAGAGCGGGTGATGATGACGCCGACATCGTCAAAGATCGCCGGAATCGGTGCATGCGGCTTGTGAACCGTGACCTGAATGGCGTTGACGCGCGCGAAGGCGGCCAGAACGGCATCGGCCACCGCGCCGGCGGCGCGTTCGAGCAGATGGTAGTTGGTGCCCTTGAAGGCGGAGGTCGCCGTCTCGACCACGCTGGAATAGGAAACCGTGTCCGCGAGCTTGTCGCTGCGTGAGGAATCCGAAAGATCGATGAACAGTTCGAGGTCGATGACGAAGCGCTGTCCGACTTCGGCCTCGTGATCCATGACGCCGTGCCGGGCATGAACCAGAAGGCCCTTGATAAAGATAATGTCGCTCATCGTTTGTCCTCGATAGCCGCGCCGATGCGCAGCGCCTGTACGGTTTCGGCGACGTCATGGGCGCGGATGATTTGCGCGCCGCCCTGCGCCGCGATCAGATGGGCCGCCAGCGAGCCGCCGAGGCGCTGTTGCGGCTCGGAGGGCGTCACCGTGGAAATGAAACGCTTGCGCGACGCACCGACCAGCAGCGGGCTGCCGAATTTGCGAAGTTCGTCGAGGCGCGCCAGCGCGATCATGCTCTGTTCGGCGGTCTTGCCGAAGCCGATGCCGGGATCGAGCACCACATGCGCCGCCGGAATGCCGGCGCGTGCGGCAATGTCGAGCGAGCGTGCGAAGAACGCGGCGAGGTCCGCCATGATATCGATCGCGGGATCAGCGCTGTCGCGATTGTGCATGGCGATCACCGGCGCGCCACGAGCGGCAACGACCCGCGCCATGTCGGGATCGCGCTGCAGGCCCCAGACATCGTTGACGATCGCCACGCCCTGACCGAGCGCCCAGTCCGCGACGCGAGCTTTCATAGTGTCGATGGAGACCGGCGTGCCAAGCGCCACGACTTGCGCCAGCACCGGCTGCAGCCGTGCCAGCTCATCGTCGGCGGAAACCGGCATGGCCGAACCGTAGGGGCGGGTGGATTCCGCACCGACATCGAGGATATCCGCACCCTCGGCGATCATCCGGCGGGCCTGCGTCAATGCCAGCTCCGGGTCGAGGAATTGCCCGCCGTCGGAAAAGGAATCCGGCGTTACGTTGAGGATGCCCATGACGGCTGGAAACGGGCGCGCGAGCAGGGGCTGCAGCACCGGATGCTGCATGGAAACTGGCTGTTGCTGGTGCCTGACGTCCGCCGCGATCATGCGGTGGCTTTGCGCGGTCCGGCGAACGGAGTCAAGGCGCTTGGCCATGCCGAGACAGCGCCTAAGCGTCTGGCTCCCCGCGACTTTCCGGGCGGCTCAGTACGAGATTTTCAGCGGAAGCTTGCGCGCGCGTTCGATCAGTTGCTCGACGGACTTTTCCGAGGGCAGGACGCTGACCAGCTTGCGCTTGGTGTTGGCTTCCGCCATCGCCTTGGCGAGCCGGCCCGGATTGCGTTGGACGAATTCGCGCACGGTGGGGACGCCGGCGGCGCGGATCAATTCGGCCTTGCGCTTGCCCATGCCGGGCACGCGCATGTAGTCGGCGACGTTGGCCCATTCGAGCAGCTGCTGTTCGCTGATGCCGGTTGCGGCCGCAAGCTTCTTGCGACCCTTCAAGGTGCTGGCATTTTCAAGAAGAGCGTCGGTGGTGCGGATGCCCTGCGCCTTGAGCTTGGAGGCGGCGAGAAACCCAATTCCGTCGATCTGTGTGATGGGATACGTCATTGCACTCAAAAGAACTGAAGTCGGCCAAACGGCGGTTCGCAGGCTGTGGACCTGTCAAACAGGTCGTCTTGATCAGCCGGGTCCGCTGTTTAACGCGGCCGCAAGTCTCGCACTGGCGGCAATCGATGCCAGCCCATCAAACTGTCGGTTCATTTGTCGCCCCATGCGCCCCGGTTGAGTGCCGGGTCCTTGATTGCGATTTCATCTTGGGCGGACGCGTCACCAATTACAAGTGACCATGAAGGATGAGGGGCATTTCGTGGCCATCTCGACGGCGAGTGTTGCAGTGATGCAAGAGAAGAGCACCGACCACGCTTCATATTGTCCTGGCGACAGGCGAACTTTCTAATTCTGGACCGGTTCAAATCACGAAAAGCGGATTGGCCTTTGGGCAAGGCCTGTTGACCCGTTCTGTTCTGGCTGCAAGATGATCGCTACGGGCGAAACTGATTTGTTCGACAATCGGCGGCGCGATAGAGTGTCGCAAGAGGCGTGACGATGGCCAAAGCGAAGAGCAAGACGACCAGTGCAAAGGCTGCGAAGGCGGCGACCACCGCAGCGAGCACGATTGCTTCCGCCGATACCGACAAGGCGATCTTCATCGGGAAAGGGGACCAGCCCGCGTTCCTCACACTCGCGCTGGCCAACCGGCATGGACTTGTCACCGGCGCCACTGGAACCGGCAAGACCGTGTCTCTGCAGGTCATGGCGGAGGGATTTGCCCGCGCCGGGGTCCCGGTTTTTGCCGCGGATATCAAAGGCGACCTCTCCGGGATCGCCGAAATCGGCGAGGCGAAGGACTTCATCCTCAAGCGCGCCCAGGATATGGCGCTGGACTTCAAGCCCGATCAGTTCTCGACGGTATTTTGGGACGTTTTCGGCGAGCAGGGTCATCCGGTTCGCGCCACGGTCTCCGAGATGGGGCCGTTGCTGCTGTCGCGCATGATGGATCTGAACGACGTGCAGGAAGGCGTGCTCAATATTGCCTTCCGTGTGGCCGACGAGCAGGGCCTGCTGTTGCTCGACATGAAGGATCTGCGCGCGATCCTGTCATTCATTGCCGAACATGCCGATGAATTGACCACCCAGTACGGCAACGTCTCCAAACAGACGGTGGGCACCATCCAGCGCCAATTGCTGGTGCTGGAAAACCAGGGCGGCGACAAGTTCTTCGGCGAGCCGGCATTGCAGTTGAAGGATTTCATGCGTACCGATCAGAGCGGGCGCGGCCTGGTCAATATTCTCGTCGCCGACAAATTGATGCAGAGCCCGAAGCTCTACGCGACGTTCCTGCTGTGGATGCTGTCGGAATTGTTCGAGGAGCTTCCTGAGGTCGGCGATCCGCCGCAGCCCAAGCTGGTCTTCTTCTTCGACGAGGCGCATCTGCTGTTCAACGATGCGCCGAAGCCGCTGATGGACAAGATCGAGCAGGTGGTGCGCCTGATCCGCTCCAAGGGCGTTGGCGTCTATTTTGTGACACAGAACCCGATCGACGTGCCCGACAAGGTTCTGGCGCAACTCGGCAACCGCGTGCAGCACGCGCTGCGCGCCTTTACGCCGCGCGACCAGAAGGCGGTGCAGGCGGCCGCGGAAACCTTCCGGCCGAACCCCAATCTCGATACCGCGCAGGTCATCACCGAACTCGGCAAGGGCGAGGCGCTGGTGTCGTTCCTCGAGGGCAACGGTACGCCGTCGATGGTCGAGCGCGTCATGATCCGTCCGCCGACCGGGCGGATCGGGCCGATCACGCCGGAAGAGCGCAAGGCGATCATCGCCGCGAGCCCGGTGAAGGGCAAATACGACACGACGGTGGACTCGGAGTCGGCCTACGAAATGCTGCAGAAGCGGGTTGCGGAAACCGCCGCGCCGGCGAATGGCGGCGGTGGCGTCCTCGGGCAGGTCGGATCAATCGTCGGCTCTATTTTCGGGACCAACACGCCGCGGGGGCGTCTGACAACCGGGCAGGTGATTGCGCGCAGCGTGACCCGTTCGGTCACCAACAAGGTTGCCGGCGATGTCGCGGCGAGCCTCGGCAAATCGGTCGGCGGTGCGCTTGGCGGCTCGATTGGCCGCTCGATCGTGCGCAACGTCCTCGGCAGCCTGCTGCGGCGCTGATCGCCTGAAATCGGAGACAGTTCATGACCACAACCAACGCGCTATCAGCGGTGCTCGACCGCATCGACGCCGATTTCGACGCCAGTCTCGAACGTCTGTTCACGCTCTTGCGGATCAAGTCGATCTCGGCCGATCCGGCATTCAACGAGGATTGCAGGAAGGCGGCCGAGCATCTCGCCGCCGACATCGCCACCATCGGGTTCGATACCGAGGTGCGGCCGACTGCCGGGCATCCGGCGATCGTCGGCAAGAGCAACGGCGCCGGGCCGGGCAGGGGCGCGCACGTGCTGTTCTACGGCCATTATGATGTGCAGCCAGTCGATCCGCTCGACCTTTGGCACCGTCCGCCGTTCGAGCCCGTGGTGACCGATCATGCCGACGGCCGCAAGATCATCGTCGCGCGGGGCGCCGAGGACGATAAGGGCCAGCTCATGACTTTCGTCGAGGCGTGCCGCGCCTGGAAGAATGTCACCGGCACGCTGCCGCTCGCCATCACCATTCTGATCGAAGGCGAGGAGGAGGTCGGCTCCAAGAATTTCGGCCCGTTCCTGGAGAAGCACAAGAAAGACCTGGCCGCCGACTTCGCGCTGGTCTGCGACACCGGCATGTGGGACCCGAACACGCCGGCGATCACTACGTCGCTGCGGGGACTGGTCTATGACGAAGTGCGGATCAAGGCCGCCAATCGCGATCTCCACTCGGGCATTTTCGGCGGCGGCGCGCAGAACCCGATCCGCGTGCTGACCCGCATCCTCGGCGGTATCCACGACGAGAACGGCCACATCACCATTCCCGGTTTCTATGACGGCGTGAAGGATCTGCCGCCGGACATTCTTGCGCAATGGAAGGCGCTCAACCTGTCGCCGGAAACCTTCCTCAAGCCGATCGGCCTGTCCGAGCCTGCGGGTGAGAAGGATCGCCTGCTGATCGAGCAAGTATCGTCGCGTCCGACCTGCGACATCAACGGCATTGTCGGCGGCTATACCGGCGAGGGTTCGAAGACCGTCATCCCGGCTGAGGCCTCGGCGAAGATTTCGTTCCGTCTGGTCGAAGGCCAGGACCCGGAGAAAATCCGCAAGGCGTTTCGCGACTACGTGACAGCGCGTCTGCCGGCCGACTGCACGGCGGAATTCCTCGACCATGCCGGCGCGCCGGCGATTGCGCTCGATTGGGGCATGAAGCCGCTCGCGGCGGCCAAGCGCGCGCTGACCGATGAATGGGGCAAGGAAGCGCTGCTGATCGGTTCCGGCGCATCGATTCCGATCGTCGCGGACTTCAAGAAGACGCTCGGTCTCGACACCGTGCTGATCGGGTTCGGACTCGAAGACGACAACATCCATTCGCCGAATGAGAAATACGACCTCAAGAGCTTCCACAAGGGCATTCGCTCGTGGGCGCGCATTCTGGCGGCGCTGGCGGACGCGCCGAAGGCGTAAAGGAATGAGAATCCATCCCTAGAACCTGATGTCATCACCGGGCTTGTCCCGGTGATCCCGCTGAGGCAGGCACAGTGCCTTCCTTATCGGGCTTATCGGGATGGCCGGAACAAGTCCGGCCATGACAGCCGGGTGGTCAACGCACACGTAAAAACGCCGCCCGGAATTGGGCGGCGTTTGTTTAGTCTACGTGTAGAGGGTGATGTCTCAAGTCTTATAGCTGGGGTCGAGCCTGTCAAGCTTGCGCAGCAGCGGCGGCCACACCAGCTTGGTGGAACGCAGGTCCGAGCGATCGGGGTCGCTGACCAGCTGTTCGTTTTTCTCGATCACCAGCTTGTCCACCGGATACGCGGTCGGGCCGAGCATGCGGGTACGTACCTGCATCGTGCAGGCGCGCTCGAGATGATACATGCGCTCGAAGGCCGAGGCGACGGAACGCCCAACAGTGAGCGTGCCGTGATTGCGCAGTAGAAGATGGTTCTTGGTGCCGAGGTCGCGCTGGATGCGCGGCCGCTCGTCGTGATCGAGGGCGATGCCTTCATAGTCGTGATAGGCGAGGTCGCCGGTCACGAGTTGCGCGGTCTGGTTGAGCGGCAGCAGGCCTTCCATGCAGCTTGCGACCGCCGTTCCGTCCGGCGTGTGCAGATGCATCACGCAACCGGCATCTTCGCGCACTTCGTGGACCGCCGAATGGATGGTGAACCCGGCCGGATTGATCTTGTAGGGGCTTTCGCTGAGCTGGTTGCCGTCGAGGTCGACCTTGACGAGGCTCGACGCCGTGATCTCGTCGAACATCAGGCCGTAGGGATTGATCAGGAAATGATGTTCGGGGCCGGGCACCCGCGCCGAAATATGGGTGTCGACCAGATCGTCCCAACCATACAGTGCGACGAGGCGATAGGCGGCGGCGAGATTGACCCGCTGCGACCATTCGGCCTCGCTCATGTCCGAGGGAACTTCCTTGAGGCGTGCTTCGGCTGGCGACATCGGCGTTTGCTCCATTCATTTTGATTGGGCGCGAGCGTAAGGCCGGAGCGCGGACGCGGCAACATCGGATCGCCGCGTCCGGGGAATGGCAGTCAGTCAAAAATTTAGGTGGCTACGGCGCCGGAATCGAAAGCAGGCTGGCGATGCTCAGTCCGCGGATGTCATAAACCCGCGCGAAAACGACGCCGTCGCGGATGATTTCCGCATAAACCGGCGCCGGCAGTCCCTTGCAGTAGAACTCGCCGAGCGTGATGGCAAAGTCCGCGGCCTGGCTGTCCCAGCCGATATTGAAATCGGGGCCTAGTGCAACCTGCGCGGGACGCTGCGGTCCGCACACCGCCACCTTCCATTTGCGATCTTCCGGTGTCGCTTCCTGACGCTCGGCGAGTTGCTCGCGCAGCGCTTCCGAAGCTTGCTTCAACGCCAGCCCCCAATAGTCGAGCATGTACGAATATTCGGCCTTGCGAACGGTGCCGGCCACATCGTTGAAGTAGGTGTACTGATAGGGATGCAGCCGGATCATTTCGCCGAACGGCAAGGTCAGTCCGAACACGAACAGCGACACGGCGAGACTTTGCGCGGCGCGGCCGCGTGGTTTCAGGGCATCGACCACCCACGAGAATGCAACGCCGGCGAGGATCGCCATCGGCGGAATCACGAAGATGAAATGCCGGATGCCGTTATAGAGCGCAGGGCGCTTCACCATCGCAATCGCCAGCGGCATCAGCGCGGCCAGCATTACCATGGTCAGCGCGGTCTTGCGGCGCGGGTCCTCACTCTTGCGCAGAGCCAGCACGATGGTGCCGCCGACGCCGATCGACAGCAACGCGAGCAGGACTTCGGGCATCTGCAGCGCGAACAGCGTCGGCAGGTACGACCACGGCATGTCCGGCACGGAGATGATCGCGCCGTCGAACAGTTCCTTCCATGGCTTTTCGAAGAATTTCGAGAAGTAGGTCAGCGCGTGGAATGGATTGCCGGGCTCGATGATCGACCACGGCCAGATCAGGCCCATCACCAGATAGCCGAACACGATGCCGGGCAGCAGGCGATACAGCATGTGGCCAAGGCGATGACCTGCTTCGCGCCAGCCGCGCACGCGAATGTCGGCGTGCCAGATCGGAATGAAACCGATCACGGCATAGACCAGCGCAAGCCCGCCGAGAATGCGCGAGCCGATCGACAGGCCCGCGCCGAGGCCGATGATCAGCACCGTATGCGGCGAGGGCGATGGATACTCGTCGGCAAGGCGGACGAGGCCGAGCATCAGCACGACCATCGCCACGGCGAACGGTGCGTCCTTGGGATTCATAAACATGTGGCCGTAGAACGACGGACACAGCGCGAGAAGCAGCAGCGCGGCAAGCCCCGCGAGCGGACCGCCGATGCGGCGCGCGATGCGCCAGCTCACGGCAAGCCCGACGACGCCGACGATCGCGCCGACCAGGCGGCGGGTCTCGAACAACTCGAGCGGAATGACCTTGTGCAACAGCGCGGCGGCCATGTCGAAGCCGCCGCCGTACATGTAGAGATTGGCGAACGACAGCGCGTCGGTGTCCTTGAATCCGGACCCGTACATCTTCAGCAGCAGGTCGGCGTACTCCGCGTGGGTGTAGTCGTCCCAGCCGAGACCGTAACTGCGGAAGGTGAGGCCGGCGATCAGTGCGACGATCGCGAGCGTGGCATAGGCAAGCGTGTCGCAGGCCTGCTCGGTCGAACGCCAGAGCGGCGTTTCGAGAGTGGAGGTGGTGGATGGCATGATGGCTGGTGAGCCCGACTTCCTCGATGGCCCCGCTTGGCGCGCTTCAAGAGGCCGTGTTCGGCATCACGATAGCGATCTTTCCCGGTCAAGTAATTGGGAATTGTGGCTTATTTTACAAACCACCGCGCCCGAATGCCGGCACGGTAAAGATTTTAGCGGGGCCGGGAAGTAAACCGCCACTTGCGCGTTATCGTAACCGCGGGGCCGTGAGGGTTAAGCATGTGCTTGATTTGTCGAAAGAAGGTGGCGGCCTAGGTATATTTACCGTTTGGTCATGCGGACAATTTGACAGTATTGTGGAGTGAATTTCTGCCGCCAATACGCCGGCGGCAGGCGTGGAGTTAGGTATGGCTGGTTTGTTGATTGCTGGAACTGTGGTGTTTTGCGCCGGCGTCCTGACGGTGGTCTGGGGCGTGCCGATCAAGGACTTCAGCTTCGGCAACACGCTGATCCTGGTTGGCGCGATGGTGGCCTGCACCGGCCTGCTGCTGATCGGCCTGTCGTATGTCGTTCGCGAACTGAAGAACCTTGGACGTCAGCTCGAGGCTGGCGCTCCGCGTATCGCCGCGCGGGAAGAGACCGGCGTTCTGACGCCGCGTGCCGATCTGCCGTTGGCCGCGCCGGCGCCTGACTTGCCCAAGGTCGCACGGCCGACTCCGGCGCGCCCAACTCCGCCGGGTGGATTCCTGTTTCCGCGCGACGAGCCGCGCACCGCTGTCGCGAGCGATGACGACACGCGCTCCGAACCCCTCGCGGACAAGAGCGAGGACGAAGCGCCGGCGCCGCCATGGCGGGAAGAGGCAGCCGCGCGAAGCCGTGCGGCGTCGCCGTTGTTTCCGCCCCCGGCTGATTCCGACGAAGCATCGGCCGAGCGCCCGCGCCGTAATTTCCTGTTCGCCTCGCGCCGTCGCGCGTCCACTGCGACGTCCACCGACGCGCCGTCCGACAGTCAGGAGGCAACGCCTGCCGCAGAGGAATTGCCCGCTCTCGATGCGGCCCGCGAAGTCACCGACCGCGCCGAACCGGCGCATCGGTTCGACACCGCCTGGCCGTCGAGCGAGCGTGCGCGCGGCGACAGCGGCCTGAGCCGCAGCAACGGCACCAGCCGTTTTTCGCCGCTCCGGCGTACCGAGGAGCCGGCGGCTCCGGTGGCTCCGGCGGTCACGGTGGTCAAGTCGGGCGTCGTCGATGCGATGGAATACAAGCTGTATTCCGACGGCTCGATCGAGGCGCAGATGCCCGAAGGCATGGTGCGTTTCGAGTCGATCGATGCGCTGCGCGCCCATCTCGGCCAGAACGACTGATTGTCCCGTTCGCGGCAGGTCCGGGTCGGTCTTCTCGCACCCGCACAGAATATTTCGTATTAATGCTTCCGTTTGACTTGTCAGGGCTGCCGCCTTGCCCTCATAGTCTGTCGAATACTTGAATTCGTACAATAGTGCCTGTTTTCAGGATGATGGCGCCATCCCATTGCAAGGCGCGAGATGAGCGGTCACCCAACGGCACGCCCGCAAGGACAACGCCCGCATGAGCGATACGGCGAGCAAAAGCTTCATTGAGCTGACGGCCAGCATCGTCTCGGCCTATGTCAGCAACAACGCGACGTCGGCGGCCGACTTGCCGGGGCTGATCGCGCAGGTCCATTCGGCGTTGCAGCGGGTCTCGACCGGCACGGTCGAAGCGGTGGCGGAGCCGGCCAAGCCAGCGGTCTCGGTGAAGAGGTCGATGACGCCGGACTACCTGATCTGTCTTGAGGACGGCAAACGCTTCAAGTCGCTCAAGCGCCACCTGCGCAGCCAGTACAACATGTCGCCCGAGCAGTACCGCGAGAAATGGAATCTGCCGGCGGACTATCCGATGGTCGCGCCCAACTATGCGGTGGCGCGCTCGCAACTGGCGAAGAAAATGGGTCTCGGCCAGCAGCGCCGCCGCACCAAGCGGTGAAATACGCGGCACGAGGATAGGGCACCAAGGCTCAGGCGCAGCAATTCCCGGCTTGAACGGGCGGGCACGGGACCGAGCCGAACGAACAGAACACACAGCAGTCCCCGGGCCGAGGCGTCAGCCGCGCGCCGCAACCCTTGCAGTCATAGAAATACTGGCAGGCGTCGGTCGGCATGGTTTCGGCCGATCGATGCGCGCAGATCGGGCTGGTGATGACCGATTGCGTTGTCACCGCATCGCAGGCTTTTCCGACTTGGTGGGCAGACATCGTTCGATTTGACCCCGGTGAATTTCCGGCCCCGATACGCGCTCCACTCTTCAACGCCGCAGACCCGCGAAATTTCCCGGGGACAGCTATCCCCGGTGACAGGATCGGGATTATCATCTAGGCATATATTCCTAATAGGGATACAGTCCTAGATGAGAATGTCTCCAATGCCTGAAATCAGCGCGTCTGCCAAGGGGCCGGTCGAGGTTTCGGCCGCCGCGAAGGCCCGGCCCGCCGTTTCGCCAGCCCGAAACCTGCCGCGCCACCGCCCATCGGACAGCAAGGCCATCTGTCCGCAGGTCCTCGCCTGCGTCACGCACGATTTCCGCGTCGATCCCGGCTGCATGATGGCGCCATCCCGGGGATCGCCACGAGTCTCGCTGGCGCGTCAGGTGGCGATGTATCTGTGCCATGTCGCGTTCGCGATGAGCTTTGCGGCGATCGGGCGCGCGTTCGGCCGCGACCGCACCACCGTGGCGCATGCGTGCCGGGCCATCGAGGACCGCCGCGACGACATCTGGTTCGATTGCCGGATCGCGGCGCTGGAGCGCGCTTGCGGTGTCGACACCGGGGAGCGCGCGCGATGACCCGTAAATCCTCCCGCCGCGCACGCGGCGCTGCCACGGATTCCGCGATGCCCGATGGCGTCGATCGCTTTCGCGCCCAGCATCTGTCGCTGTCGATGCAGGAGATCATGACCGAGGGCGGCTTCGCGCGCGTCCCGGTCAACGACGGCGAAAGTCCGCTGGCGTGGCTCGCGCGTCGCAAGGGTCGCGATGGCCGCGCGATGATCGACGGCAACCAGTTCGTCGCCGGCGAAAGGCTGCGCGCCGATTTCACCCGCGCGCATCTGGCGCCGCGCGTCACATCGAGCTGGTCGGGTCTTGCGCGCACGCCTGGCTCCGGCGGCGGCGCGGGCGAGATGACGGACCTGATCGTGGCGTCGCGCCAGCGCGTGCGCAACGCGCTGCAGGCCTGCGGGCCGGAATTTGCCGGCGTGCTGATGGATGTGTGCTGTTTCCTGCGCGGGCTCGAGGATGTCGAGCGCGAACGCGGATGGCCGCCGCGCTCCGCCAAGGTGGTGCTGCAACTGGCGCTCGACCGCCTCGCGCGGCACTACGGTTTGCAACTCGCGCCGCGGCGCGACACCGCGCGGATTCGGACGTGGCTTGCGGAGGATGTGACGTTCACGAGTTGAGGCAGAGTTAGTTGTGTCCCGGATGCGGTGCGGCGTTCGCCACGCCGCTCCGCTGATCCGGGGCCGTTCCAGGCTCCGAGCGCGGAGCGGTCCCCGTTCTGCGAAGCAATTCTGTCGCGTTGCGTCGCGTCCGGGACAAGTGGAAACGATGATTACACTCGATGTCGTCGCCGCCAACGGGTACGGTGTGCGCCGGACCGACGCGGAGTCGGCGGTTCGCTCGCAGAGCTTCCTCCTCATGGTGAGGAGGCGAAGCCGTCTCGAACCATGAGGCCATAATCCGGGTTGTTGGCCTCATCCTTCGAGACGCACCGCTGCGCAATGCTCCTCAGGATGAGGAGGTGGTCATCGGCGCGGTCCTCAGAATGAGGGGCGGCATATCGATTGCAGGAAGCTGAGAGCTACGTCGCCTCGGCCAGCGTTTCGCTGGCGTCGCGGCGGATGCGTTCGACCATCGAGCGCAGACCGTTGGAGCGCTGCGGGGTCAGGTGTTCGCGGAAGCCGAATTCGTCGAACAGCGCCAGCGCGTCGGTGTCGAGAATCTGTTGCGCGGTCTTGTCCGAATACAGCGTCAGCAGGATCGCGACCAGGCCGCGCACGATATGCGCGTCGCTGTCGCCGACATAATGCAGCACCGGCTCGTTGTCCGCTCCGCGATTGACCTTGCGCGCAAGCCAGACCTGGCTGGTGCAGCCCTGCACCTTGTTGGCCGCCGAATGCTCTTCCTCGGACATCGGCTCCAGCGTGCGGCCAAGTTCGATGACGTAGCGGTAGCGGTCATCCCACTCGTCCAGCAGCTCGAAATTGTCCCTGATTTCGTCAATCGTCGGCATTCGTTCGTTCCCGTCTGTCCCCCTTATATGACCTCGCGAGGGCGCCAAAGCGATAACCCGATTGCGGATTTATCGCAATTTTTCGGGTTCCGGGGGAGTTCGGGGCATATTCGATGTCGCCCCCGCGAAGGCCGGGATCTGGCGTTCTTGTCCCGGGCGCGATGCAGCGTGAACGCTGCTTCGCAGAACCGGGACCGTTCCGGATTCGGAGTGTGTAACGGCCCCGGATCAGCAGCGCACCGCTCACGCGCTGCGCAGCGTCCGGGGCGCTAAAATCGTGGTCCCGGCTTTCGCCAGGACGATAGGATTAGTGGTTTGCTTGCGGGACTTTTTCCTCATGGTGAGGAGACGAAGCCGTCTCGAACCATGAGGCCGCAGATAAGCGTTGCATCCCGGCCTCATCCTTCAAGACCCATCGCTGCGCGATGTTCCTCAGGATGAGGATCAAGATGGCTTACAGCACCGGCCTCTGCCACTCGATGGCGAGGTCATCCGCCGTCAGCGCGTCGCTGCGCTCGGGTTCGGACATGCGCTCGGCGGCATCGATCGAGCCGGTGTGATCGGTCGACTTGCGCTCGCGGCGCTCGCTATGCTTGCCGGCCGCTTTCGCGTCGTGCGGTTTCTTCTCGAGACTCTTTTCAGGCTTGTCGGCCTTCCCGCTCTCGGCCTGCGCGTCGTCGGCCTTCTCGTTCTTCTCGGTGATGAATTGATAGACTTTCTTCGCGCCGGCCTGCGCCCGCGCGCCGATCACGCTCGCGGCCTGACCGCCGACGACGCACGCCGTCGGCTGACGATCGCAGAATTGCGCCATGTCGGACACCGCCGCGCTCGCAGCCGAAATCGCATCGCTTGCGGCAACCTCCGGCTGCTGGTTTGCATCCGGCGCTTTGTCTGTCGGCAGCAGCACGAGCACCAGCCCGAGCCAGAATGCCATGCGCAGAAGGAAAAACATCGAACGTCCCCGTCACATCCCGTCGCGATTGAGTTTCGCAATCTGCGTTTTTGTAACAGCAGCGGCTGAATCTCTCGTGCCGCGAGTTCGATAAATTTGCTTCAAATTTGAATCATTTCATTTGCCGTAAATTTTCGATTGATGAACCGCGGTCGCCGGAATCGCGCCGGATGACGCCATTGGCGCGCCGTCCACCATTTCGAAACCATAATCGGCGCCGCAACTGAAACCTCTGGTTCACCATTTGCGGCAAATCGCATGCGATTGACGCGTCAAATGCGCTTTCGCAGGCCTCGCCTGCGTCACGCGGCGGTCGCCTTAGCGTTCGCTTAAGGGGCGTCTGACACGATCCCGCAACGAAAAGAGGGGGCGTTCGGGCGGCACCGTTCTGGGCGCGCCTAACGCGAGAACAACGTGACACTGTTTGAGACCATTCGCGATCGTCTCGATTCGCTGGTGCATCCGTCGGCGCGCCAGGACGCGATGACATGGGCGCGCCATCGCGCCTTTATCGCGCCGCGCATGGTCGGAAGTCTGATCGCGCTGGCCTCGCTCCCGCTTTATCTCGCCGTGCGCGGCGCGCCGTCCGCCATGGAAGTCGTGGTGCTGGCGTGGCTGATCACGCCGATCCTTGTCTCTTATTATGTGTCGCGCACCGGCCGCTATGAGGCCGCGCACATGCTGTCGTCGCTGGCGCTGGCCGCGATGGTGTTCGCGGTGTCGCTCGGCACCGGCGGCATTTCCTCCTTCGCGGCGATCTGGCTGGTCGCGGTTCCGCTCGAAGCGGCGCTGTCTGCGTCGCGCCGCGTGGTGATCTGCGCCGTGGCGCTGTCGCTGGGCTGCGCGCTCGGGCTGATGGCGATCGAGGCGTTCGGATGGCTGCCGGCATCCGGCATCGCGCCGAATGCCAGCCCGATGTTCGAGGCGCTCGGCATCGCCACCGCCACGCTGTACGCCGCGAGCCTTGCTTTCGGCGCCGAGGCGCTGGCGCGCACCAGCAAGACGCTGCGCGACACCGATGAAGATCGCTATCGCCTGCTGGCGCGCAACATCAGCGACGTGATCGCCCGCCATAGCCGCAACGGCGCCATCAGTTTCGTGTCTCCGGCCGCGGAAACGCTGCTCGGCCTCGCGCCGGCGCGGCTGCTCGGTCACGGCCTGTTCGATCGCGTCCATGTCGCCGATCGTCCGGCTTATCTCAAGGCGCTGTCGGATGCCGCGCGCGGCCATGAATCGGCCAGCGTCGAATTCCGCCTCAAGCGCGATCATCCCTCCGATTTCATCTGGCTCGAAATGCGCTGCCGGCCGATCGAGATCGCTGTCGGTCTCGACGCCGATACGGATGCCGAAGTGGTGTCGGTGATGCGCGACGTCACCGAGCGCAAGGCGCAGGAGCACGCCCTCGAAGCGGCGCGGCTCGCCGCCGAACAGGCCGATGCCTCGAAAACGCGTTTCCTCGCCACCATGAGCCACGAGCTGCGCACGCCGCTCAACGCCATCATCGGATTCTCGGAAATGATCGTCCGCGAGGACGAGATGATGATCGACGCCAAGCGGCGCAAGGAATACGCGACGCTGATCAACGAATCCGGCCATCACCTCCTGTCGGTGGTGAACGGCATCCTCGACATCTCCAAGATGGAGAGCGGCAATTTCGAGATCATGCCGGAGCCGTTCGCGCCGCGCGAAACGCTGGTGTCGTGCTGCAATCTGATGGTGCTCAAGGCCCGTGAAAACGGCATCGACCTCACGACCCGCGCGCCCGGCGATCTGCCGCAGATGGTCGGCGATCCGCGCGCCTTCCGGCAGATCCTGCTCAACCTCTTGTCGAACGCGATCAAGTTCACCGAGCGCGGCGGCTCGGTCACCGTCACCGCGGCGGTCGATGGCCCGCGCCTGATGCTCAAGGTGATTGATACCGGGGTCGGCATCGGCGCCGACGATCTCAAGCGTCTGGGCGAACCGTTTTTCCAGGCCGGCAAGACCTATCAGCGCCGCCACGAAGGCACCGGCCTCGGCCTGTCGATCGTCAAAAGCCTTGCCGAACTGCACGGCGGCGAGATGACCGTTCGCAGCCAGGTCGACGAGGGGACCACCGTCACCGTCGCGCTGCCGTTGAGCTACAGCCCGGCGCACGACAAGCCATCGAGCAACATCGCCACGCTGGCGCCTGCGCCGCGCGGGGAGACCAAAGACCATCAGGTGAAGAAAAGTGCCTAGGAAGACCGCCGAAAAACACCGCCGTCGCGCGGCCGCCGCCGTTGCGATCGAACGCGATCCCAACCCGGTGATGCGCGTGCTGCTGCACAGCCCGAAAGACACGCTGGCGGGGTTCGTCGCGTTCGCCGCCGTCATGGCGATCATTGTCAATGCCACCTTCCTGCAGGCCGGCCGCCATCCGTATCCGATGTTCGGCACGGCGCTGACGTCGCCTGTGCCGGTCGCGACCTCGATTACCGTGATGCCGCGCGCCCGTCCGGCCGAAGCCGCGCCGCGCGAGGAGGTGAGGCCGCTCGATCCGAAACCCGCCATTGCGCCGCCCGCGCCGGCGAAGGCCGCCGCTGCGCCGGCATCGTCCGCGCACCGCGATCCGCTCGGCGACCTGATCAATTCCAACCGCCGCATCGCCGCGGTCCAGCGCGCGCTTACCGAATACGGCTACGGCCAGCTCAAGCCCGACGGCGCAATCGGCCCTGAAACGCAGGCCGCCATTCGCAAGTTCGAGACCGACCGCAAGCGGCCGCCGACCGGCGCGATGTCCGACTGGCTGATCCAGCAGGTGGTGATTCTCACCGGCCGGCCGATCGATTGAGGTCGCGTCAAGCGTCCTGGTGATCGGATTGTGAGGTTGTCATGCCCGGGCTTGTCCCGGGCATCCCGCTTGGGCGAGCACGATGCGTCCCTTATCGGGATGGCCGGAACAAGTCCGGCCCTGACATCTGAAATGTCGCGATTCCTGTGGCTCCACGCGATCACTGTTCATCCTGTCACCGCGCACTTTGCACCCGCCGCCGCGCTGGCCTATCGTGATTCCATGCGAATAAAATCCAACATCTGGGTGGCCGCCTATCTGCGCCGCTGCCAGACCGAAGGCGTGTTCGGCGCGGTGCGCCGCAAGGGCGCGGAGGAGGCGGGGGCGGTGTTCGTCAAGCTCGCGCTGCTCGACGGCAACGCGCTGCTGTTCACGCCTGCGCCGCAGAGCACCTACGACGAGGGCCGTCCGTCCGAGCGCAACTTCGTGCAATGGCCGGCCGAGCCGGTGGCCGAGCAGAAGGTCGAGGAACGGCTGGTCAAGGAAATGTCGTTCGATCCCGATGTGTGGATCGTCGAAATCGAAGACCGCGCCGGGCGGCACTTTCTCGATCTTGCGAAGGGGTGAGGCTGCCGTGTCCCGGGCGCGGCGCAGCGTTCTTTACGCTGCTCCGCAGACCCGGATCGTTCCACATCCGGAGTCTGGAACGGCCCCGGCTCAGCGGCGCGCCGTTTCACGCTGCGCAGCATCCGAGCACCCGAAAGCTGGGTCTCCGTTTGCGCGGAGACGACATTTCATATGAGGCTATATTTGCGGCCTCATCCTTCGAGGCACATACAAGGGTGCGCTCCTCAGGATGAGGAGCCATCCATTAGCGCCCCGACGACCCGCGCAGATTGTTGCCGGCGGCCGCATCGCCCGGCTGCACCGAGGGCCGCGCCTGCGGCGTGGCGGCGCGGGCGCGCTGGCGCTCGTCGTCGTAAAGCGCGGGGCGGTACTTCGCGCGGGTCTGGGCAACCGAGGCGCCGCGCCATGCCGCCAGCATCACCAGAGCGGCGCGTTCGCTCAACACGTCGTAGAGCCGGGCGAGGCGATAGACGTCCAGCACCGAGGTGCCGATGGCGGGATTGAGGAACAGCAGCACGCGCTGAAACACCTCGCTCGGCATGGTCAGCGTGCGCATCGCGCAGGCCAGCGGCTCGCCGAGCGGATCGTTGACGATGGTCGCCGCGACATGCTTCGGCAGGATCAGGGCATCGCCGAGTTCGGCGGTAAAAGCCTCCACATCCGCCGCCATGGCATAGTGCTCGAGGCTCGTCACCGCGCGCGCCGCGCGGCGGGGATCGACCCGCACCGAGGGCTTGAGCGGGGCGATGTCGAGATTGCGCAGCATTGCCGCGCGCTCGCGCGAGGAAGCCTTGTCGAACATGTCCTGCAACGCGGCGGCGTCGGCCGGCTGCATCGCCAGCGACGGCATGTGATGAACGGTGGCCTCGGGCGGCGCGGTTTCCGCCGCGGCTTCGGCGGTCATCGTCTCGTTCGCCATTGTTTCGGCGGGGGCGGGCTCGTCGGAGGCGGCTTCGACGATTTCGTAGTCATCGTCCACCGGCGCCGGCTCCGACGCCACGGGCTCGAGCCCAAGCTGCTGCCGCACCGCGATCGGCGTGTGCGGATAGATCGACAGCTTGCCGCGCACGGCGGCGCGGGTGGCGTCGTCCACCGTGTCGATCAGGCGCGTCGCCAGTTCGGCGAACTGGGCTTCCTCGTCGGCGGTATGGGTCGCGGCCTGGACATAGAGATCGGTCAGCACCCGGAGCAGCGTCGGGCGCACGTCGACGCCCTCCCGCCGCGACAGGCTGAGGAGGCCGCCAAGACCTTGCAACATGGACGATGCGATCATGCCTGTACGGACGAGAGTTGAGTCGTCTCAAATTATCCAGTGCCGTTTAATGACCGGTTAAGGAAAACCCTTTGTTAAGGACTGGGGCGATGTTCAGCGGTAGGTCGGCGCGATAGCCGGCATCGCGGCGAAACGCACGTAGCGTCCATATCGACGGTGCCGCAAGGATATGTCGCCGGAATCTCCGTCTTAATCCCCCATTAACCATGACTGCTCTTAATGACCGTGTGCCGAAGCTGGCCAGTGGCCGGCAAGGAGGGGCAAAATGGGCAGCGTTGTTGAATTTCCTGCGGATGCGCTGGCGCGGCGCGCTCCTTCAGACAGTCTGCCGCGCGAAGGATCGGCCACCATCGTCATCCTGCCGGTCATCCGCATCGAGCGCTATGGCGAAGCCAGCGACGGGCATGGACCGGAGGAGGGCACGGCGGGTCGCCGTCGCCGCCGTCGCGCGCGCTCCTGAGACCTCAGTGTCTGCGGCGCACCGCGCCGCTGCCGCGTTCCGCGTTTTCCTCGCGCTTCACGGCGCAACCGGCTGAACCGATCGTCCCATGTGCAATCCGCTGATCCTGCTGCCTCTCATTGCCGGCCTCGGCTGCAACGGCGGCGACTTCGGACGCACCCGCGACACCTTCTATCACGAGGACATGCACAAATGGGTCGGCGCGGAGGCCACCGCGAGTGTCGGCGGGCGGCCGTCGCAATTCCAGCTCACCGATCTCGAACGCCAGTTGCGCGATCTCGCCTATTATTTCATCCAGCCGCCGCATTCGCGCCCGTCATGGAAGGCGGTGTTCGGCGAGTATGAGGTGATCAAGTCGCCGTGGCGGCAGAAGGTGGTGTTCGACCGCACGGCCTATGGCCGGCGCATGATCGACGAGCCGCATCGCTCGCAGGCCGCGGCCTATGCCGGGCTGATCGAGGACGTGCGCAACGACCTCACCATGCTCGACCAGTTCATTCCGGTGGCGATGAAGGTCAACGATCTCGACATCAAGCGGCAGGAAGCGCTGCGATACGTCTCCGATGTCTCGCCGCGCGAGTACGGCGATGCGCAGGCGCGGATGCGCGAGAACGTGCTGGTGGTGCAGTGGGCGCAGCAGGCCACCGAACAGCGCGTCGCCTCCTATCGCTGGGCGCTCGAACGCCTGGTGATCCACGCCCCCGATGCGATGGCCGCCGAGGCCGACCGCGTGATCCGCGAACTGGCCGCGCGCGCCGCGACCGCCTGGACCTCCGCGCCGCCGGTTGTCGGCAAGGTGTTGCGGGTCGGCGGGTAGGGAAGATTTCCCCCTCTCCCCGCAAACGGGGAGAGGGGGAGCCGCAACTCACGCCGCCATGATTTTCTTCGCCGCCTGGGTGAGAAAACCCGATCGCGTGTAGCCCTCTTTTTCGGCGTAGCGATCAATCTCCTGCAGCACGTCAGCGGGCATGGTGATGTTGACGCGCACGGTCTTCACATCGGGTGAAGGCGTCTGAATGAGCGCGGCGACGGCGTTGCGATTTTCGGCGGTCGCCATGATGTCTTCGAGCGACGATGGCTCCGGCAGAGGTTCGCCGTCGGCCTGCATTCCTTCGAGATGAAAGGCGAGGGCTTCCGCCGCCATATCCCGCGCTTCGTCGAGGGTTCGTCCTGCGCTGACCACGCCGGGCAGATCGGGAAACGAGACGCCGTAATCGCTGCTTTCGTCCTTGTGGATCAGGGCAATGTACTGGCGCATGTGTCACCTCAGCTTCAACCCGGACTGCTTCTCGATGCTGCGAAGCGTTCCGAGCGGGATGTCACGTTTGGGATGCGGGACCGTGACGCGCCCCGGCTTATCGGGATGTTTGAACTGGACGTGGCTGCCTCTCTGCGCCACCTGCTGCCAGCCCCCGGCCTTCAGCGCCGCGATTACATCTCGCGAGTTCATGACGTATTTATACACACAATGCGGCGCGTTCAAGTGTATAAATACACACTTGTTCCCTTGCGGCGGATCGTCATCTTGTGCCGGGGCGGCCGGCGGTGTTTCGCTGGTCCCGCCTGTTCGCGGTCCTGCGGGGAGGGTCGGCGGTCATGATCCAGTCTTTGTTCAAGAAAAAGTCCGGTTCGTCGCCCAGCCTGCTGTGGCTGGTGAGTCTGGGCGTCGGTGCGCCCGCGGTCCTGATCGTGCTCGCGCTGGAGCCGGATCTGGTGCTGGCGGCCCTCAGCCTGCTGCTGTTCGGCGGCGCTGCGATTGCCGCGGCGCTGGCTTGCGCGGCCCGCGTTCAGCGGCGCACGCCGGGCCTGAACCTGTGGGACGTCGCCGGAGGTCTGGTTCTCACCGGATGCGCCGCTTCGGTGTTCGGCGAGCCTGAAAACGTCGCGCTGCTGTTCGAGCATCTGTTCGAGCGGCGGGCAGCGACCCAGTAAGAAGGAGACAAAAGAAACAGTTCTGATCGCGCGCGATCGTCAGATCGTGCGCAGGACGACCAGGCCGGGCCCCTCTGGCAGCCATGGTGGCTGCGATGTCGGACTGGAATTCAGTTGGAGTGGCCCCTTTCGAGAGACGGCGCAGGCAAAAAGCCTGTGATGCCGGCTCGTCCCTGTGTCGCAAGCGGCCGCTCCCTTCAAAAAAGGGAAGCCCGTTCCAATGTTCGACATTATCACGCCCGAGGTGCTGACCGCCCTCGTTCAAGTCATCATCATCGATCTCGTGCTCGCCGGCGACAACGCCGTCGTCATCGGTCTTGCCGCGGCCGGCCTTCCGAAAGAGCAGCGCGCCAAGGCGATCCTTATCGGCATCGTCGCCGCCACCGTGTTGCGCATCGTCTTCGCCGGCCTCACCACCCAATTGCTGCAGATCGTCGGCCTGCTGCTCGCGGGCGGTCTTCTGTTGTTGTGGGTGTGCTGGAAGATGTGGCGCGAACTGCGCGCCAACCATGGCGGGGAGGGCGCCGCCGTCGAGGGCAAGGACGACGACAGCGCTCCGCGCAAGACGCTGGCGCAGGCGACGTGGCAGATCATCGTCGCCGACGTCTCGATGTCGCTCGACAACGTGCTCGCGGTGGCGGGCGCGGCGCGCGAGCACCCGACGGTGCTTATCATCGGCCTCGCGCTGTCGATCGCGCTGATGGGTGTCGCCGCTTCGTTCATCGCCAGGCTGCTGCACAAACACCGCTGGATCGCCTATGTCGGCCTCGCGGTCATTCTCTACGTCGCCGGCGACATGATCTATCGCGGCTCGCTGGAGGTGTGGCCGCAGGTGGCGGCGATGGCCTCGCGGATGTGAGGCTTAAGGCGGCATGTGCCCCGGATCAGCGGAGCGGCATCGCACACCGCTCCGCGTCCGGGGCATGTAGCCATAACGCGCGATTCACGCGAACGAAGGTTACCGCTTGCCCTGCGGGGCATCTACCGGCTGGACCTTGCAACTGGCGGCCTGCAGCGAGGCGCGGGCCTGGGTCATCAGGCTCGGCTCGGCGGCGAGCGCCTTGAGCACGATCAGCCCGGTCTCGGTGGGGGAATCGATGATGAGGCGGTCGGCGGAGGTGATGTCCTCGTCTTCCGGCACCGCCGCGTGCTGGTCCTCGGTCATCAAATCGAGTTCGATCACCTTGCGTCCGGCGGAGCGGTCGTTGATCGCGTAATAGGCAAGCTCGTTGCGGGTGTAGAACGACACCGACGTATAGGCCTGGCTCACCGGCACGCGCAGCTTGATCGGCCCGCCGCCGAGATCGTATTTGCACACCGCCACCGCGAAGGCCGGATCCATGAACGGCATCGGCGAGGTGTCGGGCGCGGCGTCGGGCAACTGCGTCACCGCGTTGATCTGGGTGATCGGATCGAGCCGCGAATAGGCATCCTGCGAGGCGATGCGCGGCAGCGCCAGCACGCTGACGAGATGGACCACGCAGCCGAGCAGCACACCGCCGAGAATCGCGAACAGCCAGCGGATCATGGGCAGCCCACCGTGGTGATGGCCGGCATCGGCGCGTCCTTCTGGGTGCGCGTCGCGGCGCCGACGGGCGTATCGTAGAAGCGCAGCGCAAGCTGATAGCGGTCGATGCCGCCGGTCGGCAGCCAGTTGCCGGCGCGCGCGCGCGGCGCGATCCGCACTTCGAACGAACCATTCGAGCCGCGCACCACTTCCTCGCTGGTGTAGCCATAGCGTTGCAGCGTGTTGGCGACGAGGCGGCCCTTCATGTCGTACACCGTGAGGGTCCAGAACCGCGCGGGCGGCGTGACGCCGCTGACGGTGACATCGCAATCGCCGTTGAGGCGCTTGCCGGCGCTGTCGGTCTTGGCGAGAAAGGTGACGCCGTCGCCGGTGCCGATCGGCAGTTCGCCGGATCGGGCGATCGCGGCGCGCGAATAGGGATCGATGTCGGTGGTGCCGGTCTTCGGCCGCGCCGTCCATGCGCCGATGGTGACGGTGCCGACATCGACGCCGCGCGTCGCCGTCGACCACGTCAGCCCGAGGCCGACGACGGTTGCAATCACCAGAGCCAGAACGCAGACGCCGATCAGTCGCACGAGAGCGCCGCCATCATCATTGCGCGGACCGCTTGTCGCCCGTGCTGTCGCCGGACGTCGCAGCCGCGAAGCTGTCGGGGAAGGTGAGGGCGGCGGATGAGGCCGCAGGCGAGCCGGCCGGCAACCGCGATGTGGTCTTGCCGTTCGGCCCGGCCGGCGGCGGTGTCGCGCCCGCGGTCTTGGCGGCTTCGTCCATCATCTTTTCCACCCGCACCAGAATGTTGGCGCCGCGCCGGGTCAGGATTGGCGGCGGTCCGGGATTGATCTCGCCGCCCTT
Organism: Afipia sp.; assembly: GCA_051954725.1. Lineage (GTDB taxonomy): Bacteria > Pseudomonadota > Alphaproteobacteria > Rhizobiales > Xanthobacteraceae > Afipia. Next base: position 44,308 of record JBQCHK010000027.1, on the reverse strand, counting down.
GGCCGCAGCGTTGGCGGCGGCGACGTTATGCGGCAACGGCTTGCCGGGGCCGACGCCCGGGATGTCCTTGATCTCGACGCCCTGGTGCGCGACTTCCATGATGTCGTGCCATGTCTTGGCCGGCAGCGATCCTCCGGTCATGCGGTTGGTCGGCGAGTAGTCGTCGTTGCCGTACCACACGCCGCCGACGAAATTGCCGGTGTAGCCGACGAACCAGGCATCGCGATAATTGTTGGTGGTGCCGGTCTTGCCCGCGGCCGGAATGCCGTCGAGCTGGGCGCGGCGCGCGGTGCCCTCGCTGACCACGTGGCTCATCATCATCGCCATGTCGGAGGCGACGGAGGCCGGGATGACCTGATGCGGCTTGATGCCGTCGCGATCCCAGCGCCACACCAGATCGCCGGCGCCGGTACGGATTTCGAGGATCGCATGGGGCGCCACCACCTTGCCCCTGTTGGGGAAGGTCGCGTAGGCGACCGCGTGTTCGAGCATGGTTACTTCGTCGGCGCCGATCGGCAGCGATGGCGTGTCGGGCAGCGGCGCCTTGATGCCGAACTTGCGCGCGGTCTCGACGATCTTGGCGCGGCCCGCTTTCGGCCCGCCCTTGCCGCCGAGCGCGATCGACAGTTTCACCGGGATGACGTTGATCGAGCGGGTCAGCGCCTGCGTCAGCGTGATGGTGCCGGAATAGGAGTGGCCGTAGTTCTGCGGGCACCAGTTGCCGATACACACCGGCCCGTCCACGATCTTGGAGTTCGGCGTGAAACCGTTGAGCAGCGCCGTGGTGTAGACGTAGGGCTTGAACGAGGAGCCCGGCTGGCGCATCGCGTCGACCGCGCGGTTGAACTGGCTCGCGCCATAGTCGCGCCCGCCCACCATGGCGCGCACGCCGCCGTCGAGATCGGCGATCACCACCGAGGCCTGCGTCGCGTGATAGTCGCGGCCGAACTGGCGGAGCTGGTCCTCGACGGTCGCTTCCGCGGCGCGCTGCACGTTCATGTCGATGGCGGTGCGCACCACGAACACGCGTTCGGTGTAGGATTTCGGGAAGGTCTGCACGACCTTGCGCACCTCGTCGAACGCCCAGTCGAGATAGTAGTTCGGCGAGTTCTCGTCGCGCCGGTCCACGGCGACGGCGGGGTTGCGGCGGGCGCCGAACACCTGGCCCTCGGTGAGGAAGCCGGCTTCGACCATGTTGTCGAGCACCACGTTGGCGCGGGCGCGTGCGGCGGGCAGATTGATGTGCGGCGCGTACTTGGTCGGCGCCTTGAACAGGCCGGCGAGCATCGCCGCTTCGGCGAGGTTCACGTCGCGCACCGACTTGTTGAAATAGAAGTGCGCCGCGCCGTCCACGCCGAAGGTGCCGCCGCCCATATAGGCGCGGTCGAGATAGAGCTTGAGGATCTCGTTCTTGGTCAGGCGCGTCTCAAGCCAGATCGCGAGGAAGGCCTCGTTGATCTTGCGCTCGATGGTGCGCTCGTTGGACAGGAACAGGTTCTTGGCGAGCTGCTGGGTGATCGACGATCCGCCCTGGCGTACGCCGCCGGCCTGCGCGTTGGTGATCAGCGCGCGGAAGGTGCCGGCGATGTCGATGCCGAAGTGATCGTAGAAGCGGCGGTCCTCGGTCGCGAGCGTCGCCTTGATCAGGTTGTCGGGAAATTCCTCCAGCGGGATCGAGTCGTTGTGCTTGATGCCGCGGCTGCCGATCGGGTTGTTGTAGCGGTCGAGGAAAGTGACCGCGAGATCGGATTTCTTGAGCCAGTCCTCGTCGGCGGTTTCGCGGAAGGCGGGGACCGCCAGCGCCAGCATCAGGATCAGGCCGGCGAGGCCGATGGTGGCGGCCTCCGACAGGGGTTCGATGAACACCCAGCGTTTCCAGCGCCCGACATGGAAACGATCCATGAAGGTCGAATAGCGTTCATAGAGTTCCCGCAGGCCGGCGTACGAGGAAAACAGGGTGGAATCGATGCGCGCATCGAGGTCCAGCAGGAAATGCTGGAACTTGATTTTCCACTTCTCTGGCACGATCTGGCGCACCGCAATTCCTGCCTAAAATTCGCGTCCGAAACCTTGAATCCTGCCGGTTCGACGCGACGTTGAGCCGGCGCGTTCAACCACCGGTCCAACATGAGGGTCCCTTGCGGCAACCCCAAGGCGCGCCCGCGCCGGCCCAAAGCCGGGCGATCAGGCGGCGCGACCGATGGAGAATCCGCAGTCTTCTAGCCGAGCATAGAACATAAACCAATGGTCTCGCTGGCATTTCAATGTTACGGCCGGGTTGTTCCGCTTTCAGCGTGAATCGGGGCCGGCGAGCGCCGGACGGCTTGCCCGGTCCCGGTGCCGATCCCAGACCATTCAGCTTACGGACACGTTAAAGAGTCATGACAGCTCCGCCCCGGCGGCCCTCGACCCAGAGCAAATCATTCTGGAAAACCAAGACGTTGGAGGAGATGTCCGACGCCGAATGGGAAAGCCTGTGCGACGGCTGCGCGCGCTGCTGCCTCAACAAGCTCGAGGACGAGGACAGCGGCAAGATCTATTACACTCATATCTCCTGCACGCTGCTCGATGCCGGGTTGTGCGCCTGCAAGGACTATCCCAACCGTTCCGCCAAAGTTCACGACTGCGTGCGTTTGACGCCCGAGAACGTCCGCAGCCTCGACTGGCTGCCGCCGAGTTGCGGCTACAAGCTCGTCGCCGAGGGGCGGGACCTTTACTGGTGGCACCCGCTGGTGTCGGGCGATCCCAACACGGTGCATGAGGCGGGGGTGTCGGTGCGCGGCCGGGTGTGGGGCAGCGAGGACGAGGTCGAGGAAGCCGATCTCGAAGATCACATCGTGCGTTGGCCGGGATTGTTGCCCAAACGCGCGAAGCTGAAGACCCGGCCGAAGTAGGGGCGTCTCACGATCTCTTGGCCCCGTGTCCCGGGCGCGGTGCAGCGTTCTTCACGATGCGCCGCAGACCCGGGATCGTCGCTGCTTCGGAGTCTGGTACGGCCCCGGATCAGCGGAGCGTCACTGTGTGCCGTACGCGTCCGGGCGAAGAAGGCTCGACCATGCAGCCGTGACAGCAGCATTTCGTGCCGCGATGCTGTAAACGAGCCGGCATGACGGTTGATCTTGCAGGTGAAGTGTTGATCCTGACCGGCTCTCCGGGCTCGGGAAAAACCACGACGGCGGCGGCGCTGGCGAATGAGCCGGGTGCGCCGAAGGTGCACCTTCACACCGACGACTTCTGGCATTTCATCAAGAACGGATCGATCCCGCCGTATCTGCCTGACGCGCATCGGCAGAACGGCATCGTCATCGATATCCTCGCCAGGGCGGCGGAGGGCTACGCGCACGGGGGCTATTTCGTCATCGTCGACGGCATCGTCGGGCCGTGGTTTCTCGCTCCGTTTCAGGCGCTGAGCGTGCCGCTGCATTACATCGTCCTTCGCCCGCCGCTGGATGTCGCCATCGCCCGTTGCCGCGAGCGGGGCGGCGACACGCTGAACGATCCCGAGCCGATCACGGCGCTGCATCGCCAGCTTTCGGATCTGGGTGAATTTCAACGCCACATGCTGCCGACCGACGGCCTCGCTCCGCAGGACACGTTGCGCGCGGTGATGGAAGCGATGCAGGGCGGGGCGTTTCGGCTGGCGTAATGGTTGCGCCACAAATCCGCCGCCCCCATCACAATTCCGTTCCCTGCTGCGCATCGCGCGCGGCGCACCCATGCGCACAGCCGCCTTATGACTCGGCAAAAAGCCCGCTAAATTACCGGTATTCCGTTTCATATCTGCGGCGGCCGTTTTCAGCGGGCCGCCCGACAAAAGTCCGCATGAACAAGATCGACCGACCGGGCCATGGGATGGTCCATGGGCAGGCTGTGCCGAATCCCGACGACATCGCCGAACTCACCACCATCGCGACCGAGGTGATCGAGGTCAGCGACGCACCGCCGGTCGTGCCGCCTGCGCCGCTCTCTCAAAGCGAGGTCCACACCATCATCCTGAGCCTGATGCTCACGATGTTCCTGACCGCGCTCGACCAGACCATCGTCGCCACCGCGCTGCCGACCATCGGCCGCCAGTTCGGCGATGTGTCCGACCTGTCGTGGGTCATCACGGCCTATCTGTTGTCATCGACGGCGGTGGCGCCGGTCTACGGCACCCTGAGCGACATCTATGGCCGCCGCGCCATGATCATCGTGTCGCTGACCCTGTTCCTGGTCGGCTCGGTGCTATGCGCGCTGGCGCCGAACCTGCTGACGCTCATTCTCGCCCGCGCCCTGCAGGGCATCGGCGGCGGCGGCATCCTGCCGATCGTCCAGACCGTGATTTCGGACATCGTGACCCCGCGCGAGCGCGGCCAGTATCAGGCCTATTTCAGCGGCGTGTGGGTGTCGGCCGGCATCGGCGGGCCGATCCTTGGCGGCGTGTTCGCCGAGCATCTGCACTGGTCGGTGATCTTCTGGATCAACGTGCCGCTCGGACTGTTGTCGCTGGCGCTGCTGCTGCCGAAGATGGGCAAGATCCCGACCTTCCATCGCCGCCGCAAGCTCGACTGGATCGGCGGCGTTCTGCTGATGGCGTCCGCCGTGGTGTTCATGCTGGTTCTGACCTGGGGCGGCAGCCGGTTCTCGTGGGCGTCGCCGACGATTCTGGCGATGCTCGGCTCGGCGGCCGCGCTGGCGCTGGCCTTCGTCTGGCACGCGCGGACCACGGACGAGCCGTTCCTGCCGATTCCGCTGCTGGGCGGGAGGGTGGTGCCGTTCGCGATGGCCGCGGGCGCCTGCGCCATCGGCACCATGATCGGTCTCACTGTGCACATGCCGCTTTACTATGAAGTGGTCTATGGCCTGTCGGCCAGCGAGGCGGGCCTCGCGCTGATCCCGATCGTCGCGGTGTCGGTGCCCGGCGCGTGGATCGCCGGCCGCGCGATGATGTACACCAAGCACTACAAGTGGGCGGCGATCATCGGCACGAGCTGCGCAACGCTCGCGGCGATCGCGATGGCGGTGCTGCTGCCGGTGCCGCTGTGGGCGCTGCTGTCGCTGCTCGCGGTGATGGCGCTGGGGCTCGGCACCTGCTTCCCGGTCAGCGTGGTCTCGATCCAGAACGCGGTGGCGCGCGCCCAGGTCGGCACCGCCACCGGCGCGATGAACTTCTTCCGCTCGCTGATGGCCTCGTTCACCGTCGCGGTGTTCACCACCATCCTGCTGATGGCGCTGGGCGGCAATCTCACCATCGGCGCCGAGCATCATGTCGCCGGCGCCCATGGCCTCGCAGCCACCGACATGGTGTCCGCGTTCCGTTACGTGTTCGTCGCGGCCGCGGTGCTGCTGGCCTCGGCGCTGACCTTCCTTCTGATCATGGAAGAACGCCCGCTCGCGGGACCGGCCAAGCCCGCGGTGACCGAGTTTTCGGAGTAGCTTTCCGGGATCTACCTTCGTGCCCCGGACGCGGCGCGGCGTTCTTCATGCCGCTCCGCTGAACGGGGGGCCGTTCCACACTCTGAGTTTGGTACGGTCCCGGTTCTGCGAAGCAGTGTTGCACACTGCATCGCGCCCGGGACACAGGTGGACTCATCCTTCGCGATGCGCGCAAGAGCGCGGTCCTCAGGATGAGGGGCTTGCTACTTGCCACACCTGTTGCATCCTCCATCCAACGATGCTGCACTCCCGCTCAGGAGAGCAGGGCAATGTGGAAGACCGGACTGTTGATCGTGCAGTTGTTCGCGGCGGCGACACCGCCGCCCGAACCGGTCAACCGCGTCGAGGTCGGTCGCGGCGGCGCGAGCTGCACCTACCAGCGCTGCATGATGAGATGCACCAAGCTCAACGGCCTGGTGTGTCACAGCTATTGCGAGAGCAAGATCCGCGAGCGCCGCGCGGCGGGCGTGTGCCCTGCGAACGGGTGATCGATCCTTGCTCCTCATGGTGATGAGGCGCGGGGTCACCGCTCCCACGTCATCCCATCAAGCCTTGGATCATTTTCAAACGTCGCGCGGGCATATTCGATCGAGACGCGCGGGGCGTCGCAGATCGCGCGCGCGCCATGCGTGCCGAGATGCAGCTTCCAGCTTTGCCGCGCCACCGGTTCGCTTGCGGCGAAGGCGGCCGGAGTCAGCAGCGCGATGTTGGCGCCATGCAGCGGATCGCGCAGCGACGCATAGCGGATCGCCTCGTACCCGGCGTCGCGGACGGCCCCGGCAAAGGCCTGCGTCGCGCTGTAGTCGGAGAGCGCGGTGAGGCCGGCGTCGCCGGCGAACGGCTCGCGGGTGATGTCGCTGGCCTGCGCTGTGCGGAACGCGCAGGCGAAAGCGGAATACTCGCCGGGATTGGCGGGCCATGGCGTGGCCGGCGATTCCGCATAGAACAGCGTGCGGTGAAACGCGGTTTCGGCCATGGCGGTGGCGGGATGCTCGGCGGCATAGAACACACCGCGTTCGGCGAACGGTTTGCGGAAGCGCGAGCCGAACGGATTGGTGGCGCTGTAGCGGAACGGCGTCATCAGGAGGAAATGCAGATGCGCGCAGGCGCGCGGCACCGGCGGCTTGGTCTCCTCGAGCAGATCCTCGAGCAGGGTCTGCTCCGCCAGCGTGTCGGTGATCTTTATCGTCGACACCTGATGCTGCGCCTCGACCACGCGCCAGCATCGGCCCTCCAGCGCGGCCGCGCTAGATCGGAGCGCGTCGTGCGTCCAGGTACTGGATGACATGAAGCAAACCCTGGACTTTCTGGATCAGGTCGATGGGGCGACTTTGCAGCGCCGTGTTGTCGTTTTTCAACCACGCGCGGGCGACGGTCTCGTCGCCGTCGACGATGGCATCGAGCGAGCGATAGAGGCGAATGAAGAGGGCGGCGAGTTCGAACGGCTTGCCGCTGCCGCGCTCGATGGTGAAGGTGCCCTTGCGCATGCGCGAGACCACCGGTTCGGACACGCCGATCACCGCCGCGAGGACCTTCTGCGACACGCCGAGCCGGTCGGCGGAGCGGATCAGCGCCTTCGTCAGTACCGCGCCTTCATTGGCGGAGGCGTTGTCGGTTTTGGGCGTAATGGCCATATCGTTTCCTTTGAAATAATATAATATGATTATTTCCATTGAAATCAAGAAGCGCAAAACCGGCCCAGGCCACGCAAGATCATTTTCCTAGGAATAAAAGCCTTGACAGCGTGACGCTCCCCGGGTAGGTTCACGCCATGCTCCACAATTGGGTCTGGCGGAACGGCGGCGGCGCTGCCGCGTTGCCCTCGTGAATGATCGCGCGATGACCGCGCTGCAATTTCCGGAGGGCATGATGCCGACCAAACAGCACGGACAAATCGTTGAAACGCCGACGGAAGCCCGGCAGGGCGAACGCGGCCCGTCGATGCTGGCGGTTCTCACGGTGAGTACGATTGCCTTGATCTTCGTGTTCGCCATCATCTGGTTCCTGTTCTTCCGCACCTGATGCGGTGACCGGCCGCGCAGGCGCGGCGGCCGACGGGGGACGTCTGACACATGATTGCCAAGGCACCCGCCAGCCGCAGCACCGTTGCGGCGGACCGCACGCGCGTGCGCGCAACGAAGACTGCGAAGAAGACTCCGGTCCGCAAGACGGCAACAAAGCAGTTAGGGAAAAAGCCCGCGGCGAAGAAGGTCGCGAAAAAGAAAGCGTCCGCAAAGCCAACAGCTCTCCCGGTCGAAACGCGCTTCAGGAAGGCAGCAGCCTTCGCTGCCCAACCGGTCACGCGCGTCAGTCTCAAGGCGTCGCAGGCGGTCGCCGACGTTGACGACCACGTTGCCCAGGAAAAGATCGCGAAGGCCAGAGCGCGCGAAACCAAACCGCGCCATTCCCTGATCACGCCGACCAATCGTAAACGCAGCGCGGTGGAGCGGCTCGACGATCCGCCGCCGGCGCCGGTCGCGGTGATGCTCGGACGCGTCAGCCTCGCCATCGAGCGCGAACTGACCCAGATCGAGCGCATTGTCGGGGGCAATCACGTCAAGGCGCATCAGCGCACCGAGGCCGAGCGCCGCGCCCGCACGCTGGCGTCATTGGCGCGCACCTTGCGCGAGGTGATGCAACTGCGCGCCGGGGAGGAGAAGAAGCACGATGACGACGCCGTGCCCCGCGACATCGGCGAGTTTCGACGTCAACTCGCGCGACGCCTGGAACAGCTTGCTGCCGAAGCAAAGGCAGCACATCCTGGAGAGGATCACGGACCTTGAAGCCGAATTCATCGGCACCGACTGGGCGCTGTTCGCGCAGCCGCACCAGATTCCGCCGCCGCTGACGCAAGCCGGCGAACCGTGGCTGACCTGGCTTCTGATCGGCGGGCGCGGCGCGGGCAAGACGCGCGCGGGCGCCGAGTGGATTCGCGCGCAGGCGCTGGGACTGCCGCCGCTGGCGCAAAGCGCGGTCGGCAGCATCGCGCTGGTTGGCGAATTGACACTGGAGTGCGCCGCCTTGTGCGCGGTGCTGGTCCACGAACTGTGGACCGGCGATCTCAAGACCGTCGATGCGATGGCAGGGTCGGCGACGCTGCTCGTGACCTATTGGGGTTTGAGATTCGGCGTGTTAGGCGTCTATTTCAGTGGCCGGACCCGGGAAAAGGTTTGTCAGGCGACCGGACAGGATGTTCCGGGACTGCTCGATCGGTTGACGAAAGCGGTCGTGACAAAACGGTAAGGTTGGGCGGAACCGCCGTTCATTCGGCATTCACCCGGCTCCGGTTCATCTTGGCGCACCGACCACGGAATTGCGGAGACGACCTTGCGCCTTCTTGTTGTTGAAGACGATCCCGATCTCAACCGCCAGCTCACCACGGCGCTGTCCGATGCCGGCTATGTCGTCGATCGCGCGTTCGACGGCGAGGAGGGGCACTTCCTCGGCGACACCGAACCCTATGACGCCGTGGTGCTCGACATCGGCCTGCCCAAGATGGACGGCATTTCGGTGATCGAGTCGTGGCGGCGCAACGGCCGTACCATGCCGGTGCTGATGCTGACCGCGCGCGACCGCTGGAGCGACAAGGTGCAGGGCTTCGATGCCGGCGCCGACGACTACGTGCCGAAGCCATTCCATCTCGAGGAAGTGCTGGCGCGTATTCGCGCGCTGCTGCGCCGGAGCGCGGGCCATGCCCAGTCCGAACTGAGCTGCGGGCCGGTGACGCTCGATACTCGCACCGGGCGCGTCAGCGTCAGTGGCAATCCGGTGAAGATGACCTCGCACGAATACCGTCTGCTGGCCTATCTGATGCACCATGCCGGGCGCGTGGTGTCGCGCACCGAACTGGTCGAGCATCTGTACGATCAGGACTTCGACCGCGACTCCAACACCATCGAGGTGTTTGTCGGCCGGATCCGCAAAAAGCTCGACGTGGACATCATCCAGACCGTGCGCGGTCTTGGCTATCTGCTTGCGCCGCCGCCGTCAGATGCGCGCTAATTCGCTCGCCACCCGCCTTTTCCTGTCGGCGACCGCGTGGGTGGTGGCGGTTCTGCTCATCACCGGCGTCGTGCTGTCGTCGGTCTATCAGAAGTCGGTCGAGCGCGCGTTCGATCGCCGCCTGAATCTCTATCTGCGCACGCTGATCGCCGAAGTCACCACACCGGACGATCCCAACGACAAATCCGACGACAAGACAGACGAGAAGCTGGCCCTCGCGCTTGGTGAGCCGCTGTTCGAACTGCCGCTGTCGGGGTGGTACTGGCGCATTTCGGCCGTCGACAAGCCCAAGCCGGAAGTGCGCACATCGCGCTCGCTGTGGGATGCATCGCTGCCCGATCTCGAAGGCAAGGGCATCGAATTGTCGCCGCTCGGCGTGCGTGTCGGTTACGTCGCCGGTCCCGAGAACCAGCGCCTGCGCATGGTCGAGCGTCCGGTGGATCTCGGCGCGGATGGCAAATTTCTTGTCACGGTGGCAGGCGACGCCACCGAGATCAGCGATGAGACGCGCGCGTTCGACTATTACCTTGCCGGCACCTTCGCGGCGCTCAGCATCGGCCTGTTGCTGACCACGATCTTCCAGGTCCGGTTCGGTCTTGCGCCGCTCAAGCGCATCACCCGTTCGCTGGCCGACATCCGCTCCGGCAAGGCCGAGCGCCTCGAAGGCAAATTCCCGGTCGAGATCGCGCCGCTTGCGCGCGAAACCAACGCCTTGCTCGATGCCAACCGCGCCATCGTCGAACGTTCGCGCACCCATGTCGGCAATCTCGCCCATGCCATCAAGACGCCGTTGTCGGTGATCGTCAACGAAGCCGCGACACACGGGTCCGATCCGTTCGTCAAAAAGGTTCTCGAGCAGGCCGAGGTGATGCGCGACCAGGTCGCCCACCATCTGGAGCGCGCCCGCATCGCCGCCCGTCTGACCGTGGTGGCGACCATCACCGACGTGAAGCCGGTGATCGAGGCGCTGGGGCGCACCATGGAGAAGATTCATCGCGACCGCGATCTGGTGATCGACGTCGAGGTGCGCGGCACGCCGCGTTTTCGCGGCGAACGGCAGGATCTCGAGGAGATGGTCGGCAATCTTCTCGACAACGCCTGCAAGTGGACCGATCACCGCGTCCGGATCGAGGTCACGGCCGCGCATGACGCCGACACCGACCTCGATGCGACCCTTCATATTATTGTCGATGACGATGGGCGCGGCCTGTCCGAGGCCGAACGGGCGCAGGTGGCGCGGCGCGGCCAGCGGCTCGACGAATCCAAGCCGGGGTCGGGCCTCGGCCTGTCCATCGTGTCCGATCTTGCCGCGCTCTACGGCGGCAGCCTGCGGCTCGGCACCGCCCCGATCGGCGGCCTGCGGGCCGAACTGATCCTGCCGGGCGTGGTGACGTAGCCTTTTTGCCGCCCGCAATCCCTCAACCCGAAATTAACGACGCCCGGGCTATCAAGCCCGGTGGACCCCGGTCGGCGGTTTGGTCCGTGTGAAGCGTTTTGGGCGCATGAATCAGGCGTCGATTGACCGATTGAGAGATTACCTCGCGCAGTTGCCGCCGAAAGCGCAGGCATTGCTGATGCGGGAGTTCGAGCGCGCCGTCGAGCGGGGCGAGGATACGGCTGTTGCCACCTTCGTGCTGGAACAGCTTCGCAGGGTGGTTCGCCAGTCCGACGACGCGACGCCGCGCGCCGACGATCCGTCCCGTCTGGTCTTCCGTCCTCTTGAGCCATTTCTGGTCGACAGCGCCCCGGCGACGCGGCCGGGCCAGGTTCGCCGTTCGTCGCTGGCGCCGGTCTGGGTCTGGCTGAGCCGGGAAGGGATTCCCGATCAGGTCCAGGCTTTCGAGGCTGCGATGGCGCAGGGGGGCACGAGCGCCGAGATCGACCGGGCCGTTCGCGCCATCCAGAGCGCGGCGGGCGATGCCATCGCCGCCGCCGCAGGGCAGGCGACAGGGCACGATCGCCAGCGGTTGCTGAGCCGTATCGGTGGTCCAAACGTGGTCGAGGACATTGCCGCAATCGGCGCCGCGCTCCAGGCCCGCGAGGCGCTCGATGCGCTCGGCCTCCGCCTGTCCGGCCAGCTTCGCCAGTTCGGCGAATCCCAGATCGCCTCGGTGATTTCGGCGTTGAACGTTCCCACCCTGCAGACGCCACAGGTGCTGCCGTTTGCGCTGTCGCTGGTGATGCAGCGGCTGGCGTCGCCATGGCAGATCATCCGGCTTGGCGTCAGCGTCGCGGGATCGGACGATGAAATCCGGGTGGCGGCTACGCCCTATGGCGTCGCGGTGACCATGGCGATCCAGGATCTGGCCCATGCCGCCGCCGAGCTACGGGTCGATATCCGCCGCGGCCAGTTCATCAATACGTCGAACTACCTCAAGAAACTCCACGACGGCGTTCGCGGACTACGGACCGAGCTGGATATCCGCAGCGATTCCACCTGGGGCCGCCAGATCGCCTCGATTCGTGTCGAGATTTCCGATTCGCTGAAATCCGAGATCGAAAGCGTGCCGGGACGGGTGCGGCGCATCCTGCGCCAGCGTCCTGACAAGGACATCACCGCCAACACCCGCATCGACCCGTCCGAAGTCGAAGAAACCGCCTCGCTGATCGATTTTGTCGCGGTCTGCCGGACCTATGCCGGCGAACTCGCCATCAACGAGGTGACGCTCCGGGCCTATAGCGACCTCCAGCACTACGTCGAGAAATCCACTGAATCGCTGGTGGAATCCCTGCGTGCTGGCGATTCCACGGTCCGTGCGTTCCGCCAGATGCAGGTCGAGGCCGCGATCCGGTTCTGCAACCTGCTGTTCGGCCCGGATTACGCATCGCTGATGAGCAAGTCGGCCGAGATGGCCCGCACCGGCGAGCGAAAGCAGTCGCGAGCAAGCTGATTTCGCTGATTTTCCGGCCATTTGGGCCGGTTTTTATGCCGCATTTGTCAATTGCACAGAGTGCCCCGTCATGGTGTAAACCGGCCCGAACGGCGCGGCCTGCGAGGCCGTGCGTCGCATTGGAACCCGGTTGAATGGCTCTCTGGTTTGTGTTCGCGCTGATGACGACCGCGGCGGTGTTCGCGGTGTTGTGGCCGCTGGGCCGCAAGTCGCGCATCGACCGCGAGGGCCGCGAGACGGCGGTCTACAAGGATCAGCTCGCCGAGGTTGAGCGCGACCGGGCCGCCGGCCTGATCGGCGCGCAGGAAGCCGAGGCGGCGCGTGTCGAGATCAGCCGCCGGTTGCTTGCTGCGTCCGAGGCCGAAACCGGCGCCACCTCCGTAAGTCTGCCGTTCCGTCGCCTTGCGGCGGTGGTGGCGCTTGTCGGCCTGCCACTGATCGCCGCCGGATTTTATCTCGAGCTCGGCTCGCCGACGTTGGGCGACTTTCCGCTCGCGGAACGCACCCGTTCGGTGGCGGCGACCGACCGGCTCGACAAGCTGGTGGCGCAAGTCGAAGCGCATCTCGAAAAGAACCCCGCCGACGGGCGCGGCTGGGATGTGCTGGCGCCGGTGCTGCTGAAACTCGGCCGCTTTGACGATGCCGTCCGTGCCTATCGGAATGCGGTGACTTACAACGCGGAGAAGGCCTCGCGCCACGCCGATCTGGGCGAGGCGATTGCGGCGGCGGCGGGCGGTGTTGTGACCGCCGACGCCAAGAGCGAGTTCGAGAACGCGCTCAAGCTCGATCCCGATGAGGCCAAGGCGCATTATTTCATCGGTCTTGCCGCCGAACAGGATGGCCGCAAGGACGAAGCCGCCAAGATCTGGCGGGCGATGCTGGACAAGGCGCCGAAGGATGCGCCGTGGCGCGAACTGGTGCAGGGCTCGCTGGTGCGGGTCGGAGGGCCGGCGATGCCGAAACTGTCGGAGGAGACGGTTGCCGCGGCCAGGGACATGAAAGCGGGCGATCGCGACGCCATGATCCGCGGCATGGTCGAGGGACTGGCCACCCGCCTCAAGGCCAACGGCGACGATGTCGAAGGATGGTTGAAGCTGGTGCGCGCCTATATGGTTCTGGGCGAAACGGACAAGGCCAAAACCGCGCTTGCCGACGCCCGCAAGGCGGTCACGGACCCCGAGCGTTTGCGCCAGCTCAATGACGGGCTCAAGAATCTCGGGCTGGATGGGTAGATAAGGGTACAGGACACGTATGACTCGCAAGCAGCGGCGATTGACGATGATCGGAGGAGCGCTGGCGGTGCTGGCGATTGCCGCCGCGCTGGTGCTCAACGCGCTGCGCGATTCCATCGTGTTCTTCACCACCCCGGGCCATATCGCGGAAAAGCATATCGTGCCCGGGCAAAGGTTCCGGCTCGGCGGTCTGGTGCAGCCCGGCTCGCTGGTACGCGGTGACAAGCTTCATGTGAAGTTTGAAGTCACGGACGGAAACGCATCCGTTCCAGTGGCTTATCAGGGCATCCTGCCGGATCTGTTTCGCGAGGGGCAGGGCGTGATTTCCGAAGGCTCGCTCGACGCCGGCGGCGTGTTCCGTGCCGATACCGTGCTCGCCAAGCACGACGAAACCTATATGCCGAAGGCGGTGGCCGACGAACTCAAGAAGGAAGGCCACTGGAAGGATGATTACGCCAAGAAGGAATCCGAATTGAAGGGAGCCGCGAGATGATCGCGGAAGCCGGACATTACGCACTGGTGCTCGCGCTCGGCCTTGCGCTGATCCAGGCGTTCGTGCCGATCATCGGCGCGCGGATGCGCGATCCTGCGCTGATGAATGTGGCGCGCTCCTCGGCGTTGGCGCAGTTCCTGTTCGTCGCGGCGTCGTTTGCGGCGCTGGTGACGCTGCACGTCACCTCCGATTTCTCGGTGGCCAATGTCTATGAGAACTCTCATTCGCTGAAGCCGCTGCTCTACAAGATCACCGGCGTCTGGGGAAACCACGAAGGCTCGATGTTGCTGTGGGTGCTGATCCTCGCGCTGTTCGGCGCGCTGGTTGCGGCCTTCGGCAACAATCTGCCGCTGTCGCTGCGCGCCCACGTGCTTGCGGTGCAGGCATGGGTCGCGACCGCGTTCTACCTGTTCATCCTGCTGACCTCGAATCCGTTTCTGCGCATTGCGAACCCGCCGATTGAAGGGCGTGATCTCAACCCGGTGCTGCAGGACATCGGTCTCGCGGTGCATCCGCCAATGCTCTATCTCGGCTATGTCGGGTTCTCGATTTCGTTCTCGTTCGCCGTCGCGGCGCTGATCGAAGGCCGCATCGACCCGGCGTGGGCGCGCTGGGTGCGGCCATGGACGCTGATGGCGTGGATTTTCCTGACCCTCGGCATCGCGATGGGCTCGTACTGGGCTTATTACGAACTCGGCTGGGGCGGCTGGTGGTTCTGGGATCCGGTCGAGAACGCCTCGCTGATGCCGTGGCTCGCGGGCACCGCATTGCTGCATTCGGCGCTGGTCATGGAGAAGCGCGACGCGCTCAAGGTCTGGACCATTCTGCTGTCGATCCTGACATTCTCGCTGTCGCTGCTCGGCACCTTCCTGGTGCGTTCCGGCGTGCTGACGTCGGTTCATGCGTTCGCGACCGATCCCGCGCGCGGCGTTTTCATCCTGCTGATCCTGTGCGTGTTCATTGGCGGCAGCCTGTCGCTTTATGCGTGGCGCGCCTCGACACTGAAGCAGGGCGGACTGTTCGCACCGATCTCGCGCGAGGGTGCGCTGGTGCTCAACAATCTGCTGCTGACGACCGCCTGCGCCACGGTGTTCGTCGGCACGCTGTATCCGCTGGCGCTGGAAGTCCTGACCGGAGACAAGATTTCCGTCGGCGCGCCGTTCTTCAATCTCACATTCGCACCGCTCTTTCTTCCGTTATTGATCGCCGTGCCGTTCGGCCCGCTGCTGGCGTGGAAGCGCGGCGATCTGCTTGGCGCGGCGCAGCGCCTGACCATGGCGGGCATCGTCGCGCTGGTGACGCTGGCGCTGGTATGGGCCTGGATGCGGGGTGGCAGCGCGCTGGCGCCGTTGATGATCGGGCTTGCCGTGTTCGTCATTCTTGGTGCGCTGACCGATCTCGCCGAGCGCGTCCAACTGTTCCGGTCGCCGTTTTCAATTTCGCTGCGCCGCGCCCGTGGCCTGCCGCGATCGACCTATGGCACGGCACTGGCGCACCTTGGCCTGGGCGTCGCGCTGATCGGCATCGTGTGCGAGACGACATGGAATAGCGAGAACATCGCCAACATGGCAGTGGGGGACAGTGCGCGCGTCGGCGCCTATACCGCGACCCTCGAAGGCATCACCCAACAGCAGGGACCGAACTTCCGCGAACAGATCGCGAAGTTCAACATTACGCGGGACGGACGGCAGATCGGCGTGATGGCGCCGTCGAAGCGCGGGTTTGCGACCCGCGGCACTTCGACCACCGAAGCGGCTTTGATGACGCGCGGCGCCAGCCAGCTTTATATCTCGCTCGGCGATGCCCATACCGACGGATCGATCGCGGTGCGGATGTATTACAAGCCGCTGGTGCTGCTGATCTGGTTCGGGCCGGTATTGATGGCGCTGGGCGGGGCGCTGTCATTGTCCGATCGCCGCCTGCGCGTAGGTGCGCCGAAGCCGGCAAAATCGCCGCGCGCATTGCAGCCGGCGGAATGAGAAAAGATCCTCATCCTGAGGCGCGCGCGCGTCTTGGAGGATGAGGAACAATCATGGCCTCGCTTTTCGAGACGGCCGTTCCGGCCTCGTCAGGGTGAGGGGGAGATGCTGTGACACGTATTCGCTCATTTGTTCTTCTGCTTGCCGTGACGCTGTCGCTCGCTGCGCCAATAGCGGCCTTCGCTGTGCAGCCCGACGAGATCATGCGCAATCCGGCGCAGGAAGCGCGGGCGCGGGCCCTGTCGCGCGAGCTGCGCTGCATGGTTTGTCAGAACCAGTCGATCGATGATTCCGATGCGCCGCTGGCGCGCGATCTGCGCCTTCTGGTCCGCGAGCAGATCGCGGCGGGCAAGAACGATCAGCAGGTCATGGATTTTCTCGTCGCCCGCTACGGCGAGTTCGTGTTGCTCAAGCCGCGCGTCGAGGGCCACACGCTGATTCTGTGGCTGGTCACGCCGCTGCTGTTGATCGCCGGTGGTGTTGGCCTGTGGTTGTACAACCGCCGTCGCCTTCGTGGCGCGGCGGAGCCGAAGTCCGCGGATGTCAGGCTGACTCCGGACGAGGAAACGCGGCTTCAGCGGCTGCTGGCCAGCGAAACCGGCGTGGACAAGCAGGGTTGAGCGGCAGCTCCACAGCCCATACCACATTACCAAACATTAATTCCCCGGCCAGCACGCCGTAAGGGCGCAATCTCCATCTTCGGCGTTGACGGTGCATGGTGATGCACCAACGAGTTTCACGCCTGGAGATAGTGCAATGACTGACCGCCCCAACGAATCTCATACACAACCCTCGCGCCGGATCTTCTCCGCGCGCAAACTTGCCTTGATGGCTACTGTCGTCGCCGGCCTCGGCGCCGCGAGCTACGGCCTTGTTCCCACATTCAACAGCGGCGACTTCCTGACGACGCCTGCCCATGCGCAGGTGAACAAGGATGTCCGCCAGGTTCAGCAGCCGGTCGGCTTTGCCGACATCGTCGAGCGCGTGAAGCCCTCGGTGATTTCGGTTCGCGTCAAGATTCCGGAAAAGTCCTCCGACAACGAGAGCTTCGATAACGATATGCCGTTCCCGCCCGGTTCGCCGATGGAGCGCTTCTTCCGTCGCTTCGGCGGCCCCGATGGTTTCCCGGGCCGGCGCGGCCACGGCCGCCATGGCGGTCCGATCATCACCGGTCAGGGATCGGGCTTCTTCATTTCGGCTGACGGCTATGCTGTGACCAACAACCATGTGGTTGACGGCGCCGACAAGGTCGAAGTCACCACCGATGACGGCAAGACCTACAAGGCCAAGGTCATCGGCACCGACAAGCGCACCGATCTTGCGTTGATCAAGGTCGAGGGCGGCAGCAACTTCCCGTTCGCAAAGCTGTCGGACAAGCAGCCGCGCATCGGTGACTGGGTGCTCGCGGTCGGCAATCCGTTCGGCCTCGGCGGCACCGTGACGGCGGGCATCGTCTCGGCGCGCGGCCGCGATATCGGCAACGGTCCGTATGACGATTTCATCCAGATCGACGCGCCGGTGAACAAGGGTAACTCCGGTGGTCCGGCGTTCAGCACCGAAGGTGAAGTCGTCGGCGTCAACACCGCGATCTACTCGCCGTCCGGCGGCAGCGTCGGCATCGCGTTCTCGATCCCGTCATCGACCGTGAAGAGCGTCATTGAGCAGCTCAAGGACAAGGGCAGCGTCAGCCGCGGCTGGATTGGTGTGCAGATCCAGTCGATCACGCCGGACATCGCCGACAGCCTTGGGCTAAAGAAGGCTGAAGGCGCGCTGGTTGCCGAGCCGCAGAGCGGCAGCCCGGCGGCCAAGGCCGGTATCGAATCGGGCGACGTCATCAAGCAGGTCAACGGCGATCCGGTGAAGGATGCCCGCGAACTGGCGCGCACCATCGGTGGCATGGCCCCGGGCACCACGATCAAGCTCGACGTGTTGCACAAGGGCCAGGACAAGACCGTGAGCCTGACGCTCGGCGAACTGCCGAACACCCAGCAGGCCAAGGCTGACTCCGATTCCGGCAACGGCGGATCGGGGCAGGGCGACGAAGTGCCGAACCTTGGCCTCACTCTGGCGCCGTCCAAATCGGTCGCCGGTGCGGGCAAGGATGGCGTCGTCGTGATGCAGGTCGATCCGCAGAGTGCTTCGGCTGATCGGGGCTTCAAGGAAGGCGACGTCATTCTCGAAGTTGCCGGCAAGACAGTGAACAGCCCGGCCCAGGTTCGCGAGGCGATCGCCTCCGCCAAGGCCGACAAGAAGAACAGCGTGTTGATCCGGGTCCGCTCCGGCGACTCGTCGCGCTTCGTGGCCGTTCCGGTCGCCAAGGGCTGATCGGTCAAAGGCCGATCGCTCAAGAGATGGGGAGTGTCGCCGGTATCAATCGCCCCCGCCGACGGCTCCTTCCCGGGGGACGGGCCGCAAGCCCGTCCCCTCCAGACTTTCTCTTCGACGGATATCGCCCCCCTCCGTCGAGGAGCGCATGGTTCGCCCTGTTGCTCGTTCGTCGGCGGATTGTGCGCAGGCGGGCGGCGAGGTTTCCCCAGCCTCGTCGCCCGTTTCTGTCACCGAAAGACCTTTCACCGCCTTGCAAGAAGATGGTCCCGGCGTCATGGTTATGAAAAACGAAGCTGTTCCGGCCCCGAACGAATCACAAATGCGCTTGCTCATCGTTGAAGACGACCGCGAATCTGCCGATTATCTCGTCAAGGCGTTTCGCGAAGTCGGCCATGTGGCTGACCTGGCCGGCGACGGCGAGGAGGGGTTGTCGCTGGCGGAGTCCGGCGACTACGATGTGCTGGTGGTTGACCGCATGTTGCCCAAGCGCGATGGCCTGTCCCTGATTGGGACGTTGCGCGACAAGGGGGACCGGACCCCGGTTCTGATCCTGTCAGCGCTGGGACAGGTCGACGATCGCATCAAGGGATTGCGCGCCGGCGGCGACGACTATCTGCCAAAGCCCTATGCCTTCGCCGAACTGCTGGCGCGGGTCGAGGTGCTGTCACGCCGCCACGGCGGGCCGTCGGAAGAAACCAGCTACAAGGTCGGCGATCTCGAACTCGACCGCCTGTCGCATCGCGTCGTGCGCGGCGACAACGAGATCACGCTGCAGCCGCGCGAATTCCGCTTGCTCGAATACCTCATGAAACATGCCGGGCAGGTGGTCACCCGCACCATGCTGCTCGAAAATGTCTGGGACTATCATTTCGATCCGCAGACCAATGTGATCGACGTCCACATTTCCCGCCTGCGCTCCAAGATCGACAAGGGCTATGACCAGCCGCTGCTGCATACGATCCGCGGCGCCGGATACATGATCCGTGACGGCATTCGGTAAACTGATCCGCACGACAGCGTTCCGTTTGACGCTGGCGTATCTGTTGCTCTTTGCCTTGTTCTCGGCGTCGCTGCTGGCCTATTTCGCCTGGAATACGCGGCGCATGATCACCGAGCAGATCACCGACACGGTGAACGGCGAGTTCGTCGATCTGCAAAACCAGTATCAGCGTGGCGGTATCCGCGGTCTGGTGTTCGCCGTCGAAAACCGGGCGCTGCGGCCAGGCGCCAATCTTTATCTCGTCACAACACCGCAAGGGCAGGCCGTTGCCGGCAATGTCGGCTCGCTCCAGCCGGGAATCATGGACAAGCCCGGCTGGGCGGAAGCGTCCTATCGCCGTCTCGACGAGAGCGATGCGAGAACGCATTTCGCGCTGGTCCGGGTCGCCCAGTTGTCTGGTGGATTTCGCCTGCTGATCGGTCGCGACCTTGATGAGCGGCGCCGGTTGTTCGGCATCGTGGCCAAGGCCGCGCAATGGTCGGTGCTGATTGTGGTGGTGCTCGGGCTTGCCGGCGGTGTTTTCGTCGCGCGGCGCGTGCTGCACCGGATCGATGCCATGACCGGAACCACGCAGCGAATCATGGCCGGCGATCTCAGCGAGCGGCTTCCCGTGGGGCGCAGCGGCGACGAACTGGATCGGCTGGCCGAGAATCTCAACGCCATGCTGGAGCGCATCGAGGCGCTGATGGTGGGGTTGAAGGAAGTTTCCGACAATATTGCTCATGACCTCAAAACGCCGCTGACCCGTCTGCGCAACCGCGCCGAGGAAGCGCTCGCGATGACCCACGACGAGGCCGGCTACCGCACGGCGCTGGAAAGCACGATCGACGAGTCCGACGGCCTGATCCGCACGTTCAATGCGCTTTTGATGATCGCGCGCGCCGAATCCGGTCAGGCGCGGGACAATATGATTGATTTCGACGCATCCGAAGTCGCCCACAGCATCCACGAACTTTACGAACCGTTGGCCGAGGACAAGGGGTTGACGCTGGGAGTGGAGGCTGACGAGGCGACTGTTCACGGCAATCGAGAATTGATCAGCCAGGCGCTGGCCAATCTGGTCGAGAATGCCATCAAATATGGCGAGCCTGTCGGTGGAGATGCGAACCACACCAACGTGGCGACGCCCGGTAATCGGCCGCCGGATATTCTGATCGAGGCCCGGCGCGCCGACCATGGCATCGAATTCAGCGTCGCGGATCGCGGCCCGGGTATTCCCGACGCGGACCGTCAGAGAGCGGTGGAACGCTTTGTTCGCCTCGAGGCGAGCCGGACCAAGCCGGGATCCGGGCTGGGTTTGAGTCTGGCGTCGGCGGTCGCGACATTGCATGGTGGCGACCTCAGACTCAGCGACGCCCACCCGGGGCTGCGCGCAACCCTTGCCATCCCACGGCGGGACGTGGAACAAAAGACCGCATGACATTACCCGCGAACGGCGACGCGGACCGATCCACTTTGGCCGCGCGCTTTGTGACCGGACCGCAATTGAACAATCCTGCAGAGGCGCAGGAGCGCCTGTCCGGCTGGCTGGCTGACCTTGAGCCGGCGCAGGCGGATGCGCTCAAGGCGATTCTTGATCGCTACCCTCAGGCGAGGGCGATCTTCGAAGGGATCGCCGAGGCTTCTCCGTATCTTTTCGATCTGATGCGGATCGATCCCGCCCGGTCTGCTCGGCTGCTCGGTTGCGAGCCCGAGACTTACCTCACCGAACTGATTGAACAGACGTCGGCGAGAGTTGCGGACTGCGACAGCGATGCGGATGTGATGATGCATCTGCGCCGTATGAAAGCGGAGGCCGCACTGCTGATCGCGCTGTGCGATATCGGCGGAGTGTGGCCGGTGATGCGCGTGACCCGAGCGCTCACCGATCTCGCGGTAGCGTCGGTCCAGAGCGCGGTGCGCTATCTGCTGACCCAGGAGGCGGGGCGCGGGCGCTTCAAGCCGCAGGATGCCGCCGAGCCCGATATAGGCAGCGGCCTCATCATCTTCGCCATGGGCAAGATGGGCGCGGGCGAACTCAACTATTCCAGCGATATCGACCTGATCGTGTTCTACGACCGCGAGACTGGGGCGCTTGGCGAGGACATCGAACCGACGCCGTTCTACGTCAAGGTCGCGCAGGGCATGTCGCGGTTGTTGTCCCAGCGCACCGGCGATGGCTACGTGTTTCGCGTCGATCTGCGGCTGCGTCCCGATCCGGCTTCCACGCCGGTGGCGATTTCGACGGACGCCGCGCTGAACTACTACGAGCGCGAAGGGCGGACCTGGGAACGCGCGGCGATGATCAAGGCGCTGCCCTGCGCCGGGGACATCGAGGCCGGCAATGCGTTGCTCAGCGAGATCGCGCCGTTCGTCTGGCGCAAGCATCTCGATTTCGCCGCACTGACCGACATTCATGACATGAAACGTCAGATGCAGACGTTTCGCGGGCAGAGCGAAATCTCGGTCGAGGGGCACAACGTCAAGGTCGGGCGCGGCGGCATCCGCGAGATCGAGTTCTTCGCGCAGACCCAGCAGCTTATCGCCGGCGGACGCCACCCGGAATTGCGCGTTCGCCCGACGCTGGAAACGCTCGCGGTTCTCGCCGAACACAACTGGATCACGGCGGAAGCGCGCGATCAGCTCACGACCGCCTACGAATTCCTGCGGCGCGTCGAGCATCGCGTGCAGATGATCGCCGACGAGCAGACTCACAGTCTTCCGGAGCAGCGTGAAGAGGTCGAGCGGTTCGCGCGGTTCTTCGGCTACGACAGCCGCGACGCTTTCGCGGCGGATCTGCTGGCGCACCTCAATTGCGTCCGGAGCCACTACGAACGGCTGTTTGAGGGCGATCCGACCGGCACCGAAAAACTCCCCGATATCGATTACGGCGCAGGTCCCGACGACCTGCGGCTGCAGGATCATCTGCTCAAGCTTGGGTTCAAAGCCCCGAAGATGGTGGCCGAGACTCTGAAGACCTGGCTCACCGGCGATTATCGCGTGTTCCGGGTGGAGGCGACGCGCGAGGCGTTCCAGCATTTCGTGCCCGATCTGATCCGCGGTCTGGCGCGGGCCGAAGAGCCCGATGCGGCGGTGAATGCCTTCGATCGTTTCCTTCAGGCGCTGACCCGTGGCGGGCGCCTGATCTCGCTGCTGAGCCAAAACAAGGACATTGTCGCGCTGGTCGCGCTCATCCTTGGCGCCGCGCCGCGCCTCGGCGACATGCTGGCGCGGCATCCGCAGATCATGGACGGTCTGGTCGATCCGCGTTTCTTCGGCGCGATGCCGGACCAGAACGAGCTATCGGAGCGTCTGGCGGCGACGCTGGCGGATGCGGATTCTTACGAAGAGTTTCTCGATCGCCTGCGCCTGTTCGGCCAGGAGAGCCTGTTCCTGATCGGCACGCGAATTCTGTCCGGAACCGTTTCCGCTCGTCATGCCAGCGTGGCGTTCGCCGACGTTGCCGAGGGCATCGTGCGGACGGTGCATGGCCTTGTCGGCGATCAGTTCGCCGCGCAGCACGGCCACATTCCGGAGCAGGAAACCGCGATCCTGGCGATGGGCAAGCTCGGCAGCCGCGAGATGACCGCGTCGTCCGATCTCGACCTGATCCTGATCTATGATTTTGATCATGAGCGGCCGGATTCCGACGGTCCGCGCCCGCTGCATGGCGCGCAATATTTTGCCCGCTATACGCAGCGCCTGATCAGCGCGTTCACCACCCGCACCAACTACGGTGTGCTCTACGAGGTCGATATGCGGCTTCGCCCGTCGGGCCGCGCCGGCCCGGTGGCGACCCGGATCGATTCCTTCGCTGAATATCAGGAGCATGAAGCCTGGACCTGGGAGCACATGGCGCTGACCCGGGCGCGGGTGATTTCGTCATCGCCCGCATTCAAAGAGAAGATCGAACAGGCCATTCGCGAGGTGCTGACGCGGCGACGCGACATCAACATCATCGCCAATGACGTGATCGAGATGCGACAGGCGATCGCCGACGAGAAGGGCGACGGCGACATCTGGGATTTGAAGTACGCCGCCGGCGGCATGATCGATATCGAATTCCTGGCGCAGTATCTTCAGCTCATCCATGCGGCGGACAAGCCGGATATTCTCAGCGTCTCGACGGTTCGGGTGATCGAGAATGCTGTGAAGCTCGGGATCTTGCCGTCATCGGATGCCGACGTGTTGCGGCCCGCTGCGCGGCTGTATCACGACCTGACGCAGATTCTTCGGCTGTGTGTCAGTTCAGGGTTCAAGCCGGAAACGGCGGGAGAGGATCTGCTGCGCGTGATGACGCGAGCCGGCGACGCGCCTGACTTTTCCGCGCTTGAGGCGCAGGTTCGGGAGACACAAGCCGAAGTTCGCGCGATTTTCTTGAAGACGCTCGAGGCGCGGCCGCAGGAGCAGGGATAAGCGGAACGGTGACGTCCTCGCGCGCATCGCAGGGCAGCGTCACGTAGACCACCGTTCCAACGTCGAGTTTGGAGCGCAGCTTCATCGATCCGCCGTGCAGGTTGACCAGCGACTTGGCGATCGCAAGGCCTAGCCCTGAGCCATGATAGCTCTTGGTCAACTGGCTTTCGACCTGTTCGAAGGGGCGGCCGAGGCGCGTCAGCGCCTGTTTCTCGATGCCGATGCCGGTATCCGCGATCATCAGTCGGATGGTATCGCCGACGATGCGGCTGCGGACGATGACGCGGCCGTTGTCGGGCGTGAATTTCACGGCATTCGACAGCAGGTTGACCGCGATCTGTTTCATCGCGCGGCGATCCGCGACCACCGGGATGGTCTCGTCGATCTCGGTTTCGAGGCTGAGGTTCTTGTTTTCGGCGCGACCCGAGACGACGCGGACGGACTCGATCAGCGTCTGCGACAGGTCGAGGTGTTCGAGATCGAACTTCATCCGTCCGGCTTCGATCTTCGACATATCGAGAATGTCGTTGATGACCTCCAGCAGATAATTTCCGCTGGTCAGGATGTCGTGGCAGTACTCCTGATATTTCTCCGAACCCAGCGCGCCGAACATGCCGCTGCTCATCACCTCCGAAAAGCCGATGATGGCGTTGAGCGGCGTCCGCAGTTCATGGCTCATATTGGCCAGAAACTTCGACTTGGTCTGGTTCGCTTCCTCGGCGCGCTGCTTCTCGTCGGCGTATTTCTGCGCGAGATCGGCGAGTTCGCTGGCCTGCTGCTCGAGGGCGGTCTGCGAACGTTTGAGGTCGATGACGCTGGCGGTCAGCCGCATGTCGTTTTCGACCAGTTTCTGCTCGTGCAGCTTGATCTGGGTGATGTCGGTGCCGACCGACACGTAGCCGCCGTCCTTGGTGCGGCGCTCGCTGATATGGAGCCAGCTTCCGTCGTCGAGCTGGGCTTCGAAGGTGCGTGTTCCCGGCGCCCGCGACACGGCCTCGGGCAGGCGGGCGCGGATTTCCGGCATCCGTCCGACTTCGTTCACCGTCTCGTAGGAGGTGCCGGGCTGAACGGCGGAGTCGGGCAGCTTGTGCAGCCGCTGGAAGTGCGAGTTGCACAGCACGAGGCGGTCATTGGCGTCCCACAGCACGAAGGCCTCGGGAACGGTCTCGATGGCGTCACGCAGTCGCAGGTCGGCTTCGATGGTCTTCTCGGCGAGGTTCTTTTGTTCGGTCATGTCGACCGCAATGCCGATCAGATGAATGCCGTTGTCGCCGCTGGTGCCCTGGCTGAGTTCGCAGCGAACGCGCAGCCAGATCCAGTGTCCCTGGGCGTGACGCATCCGGAAGGTCCGATCGATCTGGCTGATTGTGCCGGACATCAGTTGCTCGGCGATGTCGAGCAGCATGATGTCTTCAGGATTGACCAGCGCATTCACTTCGCCGAACGCGAGCAGATCGTTGCGGTTTTCGAGTCCTAATAGTGTGAACATCGACTGCGACCAGAATATCCGGCCGCGCGACAGGTCCCAGTCCCACAGGCCGCAGCGGCCGCGGTTGAGCGCGGTGTCGATCCGGCCGCGCACGGCGTCATTGATCAGGTCGCCTTCGCGGGCGCGGGCCGACTGCCAATGGAAGGCGAAGCCGAGGATCAGCACCACAAATCCGGTGGTCGCGGATAGCGTGATCTGGAGCGCGGTGTCCGAGCGCCACGGCGACTCCGCCTGCTCCTGAACCACGACGATCTGGCCCGGCAGCCATTTGACCGCGCGCTGGGTGGTCAGTGCGGTGTTGCCGTTTGGCAGAGTGAGTTCGACAATGGCGTTCTCGGTGGCCTGCGCGGTGACCGCCTGCACGGTGCCGAGCAGATCGACCAGAGGCTTGGCGTCGCCGGATTCGGTCGCCGGCAGATGGGCGAGGACACGCTGCTCGATGCCGCCGATCATGATGTGGCGGCCCGGTGCGTAACCCCACGCCGGAATCATGCCGGGCAGCAGCTCCTGCAATTTCTCAGCAGTCGCGGTGCGGTCGTGACGGATGGTGCCGCTGCGGTTGATCCGCTCCGCGAGCACGTCCGCGAGCGCGGACAGATCGCGCTTGAGCGAAGCCTGTTTGTGCCGGGTCTGGTCGAGCACCTGGACGAAGGCGCCGATGCAGATGGTGACGAGGAAGGCGATAATGAGAATCGGCACCGCGCGGCGCAGTGCCGGCTCGGCGATCAGCAGGCGATGATACGCAGGCTGGGCAATCGACTCGGCCAATCCCTTGATTGAATCGGATTGGGTACACGTGCTCGCTGTGTGCGCACGCGCCATACCATCGCCCCCTTGGATCGTCTTGTTTGCACCCCGTTCGGAGGCAACGAGGTCGCTCCGAATCGAGAGCGATTTGAATCCAGATTCGGCGGCCTGTCGAGAGTCAACGAATCGTTAAAGTGAAATAAATGTTGTCCAAAGGAGATTTCATCGCCGGGGTGTTGCGGATTTGAGTCCGAAACGCGAACGCGCTGCGTCGTGACGCGTACCGGCGATACAAAATATAGATTGCTGCTGTCGCGCGGCGTCGGGCCATTCTGCACTCGGCGCAATCGTGACGATGGCTTGTGACGAATGCGCTTGCCGAAGCTGGCCGGCCTTCCTATCACGGCAACAGATCAAAAATCGTCGGGAGGAACTGACATGGCGCGCCTGAAGGGAAAAACCGCAATCGTCGTGGGCGCCGGTTCGATCGGGCCGGGCTGGGGCAACGGCAAGGCGACGGCCGTAACCTTTGCCCGCGAGGGCGCGCAGGTGTTCTGCGTCGACCGCAACGGCAAGGCTGCCGAGGAAACGGCGGGAATCATCGCCAAAGAGGGCGGCAAGGCGGAAGCCTTCGCGGCGGATGCAGCCAGGGAAAGCGACATCCAGGCGATGGTCGCGGCTTGCCTCAAGTCGTTCGGCCGCATCGACATCCTGGACAACAACGTCGGCATAGCCGAGGTCGGCAGCGTGGTCGACGTGTCGGAAGCCGAATGGGACCGGGTGTTCGCGATCAACCTGAAAAGCGCCTATCTCGCCATGAAGCACGTCATTCCGGTGATGGAGAAGCAGGGCGGCGGGTCGATCATCAATATCTCGTCGATCGCCTCGATCCGTCATCTGGGTGTGTCCTACATCACCTACGCCACTACCAAGGCGGCGATGAACCAGATGACCCGCTCGACCGCGGTCCAGTACGCGCCGCAGAACATCCGGGTCAACGCGGTGCTGCCCGGCCTGATGAAGACGCCGATGGTCGAACATTCCGCGGGGCTGTCCGCGAGCTACGCCAAGGGCGATGTCGAGGCGATGTGGCGCGCGCGCGATGCGCAGGTGCCGATGGGGCATATGGGCGAGGCCTGGGACGTCGCCAATGCCGCGCTGTTCCTGGCGTCGGATGAATCGCGCTATGTCACCGGAATCGAACTGGTGGTCGATGGTGGTGTCACGCTGAAGGTGAGCTAGATCGCCTGACGGAAGCCGAGACGTGCCATTGCCGGGCATAGCGTTCGAAGAACGGCGTCGCTTCCGATCGCCTGTGATCGGGCGATCTCGCTGAGGCGGGCACAATGCTGCCCCTCATGGTGAGGAGGCGCTCCGTGGCCGAGGTACGCAGGTCGCGCCTGCTATGGCGCCATCTCGAACCACGAGGCCAAGATAAGCGGATGCCGGCGTCGTCCTTCGAGACGCGCGCAAGAGCGCACTCCTCAGGATGAGGGACGAGTAGCGTCATGACCGCGCTCGGCCTTGACGATTCCGTATGAACGTCGATGCCTCAGCGTTCCGGCTCGGCGTGGCTGATGACGCGCTTGACGGTGGGGTAGGCGCGCCGCAAGGCGCGCTCGATTTCGTCGACGTTTTCGTGGACCGCGATCACCGTCATTGACGGCGTCGCGCGGCAGTGGAAGTTGACGATTTCGCCTGCCTCGGTGTTCCGCACCCGCACGTTGTGAACATCGTGGATCGCGCCACCCTTCGCCGCAAGCGCGGTCAGCGCGTGCTGAATTTCCGCAGTCCGGGCAGGAGCGGCGTCGGTGCCGTGAGGCAGCTCGGGTTCGAGCGGCTCGATATGGGTATCGACCTCGACGTCGGTGCCGAATTCGACCTGGATGGCGTGCTCCAGTTCCCGCGTCACTTCATGCGCTTCCGCGAGCGGCATGTCGCCATCGACTTCGAGGTCGATGGAGACGATCAGCTTGCCGCCAAGATCGTGCACTGTGACGTGGTGGATCGCGAGGTGACTGTTGCGGGCAATCACCATGATGCGCTCGCGCACGCTCTCGTTGTCGTGCGCCACCGGAATTGCGGTGAAGGTCAGGTCGGCGTTATGGAGCGCCCCAACCACCGCATCCTGTGCCTTGCGCTTGATCTCATCGATGCGATCGATCGGGTAGGTGCGCGGCACATGAACCGCTGCGTCGATAAAGTGGGTCGGTCCGACCATGCGGACCCGCAGCCGTTCGACGTCGATCACGCCATCGACCGCGCGAATGGCCTTTTCGGCGATTTCCGGAACGCCCTTAGGGGCCTGATCGAGCAAGGTCTCGATGGTCGAGCGCCCGAGCCTTATGCCGAGCAGCGAGATCAGGACAGCGACTGCGATAGCCGCCGCGGCATCGCCCCATGCGAATCCGAGCAGCGACAGGCCGAGTCCGATGATGACCGCGAACGAGCCGAACACATCGGAGGCAAAATGCAGCGCGTCGGCTTCCAGCGCCTGGCTCTTGGTGTCTCGTGCCGTTTTGTGAAGCGCCCGGGCACGCCACAGGTTGACGACGATATCGATGGCCAGAACCGCGAAAGGGATCACCGACAAGGTCGGTGGCGGCGCGCCTTCCCGGAGGCGGCTGAAGGCCTCGACCACGATTCCGCCGGCGAGAATGTAGAGCAGGGCGATGACGCCAAGCGCCGACAGGCTTTCGAGCTTGCCATGGCCGTAATGATGCTCTGCGTCGGCGGGCTTGTCGGCGATCCGCACCACGATCCAGGTGATGATCGTGGCGACAAGGTCGATGGAACTGTGCAGCGCTTCGGAAATCATCGCGATACTGCCGATCGCGATGCCCACGGCGAATTTCGCCGCGGCCATGCTGGCGCTGGCCACGATGGAAACGGCGGCGACGTTCTGCTTGACGCTCATGACGGGTTTTCCGATTGCCCCGTCTCTTGTCATGACCGCGAGGCGGACGTCAATCGACCCGCGTGCGGTCTACACTGCGTCTCATTCGCAGCAGGCGTTTCCGTTCGCGATGACTGTTACAGTTTCAGGACAATTTTCCCGAAATGCTTGTTGGCCGTCATGTACTCCACAGCCTGCGCGATGTCGCTGAACGCGAACACCTTGTCGATCGGCAGCCGCAGCTTGCCGCTTTCGACGGCCGGCCACAGGTCGGCCTTCACGCTCGCGAAGATATCGCGGATTTCCTCGATCGAACGGGTGCGGAAGGTCACGCCGATATAGCTGATGCGGCGCGCGGCATGGAGGTCGAAATCGAAGTCGCCATGGGTGCCGCCGAGGCGGCCGACGTTGACGATCCGCCCGAGCACTTTGGTGGCCGCGAGGTTCTGGTTGGCGGTCTTGCCCGATACCTGATCGACGATGAGATCGACGCCCTTGCCGTCGGTCGCCTTCAGGACCTCATCGACCCATTTCGGATCGCGGGAATCGATCGCGAGATCGGCACCGCATTCCTTGAGGCGCGCGCGCCGTGCGGCGTCGGTCGATGATCCGATGACGAGCTTCGCGCCCTTGAGCTTGGCGATCTGCATCGCCATCAGGCCGACGCCGGCGCTCGCGCCTTGCACCAGAACGCTCTGGCCGGGTTGAAGCCCGCCCACGGTGACGACGGCGTTGTGCATCGTGGTCAGCGCAAGGGTGAGGGTCGCGGCAGTCTCATAGTCAACTGACGCCGGGATCGGCAGTACGCGGCCGTAGTCGGTGACCGCGTATTCAGCATAGGCGCCGCCGCCCGAGCCCATCACCCGGTCGCCGACCTTCAGACCCTTGGCGTCCGGGCCGAGCGCGGCAATCTCTCCCGCGAACTCCATTCCGAGCACGGTGCCGGCACCGCCGGCAGCGCCATGGGCATGTCCCTTGATCATGCCGAGATCGGCACGGTTCATGCCGCAGGTGTGGACTTTCACCAGCACCTGACTGCCTTTCGGCTCGGGCTTGGCGATATCGGTGATGGCAGCGCCATTGGCGCCATAGACATAGGCTTTCATCGGGGCGTTTCTCTTGTTGGGTGTTCTTGAGATTATTCCGCGGCCATGCGGCGGCTCGCCATCATGCGATCGAGTCGTGCCGCGATGATCTCCTCCGCTTCGCGAACGATCCGTTCAACCAGTTCGGCGCAACTCGGAATGTCATGGATCAGGCCCTGGATCTGGCCGGCCGACCACACGCCGGCCTCCGGATCACCGTTCTCGTAGACGCCGCGGCCGCGCGCGCCCGCCACCAGATCGCGAACCTGATCAAAGGTCGCGCCTTCCTTTTCCAGTTCCACCACCTTGGTGCTGACGCTGTTTTTCGCAACGCGCGAGGTGTTGCGCATGGTGCGGAAGATCAGTTCGGTGGCACGCTCGTCGTTGGCGACGATCTGCTCCTTCACCCGCTGATGGATCGGGCTTTCCTTGGTGCACATGAAGCGCGTGCCCATGTTGATGCCCTCGGCGCCGAGGGCGAGCGCGGCGACAAGGCCGCGGCCGTCGCCGAATCCGCCCGACGCGATCATCGGGATTTTTACCTTGTCGGCGGCGCAGGGGATGAGGATCAGTCCGGGTGTGTCGTCTTCGCCGGGGTGGCCGGCGCATTCGAAGCCATCGATCGAGATCGCATCGACGCCCATGCGTTCGGCGGACAGCGCGTGACGCACGCTGGTGCATTTGTGCACAACGATAACACCGTGCTTCTTGAATTCGGTCACGTGCTCCTGCGGCTTGTTGCCGGCGGTCTCGACGATTTTGATGCCGCTCTCGATGATCGCCTGTCGATATTCGGCGTAGGGCGGTGGCTTGATCGTCGGCAGGATCGTGAGGTTCACGCCGAACGGCTTGTCCGTCATTTCGCGGCAGCGCGCGATCTCCTTGCGCAGGTCGTCCGGGGTCGGCTGGGTCAGCGCAGTGATGAAGCCCACTGCACCGGCGTTGGCGACAGCGGCGACAAGCTCGGCACGGCCCACCCACTGCATCCCGCCCTGGACGATGGGATGCTCGACACCCACCAGCTCCGTGAACCGTGTCTTGATCATTGAGGACCTCTGCGTTTCCATTGGTTGTTGTGAGGGCTGCTTGCGCCGCCCAAGACTGGCCCACTTAAAAAGGCTGGCGCCACCTAAGAAGATTGTCGGGGGCGAGTAAATCCGCGTCCGCCGAATGGTGGCCCCATGACGGTACGGGAGGGCGCACAGGACGTCCGATTTCAGCCGTTGCGTGCGCCTGGATTTCTGGTATATAGTATACCAAGTCGCAGTATCTCCGAATCCGACCAGCCCAAAGGGTTCAGTGTCGGTCAGAACACGCGGATTCGGCTCAAAGAACGTCGACCGGGAGGTGCCAGATGAACTTGCATGAATTTCAGGCCAAGGAACTGCTTGCCGGTTACGGATTGCCGTCACCGGGCGGGCGCGTTGCCATCACCCCAGAGCAGGCGGAGACAATCGCCGCCGAGCTCGGGCCGTCCGCCATCGTTGTGAAAGCGCAGGTTCATGCCGGCGGGCGCGCGCGGGCGGGTGGCATTCAAATCGTCAACTCTCCAGCCGAGGCGAAGGCCGCAGCCGCCAAGCTGCTCGGCAAGAAACTGGTGACGGCGCAGACCGGTGCCGGTGGCCGCATCGTCCGCAGGGTCTATCTCGAAGTCGGCGTACCGAGCGTGCGCGAAGTCCACATCGCGCTTCTGATCGACAACAAATCCGGTCAGTTGATGCTGATCGGCAGCGCGCGTGGCGGAGACGATATCGAGGAACGCGTCGCGCGCGGCGAACTGCACCTCGAAAAGCTGAAGCTCGGAGACGGTACGATGCGCCGGACCGATGACGTTTCGGCGTTCGCTCACCGCATTCGCATCGACAATCATCTGGTCCCTGCCTTTGAAACAATCGTGGACGGACTGCGGCGTGCGTTCGTCGAACACGATGCCAGCCTGATCGAGATCAATCCGTTGGCGATTACGCGGGATGGATTTCAGGCACTCGACGTCAAGATGGTGCTCGACGACAACGCGCTGTTCCGCCATCCCGAACTGGCCGCATTGCGCGATGAGGACGAAGTCGATCGTCGCGAACACGAGGCGCAGCTTCATCAGCTCAACTATGTGAGCATGGATGGCGACATCGGTCTTGTCGCGAACGGCGCGGGCCTGGGTCTTGCAACCGTCGATATGGTTTGCGAGGCCAAGGGCAGGCCCGCCAACTTCATGGATATCCGCACCACCGCGACCACACGCGATGTCGCCTACGGCTTCGGCCTTCTGCTGGATAACCCGGCGACCAGGGCAATCCTCGTCAACGTCCATGGCGGCGGCATGCAGCCCTGCGACACCATCGCCGAAGGCCTCGGCATCGCGATGCGCCGCACCGGCCGATCGCTGCCGGTCATTGCGCGGCTCGCCGGCAACAACGCTGAATTCGCGCGCTCGCGCTTCGTGAACTTCGGCTGCCCGATCATCGAATGTCCCGACATGTGGACGGCCGCAACCCGCGCCGTCGAAATCGCACGCAAGGGAGCTTGAGTCATGGCGATCCTCGTTGACAGGAATACCCGCGTGCTGTGCCAGGGCATGACCGGCTGGGCCGGAACGCACCACACCTCGCGCATGATGGAATACGGCACATCGGTGGTGGCCGGTGTGACGCCGGGGAAGGGCGGGCGCTCGCATCTCAACCTGCCGGTGTTCGATACGGTGCGGCAGGCTGCGGAAGCCACCGGCGCCAACGCCAGCATGGTGTTCGTGCCGCCGGCGCAGGCTGCAGGCGCGATGATCGAGGCCATCGAGGCGGAAATCCCGCTGGTCGTGGCTGTCACCGAGCGTGTCCCGGCGATGGACATGGTGCGGGTGCGCCAGGCGCTCAACGGCTCGAAGACCTGGCTGGTGGGTCCGAATTCGCAAGGCATTCTTGCCCCCGGTAAATGCATGATCGGCGTCATGGCGACCGGCAGCGCGCGCGAAGGCTCCATCGGCATCGTGTCGCGCTCGGCCTCGCTCACCAGCGAAGTGGTGGCGCAGGTCACGGCCGAAAAGCTCGGTCAATCGACGACCGTTGGCGTTGGCGGCGATCCGATCCACGGCATCGGTATGGTGGATTGCCTCGACCTGTTCCTGGCCGATCCCGACACCGACGGCGTCATCCTGATCGGCGAGATCGGCGGCAGCGAGGAGCAGGATGTCGCCGAGTATCTGCAGGGCCGGAAGGTCACCAAGCCGATCGTGGCTTTCGTGGCCGGTCAGCATGCGCCGCCGGAGCGCCGCATGGGCCATGCCGGCACGCTCACGCTCTACGGGCGAGGGGATGCGACGGGCAAGATCACGGCGCTGGAGAAGGCCGGCGTGCGGATTGCGCGCAGCGCTCACCTCGTCGGCGCGACCATGCGTCAGGCGCTGGTCGCCACGCATTAGCGTCATCGGGTGACGGACTGATCTTTGACTAGCGCACCCGAGGTTTCCTGACTCGGGTTTTGCTCCAGTTCAGCCGTCGCCCATCCTGCGCGCGCAGTTCCAGTCGCGCGACCGGCTTGCCTGTTTCGACATCCAGCAAAGAGGATTTCGGCTGACCCGGGCGATAAAGGTGATCTTCGCCCCATTGGCGCAGCGCGACGATGACGAGGAAAAGGCCGCGCCCTTTCTCGGTCAGGACATATTCCCTGTAAGCGGTGCCGTCCGAGGCCGGCGCCGTCTCCAGGATGCCGCGCTCGGTCAAATCCCGCAGCCGTGTCGCCAGCATCCCCTTGGCGATACCGAGTCCAGTCTGAAACTCGGTGAAGCGCCGCACGCCATCGAAGGCGTCGCGAATAATCAGCAGCGACCACCAATCACCGATGACATCGAGCGCGCGGGCCACCGGACACCCCGCATCCCATAGGCTGACCCGCTTGGCCATGACGTTTGAACCTCGTTCGCTTATTCTAGTCCTAAAATAGAACTGGAATTCGGTCGACGCAAGTGGTCCCAATATGAAACCAGACCGGTTTTCAAAAAGGACTGCCATGCAGAATGGAAGCGAAAACAGGACACCGCACAAAACGGGCAGAGGCCTGTCGAGGATCACCACGCTGATCTTCGCCGTCGCCGCGGGCCTTAGTGTCGCGAACGTCTACTACGCTCAGCCATTGCTCGATTCGATGGCGCAGGATTTCGGGATTTCACCGTCTGCGATCGGTCTCGTCGTAACGCTGACGCAGGTTGGCTACGCGCTGGGGCTGATATTCATCGTTCCGCTCGGCGATCTGCTCGACCGTCGCCGTCTCATCGTCGGCCAGGGCATCTTGTCGATCGTCGCACTGGTCGCTGTTGCCACCGCACGCACCGAAGCGATCCTGTTCGCGAGCCTCGCCGCGATGGGCGTTCTTGCCGTTGTGGTGCAAGTGCTGGTGGCCTTCGCCGCGACACTGGCGACGCCGGCCGAGCGCGGCAGGGCGGTGGGCATGGTGACGAGCGGTGTCGTGATCGGCATCCTTGCCGCCCGCTTCATGGCCGGAGTGCTGGCCGATCTCGGCGGCTGGCGCGCGGTCTATCTGACATCGGCCGTTCTGACGGCCGCATTGCTCGGTCTGCTGGTGCGCGTGCTGCCGTCGCGGCTTCCGCCTGACAGTACCGACAGCTATGCTGCGACGCTGCGCTCGATCCCCATTCTGTTCGTGCACGACCGGGTCTTGCTGGTGCGCGGTCTTCTCGCCCTGCTGATCTTTGCGACGTTGAACGTCTTCTGGACGGCGCTGGTGCTGCCGCTCAGCGCGCCGCCGTTTTCCTATTCCCACACCCAGATCGGGTTGTTCGGCCTGGTCGGCATGGCAGGGGCAGTTGCGGCGACAGGCGCGGGTCGGTTGGCCGATCGTGGTCTCGGACAATGGACCACGGGCGTATCGCTTGCGCTTTTGCTGGCGTCCTGGGGACTGATCGTCACGCTGCCAACTTCGCTGCCGCTTCTGCTGATGGGCGTCGTGCTGCTCGATCTCGCAATACAGGCCGTTCATGTCACCAATCAAAGCATTATCTTCGCCCGTCACCCCGCAGCCCGTAGTCGTCTGGTCGGTGGCTATATGGTCTTCTATTCGATTGGCAGTGCGATCGGAGCCATCAGTTCCACAATCGCCTATGCCGAGGCAGGATGGTTCGGCGTGTCGATGCTCGGAGCGACGTTCAGCGCCTTCGCCTTGCTGGTCTGGGCGAGCACGCTCCGTTTTCTGATCAGACAGGAGCAGGCGTCATGCGCTTGCGGCCAACAGGTCGTCCGGCAATGACGGGCCTCGTTGTATGTCTGCGTATTTAGTCTGGCCGCTTGCCGCCGATCGAGAGAGTGATCTGATCGGCGGCGCGCATCACCAGCGGGCCGAGTTCGCCAAGCCGTTGTGGCGTGATCCGGACCGAGGGGCCCGACATCGACACGGCCGCGATGGTTTCACCATGCTCGTTGAAAATCGGCGCGCCGACGCAGCGCATGCCGAGCGTGCGTTCCTCATCGTCCACCGCCCAGCCGCGTCGCTTGCTTTCGGCAAGCTCCGCCAGCAATGCCGTGGGATCGATAAACGTCCTGTCGGTAAAGCGCGGCAACCCCTTCACCGACGCAATCTGGCGCACGCGCTGTTCGCTCATGCCGGACAATAGCGCCTTGCCGACGCCGGAGGCGTGCATCACGCTGCGCGATCCCGCACGGAAGAAGGCCCGCAGCGTGTTGTGGCTTTCCATCTGCGAGATGAACACCACTTCGCCGCCGTCCTCGATGCCGAGATTCACCGTTTCGCCGGTCTGCTCCATCAACTGGCGCATCGCGTCACGGCCGATGCCGGCGAGACGGCGGTTGCGCAGGAATGCCGTGCCGATCTGGAAGGCGTCGACTCCGATCTGCCACAGCCCCCGCTCGTCATCGTGAACCACGAAGCGATGCGCCTCGAGCGTGAACAGCAGGCGATGAACCGTGGAGGGCGCGAGACCGGACCGCTGCGCGAGATCGGTGAGGGTGAGGCCGTCCGCCTCGGCGACGATGCGCAGCAGCGCCAGACCCCGATCCAGTGCCTGGATGGCGCCGACCTTGCTCTGCGGTTTGAAGGCGCGAGGGCGTCCGCGCTTCCGGCCTTGCTCGATAATGGTCATGCGTCGAAGCTCCTCGGGCG
This sequence comes from Afipia sp., assembly GCA_051954725.1. Lineage (GTDB taxonomy): Bacteria > Pseudomonadota > Alphaproteobacteria > Rhizobiales > Xanthobacteraceae > Afipia. Next base: position 8,236 of record JBQCHK010000027.1, on the reverse strand, counting down.
AATTTCCAGAATATTTTTCCGATAATTATTCCAACGCGAAATCTAGAAAATTACAAGCATCTGTGATTACGAGAAAAATCGCTAAAAATAAGAAATGGAAAAACATTCTGGAATAAATTGACCCTCCTGTCAATTTGGCATCTTGTATGCCAATCCAATGTAGGGAGGTGCCTATGGCCCGCATGAGAGCAATCGATGCCGCCGTCCTCGTTCTCGAGAAAGAGGGGGTGACTCAGGCCTTCGGCGTGCCCGGCGCTGCGATCAATCCGCTGTATTCGGCGCTGAAGAAGCGCGGCACCATCGGGCACATTCTGGCCCGCCATGTCGAAGGCGCTTCGCACATGGCCGAGGGCTACACCCGCGCGAAGGCCGGCAATATTGGCGTGTGCATCGGCACCTCGGGGCCCGCGGGCACCGAGATGATCACCGGACTTTACTCAGCAATCGCGGACTCGATCCCGATCCTGTGCATCACCGGCCAGGCGCCCCGCGCGCGCATCTACAAGGAAGACTTTCAGGCGGTCGACATCGAGGCAATCGCCAAGCCCGTCACCAAGTGGGCAGTGACGGTGCGCGAGCCCGCGCTGGTGCCGCGCGCCTTCCAGCAGGCGTTTCATCTCATGCGGTCCGGCCGTCCGGGTCCGGTGCTGATCGATCTGCCGATCGACGTGCAGATCGCGGAGATCGAGTTTGACGCCGACACTTACGAGTCCCTGCCGGTCTACAAGCCGGCCGCGAACCGCAAGCAGATCGAGAAGGCGCTCGAGATGCTCAACGCCGCCGACAAGCCGCTGATCGTGGCGGGCGGCGGCATCATCAACGCCGATGCGTCGGATCTGCTGGTGCAGTTCGCCGAGATCGCCAACGTGCCGGTGGTGCCGACGCTGATGGGGTGGGGCGCGATCCCGGACGATCATCCGCTGATGGCGGGCATGGTCGGCCTGCAGACCAGCCATCGTTACGGCAACGCGACGATGCTCGACTCCGACTTTGTGCTGGGCATCGGCAACCGCTGGGCTAACCGGCATACCGGTTCGATCGAAACCTACACCAAGGGCCGCAAGTTCGTTCACGTCGATATCGAGCCGACCCAGATCGGGCGCGTGTTCAATCCCGATCTCGGCATCGTGTCCGACGCCAAGGCGGCGCTGGAGCTGTTCGTCGCTGTCGCGAAGGAGTGGAAGAAGGCCGGCAAGCTCAAGGAGCGCCAGTCCTGGCCGGCGGCGTGTCAGGATCGCAAGCGCACCATGCTGCGCAAGAGCCACTTCGACAACGTGCCGATCAAACCGCAGCGCGTGTATGAGGAGATGACCAAGGCGTTCGGCCGCGACACCTGCTACGTCAGCGTCATCGGTCTGTCGCAGATTGCGGGCGGACAATTCCTCGGCGTCTACAAGCCGCGCAACTGGATCAATGCCGGGCAGGCGGGACCGCTGGGCTGGACATTGCCCGCCGCGCTCGGTGTGCGCGCCGCCGATCCGCAGCGCGAGATCGTCGCGCTCTCCGGCGACTACGATTTCCAGTTCCTGATCGAGGAACTGGCGGTCGGCGCGCAGTTCAAGTTGCCCTACATCCACGTGGTCGTGAACAATTCCTATCTCGGCCTGATCCGCCAGGCGCAGCGTGGCTTCGACATGGATTATCACGTCCAGCTCTCGTTCGAGAACGTCAACGCGCCGGAGATCGGTGTCTACGGCGTCGATCATGTCACGGTCGCCGAAGGCCTCGGCTGCAAGGCGATCCGCGTCACCGATCCGAAGGATTCGCAGGCGGCTTTCGCCAGGGCGCGCGAGCTGATGGCGGAATTCAACGTGCCGGTGGTGGTCGAGTTCATTCTCGAACGCGTCACCAACATCGCGATGGGCACCGAGATCGACAACATCGTTGAATTCGAAGAGGTGCTCGATCTTCCGCTCGATGACACGCCTGCAACGGCGCCTGCGCCGCGCGCCCTGCAGCCGGTCTGAAACAAGATCGGCTGAGACGATCGACACTAAAACGAAAGAGGAACGCCGTGCCGCGCTTTGCTGCCAATCTGACGATGCTTTTCAACGAAGTGGATTTTCTCGCCCGCTTCGAGGCCGCGGCGCGCGCCGGTTTCTCCGGCGTCGAGTATCTGTTTCCCTATGCTTATCCGGCCGACGAATTGGCGAAGCAGCTTAAGGCTCACAAGCTCACGCAGGTGCTTCACAATCTGCCGGCAGGCAATTGGGACAAGGGCGAGCGTGGCATCGCGATCCTGCCGGATCGCGTCGATGAATTCCGCGCCGGTGTGAAGACCGCGATCGGCTATGCCAAGGCGCTCAACTGTCCGCAGGTGAACTGCCTGGCGGGCCTTGTCCCGGACGGCGTCGACGCCAAGGTCCTCAGGGAAACTTTCGTCGATAACCTGAAGTTTGCGGCGCAGGAGCTGAAGGCGGAAGGCATCAAGCTTCTGATCGAACCGATTAATACCCGTGACATTCCGAAGTTCTATCTCACCAACACTGCGCAGGCGGTTTCGATCATCGATGCGGTCGGGTCGGACAATCTGTTAATCCAATACGACATCTATCACATGCAGATCATGGAAGGCGATCTCGCGCGGACAATCGAAGCGAACCTGCCTCGGATCGCGCACATCCAGTTGGCCGATAACCCCGGGCGCCACGAGCCGGGCACCGGCGAGATCAACTATCCATTTCTCTTTCAGTATCTCGACAAGATCGGTTACGGCGGCTGGATCGGTTGCGAATACAAGCCGGCGAAAACAACATCCGAAGGCCTCGGGTGGTTTGCACCCTATGCCACTCCTGTGAAATAGGTACGTGGCAAACTCAAAAATATAGGGAGTAACCCGTGGCAAATATCGGATTTATTGGTTTGGGCATCATGGGCGCGCCGATGGCGGGCCATCTGATCGCCGGAGGCAACAAGGTCTTCACCTCGACCCATCGCAAGCCCGCGCCGGCAGATCTGGTGTCGAAAGGACTGGAGTCGAAAGGCTCGCCGAACGAAGTGGCGGAAGCGTCCGACATCGTCATCATCATGGTGCCGGATACGCCGCAGGTCGAGGAAGTGCTGTTCGCCGACAACGGCGTCGCGAAAGGATTGTCGAAAGGCAAGATCGTTATCGACATGAGTTCGATCTCGCCGATCGCGACCAAGGAATTCGCGGCGAAGATCAACCAGCTAGGCTGCGAATATCTCGATGCGCCGGTGTCCGGCGGCGAAGTCGGCGCCAAGGCGGCGAGCCTGACGATCATGGTCGGAGGATCGGAAGCTGCCTTCAACAAGGTCAAGCCGGTGTTCGACCTGATGGGCAAGAACGTGACGCTCGTCGGCGGCAATGGCGATGGCCAGACCACCAAGGTCGCCAACCAGATCATCGTGGCGCTCACCATCGAGGCGGTGGCTGAGGGTTTGCTGTTCGCGTCCAAGGCCGGCGCCGATCCGGTCAAGGTCCGGCAAGCCCTGATGGGCGGTCTCGCAACGTCGCGCATCCTCGAATTGCACGGCGAACGCATGATCAAGCGCACCTTCAATCCAGGTTTCCGGATCGAACTGCACCAGAAGGATCTCAATCTCGCGCTTCAGGGCGCCAAATCGCTCGGCGTGTCGCTGCCGAACACCGCGACGGCGCAGGAGCTGTTCAACGCCTGCGCGGCCAACGGTGGCAAGGCCTGGGACCATTCCGGCATGGTGCGCGCTCTGGAGCTGATGGCCAACCACAAGGTTGCGCCCGATCCGAAGTGAACGACCGGGCATCGTCCGGTCAATCCGGGCGATGCCCATCCGAAGTCAACGTCTGCTGTGAGGGGACCAACATGAAAGTTTGTATTTTCGGTGCCGGCGCAATCGGCGGCTACATGGCGGTTCAGCTCAAGCAGGGCGGCGTTGACGTGTCGCTGGTGGCGCGCGGCGCCCATCTCGCAGCGATCAAGCAGAAGGGCCTCAAGCTGCTGATCAATGATCAGGAGCGGGTAGTGGATATGCCTGCATCCAACGATCCAGGAGATCTCGGACCGCAGGACTACGTCATCGTTGCGCTGAAGGCGCATCAGGCGTGGGAATCCGCCGAACAGATGAAGCCGCTGCTGGGTCCGGACACGGTGGTGGTCACCGCCCAGAACGGCGTGCCGTGGTGGTACTTCTACGGTCTCGACGACAAGTTCGCTTCGCTGCGTCTGCAAAGCGTCGATCCGGACAATCGTCAGTGGAACACGATCGGGCCGCAGCGCGTGATCGGCGCCACGGTTTATCCCGCGACGGAGATTACCGAGCCGGGTGTCATCAAGCATATCTATGGCGACACGTTCGGACTTGGCGAGCCCAACCGCACGCCCAGCGAACGGCTGGACCGACTCGCCGATGCATTGACCAAAGGCGGGCTGAAAGCGCGGATCTACGAGGATATCCGCGACGACATCTGGATCAAGCTGTGGGGCAATCTCTGCTTCAATCCGCTCTCGGCGCTGACCCACGCTACGCTCGACGTGATCGCCACCGATCCGGGTACGCGCGAGGTCGCCCGTAATATGATGGTCGAGGCGCAGCGGATCGGCGAGCATTTCGGGGCGCGCTTCCGCGTCGATGTCGAGCGCCGCATCAACGGCGCGGCAGGGGTGGGCGCGCACCGCACCTCGATGCTGCAGGACCTCGACAAGGGGCGGCCGCTGGAGATCGATGCCTTGCTTACTGCCGTGCAGGAGATGGGCCGGCTCGCCAGCGTCCAGACGCCATATATCGACAGCGTCCTGGCGCTGGTGCAGCAGATGGCGCGCGTCAAAAGCGTCTATCCAACTTTCCCGCAAGAGCCCACTCTGGAGCTTCAGGCCAAGGCGTCATAAAGATATGAGACAGTACAGGTCAGAGGATTCGCATTGCGGTTCTCACCTGTCGTTTCATCAACTTGTCGCCAGAGCAAAGGAAGTGGATATGGGCCGTAATCGACGCGCGAAAATTGTTGCGACGCTCGGCCCGGCCAGTTCCTCGCCGGAGGTGATCCGGCAGCTATACGATGCCGGCGTCGATATGTTCCGCCTGAATTTCAGCCACGGCAGCCACGACGATCACCGCGCGCGCTACGACGCCATCCGTGCCGTTGAACGCGATGTGGGCACGCCGATCGCGGTGCTGCAGGATTTGCAGGGGCCGAAGATCCGCCTCGGCGCGATCGACGGCGGCAAGCGCATGCTGGAGATAGGCAGCACGGTCAAGTTCGCGCTGGCGACAACGTCGCCCGACGGCGAGAGTCTGCCGTTGCCGCATAAGGAAGTGTTCGAGGCGATCATGCCCGGTCAGCAGTTGCTGATCGACGACGGCAAGGTACGCCTGTCCGTCAGCGGCGTCGGCGACAAGCTCATCGAGGCGAAAGTCGTCGCCGGCGGGGTGGTGAGCGACCGCAAGGGCGTCAACCTGCCGGACACGCTACTGGCGTTGTCGCCGATTACCGAGAAGGATCGCCGAGATCTCGAATTCGGGTTGAGCCTTGGTGTGGACTGGGTCGCGTTCTCGTTCGTACAGCGCGCGTCCGACATGATCGAAGCGCATCAGCTCGTCGGCGGTCGCGCCGGCGTCATGGCGAAAATCGAGAAGCCGGCGGCGCTGAATGCGATCGACGATATCGTCTCGCTGTCGGACTCCATCATGGTGGCGCGTGGCGATCTTGGCGTCGAGATTCCACCGGAGGATGTGCCCGGCGCGCAGAAGGATCTGGTGCGCATGTGCCGCCTGGCCGGAAAGCCGGTCATCATCGCGACGCAGATGCTGGAATCGATGATCACGACGCCGACGCCGACCCGCGCCGAGGCCTCCGACGTCGCGACCGCGATTTACGACGGCGCCGACGCCGTGATGTTGTCGGCGGAATCCGCGTCAGGGCAATACCCGGTCGCTGCGGTGGCGACAATGAACCGGATTATCGCCCGCACCGAGCGCCACAAGGCCTACGGCCAGATCATCGCCGCGCTTCATCCCGAGGCCGATCCGTTGCCCCAGCATGCCATCGCAGCAGCGGCGGCAATGGTCGCCAGCGACATCGGCGCGGCCTGCATCGTTGCGTTCACCTTCAGCGGCACCACGGCGTGCCGGATCGCGCGGCAGCGCTCGCGGACGCCGATCCTCAGCGTGACGCCGAATGAATCGATCGCGCGTCGGCTGGCGCTGGTGTGGGGATCGCGCAGCATCCGCTCCGACGACATTTCCACCTATGACGAGATGGTCGCGCAGGCGACGCACCATGCGCGCGAGAGCGGTCTCGCCCAGCCTGGTGAAAACATCGTCGTTGTCGCCGGCGTACCGTTCGGCATGTCGGGATCGACCAACAATTTGCGTGTCGTCACCGTCTGATCGACTCGCGGCATACTGCACGAGAGGGGCCATGACACACTGGATGCGATACAGCACGGGCGGCGCGGCCGGGTTCGGAACGTTGGACGGCGAGACCATCACCGAACATGCCGGTGATATGTTCGATACGCCCAAGGCGACCGGACGTACGTTCAAGCTGGCCGAAGTCGAGGTGCTGCCGCCGTCGGAGCCCACCAAGGTGATCGCGCTGTGGAATAATTTCCACGCGCTCGCCGCCAAGCTCAATGTGGCCGAGCCGCCAGAGCCGCTGTATCTGATGAAGGCCAACACCAGCATCGCTGCGCCAGGTGCGGCTGTGCCGCGCCCTGCGTCCTATGCCGGCAAGGTCGTTTACGAGGGTGAACTCGGCATCGTTATCGGCAAGCGTTGCACCAACGCGTCCGAGCAGGAGGCTGCCGATGCGATCTTCGGCTATACCTGCGTCAACGACATCACCGCCGCCGATATCATCGCGAAGGACCCGACCTTCGCGCAGTGGGTGCGGGCAAAGAGCTTTGATGGATTCGGGCCGTTCGGGCCAGTGATCGCGACCGGGCTGGATTCATCCAGGCTCGTAGTGCGCACGATCCTGAACGGGGAGGAGCGGCAGAACTATCCGATCGCCGACATGATTTTCTCAAGCGCGCAACTTGTCAGCCGGATATCGTACGACATGACGCTGCTGCCGGGCGATCTGATCTGCTGCGGAACGTCGCTCGGCGTCGGCACGATGAAGGACGCATCGAACATTGTCGAGGTTGCGATCGACGGCATCGGCACGCTGCGCAATCAGTTCACGCAGTAGAGAAGAGGCTGCGCTCGGGAGGGAGCGGCCGGTTACTCGAGGATGCCTTCGCTGTGCGCCTCGACGTATTCGGCAAGGCCGAGAGTGTGGTCGCGCGACAGTTTCATCGCGCGCTCGGTGTCGCGCTTCTCGATCGCGTCGATGATGGCAAGATGATCGATCATCGAACGGGTGGCGCGATCGTCGCGGCCAATGGTGATCTGCCGGATGCCGCGCACGTGCAGTAGAATCTGTTCGGTCATGTCGACCAGCACTTGCGAGCCCGACAGTTTCACGATGGTCTGGTGAAACTGCAGGTTGGCCGATGAATATTCGCTGAGGTGATCGGCCGGCTTGTGGCCTTCATTGAAGCCCTGAAACAGCGTGCGCAGGGCCGCGATGTCGGCGTCGCTGGCGTTCAGGGTCGCGAGCCGCGCCGCCATGCTTTCCAGCGCCGCCCAGGCGTGGATCATGTCGATGACTTCGCGCTTGGTCTTCTTGAGGACCATGACGCCCTTGCGCGGCACCGACTTCACCAGCCCCTCGTGTTCGAGCATCACGATGGCTTCGCGCACCGGCGTGCGGCTGACGCCGAGCTGCTCGGAGAGTTGGCGCTCGTCGATCCAGGTCGGCTCGGGCGAGGCGTAGATTTCCATGCTGAGGATTGCCTGCTTCAGCGCCTCATAGGCCCGGGTCTTGAAGGTCTGCTCCGGAGCGAACCGTTCAACGACAAGTTCAGGACTTGCTTTGGCGGCCGCAGCCCGCGGGGTACGTGGTTTCACGGGGCAATCTCTCTTTTCTGGTCAATCAGTCGAGAACCAAACGCTGTCTTGTATGTGTTATTTGATCCACCAGAACCCACATGTCGAGGGCGGATTGTGCCGTCAATGGTCGAATATTTGGGTCCCAGGGCCTATAAGGCCCTGGGATAGCTGTTAAATTCAGGCGCGGAGGCGCTTCGCTCCACCACCTTGGAGGATATCGAGAAGGGTGGTTCCGAGCCGAGCGGGGGACGGAGAGACGACGACACCGGCGGCTTCCATGGCGGCGATCTTGGATTCGGCGTCGCCCTTGCCACCGGAGACGATGGCGCCGGCATGGCCCATGCGGCGTCCCGGAGGG
>JBQCHK010000026.1:0-38763 GCA_051954725.1 Afipia sp. | reverse complement strand
ACTTTGGCCATAAGAGCCTCACTGGTGGGCGGGCGGCACCGCTGGGCCTCTCCCCCACCCGTTTGTGGGGTGGGGGGGCGCTTCGCGCGGGGGTGGGGGAATGACACGCCTCGGCTGCCCCCACCCGACACGCTGCTCGCTTCGCTCCCAGCGTGCCACCCTCCCCACAAGGGGGAGGGAAAAGAAAGCGCTGCTCGGCTTGCTCCCTCTGACCTCGGCTGATAACTCCAGCGAGCTAAAATACCGATCTGGTATGTTGGAAATGCCAAATCGGTATGTTTTGAGATTGCGCGAGTCCGATGTCCGACAAGAAACCCAAAAAGCCGCAGAAACTCAAAGCCCGCCTGCCGCGCGGGCTGGTCGATCGCACGCCGGCCGAGATCGCCGCGACGCGCGCGATGGTCGAGAAAATCCGCGCCGTCTACGAGCGCTACGGCTTCGAGCCGGTGGAGACGCCGGCCATGGAATACACCGACGCGCTCGGCAAGTTCCTGCCCGATCAGGACCGGCCCAACGAGGGCGTGTTCTCGTTCCAGGACGACGACGAACAATGGATTTCGCTGCGCTACGATCTCACCGCGCCGCTCGCGCGCTACGTCGCCGAGAATTTCGACACGCTGCCGAAGCCTTATCGCTCCTATCGCCACGGCTACGTTTATCGCAACGAAAAACCGGGTCCCGGCCGCTTCCGCCAGTTCATGCAGTTCGATGCCGATACGGTGGGTTCAGCCTCGCCCGCAGCCGACGCGGAGATGTGCATGATGGCCGCCGACACCATGGAGGCGCTCGGCATTCCGCGCGGCTCCTATGTAGTGAAGGTCAACAACCGCAAGGTGCTCGATGGTGTGCTCGAGAGCATCAATCTCGGCGGTGACGAGAATGCAGGCCGTCGTCTGACCGTGCTGCGTGCGATCGACAAGCTCGACAAGTTCGGCGTCGAAGGCGTGCGGCTGTTGCTTGGCGATGGGCGCAAGGACGAGAGCGGCGACTTCACCAAGGGTGCGGGATTGAATGAGGAGCAGAGTGCAATCGTGCTCGAAAGCCTCAGCGCTGAATCCACGACGTCGAAGCTGTCCGAGAGTGATGCTTATCGACAGGGTCGTGCTGAACTCGATGAGATCGGTAAGCTGATCGCTGCCGCCGGCTATCAGGCTGACCGCATCAAGATCGATCCCTCGGTCGTGCGCGGCCTCGAGTACTACACCGGTCCGGTCTACGAAGTTGAACTGCTGCTCGATACCAAGGACGAGAAGGGCCGCCCGGTTCGGTTCGGCTCGGTCGGCGGCGGCGGGCGCTATGACGGCCTCGTCTCGCGCTTCCGCGGCGAGCCCGTGCCCGCCACCGGGTTCTCGATCGGCGTGTCGCGGCTGCAGGCGGCGCTCACCATGCTGGGCAAGATCGACACCACACCGGAATTCGGCCCGGTGGTGGTCGTGGTGATGGATCGGGGCGAGATCGCGCAATACCAGACGTTCGTCGCGACGCTGCGCGGCGCCGGCCTTCGCGCCGAAATGTATCTCGGCAATCCGAAGAACAATCTCGGCGTCCAGTTCAAATATGCCGATCGCCGCAACTCGCCTTGCGTCGTCATTCAGGGCGGCGACGAAAAGGCGAAGGGCGAGATCCAGATCAAGGATCTGATTTTAGGCGCGGAGATCGCCTCGCTGTCGGGCGATCACGACGACTATCGCGAGAAACAGGCGCAGGCGCAGTTTGCGGCGAAGGAAAGCGAACTGGTCGACGCCGTGCGCAAGGTATTGGCGCGGCACAAGGTGGCGTGGGCACAATAGTTGTTCCTCATGGTGAGGAGGCGCTTCGTGGCAAAGTTTACGCAGGCTACGCCTGCTGTGACGCCGTCTCGAACCATGAGGCCACGATGAACGAAGCCTCATCCTTCGAGACGCGCGAAAGCGCGCTCCTCAGGATGAGGCGATCGGAGGTTTTCCTCTCGCGAGGAAGAAGAAAACAAAGGGAGTTTCGAATGCCTGAGGTGACTATCAATCTGGCGGCCGGCCGCACCGAAGAACAGAAGAAGGCCATGATGCTCGACATCACCCAGGCGGTGGTGAAGAACATCGGCGTCGATGCCGAAGCCGTGGTGGTGCAGATCAACGAAGCGCCGCTGCACAACAAGATGAAGGGCGGCAAGACCTTCGTCGAGCGCCAGAAGAAGTAGACCCAGGCCGGCCGAGGAACCCGCGGCCTCGCGTTGCGAGGCGTCGTGCTCGGTGCGTTGCGCCCGGTGCGTGCTTAGTAGCGTGTGCGCAGCGGCCGGCCGTAGGAGCCTTCCGGCACCCAGATGCAGGCAAACGACAGATAGCCGCCATACTGCGCGTCGGCGGCGGTGAACTTCACGACCTTGCCGTAACGCGCGCAATGGTCGATCGCCATGGCCCGGACGTCGGCGCCGCCGGTGTAGAGCGAATAGGCGATGATGCCGCCGGTGTCGTTGCCCTTGAACGGGGGCACCCAGTCGGCCACAGCCGGCGTCGCCGAGATCGCGCCCGCGATCAGCGCGCCGGCCGCCAACGTACGTGTCAGGGTCGCTGTCCGCTTCGCCAGGTTGATCGCGTGCATCGTCGTCTCCGTGTGATTCCGCGTGGCACTCTAAACGCCCCCGCCTTCCTTTGAAAGAACGCGGAGGCCGCCGGGCGGCCTTGTTCCCGAGGTGTTGCCGCGCTGCACTTGACCCGGTCCCGGCTTCGCGGCACCTTCCGCGCAACGATTTGGGTGGGCCTTTTCATGCGCGGCTTTTTCACATTGATCCGGAAATCCACTCTGGCCGCGATTGCGGGCGTGGTGCTTGGCCTGATGGCGAGCGGCGACGCCGCACATGCGGCGAATGCGCTGGAGCGAGGCATCTGGCTGTCCGGCCCGCGCTATGATGGCCAGATGGGACAATGTGAGCAGGCCCTCGGCGCGATCACGTATCAGTTTGCCGAAAAGGAAAGCACCTACTGGAATTCTGCCCTGCAGATCACGGGCTTCTCCCACGTGCGCGAGACCGCGTTCCGTCCGTGGACGGTTGGCGCGCAGGACACCATTCCGCGCCGGTTCTGCACGGCGCGTGCGATGATGACCGACGGTCATATCCGCCGGGTGGATTATTCGATCATCGAGGATGGCGGTTTTGCCGGCTTCCAGTCGGGCGTCGAATGGTGCGTGGTCGGCCTTGACCGCAACTGGGCCTATAATCCGGCCTGCCGGTCCGCGCGGCCCTGAGGATCATCTCCACTGACTGAGTCGAGCGGCTGCCGTCATCGGCAGCGGGTCGTATTTTTGTTCTTGTAATGTTCTTTTTGGCTCGCTAGGTTTTTGACAACCGGGGAGCGGGGGCGTCATCCATGATCGGTTTATTGTCCAGGGCGAGTCGCCGGATGGCGGCGATGATCGCAGTCGGTCTGCTGGCGGCGTGCTGGTCCGGCCTTGCCGTGGCGCAGGATCACCGCCAGAACGCGCCGGGCGAATTCGATTTCTACGTGCTGTCGCTGTCGTGGTCGCCGTCGTTCTGCGCGGCGGCGAGCGAGCGCGGCAACACCGGCAAGAACACTCGTATCCAGTGCGGCGGGCGGCCCTATTCGTTTGTGGTGCACGGCCTGTGGCCGCAATACGAACGCGGATTTCCGAATTACTGCCAGCGGCCGGCACCGCGGCTTGATCGCCGCGTCATGAGTTCGATGCTCGACCTGATGCCGGCCCCCGGCCTGATCTACAATGAATGGGACAAGCACGGCACCTGCTCGGGCCTCGGTGCGCGGGCCTATTTCGAGACCATCCGCAAGGCACGGGCGGCGGTGAAAATTCCGGCCGAGTATCTCGAACTGGGCGCGGCGAAAACGGTGGCGCCCAATGCGATTGAAGAGGCCTTCATCAAGGCCAATCCGGGCCTGAGCAGCGCCGCCATCGCGGTGACCTGCGACAGCCGCCGGCTGAGTGAGGTTCGCATCTGCCTGAACAAGGATCTGCAATTCCGCGCCTGCGACGAGATCGATCGCCGCGCCTGCCGCCGCAAGGAAGTGGTGATGCCGCCGGTGCGCGGCGGGTAGCAACGCGTCTCCGAGCGTAAGGCCAAGGTACCGTGCCCCGGATGCGGCGCGGCATGTCATGTTGCTCCGCTGATCCGGGGTCGTCCCAAACTCCGGGTCTGGTAGGGTCCCGGGTCTGCGGGACATCGCGAAGAACGCTGCACCGCGTCCGGGACACGCGGCCTCATCCTTCGCAACGCGATCTTGCAAACCGTTCCTCGGGATGAGGATGGAGCAATCCGGATTCTGAAATTGCCCACGCATGGCGTTACTTTCCCTGCGCGATGGCGTAACGCTACGCCATGAACTATCGCCACGCCTTCCACGCCGGGAATTTCGCCGACGTCATCAAGCACATCGTGCTGGTGCGCATCCTGACCTATCTGCATGAGAAACCGGCGGCGTTTCGGGTCATTGATACCCATGCCGGCGCCGGGCTCTACGATCTCACCGGCGACGAGGCGACGCGCAGCGGCGAATGGCGCACCGGCATCGCGCGGGTGATGCAGGCGCGTTTCAGCGATGACGCCGGAAAACTGGTTGCGCCTTATCTCGACATCGTTCGCGCGTTCAATCCGCAGCGCGATCTGGAGACGTATCCCGGTTCGCCTTTGGTAGCCCGCGCGCTGCTGCGGCCGCAGGATCGCATGGTCGCCTGCGAAATCCAGCCGGATGCCCGCAAGCGGCTGATCGCGGCATTGCGCAAGGACGCGCAGGCGCGCGTCGTCGATCTCGATGGCTGGACTGCGTTACCGGCTTTCGTGCCGCCGAACGAACGTCGCGGCGTGGTGCTGATCGATCCGCCCTATGAAAGTCGCGACGAATTCGACCGGCTTGCCGCCAGTTTTGCCGAGGCCTTCGCGAAGTGGCCGAACGGCGTATACGTGTTGTGGTACCCGGTCAAGGAACGGCGGGCCGCCGACACCCTCGCCCGGCAGGTCGCAAGCGCCATGCAGCAGGCCGGGGCCGCGGCCGACAAGTGCCTGCGGGTCGAGTTCAGTGTCGCCCCGCAGACGGCCGAGTCCGGTCTGGTGTCGGCCGGGCTCCTGATCGCCAATCCACCCTGGACTCTCGCCTCCGAGCTGAAGGTGATCCTGCCCGAACTGGAGAAGCCGCTCGGTCTCGGCGGCGCCGGCCGCTACCGGGTCGAGCACGCCAGGCCCTAACCCGAACGGGGAATGCCCGGCGCACGAAACTGTCATCACAACCGTAGGCAATTCGACGGGAACCGTATTATGCTGATGTGTGGCTGACGTCGCGCCCTGCTTTCGCGAATGAAAGCGGCGGACCAGACGCCTCGAACGACTTCGGACTTTCTTCCGGATTTGAAGGAGTTCTGTCCGGAATTTTCTGAAGACCCTTTCAGGCCGCCTGTCCGGCAGCGCGCCTTCAGTCTGGCGGGTGCATGGTTTGCATCTGCTGTGCAAGGCGGGGAGGGGAGTTCCCGATGTCGATGACAGGTACGGTTAAGTTCTTCAATGCGGAGCGCGGTTACGGTTTCATCAAGCCCGACGACGGCGGACGCGATGTGTTCGTGCACATCACCGCGGTCGAGCGTGCCGGATTGAAAGACCTTGCCGAGGGACAGCGAATTACGTTCGAAGTCGAGCCGGACAAGAAGGGCAAAGGCCCCAAGGCGGTCAACCTCGTTATTTCGCCCTGAGCATCTGCTCTTCGGCGCACGAAAAATCCCGGGTCGCGATGCGCCCGGGATTCCGATCGTGCGCGAGTGCGCGCGGCAATCTTAGAAGTGGTAGTTCACGCCGACGCGCAGCATGCCGAACTCATAGCCATGCTGCAGGCCCGTGAGGAACGTGCGGCTAGACAGGTCGACGTAAAGATATTCCGCCTTCGCCGACCAGTTCTGGTTGAGCGCTATTTCCGCGCCGACGCCGAGAGTCCAGCCCAGGCTGCTGTGGCTTTCGCTGATGACGCCGCTGTCATACTTCAGCGAGCCGAACGCGAGACCGCCGGTGGCATAGATCAGGATGTTGTTCAGCGCATAGCCCACGCGGCCACGCGCGGTGCCGAACCATGGGTTCGAGAATTTCCACGCGGCGAAAGTGTCGTTGGCGCCGCTGGCCTGCAAGTCGCCTTCGACGCCGAACACCAGCGGGCCGGACTGCCAGTTGTAGCCGGCCTGAACACCGCCCGCGACGCCCGACGGGCTGGTGCCGCTGTTGGTGACGTCGCCCCATGCATAGCCCACATTGGCGCCCAGATACGGGCCGGCCCAGCTATACATGTTGAGGGGCTGGTTGACGGTGTAGTTCGGTGCCGGCGGGCGGCCATATCCGAAGTCGGCGGCTTGCGCGGAAGCCCCGAGGCAGGTGGCAGCGGCAACGATCGCGCCAGCAGCTAGCTTTTTCATCTCATTCTCCCCGATACGCACACAACTCAAGCAGCCGCGCGACGTCTCTCGCGCTGTCGAAACGGCTGCGACAGTGGCTCCGCGTTACCGAAGTCCACCGTTTATGTGTAAGATTTATCGAGAATTTTACGTTAAACAGTCGTTAAGCTCCGCTTGCGGGGTCCCAGTATTGTTAAGAGAGTCTTACATGTGGGTGCCTCCCGGACGTGGCGATTTCAAGGACCGCCGCGCGCTGGCCGACGGGGCGTGACGCACCTAGTTTGTGATGATGGATAGCGACGATACTGAGACGGCGAAGCCGGCGGCGGCTGATAACGTCACTGCGAACGATCTGACGAGCGCGACGCGCCGGGCGCGCGCCAGCGCCGCCGATGTTCCGCCGCAGGAACTTGATCTTGCGGAGGGAGCCTCCGACGAGGACGACGAAAGCCGGCTGCCGGAGGCGGTGGACGAGTCCTCCGATGGCATCGGGGAAAGCACCCTCGCCACCGGCCGCGCGGTGATCGAGCGCGCGGTGAAACTCGCGCCAACGTCGGCCGGTGTCTATCGCATGCTCAATGCGGCCAGCGACGTGCTCTATGTCGGCAAGGCCAAGAACGTCAAAAAGCGGCTGTCGTCCTACGCGCGCCAGACCGGCCACGTCGCCCGCATCGCGCGGATGATCGCGGCAACCGTCAATGTCGAAATCATCTCGACGGCGACCGAGACCGAGGCGCTGCTGCTCGAGGCCAATCTGATCAAGCAGCTGCGGCCCCGTTTCAACGTGCTGCTGCGCGACGACAAGTCGTTTCCCTACATTCTGCTGACCGGCGATCACTGGGCGCCGCAGATTCTCAAGCATCGCGGCGCGCAGACCAAGCCCGGCCGCTATTACGGACCGTTCGCTTCGGTCGGCGCGGTGAACCGCACCATCACGGCGCTGCAGCGCGCGTTCCTGGTTCGCTCCTGCACAGATTCGTTTTTCGAGGGCCGCAGCCGGCCGTGCCTGCTCTATCAAATCAAGCGCTGCTCGGGGCCGTGCACCGGCGAGATCGCTTTCCCCGGCTACAGCGAACTGGTGCGCGAGGCGAACGACTTCCTGTCCGGCCGCAGCCGCGCCGTGAAGGAACAACTCGCCGGCGAAATGGAGAAGGCCTCGGCCGAACTCGAGTTCGAGCGTGCCGCGCTCTATCGCGACCGTCTCGCCGCGCTGTCGGCGATTCAGTCGCAGCAGGGCATCAATCCGCGCACGGTAGAGGAAGCCGACGTGTTCGCCATCCATCAGGAGGGCGGGTTCTCATGCGTCGAGGTGTTCTTCTTCCGCACCGGCCAGAACTGGGGTAACCGCGCCTATTTCCCGCGTGCCGACAGATCTCTGCCGGCGGAGGAGGTGCTGGGCTCGTTCCTGACGCAGTTCTATGACGACAAGCCGGCGCCGCGCCTGATCCTGCTGTCGCACCGGATCGAGGAGAGCGAGCTGCTCGCCAATGCGCTGACCATCAAGTCCGGCTTCAAGGTCGAGGTCTCCACGCCCCAGCGCGGCGAGAAG
The DNA here is from genome assembly GCA_051954725.1 of Afipia sp. GTDB lineage: Bacteria > Pseudomonadota > Alphaproteobacteria > Rhizobiales > Xanthobacteraceae > Afipia. Next base: position 30,839 of record JBQCHK010000026.1, on the reverse strand, counting down.
AAGGAACTGGTGGCGCATGCGCTGACCAACGCGCGCGAGGCGCTCGGCCGCAAGCTCGCCGACACCGCGACGCAGACCCGGCTGCTCCAAGGGCTGGCGGCATCGCTCAGCCTGCCGCGCGCGCCGCGCCGTATCGAGGTGTACGACAACAGCCACATCCAGGGCACCAATGCGGTCGGCGCGATGATCGTCGCCGGGCCTGACGGCTTCATGAAGAACCAGTACCGCAAGTTCAACATCAAGTCGGACAACCTGACGCCGGGCGACGACTACGGCATGATGCGCGAAGTGCTGCAGCGCCGGTTCAAGCGGCTGCTGGCGGAAGCGCCCGAGGGCGCGGTCAAAGACGACGATGCGGTGCCGCAGCGGCCCGATCTGGTCATCATCGACGGCGGTCTTGGCCAGTTGAATGCGGTGCGTGAGATTTTCACCGAACTCGGCATCAGCGACGTGATGCTGATGTCGGTCGCCAAGGGGCCGGATCGCGATGCCGGCCGCGAGACCCTTTTTCTGCCGGATCGTCCCTCGATCAAGCTCGAGCCGCGAGACCCGGTACTGTACTTCATCCAGCGGCTCCGCGACGAGGCGCACCGCTTTGTCATCGGCTCGCACCGCAAGCTGCGCAAGAAGGACATCCGCGAGGCCGGCCTGCAGGAGATCCCGGGCATCGGCCCGTCGCGCAAGCGCGCGCTGCTCCATCATTTCGGGACCCTGAAGGAAATCGAACGGGCCTCGGTGGCCGATCTTGGCAAGGTTCCGGGGGTGAGTGCCGAAAGCGCCCGCAGGATTTTCGATTTTTTCCACCCCAATCAGGGCTGACGGGAGTGGAAGTTATGATCCGCAGTTCTCATCTGCCGGATGGTGCGGTTAAACGGTTGACCGCAAGGCTCGGGCAGTATTGGTATCGCTCATGACCAGTGTTTCCACCCGGAAGCAGGCGAACCACTCGCTGGCCCTGCCCAACATCCTGACCTATTCGCGGATCGCGGCCGTGCCGATGGTGGTGGGCTGCATGTATGCGCAATCGATCGGCGAGGGTCCGCTGTGGTTGCGCTGGGTGGCGCTGGCGATTTTCATCGCCGCGGGTGTCACCGATTTCCTCGATGGCTATTACGCGCGGATCTGGGATCAGTCGTCGGCGTTCGGCCGGATGCTGGATCCGATTGCCGACAAACTCCTGGTGGCGTCCTGCCTGCTGATGCTGGCGGCGGACGGAACCATCAAGGGTTGGTCGCTGTGGGCGGCGATCGTCATCCTGTGCCGCGAGATTCTGGTCTCGGGCCTGCGCGAATATCTCGCGGCGCTCCGGGTCAGCGTTCCGGTGACCCAGCTCGCCAAATGGAAAACCACGGTCCAGCTTGTGGCCATTGGCTTTTTGATCGCCGGGCAGGCCGGCGAAAAGGTTCTGCCGGGGACCACCATCATCGGCATCGTGCTGTTGTGGATTTCGGCGCTGGTCACGCTCTATACGGGTTACGATTATTTCCGCGCCGGGATTCATCATCTGATCGAGGAGGACTGATGAAGGTTCTCTATTTCGCATGGGTGCGCGAACGGGTCGGGAAAGCAGAAGAAACGATCAATCCGCCGGCGAATGTGCGCACGGTGGACGATCTGATGCAGTGGCTGATCGGGCGGGGCGAAGAATACGCCAATGCCTTCGCGACGCCAAAGGTGATCCGCACGGCGATCGACCATGCGCATGTCAAGCACGACACCGCGATCGCGGGCGCGCGCGAGATCGCTTTCTTCCCGCCGATGACCGGCGGCTGATGTGCGCATGGTCCGGGAAAAGTCGAAGCCGGTTTTCCGTCAAGATCATGCGCAATTTTGAAAAAGTGTCATGACCCGCCCCGTCACCATTCGCCTGCAGGCGGCCGACTTCGATGTGTCGCGCGAGATCGCGGCATTGACCGCCGGCGACACCAATATCGGTGCGGTCGTCAGTTTCGTCGGCATCTGCCGCAGCGGTGAAGGCGACAATGCCATCACCGCGCTGACGCTGGAACATTACCCCGGGATGGCTGAGGCCGAAATCGCGCGCCATGCGGAGGAGGCGATGTCGCGCTGGCCGCTGACCGGCTTGACCGTGATCCACCGGTTCGGCCGCCTCGTGCCGGGCGACAATATCGTCCTCGTGCTCACCGCCTCGGCACATCGCGAGGCGGCGTTTCAGGCCGGTGAATTTTTGATGGACTACCTCAAGACCCATGCGCCGTTCTGGAAGTCGGAAGAGCGCGCGGGTAATCAGACCTCGTGGGTCGAGGCGCGCGGCGAGGACGATGCGGCTGCGGCGAGATGGAAGAAATAGGAATGGCGAAGAAGGCGAAAACTCCCGCAAAGCGCACGCCCGCGAAAAAGTTTCCCCGGGTCGGTCCGGGCGAACTGGTGACGGTGCTCGATTTCATTCGCTTCGCGGTCAGCCGCTATGCCGAGGCGGAGGTCGTGTTCGCGCACGGCACCACCGATCCGATGGCCGAAGCGGCGTTCCTCGTCTGCGAGGCGCTGCATCTGCATCCCGATCAGTTCGAGCCGTTCGCCAATGCCCGCGTCACCAAAGCGGAAGGCGCGAAGATCCTCAAGCTGATCGAGCAGCGTGTCGTCACGCAGAAGCCGGCGGCTTATCTCGTCAACAAGATCTATATGCGGGGCCTGCCGTTCTTCGTCGATGAGCGGGTGATTGTGCCGCGCTCGTTCATCGGTGAACTGTTCGATACCCATTTCAGCGGCGATGAAGCCTCGTTGATCGACGAGCCCGCCGCGGTCGAGCGCGTGCTCGATCTGTGCACCGGTTCGGGTTGCCTTGCGATCCTCGCCAGCCAGACCTTTCCCAATGCGCAGGTCGATGCGGTCGATATCTCGAAAGACGCGCTTGCGGTGGCAGCGATCAACGTCGCGGACTACGGCCTCGAGGATCGCATTGCGCTGCATCGCGGCGACCTGTTCGCGCCGCTCGGCGATGCACGCTATGACCTGATCGTCAGCAATCCGCCTTATGTCGATGCGCAAGGCATGGCGGCGCTTCCGCCGGAATGCCGGCATGAGCCGAAGATCGCCTTCGACGGCGGCAAGGACGGCATCGACATCGTGCGGCGGATCATCGCAGAGGCGCCGCGCCACCTGACTCCGGACGGTGGCCTGTTGTGCGAGATCGGCCGCGGCCGCGATGTGATCGAGGATGCGTTTCCGCATCTGCCGCTGCTGTGGCTCGACACCGAAGACTCCGACGGTGAAGTGTTCTGGATCGGCGCCGAGTCGCTTCGATAGCATTCGATAACGTTCGCGTGACGATCTTGCGGAGCCCGTCATGGCAGGCTTGCCGCCATGGCTGTGGTCAAACGCGCGCCGTGTTGCGATACCCGGCGCCCTGATTTCCACCAGTTCGCGCCGATGATCGGTTTTACATGCTGTTCAATCCCCACCAGAACGCGCTGTCGCGCGCGGCATGGCTCGGCGAATTCCGGGCCACGCTGGCGCTTGGCGCGCCGCTGGTGCTTACCAATCTGGCGCAGATCGCTCTCACCACCACTGACGTAATCGTTCTCGGGCGGCTCGGCCCATCGGCGCTGGCGGCCGCAACGCTGGGCACCAATCTCTATATCGCGATCCAGATTTTCGCCATCGGCATCGTCAGTGCGACGTCGCCGATGATGGCGGAAGCGCTGGGGCGCAAGACCCGTTCGGTGCGCGACGTGCGGCGCACGTTTCGTCAGGGTCTGTGGACGGCGGTCATGATCTCCCTGCCGAGCTGGGCGATCCTGTGGCACGCCGAAGCGTTGCTGCTTGCGTTCGGGCAGGATCCGAAACTTGCGGCCGACGCCCAGATTTTCTTGCACGAACTGCAATGGGGATTCCTGCCGTTCCTGGGGTTCATCGTTCTGCGCTCGTTCGTTGCGGCGCTGGAGCGACCGGTCTGGGCACTGGTGGTGACGGCCATCGCCATCCTGTTCAACATCGCCGCGAACTGGGTTTTGGTGTTCGGTCATCTCGGCTTCCCGGCGCTCGGCCTGCGCGGCTCGGGCACGGCGACATCGCTGTCGAACACGTTCCTGTTCGTGTCGCTGACAATCGTCGTTCTCACTCACCGCAAATTCCGCCGCTACCACCTGTACGGCCGGTGGTGGCGTCCGGATTGGCCGCGTCTCGGCGCGCTTTGGCGGCTCGGCCTGCCGATCGGCGCCACGCTGGGCTTCGAGGTCACGGTGTTCAACGCGGCGGTGTTCCTGATGGGGCAGTTCGGCACCGCGGCGATCGCCGCGCATTCGATCGCAATCCAGATCGCGTCCGCCTCGTTCATGGTACCGCTCGGGCTCGGGCAAGCCGCGACGGTGCGGGTCGGCCGCGCGCTCGGCGCCGGGGATTTCGACGGCATCACCCGCGCCGGATGGACCGCGTTTGCGCTCGCCATCTCGTTCATGGCGACCATGAGCATGGTGATGATCATCGCGCCGCATCTTCTGATCGGCGCCTTCATCGACATCGCCAATCCGGCGAATGCGGTGGTCGTGCGGCTGGCCGCGACCTTCCTGTTCTGCGCCGCCATCTTCCAGATCGTGGATGGGGCGCAGGCGGTCGGCGCCGGCATGCTGCGCGGCCTGCAGGATACGCGGGTGCCGATGATCTATGCCGGTCTCGGTTACTGGGGCTTCGGCATGTCGCTGAGCCTGTTCTTCGGCTTCTATGTCGGGCTGCAGGGCCTCGGCATCTGGATCGGTCTTGCTTCAGGGCTCGCCATCGTCGCCGTCATGATGATGACGCGCTGGATCAGGCGCGACCGGCTCGGACTGGTGAAGGCCCATCCCGTTCCTGCAGCGTGATCCGTCTGATGGCTGCGTGTGTTTACGCCGTCGCCTGCCTGCCCCTGGGCTGAACCTCCGCCGTGTAATCGTCCATCAACTGCGTGGTGAGCGTGCCAGGCGTGAACCGCCAGTGCGCGATTTCCGATACCGGAGTGATTTCGGCGGCGGACCCGGTGATGAAGCATTCGCTGAAGCCGGACAGTTCTTCCGGCATGATGCGGCGTTCGATCACTTCGATGCCGCGCCGCTTCGCGAGATCGATCACCGTCGCGCGGGTGATGCCGGCGAGGAAGCAGTCGGCGATCGGTGTATGCAGCTTGCCATCCCTGACGAAGAAGATGTTGGCGCTGGTGCATTCGGCGACACGGCCCTGCCAGTCCAGCATCATCGCCTCGGCATAGCCGTCACGCTCGGCCTTGTGCTTGGAGATGGTGCAGATCATGTAGAGGCCGGCGGCCTTGGCGAGGGCAGGGATGGTTTTGGGATCGGGTCGGCGATACTCGGCAAGCCCGATGCGAATACCCTTGAGGCGCTGGGTTGGATCGAAATAGCTCGGCCACGCCCAGCAGGCGATGCCGAGGTGGATGGAATTGTTCTGCGCCGCCACGCCCATCATCTCCGATCCGCGCCAGGCGATGGCACGCACGTAAGCATCCGGCTGTCCGTTCTTCTCGATGACGAGTTTCTTGGCGGCGTCGATCTCGGCGACGGAGTAGGGAATCTCGAAGTCGAGATAGCGGGCCGACGTCTTCAGGCGCTCGGAATGTTCGGTGGTCTTGAAAATGTCACCACCATACGCGCGCTCGCCTTCGAACACCGCGCTGGCGTAGTGCAGCCCGTGGGTGAGAAGGTGAACATTGGCGTCTGCCCAGGGCACCAGCTTGCCGTCGTACCAGATCACGCCATCGATGTTGTCGAACGACACGCGCATGTAAGGCCTCCTGAAGAATGACCGATTGCGATGGCGCGCGGCGTCAGGCGCGCGCCATCGTGCGCGCGGAGTGCGACCCCGTGCCTGAGTGGTTGAAGTGAGCGTTGGCTACGGAGCGGCGGAAATTGTCCGCCGCCGGTTACAGGACCTTCTTGATCCAGTTGTGCGGGTCGGCCGCGCGGCCGTACTGGATATCGACCAGTTGCTTGCGCAGCCCCATCGCGACCGGGCCGGCGGCCCCGCCGTTGATGGTGAAATCGCCGCTCGCCGAGCACACCTTGCCGATCGGCGAGATGACCGCCGCCGTGCCGCAGGCGAAAGCCTCCTTCAGCTTTCCGCTCGCAGCGTCGGCGCGCCACTGTTCGATCGTGTAGGCCTCCTCGCGCACGCGCTTGCCGGCTTCCTTCGCCAGCGTGATGATCGAATCCCGCGTGATGCCGGGCAGGATCGTGCCGAGCGGCGGCGTCAGCAGCGTATCGTCATCGAACACGAAGAACACGTTCATGCCGCCGAGTTCTTCGATGTAGCGGCGTTCCACCGCGTCGAGGAACACGACCTGATCGCAGCCATGCTCGATCGCCTCGGCCTGCGCGCGCAGGCTCGCGGCATAGTTGCCGCCGCATTTGACGGCGCCAGTGCCGCCGATCGCCGCCCGCGTGTAGTTCTCCGACACCCAGATCGACACCGGAGCGGGTCCGCCCTTGAAATAGGACCCGACCGGCGAGGCGATGACGGCGAAGATGTATTCCGCGGACGGCTTGACGCCGAGGAACACTTCGTTGGCGATCATGAAAGGCCGCAGATAGAGGCTGCCTTCGCCGCCGGGAATCCAGTCGCGGTCGATGCGCACGATCTGCTCGACAGCCTCGATGAACACGGACTCCGGCAGCGGAGCCATGGCCATCCGGTCGGCCGAATCCCTGAAACGCCGCGCGTTGGCGTCGGGACGGAACAGGTTCACGCCGCCGTCGTCACGCTTGTAGGCCTTGAGGCCTTCGAAAATTTCCTGCGCGTAGTGCAGCACGGCCGTGGCCGGATCGAGCGCGAAGTTGGCGCGGGATTCGACGCGCGCGCCGTTCCAGCCCTTTGCCTGGCTGTAGCGGACGATGGCCATGTGATCGGTGAAAACGCGGCCGAAGCCGGGATCGACGAGCTTTGCGGCGCGCTCCTTCTCGGGCGTCGGATTCGTCGCAGGCTGCACGTCGAACAAGATCGCGCCATCGATTTTGTCGAACGACACTCCCATGACTTTACTCCCCGTATATGAGCGGTCCCGCGTGCGCGGCTTGGCCGTTCGGTTTGACGTCAGGACCTCTTTCCGCTTTGGCGGACGGCATGAAGTCCAGTATGTTTTGCGCAGTCTCGACCGACAATCGCAAGGTGAAACAGCTGCGGAATATTCCGGTGAAAGACCGCTGGGGTACGGATTGTATCCCGCACGTGCCGGGTCAGTTCACGAATATTTCGCGTAACTTGCCTTTTTTGTAACATTGAAACCCAGATACGTCAACATGCCTGACATAAATTTCAAGGGCACGATTCCGTCGGCTGAGGCCGGGCAGGCGACCCCGGCGCAGGAGGCCTTGCGCTGGGACATCATCGAACTGCTGTTTTTCGCCTATCGCGACTTCGTCGGCGATGCCGACCATGTGCTGGAACAGTTCGGTTTCGGCCGCGCGCACCATCGTGTCGTCCATTTCGTGCAGCGTTATCCCGGCCTGAAAGTGGCCGATCTGCTCGATGTGCTGCGGATCACCAAGCAGTCGCTCGGCCGGGTGCTCAAGCAGCTGCTCGATGAGGGCTACATCGTCCAGAAGGCGGGGGACAGCGATCGTCGCCAGCGCCTTCTTTTCGCCACCGCAAAGGGCGAGGCGCTGGTCGCCAAACTGGCCGGACTGCAGACCGTGCGCATCAACCGGGCGCTGCAGGATCTTCCGGCGGATGGCGCCGAGATCGTGCGCCGGTTCCTGCTGGCCATGATCGACCATGACGATCCGGACAAGGTGCTGGAAGTCATTCTCAAGGACGGCTCCAAAGCCGCGAAGGAGCAACGGTGACGGAAGCTGCGACCCCGACCCGTCCCACCAGCCGCGAACCCGCGGACGACGCGCCGCATCTGCTGCTGGTCGATGACGATCGCCGCATCCGCGATCTGCTGTCGCGCTTTCTCGGCAACGAAGGCTATCGCGTCACAACGGCGAAAAGCGCGGCCGATGCGAGGGCCAAGCTCGCCGGGTTGCATTTCGATCTGCTGATCCTGGATGTCATGATGCCGGGAGAAACCGGTTTTGAACTGGCGCGCTCGATCCGCGAGACCTCGTCGGTCCCGATCGTGATGCTGACGGCGCGTCACGAGGCCGAAAGCCGCATCGAGGGATTGCAGATCGGCGCGGACGATTATGTCGCCAAGCCGTTCGAGCCGCGCGAACTCGTGCTGCGCATTGCCAACATCCTCAAGCGCGCCGCGCCGGCGACGGTTACGCCGCTCGAGTCGGTGGCGTTCGGTCCGTATATCTATCACCTCGAACGCGGCGAACTGCGCAACGGCGACGAGATCATCCATCTCACCGATCGCGAGCGTGAAATGCTGCGCATCCTCGCCAACACGCCGGGCGAGACAGTGGCGCGCGGCGCGCTGACCGGCGGCGGCGACGGCATCAACGAGCGCGCGGTGGACGTGCAGATCAACCGCCTGCGGCGCAAGATCGAGCGCGATCCGGCCAATCCGCTGTTTCTGCAGGCTGTGCGCGGCGTCGGCTATCGCCTCGTCGCGTCGCCGTGACGCCGGAGGCGCGCCGCAGATGAGCACGCTCGAATCCGGCCTGACCTTGATCCGCAGCGCGTCGCGACGGGTGTCCGATCTCAATGAGCGGATGGGGCGCTCGTTCAAGGAAATGATGCCGAAGGGCCTCTACGCCCGCGCTCTGCTCATCATCATCGTGCCGATGGTGGTGCTGCAGTCGGTGGTCGCCTTCGTGTTCATGGAGCGGCACTGGAACACGGTGACGCGGCGCCTGTCGGCTGCGGTGGTGCAGGACATTGCGGCGCTGATCGACGTCTACCAGAGCTATCCGCAGGACAAGGACCGCACCAGGATTAAGGCGATCGCGCAAAACCGGCTCGGGCTGGTGGTGGATTTCCTGCCGCCGAACGACATGCCGCCGCCGGGGCCGAAGCCGTTTTTCTCACTGCTCGACCAGTCGCTGTCGGTGCAGATCAGCCGCCAGATCGGCCGGCCTTTCTGGATCGACACCGTGGGACGCTCGTCGCTGGTGGAAATCCGTATCAAGCTCGACGACGCCGTGATGCGGATCTATGCGCAACGCAGCGCGGCCTATGCATCGAACTCGCAGATCTTCCTGTTCTGGATGGTCGGCACGTCGGCGATCCTGCTGTTCGTCGCGGTACTGTTCCTGCGCAACCAGATCAGGCCGATCCTGCGGCTGGCGGACGCGGCGGAGAATTTCGGCAAGGGGCGCGAGGCGCCCGGCTTCCGGCCGCGTGGCGCGCGCGAGGTTCGGCGCGCGGCGCAGGCGTTCCTTGAAATGAAGACGCGTGTCGAGCGCACCATCGAGCAGCGCACCGCGATGCTTGCCGGCGTCTCGCATGACCTGCGCACCATCCTGACCCGCTTCAAACTGGAGCTCGAACTGATCGGCGACAGCCCGGAAGTCGACGGCATGCGCAAGGACGTCGATGAAATGAGCGCGATGCTCGAGGCCTATCTCGCCTTCGCGCGCGGCGACGGTGGCGAGACGGCGCAGCCGACCGACATGGACAAGGCGCTGGAGGAACTGCGCAGCGATGCCGAGCGTCAGGGCCATGTGGCGACCGCCGCGTTTCGCGGGCTTCCGATCGTTACGGTCAAACCGGCGGCGTTCAAGCGCTGCATCGCCAATCTGGTGTCGAACGCCGCGCGTCACGCCAACACCATCGCCATCACCGGGCACCGCGATCATCGCTGGCTGACGGTGACGGTCGATGACGACGGCCCCGGCATTCCGATGAAAATGCGCGAAGAAGTGTTCAAGCCGTTCCTGCGGCTCGACGACGCACGCAATCAGGACGAGGGCGGCACCGGGCTTGGTCTTGCGATTGCCCGCGACATCGCGCGCTCTCACGGCGGCGACATCACGCTCGGCGACAGCCCGATGGGCGGCCTGCGCGCGTCGGTGCGCGTGCCGGTGTAGGAGATGTTCACAAACGATCTGTCATCACCGGGCGTGACCCGGTGATCCATCATTCTTCAATAAAAAAGATTCTGGACAATGGATTGCCGGGTCAAGCCCGGCAATGACAATTCCGATGCACAGCGCTGGACATTACTTCGCCAGTTCTTTCGACCGCCTGGTCGCCGCAGCCACCGCGCGTTCGAGCAAAGGCTGAAAGCCGTCCTTGCCCATCAGCACGTCGAGCGCGGCGGCGGTGGTGCCGCCGGGCGAGGTGACGTTCTGGCGCAGCACGGCGCTGTCGAGATCCGAGCGATGCAGCAGTTCGCCCGCGCCCGAAACTGTGTGGCGTGCGAGCGTCGTGGCCAGCGCCGGCGGCAATCCCGCTGCGATGCCGGCGCGCGCCAGTTCCTCGGCGAGCAGGAACACGTAGGCGGGTCCCGAGCCGGACACCGCGGTGACCGCATCCATCAGTTGTTCGTCATCGACCCATTCCACCGCGCCGGTGGCACGCAGCAATGCATCGACAATCGCGCGCTGCTGGGCGGTGATGTCACTTCCGGCGACAGCGACAGTGATGCCGCGCCCGATCGCGGCGGGCGTGTTCGGCATGGTGCGCACCACAGTGCCGCCGCAGATTTCCGACAGCGTGGCAATCGGCGTTCCAGCCATGATCGACATCACCAGGGTCGACGGCTTGACCAGCGGACGCAGTTGCGGCCCGGCCTCGCGAAACATTTGCGGCTTCACGGCTACGACGAGCGCGGCGACATCGCCGATCTCTGCGGGCGTCACGTTGAGCCGAACGCCTTTGGCTGCGAGCGCCTTGATGTCGTCGGACGGCATCGGCTCGATCACCGCGACCTTCGCAGGCGTCACGCCTTGTGCGAGCCAGCCCGACAGCATCGCGCCGCCCATCTTGCCCGCACCGGCAAGAACGATCGAACCGTTGAGATTGGCGAGAGTATCGGTCGGTGAGGTCATCGGATCCAACGCTGCGTTGTCCCCGCGACGGCGGGAACCCGGCATGCAGCTTTGTATGTCACGGTGGATTTTGCAACAAGCGGGCTGGCCAGTTGCAGAAATGCTTCGGAGTGATCCCGCCAGCGTGGGGATGACATCGCTTTCAGTCAGGGGGCTCTGCGAAGCAGGAGTTTGCTCACGCCTCGCCGGCGGTGTCGAACATCGCCGCCGCCATGGCGTCGGACGCCGACTTGCCCGCCCACACCACGAACTGGAACGCGGGGAAGTAGCGCTCACAGGCATGCATCGCGCCTTCCAGCATCACCTCGCATTGAGCGCTGGTGGCTTGCAGGCCGCCGGGCAGCAACAGCGCCTGGCGGTACATCACGAGTCCCGACTGGGTCCACAGGTCGAAATGGCCGACCCAGAGCTGTTCGTTGACCGAGGCCACGAGGCGCTGCACCTCGGCGCGGCGTCCCTCCGGGATCTTCAGGTCGAACGCGCAGGCGAGATGCAGCGCATCGATCTCGGGCATCCACGTGAACGAGAGTTGATAGTCGGCGAACCGGCCCTTGGCGATGATGGTGATCTCATCCTCGCCCGATCGCTCGAATGCGAGATCGTTGGACGCGGCAATGTCTTCCACCACGGAGAGCGGATGAATCCGGGAATCGATTGTGATGTCCAGAAGGGACATGCTGCCTTCACCCTGTTCGGATTGGATGTGATGCACGCGGGCACGAGACGCCGGATACTGCGCGACTGCCGAAGCGATTTGTAAGATCGACCGGCGAACTTGCGTGATTAAATTGATCGGTGATTTGCGCAGGGCGTGCAACGCCGGGCCGAGTCCGTCCACAGGCATTGGACGAAAATCACACCGTCATCAACAGATGATGAGAACAAACCGGAATCAAATGCGCGGATTGCGAGTCGGAGTGAGGGATTTCGCGTAGGGCGAGTCTTCTCGCAGCTCGTTGCCTGCCGGCGGTTTCGTGTCACGGACCCGGCGCAGCGTGCGACGCTGCTTCGCGGAGCCGCGATCGTTGAGGATTCGGTGTTTGGAACGGCCCCTATCCGCAGCGCATCGCCATGGCGTGTCGAGGACGCGCGCATAAACGCGGTGATGGCGCCGCGCAGCATCCGGGCAAAGACGGATCGACGTCCGTCGGTGGAACGATTTGGAAAAGATGGCGACTGAAAGCCGAACTCAGTCGAACAGACTCGACACCGACTCTTCGGCAGCGGTGCGGCTGATGGCTTCACCGATCAGCGACGCGATCGGCAGCGTGCGGATGTTCGGGGCGTTGCGCACGGCTTCGGTGGGCTGGATCGAGTCGGTGATTACCAGTTCCTTGAGCTTGGACGAGGTGACGCGCGCCACCGCGCCGCCCGACAGCACGCCATGGGTGATGTAGGCGTAGACATCCTTGGCGCCGTTGGCGAGCAGCGCGTCGGCCGCGTTCACCAGCGTGCCGCCGGAATCGACGATGTCGTCGACAAGAATGCAGGTGTAGCCGGCGACTTCGCCGATCACGTTCATCACTTCGGATTCGCCGGCGCGCTCGCGGCGCTTGTCGATGATCGCGAGCGGAGCGTTGATGCGCTTGGCAAGGCCGCGCGCGCGAACCACGCCGCCGACGTCGGGCGATACCACCATGACGTTGGCGAGGTCGAATTTCTCGCGGATGTCGCGCACCATCACCGGCGACGCGAACAAATTGTCGGTCGGAATGTCGAAGAAGCCCTGGATCTGGCCGGCGTGAAGATCGAGCGTCATGACGCGGTCGGCGCCGGCATGGGTGACGAGGTTCGCCACCAGCTTGGCCGAAATCGGCGCGCGCGAGCCGACCTTGCGGTCCTGCCGGGCATAGCCGAAATACGGAATCACCGCGGTGATGCGGCGCGCAGAGGCGCGGCGCAGCGCGTCGGTAATGATCAGCAATTCCATCAGGTGGTCGTTGGCCGGATACGATGTCGACTGCAGGACGTAGACATCCGAACCACGGACGTTCTCGAGAATCTCGACGAAAATCTCGTTGTCGGCGAAGCGTCGCACGCTGGCCTTGGTCAGCGGCAGGTTCAGCCGTTCGGCGATGGCCTTGGCGAGATCGGGATTGGAATTGCCCGCGACCAGTTTGATTGCGCCATTCTTGGCCGACATCGCGGCATCTCCTCGCGATTTCGTGGATACGCTCGTCAACATGTCAGCCACCCGAATACAACGCCGGTCAGGTTCCTTTGCGCCAGCGTGATAACAAGGCGGCGGCGCCCAAGGCAATACGACGCAGGCCGTTTTCCGGCAGAATCATGGGTCCAATAGTCGGAAGATAAGGGTCGGGGCGATGTTTCCGGCGCTTGTGCGCTACCGGGCGTTGAAGGCAAGCGCGCGGTTCTGAGCCGGCGCCGTTTCCGGCTGGGTTTTGTCGTCCGCCGAGGCGATGGCCGGCCCGGCAGGTGAGGTGCCCTGTGGCGCCGGTTGGCCTTGCGCCGGGGCCGTGCCGTCGATCAGGCCGTTGAGGCCGGTCAACCCGGCCTGCGCGATCCGCTGGATGACGCCGTCATCGGCGCTGGCCCAGGCATCGCGCGGGTTCTTGCCGGCGGGTTCCTCGCCGCTCAGGCGAAGGGCGCGGCGGTGGTCCCGATCATACACGTCCCAGACCCAGGCGATGGTGGTCTTGCCGCGATCGACCTGGGCGGACAGATAGCTCCGCACCCGGTACGACGCCGGAGCGTCGCGGGACACGATCGTAAAGCTGCGGCCGGAGGATTGGGTTTCGAGCGCCTTGACCAGCCGGTCGAACACCTGCGGCGGCGGTCCATCCACCGAGTCGAAGGCCACTGTCGGGCCAAAGCCCTGCGAGGCCATCGGGCTTGGCCCGGTCGCGGTGCATCCGGCGGCAATCGTCAGAAGAGCAAAGGCCGCCAGCGCGCGCGGAATCGCCCAACCGCTTGCGATATCTCGGATTTTGCTCCGCTGGATTGTCATGCCCCGCCCGCCCCGTGCGCCTTTTCGATGCGCTTGCTGCCGACGGTTGTGAGCGAGAACGCGCCGACGGTCCCAGCGATATCGTTAATGAGCGTTAACGTCTAGGGCAGAGGCAATCACAATGGTTGACGGCGGGACGTCGTCAGCCTTCCAGCATCAGCGCGTGGATATTGCGGCCGTAGTCGGGTTCGGCGCGGTGCACCGAGCGGCGATAGCTGAAGAAGCGCTCATCGGAGTAGGTGTCGACATCGACATCGTCGATCATCAGGATGCCGGCGCGCTCCAGGCGCGCGCGGACGTAACCGGCGAGATCGAACATCGCATGACCGGCGCGTGTGCTTGGAATAAAGAAGCGCGCGTTGTCCGTATCGGTATCGGTAAAGCGGGTGACGAATTCCGCGCCGACTTCGTAACTGCGCTGGCGGATCAGCGGACCGATCGCGGCGATGATCCGGCCGCGGTCGGCGCCGAGTTTCTCCATCTCCGCGATGGTCGATTCCAGCACGCCGGTGAACGCGCCCTTCCAGCCCGAATGGGCGGCGCCGATCACCCGCGCCTGTGGATCGACGAACAGGATCGGTCCGCAGTCGGCGGCGGTCACGCCAAGCGCCAGCCCTGGCACATTGGTGACCATGGCGTCGGCGCGAGGCCGCTCATCGGTCATCCACGGTCCGGTCGCCACCGCCACGTCGGGCGAATGGATCTGGAACACGGTGAGGAAGTGCGATGGCGCAACGCCGAGGCTGTCCGCCATGCGTCGGCGGTTTTCCTGCACGTGGGCCGGATCGTCCTTCGAGCCGACGCCGCCGTTGAGGCTGGCGTAGATACCTTCGGACACGCCGCCTTCGCGGCTGAAAAAGGCGTGGCGCAGGCCAGGCACGGCCTGCAGCAGGGACGATTCGAACATCATGGCGTCGCGAGTCCCGGCGGCAGCGGCTGATCGGACAGCGCGGCGAGCGTCTCGATCGAGGGATGGGAAATGCCCAGCACCTTGAACAGCGAGCCCATGCCCTTGTTCCCGCTGTCGGTCAGGCGCAGCAACGCGGAGGCGACATCGCCCGCGGTCTCGCTGCTCGAATGCTTGATCAGTGTCTGCGCGCGGGTGTCGATGCCGAGCCGGCTGAGAAACACGCCCTGTTCCACCGGGCCGTGGGCGCGCACGCCGACATCTTCCGCCGCCTGCATGAGAGCCTGGAAATCGACATGCGCGGTGATGTCGGACTGGCCGGGCGAGCGCAGCGGGTTGGCGTAGCTGTGCTTGGCCACCGCCTGCAGCGTATCGCCGGCGTCGCTGCGCAGATGGCCATAATCGATGATCAGCGCGGCGCCGCCGTGATCGCGAAGCCGGCGCGCCAGCATCATGATCTCGTTCGGGGCGCGCCACTCGAAGATGGCGCCGGTCGGCGCGGCGCGCACCTGCGGCGGCAGCAACACATCGAAGCGCGGTGTCGGTTCGGGCGCGGTGGTGAAGACGAAAATGTCGTCGTCCACATCCACCATCCGTTCGTGCCAGCCGGTTTCCTGCTTCACCATCTGGTGGATCGGCAGCACGTCGAAATATTCATTGGCGAGGATGATCGCCGGGCCGGGCGGAACGTCCTCGAGCAGATGGTGCCACTGGACCGGCCGGGCATCGCCGAGCGTTTCGCGCTGGCGCGCCCGCAGCGTCGGACTGATCTCGACGAGATGGACGTGGATCGCGTCGTGGAAGGCGGGAAGGATGCGGATCGCGCGCAACGCGTCGTTCATCAACGTGCCGCGGCCCGGGCCGAGTTCGATAAGCTGCACCTCGGGCGGCATGCCCATGGCGTTCCATACCGACGCCGCCCACAGGCCGAGCAGTTCGCCGAACATCTGGCTGACCTCCGGCGCGGTGGTGAAATCGCCTTCGCGGCCGAGCGGATCGCGCGCGACGTAATAGCCGTAGTCCGGGTGCGTCAGGCACAGCTGCATGTAGCGCGACACCGGCATGGGGCCGCTGGTCGCGATCAGATGCCGGATGTGGGCTTCGAGCGGGCTGAATTCCGTCACGGCAGGTTCCGTGAGTGCGGCCCGCGCCGCCACGCATATGCAATGAAAGAGAGCCCCGCGATAATCATCGGAATCGACAATATCATGCCCATGGTCAGGCCGCCCCACAGAAATCCGAGCTGTGGATCGGGTTCGCGGAAGAACTCGGACGTGATCCGGGCCAGCCCATAGCACACGGCGAATACGCCGATGACAAGGCCGGGCCGCTTGAGCGCGCCGAGGCGGATCAGCACCGCGAGGATGATGAATAGCAGAACGCCTTCGAGGCCGGCCTCGTAAAGCTGGCTGGGATGGCGCGGCAGCGGGCCGCCATTGGGAAACACCATCGCCCATGGCACGCTGTCGTCGGCCGGGCGGCCCCACAATTCGCCGTTGATGAAATTGGCGATGCGGCCGAGCAGCAGGCCGATCGGACCGACCGCGCAGGTCACGTCGCCGAGCGACAGCACGGGAATGCCGCGGCTGCGCCCGAACGCCAGCACCGCGATGACGCAGCCCATGAAGCCGCCGTGGAACGACATGCCGCCGTGCCAGACCGCGAAGATCTCCATCGGGTGCTGCGTGAAGTAGCTGAAATTGTAGAACAGCACGTAGCCGGTGCGGCCGCCGAGGATAATGCCGAGCGTGACCCACAGGATGAAGTCGTCGAAATCGGCCAGCGTCATCGGGGCCTTGCCGCCCCACAGCCTGTCGTTGCGGATGATCGCGCGGGCATAGAGCCAGCCGAGTACGATGCCGCCGATATAGGCCAGTGCATACCAGCGGATTGCGATCGGGCCGATCGAGATGGCGATCGGATCGAACACCGGAAAGGCGATGACGAGAGCAGGCATCGCCAGAAGGGGGAGGACGGTGAGAAGCATCGGCCGGTCGATCCCTGCGCAAGGCGGCGCGCCGCGTTCAAGGGGTACACAGGTGTCACGTTCAGGTGGCACGCACTTGGGTCATGGGGTGTTTCGCGATCTCAAGTCAAGGATGCTTGCCCCGATCTGGCGAAGACGTGAATCGAGCGGCTTTACCATCTTGCGTCTGCGCATGCCGATCCCCATTGTCAGGATGAAGAAATATGGGCCATGGTGCCTTCGGAGACCGACGATGACCCAGACCAACAACCGTTTTTTTGACGAGATGGCGCGCCTGATGAACGACGCCGCCGGCGCCGCGCAGGGCGTCAAACGCGAAATCGACACCGTGGTGCGCAATCAGGCCGAGCGGATCCTGCGCGATCTCGATCTCGTCAAGCGTGAGGAGTTCGAGGCCGTCAAGGACATGGCCCGTCTCGCCCGCGAGGAAAACGAGGCGCTGAAGGCGCGTCTCGACAAGCTCGAGAAAAAGGCAGGTCCGGTCGCCGAGACCTGATCTTGTATGGCGCGCGATCTGCCTGTTCTTGCCTTTAAATCCCTTCAGGCATGGGAAAACTGGCTCGCGGCCCAGCCCGCAGAATCGCCCGGCGTCTGGCTAAAGCTCGCGAAGAAATCGGCTTGCGCGCCCAGCGTCTCGCGGCAGGAGGCCATCGACGGCGCGCTTTGTCATGGCTGGATCGACGGTCAACTCGACAAGTTCGATGCGAACTGGTGGCTGGTGCGCTTCACGCCGCGCAAACCCAACGGAAAATGGTCTCGAAAGAATCGCGATCGCGCGCTGGAACTGATGACGCTGAAACGCATCAAGCCCGCAGGCCGGCGCGAGATCGAACAGGCTCAGGCCGACGGTCGCTGGGATCAGGCCTATGCATCGCAGAGCGTGTCCGAAATTCCGGACGATCTTGGTGCGGCGCTGGCGAAAGACAGGAAGGCAAAGGCCTTCTTCGCGACTCTCGACGGCACCAATCGCTACGCGATTCTCTATCGTGTCATGACTGCGAAGAAGCCGGAGACCCGCGCTCGTCGCGTCGAAACCTTCGTGGCGATGCTGTCGCGCGGCGAGACCATCCATCCGCGCAAGAAAGCCCGTTGAGCTGGGGCGTTACGCCCCGAACGCCACCGGACGGAACGCCTGCAGCAGCTGCGTGTCGATCTTGCCGGTCATCCGTTCCATGAACGCGAAGGCGCTGGCGTTCGACATCGGTGGCGTGTCGCCGCGTTTCTCCACCAGCATTGAGAACACATCGACGATCGTGATCATGCGCACGATGTCGGAAATCTGCTCGCCCCTGAGCGCGTCGGGGTAGCCGGTGCCATCAAGGAATTCATGGTGATGCCGCACGACGTCGAGCATTTCGCGGGGGAAGAAACCCTGCTGCTTGAGGACATCGTAGCCGACCCGCGCGTGCTTGGCGATTTCGATCTCGTCCTGCTCGGTCAGCTTGCCCGGCTTGTCGAGGATCGAGACCGGAATATACGCCTTGCCGACATCGTGGATGAGAGCGGCGCGCGCGAGGCGGCGCTGGTCCTGTTCGCGCATGTTGAGATGCTGGGCGAACGCGACGGCATAGCCGGTCACCATCAGGCAATGCCGATAGCTGCGGATATGGTGCTTGTTCACCGCGATCAGCCAGTCGCGCAGCGTTGAACGCTTCAGCGCCTTGAGGATCGCCTTTTCCGCCTGCATGACGTCATCGAGCGTCAGCGGATTGCCCGCCGGCAGCTTCTCGAAGATTTTCACCATCACGCCTTGCGCGGCGGCGACGCCTTCGCTGAGCGCGGCCTCGCTTTCGCTCAGTTCTTCGGGTGTTTCCGGGAACGAGTAGCAGACCCGGTGCAGGATGCTTTCGGGATCGAACGGGCGGCGGATGGTGTCGGTGGCGCCGAGCGCCCACGCCTGTGTCGATTCATGATGGAGCGCGTCCGCCAGCACGAAGAGGCGCGGCAGGGTCTGGTAGGCGCGGCCGATCAGCTTGCGACGGATGACCTGCATGCTGGCGACCGAGGTAAGATCGATATCCACCACCACGCCCGAAAAACGCCCTTCGGGATTCTCCGGCATATTGAGCGTCGAGGTGTGCTCCACTTCCCCGGCGTTCTGCAGGATGGCGGCCAGTTCGCGGCTGCGGTCGGCGCGATCGGATGCCAGCAGCATCCGCCGTCGGGTGGACCGTTGTGCCAAACTCATCTCGTCCTCTTCGAAGTCTTCTTCTCGGCCGTCTTGTTCCTGGCCTTCTTGCACCGCGACGAAGTTAGGACACAAACTTCGAAAAAACGGTTCCCTCGGAGTTTAAATTTGAAACAAATTTTCCGGGCTGGCCGGCCGCGCGGGGGGTGGGCTGCCCGTCCGGACCCTGGCGAAAAAGCCGCCGACGGAGCTGCTTTCCTTGTCTTTTCGGGGCTTTGGCGCTAAGAACCGTCCCGTTCGCGGCCCCCGCACCCCTGGAGGCTTGCCGCGACAATCGAGCCGGGCCGCGATGCGGCCCTTAACTTTTGCAAAAACAAGGACTTAACCAATGGCGACCGTCAAGGAATTGAAGGCGACCGCTCGTCCGAAGGCCGGCAAGGGGGCCGCCCGGGCAGAACGTCGCGCCGGCCGTGTTCCGGCCGTGATCTACGGAGACAACCAGCCCCCGCTGACCATCTCGATCGACGACAAGGAAGCGCGTCTGAGCATTTTCGCGGGTCACTTCCTCACCACGCTGTTCAACATCGATCTGGACGGCAAGAAGCATCGCGTCATTCCGCGCGACTTTTCGCTCGATCCGGTGAAGGATTTCCCGCTCCACATCGACTTCCTGCGCCTTGGCGAAGGTGCGACCATCCGTGTTGCCGTTCCGGTGCACGTGAAGGGCGCTGAAGTCTCGCCGGGCGTGAAGCGTGGCGGTACGGTCAACATCGTCAACCACACCGTCGAACTGGAAGCGGAAGTCGATCACATTCCGCAGTTCATCGAGGTCGATGTCTCGACCCTCGAAATCAACTCGTCGGTCCATCTCAGTGACATCGCGCTGCCGAAGGGCGTGAAGACCGTGTCGCGCGATGACCAGACGCTGGTCACCGTCGTGCCGCCGTCGGGTTACGGCGAAGAGCAGAAGGCCGCTGCCGAGGCAGCTCCTGCGGCCGGTGCTGCTCCTGCGGCCGGTGCGCCCGCGGCCGGTGCTGCGCCTGCAGCCGGTGCCGCCAAGGCCCCTGCGGCCGGCGGCGACAAGAAGAAGTAAGTAAACCCGAGCCATGCGCCTGTTCGTCGGACTGGGCAATCCCGGCACGAAGTACCAGGGCAACCGGCACAACATCGGGTTCATGGTCGTGGACCAGATTGCGCGGCGTCACGGTTTCGCACCGTGGCGCCGTCGTTTTCAGGGCGAGACCTCCGAAGGGACGGTGGATGGCGAGCGCGTTATCCTGCTCAAGCCCACCACGTACATGAATGAATCCGGCCGTTCGGTCGGCGAGGCGGCGAACTTCTTCAAACTGACGCAGGGCGACATCGTGGTGTTTCACGACGAGATCGAACTGCCGCCGGCGAAAGTGCGTGTCAAAGTCGGCGGGGGCATCGCCGGACACAATGGCCTGCGGTCGATTTCGGCGCATGTCGGCAACGATTATCGCCGGGTGCGGCTCGGTGTCGGCCATCCCGGCGTCAAGGAACTGGTGCACATCCACGTGCTCAACGATTTCGCCAAGAGCGAACGGCCGTGGGTTGAAGGTTTGTGCGACATCGTCGCGGATAATGTCGCGCTGCTCGCGGCCGGCAAGGACTCGACGTTCCAGAACAAGGTGCATCTGGCGATGCAGGCCAAGGGATTTGGCCCGAAGGAAGACAACGGCGGCGAGAAGCCGTAGGTACGAATAGCTCATCGTCATGCCCGGCCTTGTGCCGGGCATCCACGTCTTTCTTTCAGGAGAAGCAAGGCGTGGATGGCCGGGACGAGCCCGGCCATGACGGGAGATTTCAGGTTTTGAGGATCACATGGGTTTCAAATGCGGCATCGTCGGACTGCCGAATGTCGGCAAGTCCACCCTGTTCAACGCGTTGACGGAAACGGCGGCGGCGCAGGCGGCAAACTATCCGTTCTGCACCATCGAGCCCAATGTCGGCGCGGTGGCAGTGCCCGATCCGCGCCTCGACAAGCTCGCGGCGATTGCCAAGTCGGCGCAGATCATTCCGACCCAACTGACCTTCGTTGACATCGCGGGCCTCGTGCGGGGCGCGTCGAAAGGCGAAGGCCTCGGCAACCAGTTCCTCGCCAACATCCGTGAGGTCGACGCGGTCGCCCACGTCGTGCGCTGTTTCGAGGACTCCGACATCACCCACGTCGAAGGCAAGATCGCGCCGCTGGCCGACATCGAGACCATCGAGACCGAACTGATGCTGGCCGATCTCGAAAGCCTCGAGAAGCGCGTCGACAATCTCACCAAGAAGGCGAAAGGCGGTGACAAGGATTCCAAGGAGCAACTCGATCTCGTCGAGCGCGCGCTCAAGCTGCTGCGCGACGGCAAGCCGACCCGCGGCATGGAGCGCAAGCCCGAGGAGGAGCGCAACTTCCGCATGCTCGGACTTCTGACCTCGAAGCCCGTGCTCTACGTCTGCAACGTCGAGGAAGGCGCGGCGGCTGACGGCAATTCCTTCTCGCAGGCGGTGTTCGAGCATGCCAAGAAGGAGGGCGCGGTCGCGGTGGTGATCTCGGCCAAGATCGAATCCGAAATCGCGACGCTGTCGCGCGAGGAGCGCGTCGATTTTCTCGAAACGCTGGGACTCGCAGAGGCCGGGCTCGATCGCCTGATCCGCGCCGGCTACGACCTGCTGCACCTCATCACCTACTTCACGGTGGGACCGAAGGAAGCGCGCGCCTGGACCATCACCAAGGGCACCAAGGCGCCGGGCGCCGCTGGCGTCATTCACACCGACTTCGAAAAGGGTTTCATCCGCGCCGAAACCATCGCCTATGACGACTATGTCGCGCTTGGCGGCGAATCCGGCGCGCGCGATGCCGGCAAGCTGCGGCTTGAAGGCAAGGAATATGTCGTCGCCGATGGCGACGTGATGCATTTCCGTTTCAATACCTGAGGTCGCAGGCGCACTGCGCGTTCTGACGTGTCATGGCCGGGCTTAGCGGTTCGAGGAACGGCGTTGCTTCCGTTCGCCTACGTCTCGGGCCGCCCGATTTATGGGTTACAATGCGTCTCTAGGCGGGATGCCCGGAATAAATCCGGGCATGACAACTGGCGAATGTCGTCAGTCCCTCACGCCGGCGGTCGATCTCGTACCTGTTCGCGGATCGCGCTGAGGTGCTCGTTGATGCGGAAAATGATCAGCACGAACTCGGCCGCGATGCGCGAGAACACGATGCCGACCACGATGCCGGCGAGGGCGGACAGCACCATGATGAATCCGCCGAACGGGCTGACGGCCATGTACAGCAGGCCGCTCAGGGTGCCGGAGATCCCGAACAGAATCACCAGCGCGATGACCAGCCAGTAGAACGTCTTGATGATCGTGGGCGTGATGAACCGGTCCCACTGGAAAAGGTCCTTGAAGTCAAACATTGCTCGGTCTCCGGTCTTGCGTTCAGACGGACGCAAAAAGGTTCTGGCGCGCGTGGTGTGGGCGAACAGGGATTGTCGCACGTGATCCGGCTATCGGAAAGCCGAGGCGGCTCGCCCAATGCTCAAGTACGCGAATTATCCGCAGCGCCCCGCTCGATCGCATGGGTTGAGATTGCCCCCAATAACGGCCACAATCGGGCATCTTCCATATGAAACCACACCCATGAAACTGACATTCGAAGACATCGAGCCCGGCCATTTCGGCACCTTCGGGCCGCACCATGTGTCGCGCGAGGACATCATTGCCTTTGCGCGGGAGTTCGATCCGCAGCCGATGCATCTCGACGATGACGCGGCCAACCGCTCCATGCTCAAGGGCCTTTCCGGGTCGGGCTGGCATCTGTGCGCGCTTTTGATGCGGATGTCGTGGGATGGTTTCATTCACCGCATCGCCTCCGCCGGCGCGCCCGGCGTCGATGAAGTGCGCTGGGTGTCGCCATTGCGCCCCGGTGACGATCTTACGCTCGACGTCGAGGTGGTGAGCAAACGCGAATCCAGAAGCCGGTCGGATATCGGTTTTGTCCAGCTCAAGAACGAAATGCGCAATGCCGCGGGCGTCACGCTGATGACCGCGGACATCCCGATCATGGTGCTGCGGCGCGCAGCCGTCGCCCAGCAAGGATGATGCGCGATGCCATACTTTGAAGACATCAAGATCGGTGATGTGCGCGAACTGGGTTCGTTCACCTTCACCCCCGACAATATCGTCGCGTTTGCCCGCCAGTTCGATCCGCAGCCATTTCATCTCGATGAAGAGGCCGGCCGCAGATCGATTTTTGGAGGGCTGGCGGCGTCCGGCTGGCAGGTCAGCGCGGTATGCATGAAGTTGCTGGTCACGTATTTCCAGCGCGACGCGAAGGAGCGTGCGGCGCGTGGCGAGGCGCCGATCATCAACGGACCATCGCCGGGTTTCAAGGAATTGAAGTGGATCAAGCCGGTGCTGGCGGGCGATACCGTGACCTACACGTCCGAGGTCATTGCCATGCGGCCGCTGGCGTCGCGGCCGGAATGGGGACTGGTGAATTTCTTCAACGCCGGCGTCAACCAGCGCGGCGAACGGGTCTATTCCTTCATCGCGTCAGGCTTCGTGGCCCGCAAGCCGACGTGATTCTCTAGCCTCGCCACGCCAGCAGCAGCACCGCGATCGCCAGCGTCAGGAACATCAGAAAGCGTACCATGATGGTGGCGAGGTGCGGCCGCGGCGCGTGCAGCGGAATCGGATCGGTCTTGGCTGGCTTCACGATTTTCACAAGGGTGGCCCCGCAAACGCATCGCGCCGTCGGGAGACAGCGCCGCATGTTCGTCGCGCGGGCGGGGAGGCGGGTTCAAACGGCAATAAGAAAACCGCCACGCTTCTTGTGGGAAGCGTGGCGGCCATTTCATCCGGGCAGGAGGATGCCCGGATCAGGGAGATTTATTCCTGCGATTCGGTGGGCGGCGTGCCGCGCTTCCACTGAGCGAGGTTGTCCGCGATCATCCGGGTGGATTTCATCGCGGTCTGGCTCAGCTGCGCGAAGCTCGCGAGTTCGCGCTGAACGCGCTGGCCTTCGCTGTGCATGAAGCTGCGCAGGCTGTCGAGTTCGGAGATCAGCGATTCGATCTCGCTGACCGATGCCCCGGCGACGCGCTGGATCAGCGTATTGACGTTGCTCACCGCCGCATCGGCATCGGCCTTCACGTCCGTCGGCGCGTCGCTGTTGAGCGCGGAGGGGGCCCGGCGCAGATAGGCAATGTCCTTGCGGACGAAATCACGAATTCCGGCTTCGACGTCCGAGACGGCGGCCAGATTGGCATCCTCTTCCGTGGCTTCGGGCATTTCGGATCGAATGGCAGTCATCGGCTGTTTCCCTTGTTTCGCAGTCAGCGAGCGCGGCTGTCCCCGCACGACGAAGTCACGACGGCATGAAGACAGCCGATCATGACCAGAAAGCGGCCGATTGACGGCGCGCCCTGACCTTTCCATTGACCCAAACAGGGTAAACAAACAGCAACTATGGGGCGGATAAGGCCTACCAGTGATACTTATAGCCGGCCTTCAGGCTCCGCTCGGCATAGCCCTCGGCGGTCTCGCTGATCGAGCCGGTGATGCTGACCCCTCCAAACAGCTTCTGTTCGGCCCCGACGTGGCTGAGCCAGCGGTCGTCGGCGGTCGACAGGGTCTGGCCCGCGATCAGGCTGGTCCCGGTGCCGAGGAAGTTCAGTTTGGCGGAATTGTCGATCGCCAGAGTGCTCGTCCCGCCCGCCAGTCCGGCCAGCGGGGTATGGCCCTGCTGGATCAGGTTGTAGCCGCTCTGCATGCTGAGCGAATACTGGTCGCTGCCGAACGGCAGCGACTTGCTGATCGCCGTGCCGAACGTGGTCTGGTCTGTCGAGGGGTTGATCCGCGCCTCGATGGTGGTCTTGTCCCAGATCGTGCCGACGCCCGGCGCAGTCATGCCGGCCCACGCGCTGCCGCCGGACTGGGCATAAGGATCGATGCCTTCGAGCTTGCGGTTCAATGCTTCATAGGAGGTCGTCGGCGGTGACGACACGACATTCATATCCACGCCGACCTTGGTGTCCCAGAACGGAAACAGCGACCGCTGAACCGACACGGCCGACGATCCATCGTCATGGTTCGCATACTTCCAGGCGGCATGGCTTCCGGCGGGCGTGCTGGCCTTCCGCTCCTTGGGAGTCTTGCCGGGGAGGCCGCTGACGCTGGTGTCGAGGAGACTCCAGTCGATGTCGTCGGGAATGGTGACCTGATCGTTGGGGTCGGTCGCGGCGACATCTCGGGCGCCATCCAGACCGTCATCCTGCGTCTGTGCGTTGGCCTGTTCGTGGGACTGCTCGGCGGTCTGCGTCTGGCCGTGGTCCGGTGACGCGGATCCGCTTTCGCTCGCCCATGACGAAACGGTGCCGGCCAATACAATACATGTCGCAGCGACAAGCGCGTCACGCAGGCGCGCTGGCGACAATTGAGACGGAGAGAGCTTAGCGCGCTTGGACATCATCACGGTTCATCTGGCGGTCTGGTACCGTCAGGCAGGTGAAAACGGGCCGGTTAATATCATCTTTCGATGACGGATTTCAGCACCTCTTTGTGATCGTCCGCACACAAGATGATGAGCGCGTCCGCGCGCAACGATTGCGTTCCACGCGAAATGCAAAAGATTTGCCGCTTTGGGCGGCTTTCCGCCCGGAACGGATGGGGAGGCGAAACATTGTCGTGCGCTCATTTCACGGACTTGTTTCCAGAGGAGGACATATGAAGAAGATTGCCCTGGCGCTTGCGGCAGCCGCCGCGATTTGTGTAGCGGTACCGGCTTCGGCCCAGACCGTTGTCATTCGCGATGGCGTGCATCGTCATCACCACCATCATGGCTGGCGCCATGATCACCGGCGCTGGCGACCTGTCCGTGTCGAGCCGCGGCACCATCACCGGTATGGCTATCATCGCCATCACCGGGGTCCGGCTGTCGTGATCCGGCCGTAACGGCAATCTGATTCGGAAAAACGCGAACGGCCCTGCCTGGCAGGGCCGTTCTGCTGTTCGAGGAGCGGACGAGGCGGTCAGGCGATCTTGGGCAGATGAATCGCGCGCCCGAGAACCTGCTCGACCAGGTCGAACGTATCGACCAGCACACGCATATTGGTGAGGCGGCCACCCTTGAACTGCGCGAACTGGGCAAGGCGGACGCTCATCGATTGGCTCGAGGTCTTCGCCGTGAGCGTATATCGCATCAGGCTTGCCGCGGATTCTTCGCTGAGCATGACCGCTTCGCGATCGAACCGGACCAGCCGGATCATGCCCGCCATCTGCCGGATCGCCGCGATGACCGCAGGCTTGCCGCGATGGGTGCCGAAAAAGCCGAACATGTCGATGGGACCGTAGATGGTCCACTCGATATTGTCGTCGAGAACGGATTCCAACTCGTCATACTGGTTGTCGCTCAGCGCGCGATGAATAGCGCGCGACAAACGCCAGAGGCTGTGCTCTGTCATTACTATCGTCCCATACAAAAGATGTGCAGCAACAGCGCTAGCGGTACCATAATGATGGGTACGGCGTTCGAACGCTGACATTTCAAATTTGATTGGTCAGATACGCCAAATTCGCGTTTGCACAATGCATTTTATTGCATTGCACAAATGCTTGCGACGCACGTGTAACGAACGCTTAACCAATCGGGCTGCCGCCGGCGGTGGCGAGGGTCACGTTCGCATTGCCGCGGCAACGCTGCTGGCGAACTGCTCCGACAAATCGCGGCCGAGCAATTGCTGGACGAGATCGAGCGAGTCGAAAAAGGCACGATGTTCGATGATGAGGCCGTCGCGCAGGATGAAGAACTCCGCGACCGTGATCTGCACGACGCGTTCATCCCTGCGTTTGGTCAGGTGCGCCGTGACGATGGTCGCCGCGCGGTTGTCCTCGACCACGAGAGTCTGAACCTCGTAGGTCCGCTGCGTGTAACGCTGCTGCTGGACGCGAACCGCCTCGCCCACCCAGCTTTTGCCTTCCTTCAAGCCGTGATGCGGAAAAATCTCAACCGGCGTGTATGTGATCGATGTCAGCGCGTCGTGGCAGCAGTCTTCCAGACGAGCGATATCGCCGGCATAGAACGCTTCAAGAAAAGCCAGGACACATTTTTCTGTCTGCTTGGCTGTCATTGCATCTCCCCAATGGGGCGGTTCCTAGAAAGGAACCTGCTACCGATCAAGCGGTGCGCGCGATGACGTTTAGTGGAGTCTTGAAAATTCGTTTTCAATTGTAACTATCTGCATGAATCGCGAATTGCCTGTCGCGCGGCGCGGCGTCGGCTGCGGGCAATGGTCGCGCCGTGCATTCCGCGCGGAACGACGCGCAGCGATGCCGCGTTGCCCTGACAGTCAAGCTGTTCAGGAGCGATCATGACGAAATCTGTTCAACCCGTTCCGCAGGATAACCAAAGCCACAAGGGTCCGGGCAGCGCGCCGGCTGTCGACACCGACACCACCAGGGGTCATCGCGACGACGAGAAGCAGAACATCAACGAACAGGGCGCGCACGCCAATCTCAAGCAGAACACCAGCCATCGCAGGTCGGGCTGATCGACAGCAAGAACATTCCGGCGAGCGGCGCTGCCTGCGTTCAATACACCTTCGCGCCGGGCGAGACGGCGCCGTTGCCGCCGCCTTCGCGCCGGGGTGACAGCAGGATGATCTTGCCGTCGTTATCCGGCGCGCCGAGGATCAGCACTTCGGACAGGAAGCCCGCGATATTGCGCGGCGGGAAATTGCACACGCACACCACCTGCGTGCCGATCAGTTGCTCTGCCGTATAGTTGGTGATCTGCGCGCTCGACCATTTCTCGCCAAGGTCAGGGCCGAGATCGACGCGCACCTTCCACGAGGGATTGCGTGCTTTCGGAAACGGCTGCACCTCCATCACACGGCCGATCCGCAGATCGATCCTGGCGAAGTCGTCGTAGGTGATCGGCGCGGAGGGCGACACGGGTCAGGCCCTGGCCTTGCCGGCTTTTGCCTTTGCCTTCGTCTTGGTCCCTGTCTTTGCCCCTGTCTTGGCCCCTGTTTTGGCAGATGCCGCGGTTTTGTCCTTGGCCGGCGCGGGTGCCTGTTTCTTCACTGTCGGCGCGGCAAGCGTTGCTTCGACCGTGCGCCGGATTGCCCGCGCGTAGCTGTCGGCGATGTTGTCGGCGGACATCTGCAGCCGCCGGATCGCGGCGTTGCCTTCCTCCGCGGCCTGTTTGGCGATCGCCTTGTAGCGCTGTCGCGTCTCGCTATCCCTGGCCTTGGCGGCGAGGGCGTTGTAGCGATCGCGCGTGCCTTTGACGGCGGCCGTCAAGGCCTTGTTCTGCTGCTTTGCCAGCTTGCGGATCACGGCATCCAGATCGGCGCCTGCCATTGTGTCCTGCCCCTCGGGTGGTGTGAAAAATCGTCCGACGACCTAGCAGGAGACAAGGGGGATTGGCAAACACGAGGTCGCGCCGTGGTTATCGCAGGTGCGACCAAAGGGCTGCGGCATCACCACGCAGGCTTAGTGCCCGCTGATGACCAGCGTTCTGACGGGAAGTACGAGCGCCTGAATCCGCAGCAGCATGGCATGGACAATGCCGACGGCGTCGACGGCGTGAAGTGCGAAACGCCTGAGCGTACCCGTGTCCTTGGCCTCGATGAGATCGTGGTTGCTGGTATAGGCGTTGACGATGCAACTGCTGCCCGGGGTCACGCCTTCAAGCCCGCCCTTGTACAGCGGTTCGAGGAAGACGAGGATCGAACCCGGCCGCAGGACCTGCTGGGCCTCGACGAGCTGCTCGCCGCCGCGAAACTGGCCGGCCGCGATGTAGTTTTGCACGCTGGTGACGACCATGGGAATAATGCTCCATGGCTTCGAGATGCAGGTCGCTTCCGCGATCATTCCAACCTTCATCACCTGCGCTTCGATCTGGCCGAATCCGGCAGACAATGTGCGTTGCCCCGCGCCCTCCGGAATGAGGATGCCGGCGGGCCGCATGATCGGGCTGACGATGTCGCCCGGCCGCAATGAAAACTGTTCGACGCGCCCCGCGACACCGGCGCGGATGACGGTCTTGTCGAGGTCGACTTGGGCCTGCGCCAGTGCAGCCTCCGCGCTGGCTTTCTCCGCCGGCAGCAGTGAGGTCAGCCGCGCCATCGCGGATTGCTTCGCTGCATTGGCGGCATCGAGCGAACCTTGTCGTCCGGCGGCAAGCACTTCCAGCTTCTCGATGTCGCGTTGGGGGACGATGCCGGGATTGCGCCGTTGCAGTTCGCGCTTCACGTCGAGATCGTCGGAGGCTTGCTGAAGCGCGCTTTTGGCTTCCTGGATCTGGCCATCGGCCTTGACGACGTCGGCCTGTGCCGCCACGAGCGCCGCGTCCACCTCTGCGATCTTGCGCCGTGCGGTTTCCACCGCCGCCTCCTGCCTGGTGCTGTCCAGCTTGAAGAGGATTTCACCCTGTTTCACCGGCGCGCTGAAATCGGCGTGAACCTCGGCCACGCGTCCGGTCGCCTCGGAAATGATCGGAACGGTCCGGTAGAACAGCGTGGCCGTCGTGGTCGATGGATGGAAATAGAAAATCAGCGTGATCAGGCCGACGGTCAGCATCAGGCAGGCGGTGATGCCCCAGCGCAGTTCGAACCATACCGAATAGAGCGTGATCTCGCGGCCCAGCCGCTTGCCCTGCGCGTAACGCCGATAGAGATAGTCGGGAAAGATGGTCAGGAGAGAACACAGCAGAAGCTCAAGCATGACCCGTGACCTCGCCGGCCGCGTTGGAGTCTTCGGTTGGTTTCTTTATCTCCTTGGACGTCTTTCCGTCTGGTGATGCAGGCGGAGTAGCGGCGTGAATGGAGGTTTCATCCGGCGCGTCAGCCGTAAGCGACGCATCCGGCGTGACGCCGGCGATCCGTGCGACGGAGCCCGCGATACTGCGCAGCGGTGTGCTGAAATCGGGCAGATCGACCATCGCCAGCAGCAGGCCCGCGACCCAGAACAGATGGATGTGGGTGAAAAGGGCGAGCAGCCCGAGGACCGCGACGATTTCGAATTGCAGCTTCTGCGACTTGTGCGCCATGCGCTCGGGCAGGGTATGCAACCGCAAATAGATGTTGCCGACCGCCAGGACGGCGCCGATCAGGATGATGCCGACAATCACCATCAGGACGTCCGTGTCGCCGGGCGCGGTGATGAATGCGGGCAAATGGTGCGGCGCGTTTGGATGAAGCAACTCGCTCAAGCGGCTCTCCATTCCAGAAAACAACTGCGCAGAAAATAAACGTCAGGCAAACAGCCCGGCGTCGCCGGGCGGTTCCATCATTGCACAGGGCCGGAAATTGGCAAGGGAGATGGAGGGCGTCACGCAAAGAGATGACCGCCGTCCATGTGAGCGGGCGTTCGTTCTCGGGAAATGGCGGAGGCGGCGTGGCCTGCTATCGCTTCTTCCACCCGCCGCGCTTGCCCGGCGCGCCGCCGGTCGAGCGGGGCGATTTGTCGTCGCGGACAACGCCGCTGAACTCCTGGCCACCCTCGCGCATCGATTGCGGTTTAAAGATGCGGCTTTCGGTCCCGGGACCCATTTCATCGAGCGTCGGCTTGCGCGCGCGGGTTTTTGCGCCCGCGCGGTCGGGCTTCACTTCGTGCCAGCTTGCGATTCCCATTTCGTCGAGCGAAGGCTTGTGGATGCGTGAACCCTTGCCGGGCGCACGCGCCGCGCTCGGCGGCAGGTTGGCCGACGCGCCATACTTTTTCGCGCCGGCATAGGCGCCCGCCTTGCCGGTGACCGCCTTCTGTTTCGCGGTCGGATCGTCCACGACCGCCATTTCGGTGGCGCGCAGACGCTTGACCTCGTCGCGCAGCCGCGCCGCTTCCTCGAAGTTGAGGTCGGCGGCCGCCTCGCGCATGCGGCCTTCGAGATCGGCCAGCACCGCTTCGAAATTGTGCCCGATCGAAATGACGTCGTCGGCCATGCCGCCGTCGCCGAC
>JBQCHK010000025.1:0-57809 GCA_051954725.1 Afipia sp. | reverse complement strand
CAAACTCCCACTCCACCAACGACACCGTCATTGCGAGCGAAGCGAAGCAATCCAGTTCGGCGTGCGAAGACTGGATTGCTTCGCTTCGCTCGCAATGACGGTTGAATGTGAAGCAGCCGCGCATTTGCGAAGACGCGGTTGTGATGGTTTAGTGGCGCGATCGAAAGCCCAACAAGCCTCACAAGAAACGCCTCATGACAACTGAAACGCCTTCCCTCCCCGGTCAGGAAGCCATTGCCGGACTGCGCGTGGTGGATCTCTCCCGCGTGCTCGGCGGCCCCTATTGCACGCAGATCCTCGCCGACCACGGCGCGGAGGTCGTCAAGGTGGAGCCGCCCGCCGGCGACGAGACCCGCGACTGGGGCCCTCCGTTCCATGAGGATGACGCGGCGTATTTCATCGGCACCAATCGCAACAAACGCGCGATCGGCCTCGACCTCGCCTCCGAAGGCGGCCGCGCGGTGCTGATGAAAATGCTCGAAACCGCCGACGTGCTGATCGAGAATTTCAAGCCGGGCACGCTCGACAAGTGGGGTATCGGCAAGGACGTGCTGCGCGAAAAATTTCCGCGGCTGATCCATTGCCGCATTTCCGGCTTCGGCGCCGACGGCCCGCATGGCGGCCATCCCGGCTACGACGCCATCATCCAGTCGATGACCGGCATGATGGCGGCGACCGGCTCGCCCGAAAGCGGTCCGACCCGCATCGGCGTGGCGCTGGTGGACATCACCACCGGCCTCTACGCGACGGTCGGCATCCTGATGGCGCTGGCCGAGCGCACCAAATCGGGCAAGGGCCAGTTCCTGGAAACCACGCTGTTCGAAACCGGTCTCGCCATCATGCATCCGCATACGGCGAACTTCTTCATGCACGGCAAGCCGCCGGCGCTGACCGGCAACGAGCATCCCAACCTCGTGCCCTATGCAGTGTTTGCCGCGCGTGACGGCAACATCTTCATGGGCGTCGGCAACGACGCGACCTTCCGCAAGCTGTGCCGCGAACTCGGCAAGCCGGAACTCGGCACCGATCCGCGGTTCGCGCGAAACCGCGATCGGATCGAACATCGCGACGCCTTGCGAGCCGAGCTTGAGGCCATCCTCAAGGAGCATGACAGCGAACCGCTGTGCCGGAAGCTGTTGGCCGCCGGCCTGCCCGCGGGTCCGGTGCAGTCGATCGACAAGACGCTGGCGAGCGAACACGTCAAGCATCGCGGCGATATCATCGAGAAGGACTGGTACAAGGGCATCGCCTCGCCGATCCGCTTCGACCGCACCAAGGCCAGCCTGCGGCTGGTTCCGCCGACCTACAGCCAGCATGCCGACGAGATCATGAAAGAGTTCGGCTATTCGGCCGAGGAGATCGCAGCTCTGCGAGAAAAGGGCGTGGTCTGCGGCCCGGAACGCAAGCGCTGAGTTCCCCCAACCTGCCCGCGGCACCACCGTGGGCAGGTTCTTCTTTCCTGCCCTCCTTCCGACTGTCCCTATCCATCCCCACCCGTTCATTTTTGGGCGGCAATGGCCCTGCCCGCCTCCAGGCATTCGACTTTAGGCGCGTATGTTTCGTTTTTTCTCCCAAGGCGAAGCATTTTCCTCTTCCCCTTAAACCGGGTCCGCCGCTACCATCACCTAATCGTCATCCAGCGCTGCTAGAGCGCCGCAACAATCGACAACGATTGACGATGCCGACGCACCCATTGGGAGGATTTTTTGATGACATCTATTCGCCAGTTCGGCCTTGGCCTGGCCGCTTCTGTTCTGACGGCGCTGGCCACGCCCGCCCACGCGGCCACTGAGATCCAGTGGTGGCACGCCATGACCGGCGCCAACAACGACGTAATCGTCAAGCTTGCCAACGATTTCAACGCCTCGCAAAGCGACTACAAGGTGGTTCCGACCTACAAGGGCGGCTATGCCGACACCATGAACGCCGGCATCGCAGCGTTCCGGGCGGGTAACGCACCGGCGATCATGCAGGTGTTCGAGGTCGGCACCGCCACCATGATGGCGGCGACCGGCGCGGTGAAACCTGTGTACAAGCTGATGCAGGAGACCGGCGAGAAGTTCGATCCGCAGGCCTACCTGCCCACGATCACCGGCTACTACTCGACCTCCAAGGGCGAGATGCTGTCGTTCCCCTTCAACTCGTCGTCGACGGTGATGTGGATCAATCTCGATGCGCTGAAGAAGGCCAACATCGCGAACGTGCCGAAGACCTGGCCGGAAGTCTTTGAAGACGCCAAGAAGCTGAAGGCCGCCGGCTACACCACCTGCGGCTTCTCCAACGCCTGGGCGACGTGGGTGAACCTCGAGCAGCTGTCGGCCTGGCACAATGTGCCGCTCGCCACCAAGGCCAACGGCCTCGACGGCTTCGACACCAAGCTCGAGTTCAACGGCCCGCTGCAGATCAAGCACTTGCAGAACCTGATCGATCTGCAGAAAGACAAGACCTACGACTACTCCGGCCGCACCAACACCGGCGAAGGCCGCTTCACGTCGGGCGAGTGCCCGATCTTCCTGAGCTCGTCGGGCTTTTTCGGCAACGTCCAGAAGCAGGCCAAATTCCACTGGACCAACGCGCCGATGCCTTACTATCCGGACGTGAAGGGCGCTCCGCAGAACTCGATCATCGGCGGTGCATCGCTGTGGGTGATGGGTGGCAAGTCGCCTGAAGTCTATAAGGGCGTCGCCAAGTTCCTCGCCTTCCTCTCGGATACCGACCGTCAGGTCTACATCCACAAGGCGTCGGGTTATCTGCCTATCACCAAGGCGGCTTACGCCAAGGCCAAGGCAGAGGGATACTACAAGGACCATCCGTATCTCGAGACACCGCTGCTCGAACTCACCAACAAGCCGCCGACTGAAAATTCGCGCGGTCTGCGCCTCGGCAACATGGTCCAGCTCCGTGACGTCTGGTCCGAGGAAATCGAGCAAGCTCTGGCCGGAAAGAAGACCGCCAAGGAAGCACTGGACGCCGCCGTGGAACGGGGCAACGTGATGCTGCGCCAGTTCGAGAAAACCGCGGTCCACTAAGACACACGACATGAGATGGATCGCCGGAGATCATCCGGCGATCCATTCTGCCGCAAGAAGACTATACGCGGGGCTGTCGTCGCGCAGGGCGACCGGGGATCCATGCAGAAACAAACCGTTTTCCAGTCGCGTCTGCTGCCTTACCTGTTGGTGCTCCCGCAGCTCGCTGTCGTGCTGATCTTTTTCTACTGGCCCGCCGTGCAGGCGATGATCCAGTCGTTTCTGTTGCAGGACGCCTTCGGATTGTCGACCTCGTTCGTGTGGTTCGACAACTATCGCGAATTGCTGGCTGAGCCCGGCTATTTCAACGCCATCGTCCGCACTTTCGTTTTCTCGTTTCTCATCGCAATCTCGGCGCTGTCGCTGGCGCTGCTGCTCGCCGTGATGGCGGACAAGCCACTGCGCGGCGGCACCTTCTATCGCACATTCCTGATCTGGCCCTATGCGATCGCACCGCCAGTGGTCGGCGTGCTCTGGGTGTTCATGCTCAATCCTTCACTCGGCATCATCGCGCATGGATTGCGCGCCATGGGCGTCGACTGGAATCCGCTGCTGGACGGCACGCAGGCGGCCGGGCTCATCATCCTTGCCGCGGCCTGGAAACAGATTTCCTACAACTTCCTGTTCTTCCTCGCCGGGCTCCAGGCCATTCCGAGCAGCGTCATCGAAGCCGCCGCGATCGACGGCGCCCGGCCCGCGCGCCGGTTCTGGACGATCATCTTCCCGCTGCTGTCGCCGACGATCTTCTTCCTGATCGTCGTCAACGTCGTCTACGCCTTCTTCGACACCTTCGGCATCATCGACACCATGACCCGCGGCGGCCCGGCGAAGGCGACCGAGACGCTGGTCTACAAGGTCTATCAGGACGGCCTGCTCGGCGGCAATCTCGGCGGCTCGGCGGCGCAATCGGTGATCCTCATGGGCATCGTGATCGCCCTCACCGCCATCCAGTTCCGTTTCGTCGAGCGCAAGGTGAATTACTGATGGTCGAACGTCAGAAATTCGGCAACCTGATCCCGCACGTCATTCTCTGCATCGGCGTGCTGATCGTGGCGTTTCCGATCTATGTCGCCTTCGTGGCCTCCACACAGGATACGGCCACCATCGCCAACGGCCAGATGTCGCTGTGGCCCGGCCCGCATTTTCTCGACACCTATTACCAGACGATCTTCATCGGCGCCTCGCGCACCACGCGCGAGCCGGTGGCGATGATGCTGTTCAATTCGTTCGTGATGGCGATGATGATCGCCGTGGGCAAGATCGCCATCTCCATCATCTCGGCCTACGCAGTGGTTTATTTCCGCTTCCCGTTCCGGATGACGATCTTCTGGCTCATCTTCATCACGCTGATGCTGCCCGTCGAGGTGCGTATCTATCCGACTTACAAAATCGTCGCACAATTGCATCTGCTCGACAGCTATGCCGGCCTGTCGCTGCCATTGATCGCCTCCGCCACCGCGACGCT
Source organism: Afipia sp. (assembly GCA_051954725.1). Lineage (GTDB taxonomy): Bacteria > Pseudomonadota > Alphaproteobacteria > Rhizobiales > Xanthobacteraceae > Afipia. The sequence continues at coordinate 53,315 of JBQCHK010000025.1, read as the reverse complement.
CCTGTTCCGCCAGTTCTTCATGACGGTGCCGGATGAGTTGCTGGAGGCCTCGCGCATCGACGGCGCGGGGCCGTTCCGCTTCTTCAAGGACACGCTGCTCCCGCTGTCCCGCACCAACATGGCAGCGCTGTTCGTGATCCTGTTTATCCTCGGCTGGAATCAGTATCTGTGGCCGCTGCTGATCACGACCCGTGACGACATGCAGACGATTCAGACCGGCATCCGCAAGATGATCGCCTCGTCCGATGCGCTGACCGAATGGCCGGTGGTGATGGCCACCGCGATTCTCGCCATGCTGCCGCCGGTCGGCATCGTTGTGATCATGCAGAAACTGTTTGTGCGCGGACTGGTGGAAACCGAGAAATAGGAATCGAGATGGCGAACGTCCTTCTACGCAATGTCCGCAAAACCTACGCAGGCAATGTCGAGGCTATTAAAGGCGTCGATCTCGAAGTCGGTGACGGGCAGTTCTGTGTGCTGGTCGGGCCATCGGGATGCGGCAAGTCCACGCTGCTGCGGATGGTGGCAGGTCTGGAGACCATCACCAGCGGCGAGATCGATATCGGCGGGCGGCTCGTCAACGACGTCGAGCCTGCCGATCGCGACATCGCCATGGTGTTCCAGAATTACGCGCTCTATCCGCACATGAACGTCTACAACAACATGGCTTACGGCCTGCGCAATCGCGGCATGGCCAAGACCGAGATCGACAAGCGCGTGCGCGAGGCCGCGCAGATCCTCGAAATCGGGCCTATGCTCGACCGCAAGCCGCGCCAGCTCTCGGGCGGGCAGCGTCAGCGCGTCGCCATGGGCCGCGCCATCGTGCGTCAGCCCAAGGTGTTCCTGTTCGACGAGCCGCTCTCCAATCTCGACGCCAAGCTGCGCATCGCCATGCGCGTCGAGATTCGCAAACTCCAGCGCAGACTCAAGACGACCTCCATTTACGTCACTCACGATCAGCTCGAGGCGATGACACTCGCCGATATCCTGGTGGTGATGAATGGCGGGCTGGTCGAACAGATCGGCAAGCCGCTCGATATCTACCAGCGGCCGGCGACGACCTTCGTGGCGGCCTTCATTGGCGCGCCGCCGATGAACCTGATGGCGATGTCCGGCGCCGAACTGAAGCCGTTCCTGTCGTCGCCAGTCGAGCGCGGCGTCCTCGGCGTGCGTCCCGAGGATCTCGAAATCTGCAGCGGACCGGCGCCCGCAGGCGGGCTGGAACTCGAACTGCTTGTCGACGCGATCGAGCGGGTCGGGCCGGAGACCTTTGTTTATGGCTCCCGCGCCCGGGACACGAGCACGACGGCGGTAGGATCAACTCCGGGTGAACTTCCTCCCGGCGAGGTCATTGTCCGGGTTCCGGGCCAGGATGCCCCGGCCATTGGCGAGCGCATCCGCGCGGCGGCCCCGCCCAGCAAGCTGCATCTGTTCAGCGCCGACGGCCGCAGCCGCCTGGACGACTGAAAAACGCACCTTTTCCAGCCTGTTACCTGATCTTGAACGCGGCACCGGAGATCGCCATATTGCTAGTATCCGGAGGGCTGGCATGCCGCCGGAAAGGGTGCCGAAAGGGCCCTCACTGCCAAAGTCGCTTCGAGAGGACTTTGTGAATGTCTCGTGTTCCTTCGTTGTCCAGTCCGTTCCTTTTGGGATTCGACGAAATCGAGCGTGTGCTCGATCGAGTTGTGAAAGGCGCCGACGGCTACCCTCCGTATAACATCGAGCGCTGCGAGCGCGAAAACGGCCAGCCTGAGCGGCTACGCATCACGCTGGCAGTTGCGGGCTTTACCCGCGACCAACTCGATGTGACCACTGAGGAAAATCAGCTCGTCATTCGGGGCCGCCAGCAGGACGACAAAGCTCGGCAATACATCCATCGCGGGATCGCGGCGCGCCATTTCCAGCGCACCTTCGTGCTCGCCGACGGCATGTACGTGCTGGGCGCGGATCTGAAGAACGGATTGCTGTCGATCGATCTGGCCCGGCCGGAACCGGAGCGGGTCGTTAAGACGATCGCCATCAATGAGCACGAATAATGGAACTGGTAGCGGACTCGACCGCTTAGTCTTGTAGAGGAGTCGAGGACAATGACTGAAGCAAACATCGCAACCTTGGGCCCCGTTTCTCCGGAAGCGCTGGCCACCCTGGGCGAAGGTCATATCGCCTACGTCAAACAGATTCGCTCTGAGGACGTGCCGGGTCTCTTTCCGCAGGCGCCGCACCTTGCGCCGGGATTGAAACTGTTCGCGCTCCACGCCGCGGACGGCACGCCGATCATGCTGACCGATAGCCGCGAGGCGGCGATCGCGAATGCGTGGAGCAACGAGCTTGAGACCGTTAGCGTCCATTGACGCGAACGGTCGTGTTTTCAGGCGGCGAGCATATCGGATTCGCTGACGAAAACGCGGCAGGACAAGCCAATCGGCGCATGGTGATGCGCCAGGTGAAACGGCGGCGCGACAAGCGTCGCCGTTTGTTTTGGGATGATTGCTATTGTCGGGGCGTGTGCGCCCCGCGCGAGCGCGCCGTCACGCAGCGGTGGCCGGCGGCAGCGCAAGCACCGAATAGATCGCCTCGGCATCGCGCGACGCACGCAGCTTCTTGGCGATCTCCTGATCGCGCAGCAACCGCGCAACCCGCGCCAGCGCCTTAAGGTGATCGGCGCCCGCGCCTTCCGGCGCAAGCAGCAGAAACATCAGATCGACCGGCTGGCCGTCCATCGCCTCGAAATCGATCGGGCGCTCGAGGCGCGCGAACATGCCGAACAGCTTGTCGAGCTTCGGCAGCTTGCCGTGCGGAATCGCAACCCCGTACCCCACCGCCGTAGTGCCGAGTTTTTCCCGCTGCAGGAGCACTTCGAAAATCGAACGCTCGTTCTGTCCCGTCAGCACGGCAGCGCGCGCAGCCAGCTCCTGAAGAGCCTGCTTCTTGCTGATAACCTTCAGCGCCGGGAGAATCGCATCGGGAGCGACCAGATCCGTAATCGTCATCGAGCATTCCGAAGGTGAAGTTAAGCCGTTGGACGGGTTGCAGAATCCTGACGTGTATCGATCCGGAGCCCAGCCCTTGGACCACGCCTGCAAAGGCGGCGGACCATAGGGAGGCTCCGGCGAGGCGTCAATGCCCTGCGATCAGTTGGAGGCTGGGGGATCCACCCATCCGACATTGCCGTCTGCACGGCGATAAATCACGTTCACCCGGCCGCTGCTGCCATGCTGGAACACCATGGCCGAGGCGCCAGTCAAATCGAGTTCCATGACCGCTTCGCTGACCGACAACTGCTTCAGGGACGTCGTCGATTCGGCGATGATGACAGGATTGAACGCCGTGACCTCTTCATCGCCTTCGGCGTTGAGGCCTTCGATGACGTAGCTCGACGCATCGATGCCCGGCATCTCCACGGTCTTCATCGCCGCGGACTCGGCATAGGCCTTGCGCGCGGAACGATCCTTCAACCTGCTCTTGTAACGCCGCAGCCGCTTCTCGACCGACAGCAGCGCCTGGTCGGCGCTGGCATAAGCATCAGCGGCCATTCCGTCTGACTCAAGCGTGATTCCGGAATCGAGATGGAGCGTGCAGTCGGTGCGAAAACCGAAGCCGTCCTTACTGAGCCTGATGTGTCCTGAGTAGTTTCCGTCGAAGTATTTCTTGATGACTTCGTTGGTGCGTTCGATCACGCGATCGCGCATTGCTTCTCCGACACTGATGCTCTTTCCAGAAACTCGAAGTGTCATGTCATGCCTCGCTTCCTCGTCAGACCGGTCAAGGATCGCGACAGAGCGCGGCGCCGTCAAGCGGAAGCGGTGTCGCGGGACCGGTCTCCAGATAATGTAGTTGCAGTCCGGCCGTTGCCAAGCATACTCTGTTTTTCTCGACGGCGTTGCACCGACGACGGTATGCGCATGGCCTCGCGATATTTTGCGACCGTGCGCCGCGCGATATCAACGCCATCGGCGTGCAATCGTTCGACGATCGTATCGTCGGACAGAATCGCCGAGGGATCTTCGGCATCGATAAGCTGTTTGATGCGGTGCCGCACGGACTCCGCCGAATGGGCGTCCCCTCCGTCGGCTGATGCGATCGACGCGGTGAAGAAATATTTCAGCTCGAAGATGCCGCGATTGGTCGCCATGTATTTGTTGGCGGTCACGCGCGACACCGTGGATTCATGCATCTGGATCGCATCGGCGATGGTCTTGAGATTCAGCGGCCGCAGATGTGCGACGCCCTGGGCGAAGAAACCGTCCTGCTGCCGGACAATCTCGGTCGCTACCTTCAGAATGGTGCGTGCGCGCTGATCCAGCGCCCGCACCAGCCATGTCGCGTTCTGCAGGCAATCGGTGAAATAGGTCTTGTCGCCATCCTTGCGGATCGTCTTCGAGAGTTCCGCGTAGTAGCTCTGGTTGACCAGAACTTTCGGCAAAGTGTCGCTGTTGAGTTCGACCATCCAGCCGCCATCCGGTCCCGGCCGCACGTAAACATCCGGCACCACGGTCTGCGCTTTCGACGCACCGAATTTCAGTCCCGGCTTGGGATCGAGATGCCGGATTTCGCCAATCATGTCGGCGATGTCCTCGTCATCGACTCCGCAGATTTTGCGCAGCGAGGCGAAGTCCCGCTTGGCGAGCAGATCGAGATGTTCCACCAGCGCCTGCATGGCCGGATCGTAACGATCGCGCTCGCGCAGCTGGATCGCAAGACACTCGCTCAACGAACGCGCGCAGACGCCGGGAGGATCGAAGGTCTGAAGAATTGCAAGCACGGCTTCCACTTCGGACACCGACGTGCCGAGATGTTCCGCCGCCTGCCCGAGATCGGCGGGCACGTAACCGGAATCGTCGACCAGATCGATCAGGTATTGCCCGATCATCCGCCGCGCGGAATCGGTGATGGAAACCGCGAGCTGTTCAGCGAGGTGATCATGCAATGACCCTTCCGCCGCGACGAAGGCTTCAAGGTTGTAATCGTCGTCGTTCGACGCCCCGCCGCCCCACTCGGTGTACGCAGTGGGCGCCGCATCCTGTGCGACGCGGGCGGCAGCCTCCGCCGGCTCTTCCGAGAACACGTTCTCCAGTCCCGAGTCGAATGTCTGCTCCATCTCGGCGCGGCTGCCGAGGTCGCGGTTGATCCATTCCTCTGAACCGGAATCGAATCCCTCGCCGCCGCTGTCTCCGTCGCCGGATATTTCGCCCACGTTGTCGTCCGGGCCGGCGGTGGATGGCGCCGACGCTCCCGCCTGCTCACCCCGCACCGGCGGCTCGCCGTCTTCGCTGGCGCGCTCCAGCAACGGATTGCGCTCGAGTTCCTCCTCGACGAAGGCCACCAGATCGAGGTTCGACAGCTGCAGCAGCTTGATCGCCTGCATGAGCTGCGGCGTCATCACCAGCGACTGCGACTGGCGGAACTCTAATCGTTGGGTAATTGCCATCAGTGCAAGGTCCGGCCGAACTTGGTCCGATTCTTGCTTAGTACGTTTAGACCGCGATGTACACGGCTTGACGCCCCGTAAATCAGCCTAGAGGCGGAATTCCTCGCCAAGGTAAAGACGGCGCACGTCCGGGTCGTTGACGATTTCCTCGGGATGGCCCTCGGTCAGGACCTCGCCGGCATAGACGATATAGGCACGGTCGGTCAGGCCCAGCGTCTCGCGGACATTGTGGTCGGTGATCAATACGCCGATGCCGCGATTGGTGAGATGACGAACGAGATCCTGGATGTCGCCGACCGCGATCGGATCGATGCCGGCGAACGGTTCGTCGAGCAGCATGTAGTTCGGCCGCGTCGCCAATGCGCGCGCGATTTCCACGCGCCGCCGTTCGCCGCCAGACAGCGCGATGGACGGCGATTTCCGTAACCGCGTGATGTTGAATTCCTCGAGCAGCGAATCGAGCTCGCGCTCACGCTTGCGCTTGTCCGGCTCAACCACTTCGAGCACGGCGCGGATATTTTCCTCCACCGTCAACCCGCGAAAGATCGAAGCCTCCTGCGGGAGATAACCGATGCCGAGCCGCGCGCGCTGGTACATCGGAAGGCTGGTGACATCGTGGCCATCGAGTTCGATGCGGCCGCGATCCGCCTTGATCAGCCCGGTGATCATGTAGAACACGGTGGTCTTGCCGGCGCCGTTAGGCCCGAGCAGGCCGACCGCTTCGCCACGCCGCACGTAGATCGACACGCCACGCACGACCTTACGGCTACCGAAACTCTTTTCGATGCCGTGAACCGCAAGATAGCCCGCGCGCGGCGCCGGGCGGTGCGCGGTCGCCGCGCTGTCCACGCGCACACGCTGCCGGTCGTCATGGATGGTTGCCGCATACTCGGCGCCATGCTCGCGTGGGATCGCTCTTGGAATCGGCGGCGCCTCGCGCTCGAAGGCCACGGCATCCGCCGCAGCCAGCGCAACTTGATCGAGCGAGCGCGGAACGTCACGCGGCGGGACCGGAACCGGCACTTCGCGCGGCGGCTCCGGCGGCGCCGAATTCGTCCCCACGACATTTCTGAAAATGTCGCCCATCCGCTCGCTGAGGGTGGTGATGTCCGGACGCGCCCGTGCAAATCCCTGGCGACCGGGCGCCGGAACTCGACGGCGGAACATGCGCAGGAAATCAGCCATCCGTACTTCGATCAGCCTTTCACAGCCATGCGCTGCGGCCTCGCATCGCATCGTCTCCGGCCGCCGGGGATACAGGCTTACGGGCCAAGGTTCAACCTCGGGGCCGGTGCGTCTCCGGCAACGCATTGAGTTTCATGGGCTTCCCGGGCTGGCGTGTACCTTTGCCCCGCCCCGGCGCGGCATTGTCGCCCGGCGCCAGTCCGTTGATCGGCGACCCGCCCGGCGAAGACGACTGGAACATGCCCTGTACCCCGCGGCCGCTGCTCGATTCGACTCGCGAAATGCCGGTCGTCATATCGACCACCAGCCGATCGCCGCGCAGCACGTTCTTGTCCTTGGTGAGCACCACGCCACCCAGCATGGTCACCGTATTGGAGCGCATGTCGAAGATGCCGGTTTCGCCGGTCACCGTCTGATCCTTCTGGGTCACGACCACGCCGCCCTTCGCCTCGAGCCGCCGGATCGACGAACTGCCGCCGGGGCCCGGCGTCGACGACTTCATGGCCGCCTTCTTGCCATCCTTGCCCTGTTCGTTGTCATAGAACACGAGCAGGGTCTTCGAGCGCATCGTGGTGTCGCCCTGAACGACCTTCACATTGCCCGAGAAGGTCGCGACCTTGTCCTTGTCGCGCATCTCGAGCGAGGCTGCCTCGATCTGGATCGGCTTGTCGCGATTCTGTGAGAAGCCCTGCACCGCATTCGGCACGCCCTGCACCGTGCTCTGCGCCGGCGCGACGGACACGCCGACAAGGAGCGCAGCGACAAGCGTCGCGACAAAGGCGCTGCTGCGATAAAGCTGCGATTGCTGACGGCGGTCCGTCATCTGGTCAAACGTCCTGACTGAAAACATCATCGGGCATCCGCGTCGCGGGTCGTATTCGCTGGTTCCGCCGAACCGGAAGTCGCAGCTCCGCTCTTGGCCGCTTCATCGAGAATCAAAACCATCGAAACACCGCCATCGAACCGCACCAGCTCACCGTTCTCGGTGATCTCCAGCCGCTGCGCGTCCAATGTGCCATTCAACAGCTTGACCGCCACCGGTTGATCGGAGGTGACCGTGCCGTTGGCCATGTCGACGCGCGCCTGCGTGAGGCGCGCCTCATAGCCGGTGGAGGATTGCAGGAAGATATGTTCGGTCAGGTTAAGAACCTGAGACTTGGTATCGAACAGGCCGCTGGTCGCATCCATCGTGAGGCCGGACTTGTCTTCCATCTGCACCTTGGCGCGCAACTCCTTCAGTTCGACATTGGTCGGCTTGGTAACGTCCTGCGTCGCGGTTTTCGCCCAGAGCTCGTAAGGCCGCTGGTCGGGCGTGAACCCGGCAAGGTGCGGCGATTCCATCGTGATGCGCGTTCCCGACACCACCAGATTGTCGACCTCGAGCGGCAGCTTGGCCAGAATCCGGAACGGGTTGAAGATCGAGGTCAGCAAAATCGCGAGCAGCGCGGCCGCAACGGCGGCCGGGACCGCCCTGCGCAGGAAGCGGATGCGGCGGCTGTGGCGCGCCGCGACCGCGAATCGCGCGTCTGAGACGGCCTGATAATCCTGGCCCTGAACCGAATACACAAAGCCGCTCCGAGGCTGTGGTGGCTGGCGATCGCCGCAGGACGGCGCCGCACCATTCTAGGCCGTGGGGCCGGGTTTTGCAGCGGGTTTCGTCAGCACGGCCCATCCCAAGAGGGCGACGAGTATGACCGAAACGGGGCGAAAATCCCGGCAAACGCCCTTGTGACGCAAAAATACGGCCTCGCCGGGCCGCAGCCGTCACGAATGGGCGAAAATATCCTCGTTCTCCCAGCCCTGCAGGTCGAGCTTCGCCCGCGACGGCAGGAACCGGAAACAGGCCTGCGCCAGTTCCGTCCGGTTCTCGCGCGCCAGCATGGCATCGAGTTTTTCACGCAGCGCATGGAGATGCAGAACGTCGGACGCGGCATACGCCAGTTGCGCGTCGGTCAGCGTCTGCGCGCCCCAGTCGCTCGACTGCTGCTGCTTGGACAGATCAATGCCGAGCACCTCGCGCGTCAGGTCCTTGAGGCCGTGACGATCGGTGTAGGTCCGGACCAGGCGCGACACGATCTTGGTGCAATAGACCGGCTCCGGCATCACGCCGAAGGTGTGATAGAGCACCGCAAGATCGAAGCGCGCGAAATGGAAGATCTTGGTGATGGCCGGATCGCCGAGCAGCTTCTTCAGATTCGGCGCATCGGTATGCCCGGCTGGAATCTGCACCACATCGGCAGTGCCGTCGCCATTCGAGAGCTGCACCACGCACAGCCGGTCGCGGTGCGGATTGAGGCCCAGCGTCTCGGTGTCGATCGCCACCGAATGCGTGTAGCGGGAAATGTCCGGCAGATCGCCGCGATGCAGGCGGATGGTCATGGGTGCTCGGCCTCGTCGAATCGGTGAGTTAAACTATCGCCCCTTCCGCCGCGACACGAGGGCCGCGACATGGTGAGGGAAGGACCGGCAAGAAAAACCGGGCTTGTCCGGGCGCGGCGTCTCACCGCCACAGCCCCAACGACGCCCACTTCGATTCCGGGATCGAATTGCCGATCTTGTAGCTGAAGGCCAGCACCTTCATATGGTCCGGCGATGCCTTGCAGGTGAAGGAAAAGGCGTACCACTTCCCCTTGCTGCGGAATGCGCCGCCGCTGCCTTTGAGCACGCTTCCGACATGGACCGGATGACTGAGAACATCGGTCTTGGCTCGATCCGGATGAAACGGTTTGGCATCGCGACCGATCCTGTTCATCGCCTCGAGATCGCAGACCTGCTCGAGACGCGTCTCCGGATCGAGCCGCTTGAGGCTGGCTGCGAAGCGCGGATCCATGGCCAGTGCAGCGGTTGTCCCAATCATCATTTGCAGGCCGAGGATGGCCAGGGATGCTTGTTTCAAGGCTGCTGCTCGCTTCATGGATATCCCTCAAGGCACGTGGACCGGCGCCGCCTCCTGACGGCTGCTCGCCAGGGCGCGTGGAACCGGATCGATGCGCCAAAGAGGTGAATCGATCGGCCTGCCCGTCCTGGCTATTTTCAAACTCTTAGGAGGGGTGCCTACCTGCTCCGTCCGGGGATTTCAAGGAAGGCACTCCTCCCACATCATACCGTCCGGCACAGACCAAGCGGACGCTGGACGCGAACGAAGAGAGGGCCGGATATGCCCATCTTCATGGACCGTCACGACCTGTCCGGAGCGACCGCCACCAACGTGGCCGATGCGCATCGCAAGGACCTCGAGATTCAGGATCGCTACGGCGTCAAATTCCTGACCTACTGGTTCGACGAGCGCAGAGGCACCGCATTCTGCCTCGTCGATGCACCCGACAAGGACACCGCCCATTGCGTACACTGTGAGGCGCACGGACTTATCGCGGGCGAAATTGTCGAGGTCGCCCTTTCCGCGGTGGAAGCTTTTCTCGGGCGCATCCAGGACCCGGAGCCGCCGCCCGGCCAGACGCAATCCGAGCTCGATTCCGGGCACCGCGCCATCCTGTTCACGGACATCGTCGGTTCGACGACGATGACCCAGCGCCTCGGCGATCGCTTGTCCACCGAAATGATCCGGGCGCACGACGCCATCGTGCGCCGGTGCCTGAGCCGCAGCGGCGGCCGCGAGGTCAAGCACACCGGCGACGGCATCATGGCAGCCCTCAACTCAGCGGCGGGTGCAGTGGAATGCGCCGCGGCGATCCAGGCGGAGTTCAAGCGCTACAACGAGGGGAATCACGAGCCCATCCACATCCGGATCGGGATCGATTGCGGAGAGCCCGTGGAGGACAGCCGCGATCTGTTCGGCAGCGCGGTCCAGCTTGCGGCGCGCCTGTGCGCGATCGCGCTTCCGGACCAGATTCTGGTGTCCGAGAACATCCGCAAGGAGCATGGCGGTTCGTTCGCGAAACTAAGGGCGAGGCGCCTCAAGGGATTTTCACAGCCCGTGCCGCTCTACGAGTGGATCTGGGACCAACGCGCAGACGATACGAGACCGCCTGCAGAAAAGCCTGGCGGGGCGTCTTGAGCGGAAACCGCGCATGGCTCGTCCGTCTTCGCCTGCGGACTACCCGCGACGCCGGACAAGCATCATTTATGATCAATCAGGGGAATGGTGCCCAGGAAAGGACTCGAACCTTCACGCCTTGCAGCACAGGTACCTGAAACCTGCGTGTCTACCAATTCCACCACCTGGGCTTGGGCCCGGTTAGTAAGGTTCGGGACCGCTCTTGTCAAATTCAGTTAGGGGACCGGAAGGGTCTGTACAGCCCTGAAATGATCGCGTATCGCGGAAACGCGGGCCGCCCCGTCTCCGGGGGCTTAAACAATTTTCAGGATCGATCCCATGTCAGCGCCAATCGATACCCTCGTCACGGTTTTCGGAGGATCGGGCTTTCTCGGTCGCCACGTGGTGCGGGCGCTGGCCCGCCGCGACTACCGGTTGCGGGTCGGGGTCCGGCGCCCTGAACTGGCCGGCCACCTCCAGCCACTTGGCAAGGTCGGCCAGATCAACCCGGTGCAGGCCAATATCCGTCACCCGGGCTCGATCGAGGCCGCCATGCGCGGCGCCAGCGTGGTGGTGAACCTGGTCGGCATCCTGACCGAAGGCGGCGCACAGACCTTCGATGCGGTCCAGGCCAAGGGCGCACAGACCGTAGCCGAGGCGGCAAGCCGGATCGGCGCCCGCGTGATTCATGTCTCCGCGATCGGCGCCGACGCGAATTCCGCGTCGGCCTATGCCCGCAGCAAGGCCGCAGGTGAGCAAGCGGTTCTGGCGGCGACGCCATCAGCGACCATCGTTCGCCCGTCGCTGATGTTCGGCCCCGAAGACGAGTTCACCAACCGCTTTGCCGCGCTGGCGCGGATGTCGCCGGTGCTGCCGCTGGTCGGCGAAAACACCCGCATGCAGCCCGTTTATGTCGGCGATGTCGCCGCAGCGATCGCCGATGCGGTCGACGGCAAGACGCAGGCAGGCGCGACCTACGAGCTCGGAGGTCCCGAAGTCATGACGATGCGTCAGATCATCGAACTGATTCTCGCCGTGACCGAGCGGAAATGTGTACTCGCGCCGCTGCCGTTCGGGCTGGCCCGGTTCAAATCGATGTTCCTGCAGTTTGCGCCGGGCGCTCTCAAACTGACGCCCGATCAGGTCGAACTGCTGCGCTCCGACAACGTCGTGTCTGACGCCGCAAAGACCGCGGGCCTGACGCTGGAGGGCCTGGGCCTTCCGCTGGAATCGATGGCCGCGGTGCTGCCGTCCTATCTCTGGCGCTTCCGCAAGACTGGTCAGTTTGCCCAAAACGGCATCTGACCGAGGTCTGCCTCCTACATTCCCAGCGCCAGCGCGATCAGGCCGAGCGTGCCCACGATCACGCGCCACCAGGCGAACAGCACGAAGCCGTGGCGGGTGACGTAGTCGAGGAAGGTCTTGACCACGATGATCGCCGTGATGAACGAGACGACAAATCCGACGGCGATCACCAGGCCATGGTCCATCGTCATGTCGGCGCGGTTCTTGTAGAAATCATAGACGAACGCGCCGACCATGGTCGGGATCGCCAGAAAGAAAGAAAACTCGGCCGCCGCGCGCTTGTCGGCGCCGAACAGCATCGCCGCCACGATCGACGCGCCCGAGCGCGAAACGCCCGGGATCATCGCCGCGCATTGCGCGACACCGATGCCGAGATACATCGGCAACGAGAATGTGGTGGCGTCGTGATAGCGCGGTTTCAGTTCCTGCTGGTCGACCCATAGCAGGACCGCGCCGCCGGCGATCAGGGTGAAGCAGACTACCCAGGGATTGAACAGCACGTTCTTGATGAAGCCGCCGAACAGCAATCCGAGGATCACCGCGGGGAAAAACGCCAGCAGCACGCCAATGACGAAGCGCCGCGCCGCCGGATCGCTGAACATGCCGAGCGCGATATGCCATAAGCGGCCGAAATAGATGACGAGGATGGCGAGGATCGCGCCGAGCTGGATCATCACCGCGAAGGTCTTCCAGAAATTGTCCTGATCGAGCTGGAAGAACCGCTCCACCAGCAGCAGATGGCCGGTTGACGACACCGGCAGGAATTCCGTCACGCCCTCGACAATGCCAAGGACGAGGGCCTTCAGAAGGTCAGCTAACATCAGGGATAATCCGCAACGCTGGAGGGGGCGCGAATGGCGCTCTTGTGGCTTATTCGCCCGTATGCCGCAATGGAAAAGCGGCCAAAAGACGGTGATCCGCAGGGCTTTCGGACCAGCCGCCGTCACGGATCGGCCTTGTTCTCATTTTCGCCAGAGAGCTTCTCTTAAGGTTCTTCTTAAGTTTCGACGGTCTATCAAGGGGCAACATGTTCACGCTGTTTCATCATCCGTTCTGTCCGCGCTCGCGGTTCGTCCGGCTCGTCCTCGGCGAGCACGGCCTCGAATCGCGGCTGGTCGAGGAGCGGGTCTGGGAGCGGCGGGAAGCCTTTCTGGTGATGAACCCGGCGGCCACCACCCCGGTCATGCTGCCGGAGGGGGCACCTCCCATTCCCGGGGCGCTGGTGATCGCCGAGTATCTCGATGAAACCCATGGTTACGCCATGGGCGACCGGCGGCTGCTGCCCAAGGACCCGCTCGATCGGGTCGAAGTCCGGCGGCTGATGTCCTGGTTCGACGACAAGTTCTACCACGAGGTGTCAGAGCCGCTGGTGACCGAGCGGGTCTACAAGCGCTTCATGGATGCAGGTCAAGGCGGCGGGGCTCCCTCCACCGAGGTTCTGCGCGCCGCGCGGGTCAATGTGCGCTATCATCTGGCCTATATCGGCTGGCTGGCGCGGACGCGGAATTTCCTCGCCGGCGACCGGCTGAGCTATGCCGATCTTATCGCCGCCGCGCACCTGTCGGCGATCGACTATCTGGGCGATGTGCCATGGAACGAGGACGAGGCCGCGAAAGCCTGGTACGTGCGGATCAAATCCCGCCCGTCGTTCCGTCCGCTGCTCAGCGAGTGGATGGCGGGGCTGCCGGCTCCGGCCCACTACGTGGATCTCGACTTCTGACATCGTCTGCGCCCGACGTCGCCACCGATCGGATGGCCGAGGTGAAAACCGCCTTGGCGCGCGAAGCGCGCACGCTCGGCTTTGACGCCATCGGCGTCACCGCGCCCGATGCGATCGAAGATGCGGGCAGGTACCTGCAGATTTTCCTCGATGCCGGCTCGCACGGCGACATGGACTGGCTGGCGCGCGACCCGGAGCGCCGTGCCGATCCGCGGGCGCTGTGGAGCGACGTGCGCTCGGTCATCATGCTCGGCTTCAACTACGGTCCCGACGAGGACCCGATGGCTGTGATTGCACAGCGCAGCCGTGGCGCGATCTCGGTCTACGCCCGCGGCGATGACTATCACGACCTGATCAAAAAACGACTGAAGATGCTGGCGCGCTGGCTGCTGGCGCAGGCTGGCGGCGATGTCAAAGTGTTCGTCGATACCGCGGCCGTGATGGAAAAGCCGCTGGCGCACAAAGCCGGCCTCGGCTGGCAGGGCAAGCATACCAACATGGTGTCGCGCGAGTTCGGCTCGTGGCTGTTTCTCGGCGCGATCTTCACCACGCTTGAGCTGCCACGCGACAACGCCGAGGTCGATCACTGCGGCTCATGCCGCGCCTGCCTCGATTCCTGCCCGACCGCCGCATTCCCCGCGCCCTATAGGCTCGATGCGCGCAGGTGCATCTCCTATCTCACCATCGAGAACAAGGGGCCGATCCCGCGCGAACTGCGTGCCGCGATGGGCAATCGCATCTATGGCTGCGACGATTGTCTCGCCGCGTGTCCATGGAACAAATTCGCGCAGCAGGGGCGGGAAGCCAGGCTCGCGGCGCGCGAGGCGTTAGGCGCGCCATCGCTTGCCGAGCTGGCGCGCCTCGACGACACCGCGTTTCGCGCGCTGTTCGCCAAATCGCCGGTCAAGCGGATCGGCCGCGACCGCTTCATCCGCAATGTGCTGATCGCGATCGGCAATTCGGGGGATCCTTCGCTCATTGAAGATGCGCGGCGACTGGTGCGCGACGAAAATCCGCTGGTGCGCGGCGCGGCGGTGTGGGCGCTGTCGCGCCTGCTATCGCGCGATGAGTTTTCTCAACTCGCGGCAGAGGCGAACGATGCGGACGAAAGCGTGCGCGACGAGTGGACGATGCCCTCATCCTGAGGAGCAATCCGCAGGATTGCGCCTCGAAGGATGAGGCACAATCAACGTTGTCTCATGGTTCGAGACGCGAGACTTTGCCTCGCTCCTCGCCATGAGGGGTCTCAATCCACCAGATGCCGCTGCATCTCGGGCCGGGCCTTCAGCGCGGTGTTCTGCTTGGCAAAAATTTTTGCGATGCGCTCCGGCGCAAAGTTCATGTCGAGGAAACCGGTCGCGACATTGGCAACTTCACCATATTCGGCGATCAGCCCGTCACGCAGTTTCATAATCGTCACGCCTTCGAACATCGCGCGCCTGCCTTTCGCTTCGGGCAGAAGAGAACGATAGCTGAAAGTGTAGCGCGCATAGAGCGTGTACCCGTCGCTGACCGGATCGTGCATGTCCCAACGGAAGTTGTCCGCCGTTCGATAGAACCAGTCATCGATCATCTGCGCGATTTTCGCGCGCCCCTCGAAGCTGCCATAGAACACGTCGTGATAAACGCCATCGTCCGTAAACAGCGCCGCGAATGCAGCGCCATCACGCTGCTCGACGGCGCGGCAAAATTCCTTGAGCATCGTGTCAGGCTGCATCATCGGCCTCCGTTTCTGGCGCGATTGCGCGGCAACCGCGCCCTCATGCGGCGGCGAGTTCATCCACCGCGGCGAGAATCCGCGCGATATCCTGCGGCCGCGACAACCGGTGATCGCCATCCTGAACCAGCGTCAGCACGACGTCGTCGCTCGGCAGGCAGTGCGTGAGCGCGAACGCGTGCTGCCATGGCACATCGGGATCCTGCGCGCCCTGCAGGATGCGAACCGGACAACCGACCTCGATCGGGCCGTTGAGCAGAAGATGGTTGCGACCTTCCTCGATCAGGTTGCGGGTGATCGGATAGGGATCGCCGTATTCCGAAGGACGGTGCCAGACGCCCTCTTTCTCGATCTGATCGCGAATCTCGGGCGAAAAATTCTTCCACATCAAGTCCTCGGTGAAATCCGGCGCAGGGGCGATCAACACCAGTCCGGCAAGAGACGCGCGTGCTGCGGCCGCTTTACGGCGCATCAGCGCCCGCGCCAGCAGAAGCGCCATCCAGCCGCCCATCGACGAACCGATAACGATCTGCGGCCCTTCGCAGAAGGCGTCGAATACTTTGAGGCTTTCCTCGTGCCATTGGCCGATGGTGCCATCGGCGAAATCGCCGCCCGACTCGCCATGGCCGGAATAATCGAACCGCACACAGGCGCGGCCCTTTTCCGCGGCGAAGGCATCGAGCGCCTCGGCCTTGGTCCCGCGCATGTCGGACTTGAAACCGCCCAGCCAGAACAGGCCCGGAGCACTCCCGGTGCGGGCGCGGACCGCGATCCGGCACTGCTGGCCTTCTGCGCCGACGTCGATAAAGGCCGGCTGGTCGTTTGTGGGATGATTCATGGCTGACCGTTCGCGAAAGGGGGGCCTGCCTCCGTTATGACGGGGGCGGATCGCGAGCGTCAATGATCAGGGCACCCAGGCGACCCGAATGGGCGACGGGAACATGTCAGCCGTTGCAAAGCGCCCGGCCTGTCGCTACCTGAACCGGGTGGGATGTCGCCGTGGCCGATTTGCCGCGAATTCGATGCTTTCTGGCGGCACGGTGCCCTGCCCGTCTTGCCGGGCGGCGTTTCATCCTTCAAAATAGCCGCTTCATTCAACGACTTTGGAGAACCCCTATTCGCCGTCCCAACAGAGCCCCGCCCGTCGCCGCCAAGGATGGGCCGCGCACCAATGACGAAATCCGCAATGCCCAGATCCAGCTGATTGATCAGGATGGCGCCAACAAAGGCGTCGTCGAGACTGCTGTGGCCGTGAAGATGGCCATGGAAGCCGGCATGGATCTCGTGGAGATTGCGCCGAACTCGTCGCCTCCCGTCTGCAAGATCATGGACTACGGGAAGTACAAGTTTCAGGCCCAGAAAAAAGCAGCTGAAGCCCGCAAGAAGCAGAAGATCGTCGAGATCAAGGAGATCAAGCTCCGCCCGATGATCGACGATCACGACTACAACGTGAAAATGCGCGCCATGCTTCGCTTTTTCGAAGAGGGCGACAAGGTCAAGATCACCCTGCGTTATCGTGGCCGCGAAATGGCCCACCAGGAAATCGGCACCAAGCTTCTGGACCGCGTCAAATCCGAGGTCGCCGAAGTGGCCAAGGTCGAACAGGACGCAAAGTTCGAGGGCCGTCAGGTTGTCATGGTGCTGGCGCCGCGCTGAAGAGCCAGCGGCCGCCGGCCACCGCACACAAAAATAGCGCCGCTTGCGGCGCTATTTTCATACGGGTTGGCGCTATTTCTTCTTTAGCTGCGCACGGCTTCCCAGCGCCCCTTGCAGGCCGTGCTGGATGATTTGCCACTCCAGTGCCCGGAACCGGAGGTTCCGCTGAGTTTGCCGCTGGCGCTGGCCTTCTGGTCGCCCCGGGCGATCGCCACCGAGACGCCGCCGCCGGCGCCGACATTGCCGGAAATCTCGAAGCTGCCGTCCCCGGCGTAGCTGATGCGCCCGTCAACCACCTTCAGCGGATAGCTGTAAGCCGGATCGCAATTGCCGGACTGGGTGATGATCGTCACCCGCCAGATTCCGTCGAAGGCCGCCCCGGCCTGTGCTCCCTTGGCAAAGACCAGCACCGCTGAGACCGCCGCCCCCATGAGCGCGGCGACAAACAGCCAGCGCAAGGCAAACGGAACAACAGAAACGGCAACGGCGCGGGCAGGCTTGGCCACGGAGATTTCCTCATCATTTGTGAATGTTGGCCTCCTTATGGACCGATTATTGCGATTCTGTTACCGCACTGCAGCATGCGCGATATGCGTTGCCAATCGCGCCTTTCTCTGCAATAAGCCCAGCCTTCGTCGCCCGGCTGATCAAGGGCTGCCGTGGCGATGACGTGCCGGTTGTTTCAATTCGGAAAAATCGAGCACTTTCAACGCTCTAACGAGCATTTCAGTCGCAAGGGCGCCCCCGGGGCGCTTTTTCTGCGACAACAGGAGAGCCAAATGCCCAAGCTGAAGACCAAATCGGGCGCCAAAAAGCGCTTCAAAGTCACCGGAACCGGCAAGGTCGTGTCGGCCCATGCCGGCAAGCGTCACGGCATGATCAAGCGGACGAAGAAGCAGATTCGTCAGCTGCGCGGCACGCGCATCATGTTCAAGACCGACGGCGAAAACATCAAGAAATACTTCTTGCCAAACGCCTGATCCATCCAGGCCGCGCTCGCGCGGCTGTCTGTCACCATTCGATATTTCAGATAAAGGAGATCAGTCATGGCTCGCGTGAAACGCGGTGTGACGGCTCATGCCAAGCACAAGAAAGTCTACAAGGCCGCCGAAGGTTTTCGCGGTCGTCGCAAGAACACCATCCGCGCCGCCAAGGCCGCCGTCGACAAGGCGGGTCAGTATGCCTTCGTCGGCCGCAAGCTGAAGAAGCGCACCTTCCGCGCGCTCTGGATCCAGCGCATCAACGCCGCGGTTCGTCCGTTCGGCCTGACCTACAGCCGATTTATCGACGGCCTCGCCAAGTCGGGCGTGGTGGTTGACCGCAAGGTGCTGTCGGATCTGGCGATCCATGAACCGGCAGCCTTCCAGGCGATCGCTGAAAAGGCCAAAGCCGCGCTCGCGGCTTAAGCTTGCCCCTCTTGAACGAGGCCGAGACGACCGGGGTGTAAATCACCCCGCTCCGTTCGGCTGGGCTCATCAAATCCCTGCCGGGCGGTTTTGATCAAACCGTTCCGCTGGGGCTTGTGATGTCTGATCTCGCCAAACTCGAATCTGAAGTTCTCGCTGCGATTGCCGCGGCTCCCGATGAAGCCGCGCTGGAAGCGGTCCGCGTCGGCGCGCTCGGCAAGAAGGGAACGATCTCCGCGCTTCTCGCCACGCTCGGCAAGATGTCGCCGGAGCAGCGCAAGACCGAAGGCGCCGCGATCAACGCCGCCAAGGACAAGGTCACGCAGGCGCTGACCATGCGCCGCGACGTTCTCAAGAACGCCGCGCTCGACGCGCGTCTTGCCTCCGAGACCATCGACGTCACCCTGCCGCTGCGCGACACGCCGGCCGATCAGGGCCGCATCCATCCGATCAGCCAGGTGATGGACGAACTGACCGCGATCTTCGCCGACATGGGCTTCGCCATCGCCGAAGGTCCGGACATCGAGACCGACGACTACAATTTCACCAAACTGAATTTCCCCGAAGGCCATCCGGCGCGGGAAATGCACGACACCTTCTTCTTCAATCCGAAGCCCGACGGCTCGCGGCTGTTGCTGCGCACCCATACCTCGCCGGTGCAGGTGCGCACCATGCTGAGCCAGCAGCCGCCGATCCGCGTGATCTGCCCGGGCCGCACCTATCGCTGCGACAGCGACCAGACCCACACGCCGATGTTCCATCAGGTCGAAGGCCTCGTCATCGACAAGGGTGCGCACCTCGGCCACCTGAAATGGATTCTCTCGGAATTCTGCAAGGCATTCTTCGAGGTCGATAACGTCAACATGCGTTTCCGTCCGTCGTTCTTCCCGTTCACGGAGCCATCGCTGGAAGTCGACATCCAGTGCCGCCGCGACAAGGGCGAGATTCGCTTCGGCGAAGGCGAGGACTGGCTGGAAATTCTCGGCTGCGGGATGGTGCATGCCAACGTGCTGCGCGCCTGCGGCCTCGACCCCGATGTCTATCAGGGCTTCGCCTGGGGCATGGGGATAGATCGCATCGCGATGCTGAAATACGGCATCCCCGACCTGCGGCAGATGTTCGAATCGGATGCGCGCTGGCTCAACCACTACGGCTTCAAGCCGCTCGAGGTGCCGACGCTGGCGGGAGGATTGTCGTCGTGAAGTTCACTCTCTCCTGGCTGAAAGACTATCTCGACACCGACGAACCGCTGGACAAGCTCGCCGACAAGCTCACCATGATCGGGCTTGAAGTCGAACATATCGACGACAAGGCCAAGCAGCTTGCGCCGTTCAGCATCGCCAAGGTGATTTCCGCCGAACAGCATCCCAACGCCGACCGGCTGCGGGTGTGCATGGTCGACACCGGCGATGGCGGAGCGCCGGTGCAGGTAGTGTGCGGCGCGCCGAACGCGCGCGCCGGCCTCGTCAGCGTGTTCTCGCCGCCGGGCACCTACATTCCCGGCAAGAACATCACTCTCGGCGTCGGCACCATTCGCGGCGTCGAAAGCCGCGGCATGCTGTGCTCGGCCGCCGAACTGCAGATTTCCGAGGATCACGACGGCATCATGGAATTGCCGGCGGATGCGCCGATCGGCACGGCTTATGCCGCGTGGGCCGGGCTCGGCGATCCGGTGATCGAGATCAACCTCACGCCGAACCGTCAGGATTGCACCGGCGTGCACGGCATCGCGCGCGATCTTGCCGCCGCCGACATGGGCAAGTTCAAGGATCAGCCGCCGAAGCCGATCAAGGGCGAGTTCCCCTCACCGGTCAAAGTGACGATCGAAGATCCATCGCTGTGTCCGGGCTTCGCGCTGCGCCTCGTGCGCGGCGTCAAGAACGGCCCGTCGCCGGAATGGCTGCACAAGCGCCTGACCTCGATCGGACTGCGGCCGATCAATGCGCTGGTCGACATCACCAACTTCATGACCTTCGATCGCGCCCGCCCGCTGCACGTGTTCGACGCCGCCAAGGTGAAGGGCAATCTCACCGTGCGTCGCGCCAAGGCAGGCGAGACGCTGCTCGCGCTCGATGGCAAGACCTATACGCTCGACGAGAACATCTGCGTCATCGCCGACGAGCACGGCGTCGAGTCGCTCGCCGGCATCATGGGCGGCGAAGCCTCGGGCTGCGACGAGACCACCACCGACGTGCTGATCGAATCGGCGCTGTGGAACGAGATCAACATCGCCCAGACCGGCCGCAAGCTCGGCATCAATTCCGATGCCCGCTATCGTTTCGAGCGCGGCGTCGATCCGGCCTTCATGGTGCCGGGTCTCGAAATGGCGACGAAGCTCGTGATGGAACTGTGCGGCGGCACGCCGTCGGAGATCGTGATCGAGGGCAAGGCGTATGGCGACGATCGCATCATCGACTTCCCGCTGACTGAGGTGAAGCGTCTTGCCGGCATCGACGTGCCGCTGCCGGACATGCGCCGCATTCTCACCCATCTCGGCTTCATGGTGGCCGGCAGCGGACCCGTGGTGAAGATCGCAGTGCCGTCGTGGCGTAGCGACGTTCACGGCAAGGCCGATATCGTCGAGGAGATCGTGCGCATTGTCGGCGTCGATCGCGTGCCGCTGACGCCGTTCGAGCGTGGCGATGCACCGCGCAAGCCGGTGCTGACGCAAATCCAGTTGCGCACCCGCCGCGCCAAGCGCGCGCTCGCCGCGCGCGGCATGACCGAAGCGGTGACATGGTCGTTCGTCTCCAAAGCGCAGGCCGAATTGTTCGGTGGCGGCCAGCCCGAGCTCGCGCTCGCCAATCCGATCGCCTCCGATCTCTCCGACATGCGCCCCTCGCTGATGCCAGGCCTGATCGCGGCCGCGCAGGCCAATGCCGACCGTGGCTTCGCCGACGTCGCGTTGTTCGAAGTCGGGCAGATTTTCCGGGGCGACCGGCCGAAGGATCAGTTCGTCGCCGCGAGCGGCGTGCGCCGCGCGCTGGCCTCGCCGAAGGGCATCGGCCGCCACTGGTCGGGCAGCGCCACCGTCGATGCACTCGACGCCAAGGCCGACGCGCTTGCGGTGCTTGCTGCCGCCGGCGCGCCGATGCAAGCGCTGCAGATCGTGCCGGGTGGTTCATCGTGGTTGCACCCCGGCCGCTCCGGCACCATCCAGATCGGCCCGCAGAACGTGCTCGGTCATTTCGGCGAACTGCATCCGCGCGCGCTGGAAGCGCTCAAAGCCGAAGGGCCGCTGGTCGGATTCGAAATCATCCTCGAGCGCATTCCCGACGCCAAGGCGAGGCCGACCCGCGCCAAGCCGGCGCTCGACCTGTCGCCGTTCCAGCCTGTGTCGCGCGATTTTGCCTTTATCGTCGCACGCGACGTGAAAGCCGCGGACATCGTGCGCGCGGCACAGGGCGCTGACAAGAAGCTGATCACCGGCGTCACCGTATTCGACGTTTACGAAGGCAAAGGCATCGACCCCGACAAGAAGTCGATCGCCATCGCCGTGACGCTGCAGCCGCGCGAGAAAACGCTCACCGATCAGGAGATCGATGCGGTGGCGGCCAAGATCGTGACCGAAGTGACGAAGAAGACCGGCGGCACGCTGCGGGGATAATTGTAACAATCTTCTCCTAGGCAACCGGTCCATCTCGGCCTAGCCTCCCTTCAATAGAAAGGGAGGCTTCGATGCTCGATCGCCGCGATGTTCTCAAACTTTCCGCATTGGGCGCCGCAACGGCGCTGTCGGGGACCCGTGCGGGTTTCGCCCAAGGCAAGGACAAGCCGCAGACCCGCATCGTGTTTCTCGGCACCAAGGGCGGTCCGCGTGTCGAAACCGGCCGTTCGAATCCGGCGAACCTGATCGAGATCGGCAACACAAGGATCGTGCTCGATTGCGGCATGGGTGTCAGCCATCAGCTGGCCGAAGCGCATGTGCCGCTGACCACGATCAAATATATCCTGATCAGCCATCACCATTCGGACCACAATCTCGAGTACGGCAATCTGGTCTACAACGCCTGGGCCACGGGACTTTCGACGCCGATCCATTCGTTCGGGCCGAGGGGCATCGAGGCGATGACCAAAACCTACTGGGAGCTCAACAAGTTCGATGTCGAGACCCGCATCAGCGACGAAGGCCGCCCCGATCCGCGCAAACTGCTGATCGCGAAAGACATCGATGTCGACGGTGTGGTTCTGAAAACCGACGATTTCACCGTCACCGCGTTCCGCACGCCGCACCCGCCGATTACCGACAACTTTGCCTACAAGTTCGAGACGCCTGACGGCACCATCGTGTTCTCCAGCGACACCGACTACAATCCGAAACTCGCGGAGTTCGCCAAGGGCGCGGACGTGCTGGTGCATGAAGCGCTTTATGCGCCGTTCGTCGACAAGCTGGTGGAGCGGGTCAAGAACGGCGCCACGCTGGGCAAGCATCTGCTCGAAAGCCACACCACCACAGAGGACGTCGGCAAGATCGCAGCCGCCGCCAACGTCAAGCTGCTGGTGCTCAGCCATCTCGTGCCGGGCGACATCGCCGTCACCGACGATCAATGGATCGCCGGGGTGCGCAAGAATTACCCGGGCAAGGTGATCGTGGCAAAGGATCTGATGGAGCTGAAACTGCCGGTTTAAGCAGGAACGGATTCCAGCAGCAGATCGCGATAGGCGAAGCCGTCGCGGATCACCTGCTCGCCTGCGGCAACGCGCAGCGGGCGCCTGAACATCGGCCCGTCAACGACGCAGGTGTGAAATTCGCCGTTCTCGCCGCACGGATCGATGCCGTCGGGCAGATCCGCCAGAAGCGCTTCATCGAACTTTCGACCCGCAAACGACGCCGGCAGCCTTGCAAGATCGACCGTGACAAGATGAGCCTTGATGCCGGATGCGATCATGTCGCGCGCAAGTTGCGCCGTCGGCTTCCGCCACAGCGGAAACACCGGCGTGATGCCGGTGTCTTTCAGCTTCTCGGCGCGATAGGCGCGAACGTCCTCCAGAAACAGATCGCCGAAGATGATATGCGTGATGCCGTCACGCTTTGCTTGCACGATCGCTTCCCCCATCCGCGCCTCGTAGATTTCATTGGGGCACGGATAGGGGATCGGCACGATCAGCGGCGACAGACCGGCAGCATCGAGTTGTGCGCGCAGAATCTCGTCGCGCACGCCATGGATCGACACGCGGTGAAAGGTCTCGATCACCGTGGTCAACGCACCAACGATCTCGAACGCGCCGCTCTGCCGCGCATGGTGAAGTGCGAACGCGCAATCCTTGCCGCTCGACCACGAGATCAGGGCCCTCACCGGCCTGGACCTTTCATGATCTGTGCATCAGCGGCGCGGCCATGCGGACGCTTCCGAGCCGCGCGGATGCCGTGGTCGCGTATGACGCGCCGGTTTGGACCTCGATTTACGCGATGCCTGACCGTCCTTCGCCCCGCTCAGTTTGCGCAGAACCGCGTCAGCCGCACGCTCGCCGCTTTCCCACGCGCCGCCGACCGTGCCCCAGCCGGTTTCGTGCACGGCCTCACCCGCGAAATAAAGATTGCCGACCGGCTCCATCAGAATTTTCCGCGCGCCCTGACCGCCGGGGGACGCCGCCGACATCGCCCCCAGCACATACGGCGCATCGTTCCAGCGCGTGGCGGCGGTTTTCACGACCGCCTTGGCGACATCGCCGCCGTAAAGTTTGGTCAGCCATTCGATGGCGAAAGCGGTCATCGCCTTCTCGCCCTGCGCCGCCAGATCGCGGCCGAAGCTGCCGGCAACATCGACATGGCACAGCGACGATCCATTGACGTTGGCGAGCAGCAGCGCCGTATGGCTGTCGCGGCTTTGCTCGATCACCGCGTCGTTGTTCCCGAGATCCATGGGATTGCCGTTGAGCTCGAGCGCGATGCGATCGGTGCTGCCGAGGCTGAGCTTGTCGGCTGCATCGAGCTGTCGCTTGGGAAGGTCTGGCGTGAACTTGATCTTGCCCGATGTCAGGACATTGGTTGATGCGGTCAGGATCACCGCGCGCGCCGATACCGCGCCCGCCCTCGTCTCAACCTGAACCTCGTTGCGTCCTCCCCATGCGATGCGCGTCACCGGGGTAGACAGAATGATGGGAAGTTGCTGGCCGAGTTTTGCGACCAGAGTGCCGACGCCCTGACGGGTCGCGGACGCCGGGTCTCGCTCCTGCATCGACGCGAGGTCGGCGGCGGACAGATGAGCCAGATCCTTGCCGGTCGCTGCCGGACCAAGCAGGAAATTGATCGCGCCATCCCATTCGCCGAGGTCTTGCGGCAGCAGCGACGCCGCCACGACGTCGGCCTTGCCGCCGCGCGCCGCATCGCCAATGGCTCGATTGCTGCGCACCAGCCGCACCAGAAAGTCTTCCGTCTCGGCCGCGCGGGCATTGCGGCGGCCAACCCGCATTCTCTGGCCGCGCGGCGCCGGGAGAAGATCAACGCCTGCGCCTCGCGCGAGTTTGGCAACGGGATTGCTGTCCGCCGGAGAAAGCCAGCGCGCCCCGCGATCGAATGGCGCGGAAAATGTCGTGGTGTCGGTGAGGCAGCGTCCTCCCACCGCGCCGGACGCCTCGATGACGATGACCTTTCGCCCGCTCGCGGCGATCCGCCGCGCCGCCGCGATGCCCGCAGCACCGGCGCCGATCACCGCCACGTCGATGTCTTTCGGCAATGACGCGGCAAAAACGCCGGTCGCGCGGATGCCGAAAGACATCGACGTTGCGGCTGCAACAGAGCCGGTCAGGAACCTGCGGCGGGTAATTTTCATCTCATGGTTTCCAAGACCCGACCGAAACGGGGAACGTAGTGCGAACTTGCCGCAATGAACGCCACGTCGCAACGGTCATGGTGAATGTTTGGTGATTTGCGCGTGATCCGTATGAACTAATATGAAATCGGTTTCGACGAAAATGACACGATAACAATAGCGGCCAAAGCGCCGCGGCGGGGAGAATCCTGTCATGGGCTTCGTGCTCGACACAGTCGGCAAGGTCATTGCGCGATACCTCCAGAAGGAGGTTCCGGGATATCGGCCATTCACGCCGAGCGATCCCGACCGGCTGCGCGGCCTGATCGAACCCGCCGATGTGCTGCTGGTCGAAGGCAACAACCGCATCTCCGGCATCATCAAATATCTCACGCAGTCGACCTGGTCGCATTCCGCGCTGTATGTCGGCCCGATCGAGGGCGCGATGGAGCCCGACGGCGAACCGCATGTGCTGATCGAGGCCAATGTCGGCGAAGGCGTCACCACGGCGCCGCTGTCGAAATATTTCTCCTACCATACCCGCCTGTGCCGTCCGGTCGGGTTGTCGTTCGAGGATCGCGAAACGGTGTGCCGCTATGCGATCAATCGCGTCGGGTTCGGTTACGACACCAAGAATATTATCGACCTGATGCGCTATCTGATCCCGTTGCCGGTGCCGCAGCGCTGGCGGCGGCGCATGATCGCGCTCGGTTCCGGCGATCCCACCAAGATCATCTGCTCGGCGCTGATCGCGCAGGCCTTCGGGGCGGTGCGCTATCCGATCCTGCCCCGTATCACGCAGGCCGGCAGCCGGCAGGCCAAGCGCGAGATCCTTCACATCCGCGATTCGTCGCTCTACATGCCGCGCGACTTCGACATCTCGCCCTATTTCGAGATCGTGAAACCGACCATCGTGCGCGGGTTCGACTACACCAAACTGCACTGGGCCGACAAACCCAAGCCGCCCGCGGAGGTGGCGGAGGACGAAGATCCCTTTCCGGAGGGAATCTTCGAAAGCTCCCGCGACATCGCGGCACCGGCGGCGACGCTCGCACCAGACCTCGGGAACCACGACCGCCCCGCGCTGAGCAACAATCGCGCGGCGCGGCGTCGCGAACTCGAATCCGCAAACTGACGCCGCTTGCCGGCGATTCCCGTTCGGTCACACGAATAGGAAATCGTGGGCGTCGAACCGCGCCAGATCCGCCTTCTGAATTTCGATCGTGTTGTGATCATCATAGGTGATCATCACGCTGGTGCCGACCTGCGCCATATGCGGCTGAACAGCCTCGAAATCGGCAAACACGCTCTTGTCGAACTGCAGCACGTCTTCGGTCCCATAGCCGTCATGAAACTGGCCGACGATGTCCTTGCCGAAATTCGGCTCGAACACGAAGGTGTCGCTGCCGTTGCCACCGTGCAGGTAGTCGTTTCCCAAACCGCCCGCGAGCCGGTCATTGCCGTTCTGTCCGAACAGATAGTCGTTGCCGATTCCACCCGTCAGCGTGTCCGCGCCATCTTCGCCGTACATCTTCACTGTGGCCGGTCCGCCCTCGAGCGTGTCCTGTCCGGCCCCGCCATAGATGAAGTCCTTGCCTCCTCCTCCGACGAGATGGTCCTCGCCATCGTCGCCATAGAGAACGTCATTGCCGGGACCGCCCCGAATCTGGTCGCTGCCCGCGCCGCCATGAATGACATTGTTGCCCGGACCGCCGTCGAGAACATCGTTGTCGGTCGCCGACCCAAAGAACAGCTCCTGACGACCGTCCATGTCGTAATGGATCGCCTTGTTCTGATAGAGATTCCAGGTTCCCGGCGAACTGGGGTTGGTCGCATCCGCGGCCGTGAGGTGTTCGCCGTTGACGGCGATGTCCTTGATGTAAAGGTTGCGATCGCCGCCTGAGGTCACCTGATCGTTGATGAAAGCAAAATCGAGATCGGTCACCGCATCGGGGTTGTGGAACGTGAAGGTGAAGGTCTGATAGTCCGACGACGTAGCGGCCTGATGAAATTCAACCGTGTCGCCAACCTGCTCGCCGTTGACGCTCACTTTCATCTTTGCTCCAACGCCGTCCACCACCGGACTGAACCCGGTCACGGTGACCGTCGTGCTTTCGAGTCGCGGAATCACATCCGGGCCGCCGATAATCGTGTCATCGCCGGCGCCACCGCGAATGGTGTCGTTGCCGGTATTGCCCGAGAGCGTGTCGTTTCCGCCGCCAGTGTCGATCACGTCATTCGCGGGCGAGCCGTCAATCGTCAGACCAGGCGGCTGGACCTTGCCGCCGAACCAGTCGGTGATGAGCTGCTCCGCAGGCTTGTCCATGGGTGAGTAGCCGGTGGGCGAATACGCGTTGTCAGGATCCCAGTCCCAGATATGCGCGCCCTTGAACCAGCTTCCGCCTTGCGATCCCCAGACCTGAAAAAATGCGTCGAAGGCATCGTGCTGCTCCTGCACATCCTGCGTGCTGCTGCCCGTCCAGCCGCCGGGCGCGATGTTGGTGCCGTCGACGCTGCGATAGCCGGCCTCGGTGAACAGCACGGGCTTGCCGTAGTCGAGCGCCAGCGAGTGCATGAAATCGACCGGTGATTTATGATCCATCGCCGCTGCCCAATAGTCATTGGCGGACACGCTGTTCCATGCCGCGACCATCTCCTGCACGGTCGGATCGGTCTTGGTGGTCAGCGGCGGATAGGCGTTGACGCCGATGTCATCGACCTTGTCCCAGAAACTGACATGGATCGCCTCGTCGGTCGCCGCCGAGTAGGTGATGTCACCGTGATAAACGGTGCGGATGGAATCGATCAGGTCCACCCAGTAGTCGCGATACTGCTCCCCCGACAGCTTGCTGAGTTCGTTGCCGACCGACAGCGTTTCGACACCTGTTCGCTCGGCGATCTGCGCAAGATCGAGCAGTTCCGCCTTGTAGGAGGCAAAGAACGCATTGACGTCGCCGGGCGAAATCTGTCCCTGATTGGTTCCATCCAGGCCGGTCAGCATCGGCTTGAGCAAGACGGACAGACCGAGGTCATGAGCATCGGCAATCGTGGCCGCGATATTCGAATCGCTCTCGGTCTTGCCCGGATCGGCGATCACGCTGCTCGCGGTGCGGTTCGATGTGAAGTAGCGTGGCGCGATCGAGATGGCATTTGCATTGGTCGCTGCGATTTCCTCCATGGCGCTGTGTGCCGCGCTGGTGCGAAACTCGCCATTCCAGTCCGATTTGAATCCAAATCCCTGAATATCGAACACGCCGGTCATATGCTTGCTCCGTCCTGAGGGTTGTTGTTGTCGCGGACGCCGGAGCGGCTCCGCCCAAGACGGGAAAGATTCAGGGCGCCGATGGTTTCGTCCGCGGGTCGGGAATGTGCCATGCACAGATGCGGAGCTCGATCGCCGTCGCATCGCCGGCAGATAGCTCTTGTCAAAGACCCCGACCGTATCCAATTCTCATCAAGTTTTTGGAGAACCGAACCATGCTCGACGCAGCGGCCAAGGCGCTGACCCAGATGTTCTCGGCGCCGATGCGCGCCATCCTGTGGAAGTCCATCGGTCTTGCGCTGGTGCTGATCGTGGTTGCCGCAATCGGCCTGCAGCGGCTGCTGAGCTGGTTCGCGGGCTCCGGCGAGGTGTGGGCCGAGCAGGCGCTGGGGCCGGGCTTCCATACGCCTCTCGAAATCCTGTCATGGATCGTTTCCATTGCCGCGGGACTCGGCATCGTGTTCGGCGCCGTGTTCCTGATGCCGGCCATCACCTCGCTGGTCGCCAGCGTGTTCGTGGATGACGTCGCCGATCATGTCGAGCGCGAGCACTATCCCGCCGAGCGCCCCGGAACGGCGCTGCCGATCGGCCGCGCGATGATCGAAGGCGCCAAGACGGCGTTGTTGAGCGTCGGCGTCTATCTGATCGCGCTGCCGTTCGTGTTCATCGCCGGCGCGGGCTTCATCGCATTCTTCGTTGCCACGGCGTGGCTGCTGGGGCGCGAGTATTTCGAACTCGCCGCCATGCGCTTCCGCCCGGTCGAGGAAGCCAAGCTGATGCGCAAACAGCATGCCGCGACGGTGTTCACGGCCGGGCTGTTCATCGCCGCGTTCGTATCGATCCCGATCGTCAACCTCGCCACGCCGGTGTTCGGCATGGCGTTCATGGTCCACATGCACAAGCGGCTGTCCGGACCGCGGCCGGAACTGCTCGATCCCGCGAAGTCGCGCGTGAGCGCCCAGACCTAAACGGTTTTTTCGGGCCAGCGGCAAAGATCGTTGATGAGGCAGACCTCGCAGCGCGGCTTGCGCGCAATGCAGGTGTAGCGCCCGTGCAGGATCAGCCAGTGGTGGGCGTGGCGCATGAATTCATTCGGCACGACTTCCAGCAGACGAAGCTCGACGTCCAGCGGCGTTTTGCCCGGTGCAAGGCCGGTGCGATTGCCGACGCGAAACAGATGGGTGTCGACCGCAATGGTCGGCTCGCCGAAGGCGATATTGAGCACCACGTTCGCGGTCTTGCGGCCGACACCCGGCAGCGCCTCGAGCGCGGCCCGATCACGCGGCACCTTGCCATCGTGCAGCGCGATCAACTGTTCCGACAGCGCGATGACGTTCTTGGCCTTCGTCCGGTAAAGCCCGATGGTCTTGATGTAGTCGCGCAGCCTGTCCTCACCCAGCGCGACCATCTTCTGCGGCGTATCGGCGACCGGAAACAGGTTGCGCGTCGCCTTGTTGACACCGGCGTCGGTTGCCTGCGCCGACAACGCCACCGCCACCAGCAGAGTGTAGGGATTGAGATGCTCGAGTTCGCCCTTCGGCTCGGGATTGGCCGCGCGAAAACGCGAGAACGCCTCATAGACCTCCGCCGGCGTCCAGGGCTTGATCGTCGAACGCTTTCCGCCGGATGCGCGCCCGCTGGCGGGGCGCGCGACCGCGCGCGACGAAGCCGGCTTCGAGGCCGCCTTTTTTGGTTTCGCTGCCCAGGATTTCGCGACGCTCGTCTTTTTTGCCATGATCCGGGTATAATGAACCACGATGACCGATCGCAATGACTTTGACGCTTTACCGGAGGCGCAGCCCGAGTTGTTCTCGGCGCTGCTGACGCCGCATCGCTCGCTCAGTCGCACCGGCTTCATCGTATTGATGGCAGCGGTGACGGTGATCAGCTTCGCGGCCGGCATCGTCTTCCTGCGCATGGGCGCATGGCCGGTGTTCGGCTTCTTCGGTCTCGACGTGCTGGTGATCTACTGGGCGTTCCGGGTCAATTTCCGCCGCGCCGCCGCATTCGAGGAAATCACCGTCAATCCATGGGAACTGCGCGTGCGACGCGTCGATCACCGCGGTCATCGCATGGAGTGGAGCTTCAATCCGCTGTGGGTTCGCCTCGGCCGGGAAAGCCACGAGGAATTCGGCATCGAGAAGTTGTATCTGGTCTCGCGCGGCCGCTCGTTGGTCATCGCGGATTTTCTCGGACCTGATGAAAAAGAAAGCTTTTCCAAAGCCTTATCTGAAGCCCTCGCTGCGGCGCGACGCGGCCCGACCTATAATCCGGTCAGCTAACGCCATCGCAAATCGTCGGAAATCGGGTGGCTGTGGCAGCCTGCACGGCCTAGATCGATGGGATGATGAACCTCGCCATGACCCGAATCGATTCCACGACCGAACCGGTGACGATCCCGACGATCTCGCAGCGGCTGGCTGCGCTCCACCGCGACGATGCGGAGCTCCGCGACTACGACACCGTACGCCGGACCATCGCATTCATTTCCGAGAACTGGCGAGCACAGCCGACGATCGAGGCGATGGCGGACGCTGTCAGCGTGACGCCTGACGAGCTGCATCATCTGTTCCGCCGCTGGGCCGGCCTGACGCCGAAAGCCTTCATGCAGGCGCTGACGCTGGACCACGCCAAGCGATTGCTGCGCGATTCCGCGAGCATCCTTGATGCCGCCTATGACTCGGGACTGTCGGGACCGGGACGTCTGCACGACCTGTTCGTCACCCATGAAGCCATGTCGCCGGGCGAATGGAAGAACGGCGGCGCCGGCATGACGCTGCATTACGGCTTTCATCCCTCACCATTCGGCACGGCCATCGTGATTGCCAGCGACCGCGGGCTTGCAGGTCTCGCCTTCGCCGACGAAGGCGACGAGCGTGCGGCGTTCAAGGACATGCAGCGGCGCTGGCCGCTCGCAACCTATGTCGAGGATCACGCCGGCACCACCATGCTCGCGCGCCGGGTTTTCGATTCATCGCAATGGCGCGCCGACCAGCCGCTGCGCGTGGTGCTGATCGGTACCGATTTCGAAGTGCGGGTGTGGGAAACGCTGCTGCGGATTCCGATGGGGCGCGCCGCCACCTACTCGGACGTCGCGTGCAAGATCGACGCGCCGAAGGCCTCGCGCGCCGTTGGCGCGGCGGTCGGCCGCAATCCGATTTCGTTCGTGGTGCCGTGCCATCGCGTCATCGGCAAGAGCGGTGCGCTCACCGGCTATCACTGGGGCATCACCCGCAAGCGCGCGATGCTCGGCTGGGAAGCCGGTCAGGCCGCGGGGCAGTAATGCCCCGCGACAGACCGGTTAGCCCGCAAGATCCTTGACCGACGCCACCGTCGAATCGGCGTTGAGCCGATAGATCACAGGCGCGCCGGTCGCGAGTTCGCGCTTCAGGATCTGCTCGGGCGACAGCTTTTCCAGAACCATGATCAGCGCGCGCAGCGAATTGCCGTGCGCCGCCACCAGCGTGCGCTGGCCGCGCAGCACGCAGGGCAGAATCTCCTGCACGTAATACGGCAGCGTGCGCGCCAGCGTGTCTTTCAGGCTTTCGCCACCCGGCGGCGGCACGTCATAGGAACGGCGCCAGATCAGCACCTGATCCTCGCCCCACTTCTTGCGCGCATCGTCCTTGTTGAGGCCGGACAGATCGCCGTAGTCGCGCTCGTTCAGCGCCTGATCGCGGGTGATCGGAAGATCGCTCTGACCCAGCTCCTTCAGCGCCAGGTCGAGCGTGCGTTGCGCGCGCGTCAGCGCCGAGGTGAAGGCGACATCGAACGACAGGCCTTCGGCTTTCAGCTTCTGACCGGCGGCGATCGCTTCCTTGACGCCAAGCTCGGTGAGGTCGGGGTCCTTCCAGCCGGTGAACAGATTCTTGAGATTCCATTCGCTCTGGCCATGACGCACCAGCACGAGAAGACGATCGCTCATGGGCAACTTTCCGTAATGTTTCTACTGTGACGATTTCAGGGCGAGCACGTCGGCCATCGAATAGTGGCCCGGCTTGCGGCCGAACGCCCACATCGCGGCCTTGAGAGCGCCGCGCGCGAAGATCATCCGGTCCTCGGACTTGTGGGTCAGTTCGATGCGCTCATAGGGACCGGCGAAGATCACGGTGTGATCGCCGGTGACGGTGCCGCCGCGCAGCGTCGCGAATCCGATGTCGCCGGAATTCCGCGCGCCGGTGTAACCATCGCGCGAACGCACCGAGCGCGCATCGAGATTGACGGCGCGGCCCTCGGCGGCGGCCTGACCGAGCATGAACGCGGTGCCGGACGGCGCATCGATCTTGGCCTTGTGATGCATCTCGAGAATCTCGATGTCGAAATCGTCGTCGAGCGATTTGGCGACCTGCTTCACAAGCGCGGCGAGCAGATTGACGCCGAGGCTCATGTTGCCCGACTGCACGACGATGGCGCGCGACGTCACGCTCTTGATCACCGCGTTGTCCGATGCCGACAGGCCTGTGGTGCCGATGACATGGACGATGCCGCGCTCGGCGGCGATCGCGACATTGGCGATAGTCGCGGCGGGCACGGTGAAATCGATGATGCCGTCGGCGTCCTTCGACAGGCTCCACAGATCGCCGGAAACAGGAATGCCGTTGGCCGGCAGTCCCGCCAGTATGCCCGAATCCTGCCCGAGCAGATCGGAGCCCGGCGCTTCGAGCGCGCCGGCGAGCACGACGCCCGCCGTCTCGTCTATGGCGCGGATCAGGGTGCGGCCCATCCGTCCGCCCGCACCCGCCACGATCAACCGCATATCGGCCATGGATCAAACCCTTGAAAAATGATTGCCGGTATAACGGGCGGGCGCGGCTTTGTCAGTACGCAACCCGGTGTGCCGCGCCGATCAGGGCTGCGGCCCGTCATACCCTTCGATAATCACGATCTCGCCTTCGGAATACGGCGCGCGCTTCCTGATCAGGTCCTGATATTCCGGCGAGTGATAACAGGCGAGCGCGGTCTCGTAGTCCTTGAACTCGATCACCACGTTGCGCGAGCGCGCCTTGCCCTCGTGGCCTTCATATGCGCCGCCGCGCACCAGGAACTTCGCGCCGTATTTGTTGAACACCGCACCATTGTGGGCGACGTAATCGCGCTTGTAGCCGTCGAGATCATGCACGTCGATGCGTGCGACCCAGTAACCCTTGGCCATGGCTGCCTCCCTTGCTGTTACGACGCGAGCGCCGTCCTGATTTCGGCGACGATGGCATCCGCCGCCGCCTTCGGATCGCCCGCTTCCATTACCGGACGGCCGACCACGAGATAATCGGCGCCGGCGGAAATCGCCCGCGCCGGCGTCATGACGCGCTTCTGATCGCCGGCCGCATTGCCGGCGGGACGAATGCCCGGCGTCACGAGATTCATGCCGGGACCGACGACTCGCCGCAGATTGGCGGCCTCCTCGCCCGAGCACACGAGGCCATCGACGCCGATGGCCTGCGCCTGACGCGCGCGCAATTCGACGAGATCGGAGACGCCAAGGCGCGAGCCGGTCTCTTTGAGATCGTCATCGTCGTAAGAGGTCAGCACCGTGACCGCGAGAATTTTCAGGCTCGATCCGGCGCGCGCGTCCGCCGCCGCCTTCATGGTCTGCGGATAGGCGTGCACGGTGAGGAACGTCGCGCCGAGTTTGGCGATGCTCTCGACCCCGCGCGCCACGGTGTTGCCGATGTCATGCAGCTTGAGATCGACGAACACTTTCTTGCCGGCGCGGGCGAGATCGGCGGCGAGCGCAAGGCCGCCGGCATAACCGAGCTGGTAGCCGATCTTGTAGAACGACACGCTGTCGCCGAGCCGTGCGATCATCGCTTCGGCGTCGGTCACGCTCGGCACGTCGAGCGCGACGATCAGGCGGTCACGCGGTTCGATGACCGGGGATGGAGTGGCTTTGGACAGGGTAGCTTGCGATGCCATGACACCTCACATCATCTGTTGGGCGACGTCGATCAGTTGCCGCACGGTGGCGCGAAGCTGATCGGCATCGCGCTGGTCTTTCAGGCGATCCATGTCGTCGAACGCCTGTCCCGCGAAGGACAGCGTTATCTGGCGCGGGATCACGGTCGCGCCGCA
The DNA here is from genome assembly GCA_051954725.1 of Afipia sp. Classification (GTDB taxonomy): domain Bacteria; phylum Pseudomonadota; class Alphaproteobacteria; order Rhizobiales; family Xanthobacteraceae; genus Afipia. Next base: position 18,818 of record JBQCHK010000025.1, on the reverse strand, counting down.
GCCGAGCGCCAGAATCTGGCGCAGCGCCATCAGCACGCGCAGGCCGCCGAACTTGCCGTCCGAGGCTGCGCCGATGGCGAATGCGCGCTCGCGAAACACCTGACCAAGGGTTTCGTTGCGCTCGCGCACCCGCGTCACCCAGTCGATGGTGTTCTTCACCAGCGGCGGCACCGAGGAATTATATTCGGGCGTGACGATGAGCACGCCGTGATGCGCCTCGATCATGCGCTTGAGATTCACCGCGTTATGCGGAATGCCCGAATTGACCTCGAGATCGCCGTCGTAGATCGGCAGCGGATAATCGCCGAGCGAGATCTGCGTCACCTCGACATTCGCCAGCGCCAGCTCCTTGACCGCGGCGGCAGCAAGCCGCGCGTTGAACGACCCCGTGCGCAACGAGCCGGGGATGACCAGGATTTTCACGACAGCCATGGGACCAGGATTAGAGCATTTCGCGGCAAAGAGGAAACCGGGCGCCGCGAAGCCCGAAACAGCATCAGCCCTTGCGATAAACCCACACCCGGGCAGGAGGCAGGTTCATCCAGATGCGTTCGGACGCCTGGGTCTGAACGCCGGGGAGCGATTTCGGAATCGGCGGCACGACGGAATAGGTGAACTGGATGAACGGCGCGCCGGGCACCATCTTGTGGAAGGCGTCGCGCATCAGCTTCATGCGCGTCAGCATCGGCTTGGTCACCAGCGGCAGGCCCGAGGCCATCGCGCTGGCGGGCTCATCGAGCACCGACAGGGTTTTCTCGAGACGGTAGGCATCGCCCTGAATGACCCGGGCTTCCGGATAGCGTTCGCGCAGCAATGCGCAGAACCCCGGATCGAACTCCACCAGCACCAGCCGTTTCTGTTCGACGCCGTGAGCGATCAGCGCGTCAGTGATGGCGCCGGTTCCGGGGCCAAGCTCGACAACGGGACCAGTGGCGTTGACATCGACGTAGCGTGCGACGGTGCGGGCCAGCACTTTGCCCGAGGGCATCACCGCGCCCATGTGGAGCGGCTTTTCGATCCATGATCGGAGAAAACGAACTTCGTCATCGAGACGAAGTGGCTTTTTCAATGCACGCGCGGTGGATTGCAAAGGCATGTTTTTACCGATCGGACCCGAAGCGGGGCGGACCCTTAATTTTTCTTCACAAAGGGGTATAGGCGCAAGCGAAAACGGTCAAGAACGATCTCAGGACGGATTGGCGCGGGTACCGAAGAAGTCCTTGACCATCTTGAAGAAACCCGCAGCTTCAGGCTGGGTTTCACCCGACGACAGCTTTTCGAACTCGGCCAGCAGCTCTTTTTGCTTTTTCGTGAGATTCTGTGGCGTTTCGACCACAACCTGCACGTACATATCGCCCATCTGCCGCGACCGCAGCACCGGCATGCCTTTTCCCGCAATGCGGAACCGGCGGCCGGACTGGGTTCCCGCCGGAATTTTGACCTTGGTCTTGCCCTGCTCGATGGTCGGCACCTCGAACTCGCCGCCGATCGCCGCCGACACCATGGACACCGGCACGCGGCAGTGCAGATCGGCGCCATCGCGCTGGAAGAACTGGTGCGAGGCCAGGGACAGGAAAATGTAGAGGTCGCCCGCAGGGCCGCCCTGAATGCCGGCCTCGCCTTCGCCGGCGAGGCGAATGCGGGTGCCATCCTCGACGCCCGGCGGAATATTGACCGAGAGCGAGCGCTCCTTCTGGACCCGGCCCTGACCCGAACACGACGGGCACGGGCTGTCGATCATCTGGCCGCGGCCCTGACAGCCCGGACAGGTGCGCTCCAGCGTGAAGAAGCCCTGCGCCTGACGGACACGCCCGGCGCCGCCGCACATGCTGCACGCCTTGGGCTTGGTGCCGGCCTTGGCGCCGGTACCCGAGCATTGCTCGCAGGTGACGGCGACCGGAATCTGGATCTGCGCGGTCTTGCCCTGGAACGCTTCCTCCAGGGTGATCTCCATGTTGTAGCGCAGGTCGGCGCCGCGCTCGCGGCCGCCCCGGCCGCCGCGCGCCGACATGCCGAACAGGTCTTCGAAAATATCGGAGAATGACGAGGCAAAGCCCGCGCCGAAGCCATGGCCGCCACCGCCGCCCTGCTCGAAGGCGGCATGGCCATAGCGATCATAGGCGGCGCGCTTGTTGCCGTCCTTGAGGATCTCGTAGGCCTCGGAGATTTCCTTGAACTTGTGCTCGCAGGACGGATCGCCCGGATTCTTGTCCGGGTGCCATTTCATCGCGAGCTTGCGGAAGGCCGACTTGAGGCCGGCTTCATCGACGCTGCGTTCGACTTCCAGTGTTTCGTAGTAGCAAGTCTTAGCCATAGCCATACTAATTCTTGGACAGTTTTTCGGGCAAAGAGCGTCGCGTTTTTCCTACGCCGATTTCCTCTTCACATTCAGGCATTTTAACCCTGTAAGACGCCGAGCTTTCACTGAACTGTTTCTCAACGAGGCTGGCGGCAGGACGCATCTGTTCTGAGAATCTGAGGTCCTGGCGAGTCATAGATCCAAGGTCACCCTTTGTGGCCGGATGAACAGCAAACGCAGCCATCACCGTAGCGCCTCCCAAAGTTTCCATCGCGTCCAAACAGCGATTCGCCACGGTCTTCGATTCCTTTGTTGCAGAAGCCAGATTGGACAACAGCTCATTGACCAAAAGGACACGAGGAGCGTCTGCATCTCGTAACGCGAGGCTGAGGTTCTCCTCAGCGATGACAAGGCTATGATGGAGATGTTGCATCCTAGCCTGCGTACGTTGGTCCATTTGCGCGTTCGCCGGCAACAAACCCAATACCAAAACCTGCGCGCCGATGGCTGATAAAGCACAAACACGAATGGCCGGGACACGCCCGGCCATCGCTGGCAAAACTGCCACGGCCGAAGCCATGATTACGCAGACTTCTTGCTGTTCTTGTCGTCGTCGACTTCGGTGAACTCCGCGTCGACAACGTCATCCTGCGCCGCATCCTTGGCAGCGTCGCGGGCGGCATCGCTTTCCGCCTGCTGCTGATACATCGCTTCGCCGAGTTTCATCGAAGCCTGCGCCAGCGTGCTGGCCTTGGCCTTGATCGCCTCGGCGTCGTCGTTCTTCAACGCTTCCTTCAGATCGGCCAGGCCGTCCTCGATCGCCTTGCGATCGCCTTCGCTGACCTTCGAGCCATGCTCGGCGAGCGCCTTCTCGGTGGAATGCACCAGCGCGTCGGCATGGTTCTTGGCGTCGACCGCCTCGCGGCGCTTCTTGTCCTCGGCCGCGTTGGCTTCGGCGTCCTTCACCATCTTGTCGATGTCGGCTTCCGACAGACCACCAGATGCCTGAATGCGGATCTGCTGTTCCTTGTTGGTCGCCTTGTCCTTCGCCGACACGTTGACGATGCCGTTGGCGTCGATGTCGAAGGTGACCTCGATCTGCGGCATGCCGCGCGGAGCCGGCGGAATCCCCATCAGGTCGAACTGACCGAGGATCTTGTTGTCGGCCGCCATTTCGCGCTCGCCCTGGAAGACGCGGATGGTCACCGCGTTCTGGTTGTCCTCGGCGGTCGAGAACACCTGGCTCTTCTTGGTCGGGATTGTGGTGTTGCGCTCGATGATGCGGGTGAACACGCCGCCCAGCGTCTCGATGCCCAGCGACAGCGGGGTGACGTCGAGCAGCAGCACGTCCTTGACGTCGCCCTGCAGCACGCCGGCCTGGATCGCGGCGCCGATGGCGACCACTTCATCCGGGTTGACGCCCTTGTGGGGCTCCTTGCCGAAGAACTGCTTCACCACTTCCTGGATCTTCGGCATGCGGGTCATGCCGCCGACCAGAACCACTTCGCTGATTTCACCGGCGGAGAGGCCGGCATCCTTCAGCGCCTTGCGGCACGGCTCGATGGTCTTCTGAACCAGATCGTCGACCAGCGCCTCGAGCTTGGAGCGGGTGAGCTTGATGGTCAGATGCTTCGGACCGGTGGCATCCGCGGTGATGAACGGCAGGTTGATTTCGGTCTGCGTGGTCGACGACAGTTCGATCTTGGCCTTTTCAGCGGCTTCCTTCAGACGCTGCAGGGCAAGCTTGTCGTTGCGCAGGTTGATGCCCTGCTCCTTCTGGAATTCATCGGCGAGATAACCGACGAGACGCATGTCGAAGTCTTCACCGCCGAGGAAGGTGTCGCCATTGGTGGACTTCACTTCAAATACGCCGTCGCCGATCTCGAGGATCGACACGTCGAAGGTGCCGCCGCCGAGGTCGTACACCGCGATGGTGCCCTGCTTGGCCTTGTCGAGGCCGTAGGCCAGAGCGGCCGCGGTCGGCTCGTTGATGATGCGCAGCACTTCGACGCCGGCGATCTTGCCGGCGTCCTTGGTGGCCTGTCGCTGCGCGTCGTTGAAATAAGCGGGAACCGTGATGACGGCCTGATCGACCTTCTGGCCGAGATGAGCCTCCGCGGTCTCCTTCATCTTCTGCAGAATGAAGGCCGACACCTGCGAGGGCGAATAGGTCTTGCCGTCGGCCTCGACCCAGGCATCGCCGTTGGACGCCTTGACGATCTTGTAGGGAACGAGGCCCTTGTCCTTCTCGACCATCGGGTCGTCGTAGCGGCGGCCGATCAGGCGCTTCACTGCGAAAAAGGTGCGCTCCGGATTGGTGACCGCCTGGCGCTTGGCCGGCTGGCCGACGAGACGCTCGCCATCATCGGTGAGAGCGACGATCGAGGGCGTGGTGCGCATGCCCTCGGCATTCTCGATCACGCGCGGATTTTTGCCGTCCATGACGGCGACGCACGAATTCGTCGGTCCGAGATCGATCCCAATGACCTTTCCCATGGTCTTCATATCCTTCTTTTTGCGGCAGGTTGGCTGTGCCCGTTCGGCGCACCAAAACCCAACCCCCAATAGCCCACACGCGCAGTCCTGCGACGCTCCGCCTCATATAGGAGGGGGGGCATGGGCCGCAAGGTTGGAAGCCTCTCCGGTGCAGGAAAAAGGCGGGTTTCTCGCGCCGGCCGGCGAATTCCGGCAGCGCCGGCCGGATATAAGCGGATATTAACCGGAGGTCTCCAAACATCCGGCCATGGCTGCCGCCCGCGCACCGTCCGGACCGATGGCGAGAGGCGCGTGGGTCGCGGCGTCGCTCGTGATCGCGGCCCTTTTCGTGCTCGGCGCGACCGGAAGCGCCCTGCGCAAACCGATCACCCAGGGCTTCGACGAAGTCGCGCACCTGTCCTATGCCGCGACGATTCAGGCGGCGCCAGGGCCGTTCTGGCCCGGCTTCGAGCGGATGCATCTGATCGACCCCGCGACCTTCGACGTCACCGCGGAACAAAATTACCTGAATCATCCGCCGTTCTATTACGCCCTGATCGCCGCGCTGACGCCGGCCATCGCCGGAAATCCCGCGGCGCTGCTGCCGGCCCGCCTGATCAACGTGGCGCTGGGGCTTGCCGGGCTGATCGCGCTGCTCGTGCTCGGCCGGCGCATGGGCCTTGGCCGGATCGAGTTCTATGCCTTCGCCGTCATGGCGGTGACGACGCCGGTGCTGGCGCCGCTCGCCGGCGCGGTCAACGACGACAATCTGTGCATCGCCGCCGGCGCGGCCGCCATGCTTGGGCTCTACGCCTATGCGCAGGCGCGCAGCACCGCGGCGCTGCTGCTCGCCTGCGGCGGCCTGATCGTCGCCAGCGCCGCGAAACTCACGGGACTCTTGCTGGTCGGCGCTACGCTCGGATTCGGCATGATGCTGATCATGCTGACCGCGCCGGTGCGCCCGCGCGATCTCGCCATCGTGGCCGCCAGCCTTGCGCTCGCCGCCGCGCCCTATCTCGTGTTCATCGCGCAATACGGCAGCCCTGCTCCCGACACCGCTGCACAGGTCAACATGGTGGCCACCGCCGCGCACAACGCCGGATGGAGCGATCAGCCGCGAATGACGCTGCCCGCCTATATCGGGTTCTTTCTGGAATCGCTGGCGCTTGAATGGATGCCGACGCTGCGCCCGCGCGGGCCGGTGCAGTACGCCCTTTTTGTCTGCCCCGCGATCCTGATGCTGACCGCGCTCGCCGGGGCGGCGCTGGCGCTGCGCGCGGTCGCGCAACGCAAACCCGCGCCGGGCGATCTCGTCATCGCCGCCGGAACGCTGGCGACGATCCTGACGCTCGCGGTGCACATCGCGTTCAGCTATCACCGGCATGTGCAGACCGGCTGGATGATGGACGCCTATCCGCGCTACTATTTGCCGCTGCTCGCGCTCATGCCGATGGCGGCGCTGCGGCTGGTGTCCTCACGTCCCTCCCCGCGCGCGCGATCCGTCCTGCTGGCGCTGCTGATTGCCGCACCGATCATTTTTCAGGCGTTCGGCGAATCCGCGGGCTGACGGAGTTCTGACTCCGGCATCGGCGAAAAGCCCGCCGAAACCAAAGCAAATATGTGGGAATCGGACCTAGAACCGGCCGCGCCCCTCACATAAGCTCCATCAACCGGGTTTGAACGCGGCATGGCGAAACCGCCACGCGTCATCATCGAACGGCCTCATTAAGGCAGCAGTCAGGTTTCATGAAACAGCTTCTCCGCGCCGCCGCGATCCTCGCCGCCACCGCCACGCTCACGGTCCCGGCTTCCGCCGCCGACCCGGTCTATCCGCCGGGGCTGCATGTCGGCCTCGTGCCGATGGCGGGACTTGCCGCCGCCACGGAATTCTCCGGCTTCGAAAGCATGGACCGCAAGGTCAAGATCGGCATCACGGAGATTCCCGAAGGCGCGTTCGCCGCGGTGGATGCCGCGTACAAGAGCGGCAAGCCCGCGCCCAAAGGCAGCATCAAGCCGGAAGAATTCCAGACCGCCGCCGGCAAATCCTATTTCACCAGCGAGAGCGGCAAGGACAAGGACGGCACCGAGGTTCACAACTATTCGCTGATCCTGCCCGGCAACAAGTTCTCCGGCTACGTTATCGCGCAGGTGCGCGACGGCGCCGGCAAGACCTTCACGGAAGACGCGATCCGCACCATGCTCGCGACCACCGCGCTGCGCCCGGTGGTACCGGTGAAGGAACAGCTCGACCTGCTCGCCTTCAACATCACCGACCTTGCCAACTTCAAGACCGTGCGCACGCTGGCGCCGCGCTCGGCGGTGATGCTCACCGACGGCGACGAGGACACCACCATGGACAGCGCGCCCTATATGGTGATCGGACTGATGTCGGGCGCGCCGGCGCAGACCGACGATCGCGAACGGTTCGCGCGCCAGAGCGCCGCGACGATCCCCGGCCTTCGCGAGGCGCGCATCACGTCCAGCGAGCCTCTGCGCATCGACGGCACGCCCGGCTTCGAGACGCGGATCGAAGCGGTGACCGGAAAGAACGAAACGCCGGTGACGGTGGTGCAGTGGCTGCGCTTCGGATCCGGTCCGATGGCGCTGCGCATCATCGCCAGCGCCAAGCGCGACGACTGGCCGAAGGCGTTCCCGCGCTTCCGCGCCGTGCGCGACGGCATCCAGCCGCGCTGAAAACGGCTGCTTCCGGCGGCCGTCGCGCGGTTTCTCAATCGGCAATCGAGCGGATGATCCGGGCCGGATTTCCTCCGACGAGGCTGTTCGGCGGAACGTCCCTTGTGACGACCGCGCCTGCGGCGACCACCGAATTTTCCCCGACCGTCACGCCGCCGATGATGGTGGCGCCGGCCGCGATCCAGACGTTTCTTCCGATCGCGACGGGCCTTGCGGTGACTCCGGCATGGCGCCGGGATGGCGCGACAGGATGGCCGGACGTGATGATGCTCACGTTCGGCCCGATCATCACATCGTCGCCGATATCGAGTCCGCCAAGGTCATAGAACGTGCAGTTCTGGTTGATGAAAACGTTCCGCCCGATGCGGATGTCCGAGCCGCCGGTGGTGTAGAACGGCGGGATCAGCAGGAAGCTGTCGTCCACTTTTTTGCCGATGAGATCGCTGAACAGGGCCCGGATTTCGTCGGCGTCGTCGAAGGTCAGACGGTTGAGGGCGGCGGTGATCGCCATCGCCCGTTTGAGATTCGCCGTCATCGCCGCCGATTCGGGCGTTCGTCGCAGAATTATCCTTGTGCGATCATCATTCGTCATTCGACGTTCCCCGGGACGTTGAACAAACACCGTCCGACACAATAAAAATCGCCGCGACAGAACTGTCGCGGCGATTTTTCTCATTCAAAAAACAATCTCAGACCGTCTTGTCCTGCGTCGGCGCGGGCTTGGCGCCGCCCTTGGAGACGCCGACCAGCGCCGGGCGCAGCACGCGATCGCCGATCATGTAGCCGGACTGCACCACCTGCACGACGGTGCCTGCCGGCACCGATGGATCGGGCACCTCGAACATCGCCTGCTGAACCTGCGGATCGAACTTCTGGCCCGACGGATCGAACTTCTGCACGCCGTTCTTCTCGAGCGCGTTGTGCAGCGAGCGTTCGGTGAGTTCGACGCCTTCGATCAGCGCCTTCAGACCGGCATCGGCGGCGGCGCGCACCTCCTCCGGCACGGCGTCGAGCGCGCGCTGCAGATTGTCGGCGATGTCGAGAACGTCGCGCGCGAAATTCGCGATGCCATAGGCGCGCGCATCGGCGACCTCGCGCTGGGTACGCTTGCGCAGGTTTTCCATCTCGGCCAGCGTGCGTAGCATCCGGTCCTTGGCCTCGGCGGCCTCCTTGACCAGCGCCTCATTGGGGGCTTCCACCGGCTCGGGATCGTCCGGCATGACGTAAGGCTTGGACACCTTGGGTTCGGCATCCTGCGCCGGCTTGTCCAAATTGTCTTTCTGCCCGTTCGGTTCGGTCATTACGCTACGTCCGTCATGTTGGAGAATTTTGTAGCTGGCATATCGTCATTTGGCGCCGAAAAATCAAGCTCGGAGCGCTGCCTGGCCATGGATGCGGCCCGCCCGGTCATTTGCCCAGCATCTGACTGACGATCCGCGCGGCATAGTCCACCATTGGGATGACCCGCGCATAGTTCAGCCGCGTCGGCCCGATCACGCCCAGCACGCCGACGATCTGGCCCGCCGCGTCGCGATAGGGCGAGATGATCGTGGAGGAACCCGACAGCGAAAACAGCTTGTTCTCCGAGCCGATGAAGATGCGCACGCCGTCGGCGCGTTCGGCGCGGCCGAGCAGGTCGATGACGCCCTTCTTGGTTTCGAGATCGTCGAACAGAAGGCGCACGCGCTCGAGGTCCTCCATCGCGTGAAGATCCTCGAGCAGGTTGGCATGACCGCGCACGATCAGTTGCCGCTCCTCGCTGCCGCCGCCGGACCAGCTCGCGACTCCCGCCGAGATCACCTTCTGCGTCAACTGATCGAGCTCGCTGCGGCTCTGGGTCAGCGCGTCTTCGATTTCGGCGCGCACTTCGGCGAGCGTGTGCCCGCGAATGCGCGCGTTGAGGAAGTTCGAGGCTTCGGTGAGCACCGAGGTCGGCACGCCCGGCGGCAACGGCAGCACGCGATTTTCGACCTGGCCGTCCTCGGCCACCAGCACCACCAGCGCCTGCTCCGGCTCGAGCCGCACGAACTCGATATGCTTGAGCCGCGCGTTGGATTTCTGCGTCAGCACCACCGCGGCGGCGCGGCTCAATCCCGACAGGCGCGTCAGCGCCTCATCGAGCGCGGCCTCGACCGATTGCGCGCGGCCCACCGACGACAACTGGGTCTGGATCGATTGCCGCTCGGCTTCGGTCAGGTCGCCGACCTGCATCAGGGCGTCGACGAAAAAGCGCAGGCCGAGTTCGGTCGGCAACCGGCCGGCAGAGGTATGCGGCGCATAGATCAGCCCGAGCTGTTCGAGGTCCGACATCACGTTGCGCACCGACGCCGGCGACAGCGGAACGGTGATCAGGCGCGAAATATTGCGCGAGCCCACCGGCTCACCGGTCGCCAGATAATTTTCGACAATTTGCCGGAAAATATCGCGCGACCGCTCGTTGAGCTGGGCGAGGCCCGCTTTGGCGGAAATCAGGCTGTTGATCGGATCGTGATGAGCCAAGAGATGCTCCCTGATTCAAGGCTAGCTCCTTGAATGCCCTCAATTTGTCCATCGTTCCGCCCGATGACAAGCCGGTTCGCGCTTTTGGGTTACTTAACCGCGGCGCGGCCTTGCCGCAGCGCGCCTGCGCCCCTAAAAGCAGCGCTGAAACGCTATTTCCCTGATTTCTGGAGGATGTCTCATGCGGCCGAGCCGTCGCGCGCCTGACGAATTGCGCGCAGTGTCACTGGAACGCGGCGTGGTGAAATACGCCGAAGGCTCCTGCATGGTGAAATTCGGCGACACCCATGTGCTGGTCACCGCGACGCTGGAAGACCGCCTGCCGCCATGGCTCAAGGGCCAGGGCCGCGGCTGGGTCACCGCCGAATACGGCATGCTGCCGCGCGCCACCCACGAGCGGATGCGCCGCGAGGCATCCGCCGGCAAGCAGAGCGGACGCACCGTCGAAATCCAGCGCCTGATCGGCCGCGCGCTGCGCACCACCGTCGATCTCGTTGCATTGGGCGAACGCCAGATCACCGTGGACTGCGACGTGATCCAGGCCGACGGCGGCACCCGCACCGCGTCGATCACCGGCGCGTGGGTTGCGCTCGCCGACTGTCTTCAGTGGATGAAGGCGCGCAACATGATCAAGACCGACAACGTGCTGCGCGACAATGTCGCCGCGATCTCGTGCGGCATCTATAACGGCACCCCGGTGCTCGATCTCGACTACGCCGAGGATTCCGAAGCGGAGACCGACGCCAATTTCGTGATGACCGGCGACGGCCGCATCATCGAAGTGCAGGGAACCGCCGAGCGTGCGCCGTTCTCGCAGGACGAGTTCCTGGCGCTGATGGCGCTGGCGAAAAAGGGCATCGGCCGGCTGGTCGATCTGCAGAAACTGGCGATGGCGTAAACACAATGGTCTCTCTCCCCGCAGGCGGGGGCGAGGGAGACGACGCTCAACGCTGTCGAACTAACCGACGAACCACGGTAGAATTCATCATGCATCGCCGAATCACCGGCCGTCTTGTGATCGCGACCCACAATCCCGGCAAGCTCGCCGAGATGCGCGAGCTGCTGGCGCCTTACGGCATCGAGGCGATCTCGGCCGGCGAACTCGGCCTGCCCGAGCCCGAGGAAACCGGCGACACGTTCGAGGCCAACGCGCGCATCAAGGCGAGCGCCGCCGCGAACGCGGCGCAGCTTCCCGCCTTCGCCGACGATTCCGGTCTCGTGGTCGATGCGCTGGGCGGACAGCCCGGCATCTATTCCGCGCGCTGGGCCGGGCCGTCGAAGGATTTCGCCGCCGCGATGAAGCAGATCGAACGCCTGCTGCAGGAACGCGGCGCTACCGAGCCGGCGCAACGCACCGCGCATTTCGTCTCGGCGCTGTGCGTCGCCTGGCCCGACGGGCATTGCGAAGAGGTCGAGGCGCGGGCCGACGGCACGCTGGTATGGCCGCCGCGCGGCACCGCCGGCTTCGGCTACGATCCGGCGTTCCTGCCCGACGGCCACGATCGCACCTTCGGCGAAATGACCAGCATCGAGAAGCACGGCCTGCCGCCGCTCGGCCTTGGTCTGTCCCATCGGGCGAAGGCGTTCGTCAAACTCGCGGAGATCTGCCTTGAGCGCGACTGACCGCACAGCCTTCGGCGTCTATGTGCACTGGCCGTTCTGCCTGTCGAAGTGTCCGTATTGCGACTTCAACAGCCACGTGCGCCATGCGCCGATCGATGAGAAACGCTTTGCCCGCGCGTTTGCGCGCGAGATCGCGACCACCGCCGCGCGCGCGCCGGGTCGTGAGGTCACCTCGATCTTCCTCGGCGGCGGCACGCCGTCGCTGATGCAGCCGCAGACCGTCGGCGCGGTGCTCGACGCCATCGCCAGGAACTGGCCGGTGGCGAAGGACGTCGAGGTCACCCTCGAAGCCAATCCCACCAGCGTGGAAGCGACGCGCTTTCGCGGCTATCGCGCCGCCGGCGTCAACCGCGTGTCGCTCGGCGTGCAGGCGCTCGACGATGTGTCGCTCAAGGCGCTCGGCCGTCTTCACACCGCGCGCGAAGCGCTCGATGCGGTGGCGATCGCGCGCCAGGTGTTCGACCGTTATTCGTTCGACCTGATTTACGCGCGGCCCGACCAGACCGCGCAGATGTGGACCGACGAACTCAGCCACGCGATTTCCGAAGCCGCCGAACATCTGTCGCTGTACCAGCTCACCATCGAACCCGACACGCCGTTCTTCGGGCTGCACGCCGCGGGCAAGCTGAAAGTGCCGGACGAGGCGGTGGCGCGCGCGCTCTACGACGTGACGCAGGAGGTGTGCGCGAAGCATGGCCTGCCGGCCTACGAGATTTCCAATCACGCGCGGCCCGGCGCCGAGTGCCGGCACAATCTCGTCTACTGGCGCGGGCAGGAATATGCCGGCGTCGGTCCCGGCGCTCATGCCCGGCTCGACATCGACGGCCGCCGTCATGCGCTCGCCACCGAACGCCGCCCCGAGACATGGCTGATGCGCGTCGAGGCGCAGGATCATGGCGTGATCAGCGAGGAGGTCCTCAACAGCGAGGAGCGCGCCGACGAATTCCTGCTGATGGGACTGCGGCTCGCCGAAGGCATCGACCCGAAGCGCTACAAGGCGCTGTCGGGCCGCGACCTCGATCCGCGCCGCATCGCGCTTCTGAAGGACGAAGGCGCGATCACGGTCGACGCCAGCGGCTGGCTGCGCGTCACCAAGGACGGCTTTCCCCTGCTCGACGCCGTGGTCGCCGATCTGGCGGCGTAACGCTTCTCTGAAAGTTGTGCCCCGGACTCGATGCGGCATGAAATACCGCTTCGCTGATCGGGGGCCGTTCCACACTCTGAGTTTGAAACGGTCCCGGATCAGCAGCGCACCGCTTACGCGCCGAGCAGCATCCGGGACACGCGACTTCTTGCGCGGAAACTACGCCCCGAAGCTCTTCGGCGAGGCCGACACGATCTGGCCGCCGCCGGAGGCGACCTTCATCACCGCAAGGCCGCGCTCGTTGGTGCCGTCGGCGTGGAAGCGGAACAGGCCGTCGATGCCGGCGAAGCCCGACGGATTGGTCAGCACGTCCGGCGAGAAGCGCTGGCCGCCCTGGGTGCGCGCCAGCGCCGCAACCAGCGCGACCGAATCATAAGCCAGCGTCGCTGTGCGCACCGGGTCCTGTCCGTACTTGGCGCGATAACGCCCGGCGAACGCGCGGAAGCCCGACGGATCGGGCGCGGCATAGAACCCGCCCTGCAGCGAGGCATTGGCGAACACGCGCGGATTGTCCCACAGGCCGGTGCCGAGCAACTGCACGCGCTTCAAATTGGCGCCGCTCGCGGTCAGCGTATCGGCAACCTGCACCACCATGTCGCCATCATCGGCGATCAGGAGCGAATCCGCACCCGACAGCGCCTGCGCGATGTTGCGCGCCGGCCCCTGCATCTGCGCGGGATTCTGGCCGTAGCGCTCGAACGCGACGATGCGGCCGCCCTTGCGCGCCACCGCCTGCTTGAACGCGGCTTCGACCACATTGCCGTAGGCATTCTGCGGCAGCATCGCCGCGAACGACCGCTTGCCGGTCGCGGCGGCGTAATCGACGATGCGGTTGACGTCGGATTCCGGCAGGAAGCTCAACAGATAGACGCCGCGCCCGGCGACGGTGGAATCGGTGGAATAGGCGATCACCGGCACGCCGCGGCTGCGCGCGAGCTGCGCCACGCCCGGCACCGACAGCGCGAACAGTGGCCCGAGAATGATTTCCGCGCCCTCGTCGAGCGCCTGCTGGGCTCCCTGCTGCGCGCCCTGCGCGGAGCCGGCATCGTCCTTGATCAGAAGCTGAAGGTCGGGATTGCGGAACTCGGCGAGCGCGAGTTCGGCGGCATTCTTCATCGAATTGCCGGCGACCCCGGCATTGCCCGATCCCGACAGCGGCAGGATCAGCCCGACCTTGACCTTGCCGGTGCCGACCGAGGTCGGCTGCTGCGGCGGTCCCGACGGCTGTTCGGCCCCCGAAAACAACCCGCCCGGCCCGGTCCCTCCGGCACACCCCGCCAGCAGCGGAGCGCCAAGGATCAACCCCATCGCGGTGCGGCGTGTGGTCAGGGAGCTGTCGGACCTGGAATTGTCGGACTTCGGGGACGTCGGTTCGGCCATTTCACCTCTGTCGGCTGGTAAAGCCCCGAGCGGCCATCTTGCCGGTCAGGGGTCTTGAAGGGAGATCGGGCATCATGTCAGCGATCAGTTAACCACAATCAAAGGTTGACGACGATGTCCAGCACTTCAACGGTATCTCGATGCAGGGTGCATATGCCGACATCGCTGCGAGACGTATCCGCCCGCTGGCGCTAGATTATGGCCATGCGTCCGAAATCAATCCCGTCTCATCTGGCAACCGCCCCGGCAGACAACCCCGTTCGCAGCTTCACGCTGGCGGGACAGCCCGTCAGCACCGCGAAAGCGCGCCCGGGATTGTATCTGGTGGCGACGCCGATCGGCAACCTTGGCGACATTACCATTCGCTCACTTGAGACTCTCGCCGGAGTCGATCTCATCGCCTGCGAGGACACGCGAATCACGCGCCGCCTGCTCGATCGGTTCGTCATCACCGCGACGCTGATTCCCTATCACGAGCACAACGCAGCCGCCGCGCGGCCGAAGATTCTGGAGAAGCTCGCGCAGGGCGCATCGATCGCGCTGGTGTCGGACGCCGGCACGCCGCTGATCTCCGATCCCGGCTACAAACTGGTGCGCGAGGTCAGCGCGGCGGGCTTCAACGTCACCGCATTGCCCGGCCCGTCGTCGGTGCTCACCGCGCTGTCGGTCGCGGCGCTTCCCACCGATCGTTTCTATTTCGAAGGGTTTCTGCCGGCGAAGGAAATCGCGCGACGCAACCGCATCGCGGAGCTTGCGCGGATCGACGCCACGCTGGTGATCTTCGAGGCCGGATCGCGCGTGCAGGCGTCGTTGCGCGATCTCGCCGACATCATGGGCGGGCGCGAGGCCGCAATCTGCCGCGAGATGACCAAGCTGCACGAAGACATTCGCCGTGCCCCGCTCGCGGACCTTGCCGCGCATGCCGACGCGCTGGAGACACGCGGCGAATTCGTGCTGGTGATCGGCCCGCCGCCGAAGGACGCCGGCGTCATCAGCAGCGAGGCGCTCGACGACATGCTGCGCGCCGCGCTGAAACGCGGCAGCGTCAAGGATGCGGTGGCGCAGGCGGTGGAACTGTCCGGCCATCCGCGCCGCGAGGTCTATGCCCGCGCGCTCGCGCTCTCCAGCGAAAGCACCGATGACGCGGAGTGACGACCCGCGTCCGCTGCGCCCGAAGCGGCTGACGCCGTCGCCGCAGCGTGTCGCCGCGTTCGAGACCGGCATCTCCGCCGAGAGCAAGGCCTGCGTCTACCTCATCGCCAAGGGCTATCGCATCCTGGCCCGGCGCTTTCGCACCCCGCAGGGCGAGATCGACGTGGTGGCGCGTCATCGCGGCGGCCTGGTGTTCGTCGAGGTCAAGGCACGCGACGCGCTCGATGACGCCGCCTATGCGGTGACGCCGCGCCAGCGGGCGCGCATCGCCGCCGCCGCCGAGGTCTGGCTGATGACGCACCCCGACCATGCAAATCTGGATTGCCGTTTCGACGTTATACTGATTGCGCCGAAGCATCTTCCGCGCCATCTGAAAGCAGCGTTCGACCTGACCGGCTGACAAGACGCTGGCCAGAGCCGGTCGTTTCGCGCAGATTGCAGCCCGCCTCTCAAACTTCACCGGATCATTCCCATGACATTGAAAGTCGCCGTCCAGATGGACCCCATCGCGCGCATCAACATTCGCGGCGACTCGACCTTTGCACTGCTGCTGGAAGCGCAGAAGCGCGGCCACACGCTGTCCTACTACACGCCGGAGACACTTTCGCTGTCGGGCAAGGAGGTGGTCGCCCGCGTGCAGCCGCTGACCGTGCGCGACGAGGAAGGCGATCACTTCACGCTCGGCGACGCCGCGCGCACCAATCTCGAATCCTTCGACGTGGTGTTGCTGCGCCAGGACCCGCCGTTCGATCTCGCCTACATCACCACAACGCATTTCCTCGAGCGCATTCATCCGAAAACTCTAGTGGTCAACGATCCGGCCAGCGTGCGCGACGCGCCGGAGAAGATTTTCGTCACCGAGTTCGCCGACCTGATGCCGCCCACCCTGATCTCGCGCGACAAGGACGAGATCAACGCCTTCCGCGCGGCGCATGGCGACGTGGTGATGAAACCGCTTTACGGCCACGGCGGCGCGGCGGTGTTTCGCGTCACGCCGCAGGACATGAATTTCGGCTCGCTCTACGACATGTTCTCCGTCACCTTCCGCGAGCCGTGGGTGATCCAGCGTTTCCTTCCCGACGTGAAGCTCGGCGACAAGCGCATCATCCTGGTCGACGGCGAATTCGCCGGCGCGGTGAACCGCGTGCCGGCGCCCGACGATCTGCGCTCCAACATGGTGCGCGGCGGCGCGGCGAAAGCGACCGACCTGTCGCCGCGCGAGCAGGAGATCTGCAAGCGCCTCGGCCCGGCGCTGCGCGAACGCGGCCTGCTGTTCGTCGGCATCGACGTGATCGACAATCATCTCACCGAGATCAACGTCACCTCGCCCACCGGCATCCGCGCCATCGCCAAGCTCGGCGGGCCGGACATCGCCGCGAAGATCTGGGACACTATCGAGGCCAAGCGGCGCTGATCCGGTCCGGTTTGGCAGCTCGCCTCGCGCGCCGGGATCGGAGCCGTCAGCGCGTTCGCCGCAAAACGTGATCGTTGTTGGCCGCGCCTTTAATCAATTGCTGACCATCTTCTGCCAATCTGGCGGCCGGATTTGCCGGACGCCGGACGCATTATCGCCGGGCGTGATAGTTTTAAGCCGATTTCAGACTGCGTTTTCGTCAGAGCTTTGATTCATGGCTATCGAGGTTTTCAGCGGCACGTCGATTCCCCGCGAACTCACCACCGCCGCGATGGAATATCTGTGGGCCAAATGGCGCACGCTGAACGCCACCGGCGACCTGACGCTGCAGCGTCTCACCGGCGAATCGGCTCTCGTGAAACGCGCCAACTCCGCTCACATGATCGGCTCCGGCGATGATTTCATCTACGTCTATGTCGGCGAAACCATCCAGCAGGCTGCGGACCAGAACCTGACCGGCACGCTGCTGTCCGACAACGACAACCCGCTGGCCCGGGAATTCGCGGCGGTCTATCGCCAGGTGGCGCAGCGCATGCAGCCCGCTTTCGTGCGCTTCACCGGCACCCGGAAACAGACCGGCGAATTGTGGCAGCGGCTGATCATGCCGATCAGGATCGGCAACGGCACGGTCTGCCTGTTCATCTATTCGGAACTGATCAACCACCAGATGGAGGTCTACGATCAGCTGTTCCGCACCGCGCCGGATGCCATGATCATCGCGTGCCCGATGGTCAACGATGTCGGCCACACCACCGACGGCTGGATCATCATGATGAACGACCGCGCGCGGGAGGTGCTGAAGTTCGAAGGCAGCATCGGCAACATGCGGCTGTCGCAGATTCCGCAGTTCGCCGGGATCGATTTCTGGGGACGCGTCTATGCGCCCAAGACGGCCAACGCCCAGGCGCCGCTCGGCATCGCCGACTTCGAGATCGAGCTGATGCGGTTTCCCCACGTGTTCGGACTGCGGCTGCGGCCGAAGGATGCTGTGGTCAAGACCACCGAGACAGTGACGCTGGCCCCCACGGAGCCGGCCCGGACCGAAGCGCCCGCCCTCGAGCGCACCCGGATCGAAGCCCCCACGCCATGGGGCATGGGGTCATACACGCCGTAGGCGCGGCTGCCGGCGGTATCCCCGGATGTTCTCTAAATGTTCTTGCGCTGGCGTGTGCGCGTGCTAGAGTTCCCTCAAGGCGCGAGC
The DNA here is from genome assembly GCA_051954725.1 of Afipia sp. GTDB lineage: Bacteria > Pseudomonadota > Alphaproteobacteria > Rhizobiales > Xanthobacteraceae > Afipia. The sequence goes on along the minus strand of JBQCHK010000025.1, from coordinate 937 downwards.
GCCGTCGCGGATCGCGCCGCCATGAGGGGCCATGGTTCAGCGCGTTTCCACCGTCGCCTTTGAGGGGATCGAGGCCCGCGCGGTCGACGTGCAGGTTCAGGTCGCGCCCGGGCTGCCCGCCTTCACCATCGTCGGACTTCCCGACAAGGCGGTGTCCGAAGCGCGCGAGCGGGTGCGCGCCGCGCTGATCGCCTCCGGCCTCGCACTTCCGGCGCGCCGCATCACCGTCAATCTCGCCCCCGCCGATCTGCCGAAAGAAGGCAGCCATTACGACCTGCCGATCGCGCTCGGCCTGATGGCGGCGATCGGCGCGATTCCGCCCGATGCATTGAGCGGCTTCACCGTGCTCGGCGAACTCGGCCTCGACGGCTCGATCGCGCCGGTGGCCGGGGTGCTGCCCGCCGCGATCGGCGCCAACGCCCGCGACGAAGGCCTGATCTGTCCGGCGGCGTGCGGCGCGGAAGCGGCATGGGCCAGCCCGGACAGCCCGATCGTCGCCGCGTCGTCGCTGATCCAGATCGCCAATCACTTCAAGGGCACGCAGGTGCTGTCGCGGCCGGTGCCGAAGATGGCCGAACCCGCCGGCACGATGCTCGACCTGCGCGACATCAAGGGCCAGGAAAGCGCCAAGCGCGCGCTCGAGATCGCCGCCGCCGGCGGACATCACCTCTTGATGATCGGCTCGCCCGGCGCCGGCAAGTCGATGTTGGCCGCGCGATTGCCGACCATTCTGCCGCCGCTGACGCCGGCGGAACTTCTCGAAGTTTCGATGATCGCCTCGGTCGCGGGCGAGATCGAGGACGGCGCGCTCACCGATCGCCGGCCGTTCCGCGCGCCGCATCATTCCGCCAGCATGCCGGCGATGGTCGGCGGCGGATTGCGGGCGCGGCCGGGCGAAGTCTCGCTGGCGCACCACGGCGTGCTCTTCCTTGACGAG
>JBQCHK010000024.1:0-128239 GCA_051954725.1 Afipia sp. | reverse complement strand
GGGGCGGGGACGAAGCGGCGAACCGCAACGCGCGCTGGATTTCGTTCTGGACCACGCTGATCACCTTCCTGATCTCGCTGATCCTGGTGGTGCGGTTCGATCCGGCGAACGCCGACTTCCAGTTCGTCGAGAAGGCGAACTGGCTCGCGACCGGCATCACCTACCACATGGGCGTCGACGGCATTTCGCTGCCGCTGGTGATCCTCACCACCGCGATCATGCCGTTCTGCATCATCGCGAGCTGGAGGGCGGTCACGAGCCGGGTCCGTGAGTACATGATGGCGTTCCTGGTCCTGGAAACGCTGATGGTCGGCACCGTCTCCGCGCTCGACCTCGTGCTGTTCTATCTGTTCTTCGAAGGCGGCCTGATCCCGATGTTCCTGATCATCGGTGTCTGGGGCGGCCCGCGCCGGGTCTATGCCAGCTTCAAGTTCTTCCTCTACACGCTGCTCGGCTCGGTGCTGATGCTGCTCGCCATCATGGCGCTGTATCTCAACGCCGGCACCACCGACATCCCGACGCTCATGCAGACCGCCGTGCCGCGCAGCCTGCAGACCTGGGCGTGGCTCGCGTTCTTCGCCTCGTTTGCGGTCAAGATGCCGATGTGGCCGGTTCACACCTGGTTGCCGGATGCGCACGTCGAGGCGCCGACCGCAGGCTCCGTGGTGCTGGCGGCGATCCTGCTGAAGATGGGCGGTTACGGCTTCCTGCGTTTCTCGCTGCCGATGTTCCCGCTGGCATCGCATGACTTCGCGCCGCTGGTGTTCACGCTCTCGGCCATCGCCATCATCTACACCTCGCTGGTCGCGCTGGTGCAGGACGACATGAAGAAGCTGATTGCGTACTCATCGGTCGCGCACATGGGCTTCGTCACCATGGGCATCTTCGCCGGAACCATCCAGGGCGTTGCGGGCGGTGTGTTCCAGATGATCTCGCACGGCATCGTGTCGGGTGCGCTGTTCCTTTGCGTCGGCGTGGTCTACGACCGCCTGCATACCCGCGAGATCGCCGCCTATGGCGGTCTGGTCAACCGCATGCCGCTGTATGCGCTGGTGTTCATGGTGTTCACCATGGCCAACGTCGGCCTGCCGGGCACCTCGGGCTTCGTCGGTGAATTCCTGACGCTGCTGGGCACCTTCAAGGTGTCTTTGCCGACCGCGTTCTTCGCCACCACGGGCGTCATCCTGTCGGCAGGCTACGCCCTGTGGCTGTACCGCAAGGTGGTGTTCGGCGCGCTGACCAAGCCATCGCTCGCCAGCATCAAGGATCTGACGTTCCGCGAAGTCATCATTCTGGCGCCGCTGGTCGTGCTCACGATCCTGTTCGGCGTCTATCCTGCACCGGTCCTCGACATGTCGGCGGCGTCGGTGGAGAAACTCGTCACAAACTACAATCAGGCGGTGTCTGTCGTGAAGGCAGCCGCGCTGTTGCACTGAGCGCAACAGGTCAGGACAAGGCGCTATGAATTTGAACGTCGCAGGATATTCGCTGCTCCCGGCTCTGCCTGAGATCGTGCTCGCGGTCGGCGCCATGCTGCTCCTGATGGTGGGGGCGTATCGCGGCCAACGTACGGTCGGCGCGGTCACCGCGCTCGCGGCCGTTCTGCTCGTGGTCGTCGGGTTGCTGGTTCTGTGGCTGCCGGCCGGCAAGCTGGCGACATTCGGCGGCAGCTTCGTCGTCGACGATTATGCGCGCTTCCTGAAGGTGCTGGCGCTGATCGGTTCGTTCGTCACTCTGATCCTGTCGCGCGGCTATCTGTCGGATCAGTCGAAAATCTTCGAATATGCCATCCTGGTGATGCTTTCGACCCTCGGCATGATGGTGCTGATCTCCGCCACCGATCTCATCATGCTTTATCTCGGCCTCGAACTGATGAGCCTCGCGCTCTACGTCGTGGCCGCGAGCCATCGCGACAACGCCAAGTCCACCGAGGCGGGCCTGAAGTATTTCGTTCTCGGCGCGCTGTCATCAGGCATGCTGCTCTACGGCGCCTCGCTAATCTACGGCTTCACCGGTACGGTCAGCTTTGCCGGCATCGCGGCCGAAGCCAAGACCGGCAGCATCGGCATTCTGTTCGGTATCGTTTTCCTGCTGGCGGGATTGTGCTTCAAGGTTTCCGCCGTTCCGTTCCATATGTGGACGCCCGACGTGTACGAGGGCGCGCCGACCCCGGTCACCGCGTTCTTCGCTTCGGCGCCCAAGGTCGCCGCGCTCGCGGTGTTCGTCCGCGTGGCGCTGACCGCGTTTCCCGGTGTCACCCACGAGTGGCAGCAGATCATCGTGTTCGTGTCGATCGCCTCGATGGCGCTCGGCTCCTTCGCGGCCATCGGCCAGAAAAACATCAAGCGCCTGATGGCTTATTCCTCCATCGGCCACATGGGCTTCGCGCTGGTCGGTCTCGCCGCCGGCACTGCGGAAGGCGCGCAGGGCGTGCTGGTCTATATCGCGATCTATGTGGCGATGACGCTCGGCTCGTTCGCCATCATCCTCGCGATGAAGCGCAAGGGGCAGGCGGTCGAGCAGATCAGCGACTTTGCCGGCCTGTCGCGCACCAACCCGGTGCTCGCGTTCCTGTTCGCGATGCTGCTGTTCTCGCTGGCCGGCGTTCCGCCGCTCGCCGGCTTCTTCGCCAAGTTCTACGTCTTCCTCGCCGCGATCCATTCCGGCCTGTTCGTGCTGTCGGTGATCGGCGTGCTGACGTCTGTCGTCGGCGCGTTCTACTATCTGTCGATCGTCAAGGTGATGTACTTCGACGAACCGGCCGGCGCGGTCGATCCGGTGCGGCCGGAATTGCGCACAGTGCTGGCGGTGGCCGGCGTGTTCAATCTGCTGTTCTGCGTCTATCCCGCGCCGCTGGTCAGCGCGGCCACAGTCGCCGCGAAGTCGCTGTTCTGAGATGGCATTCCGGCTCGGTCCGCGTTCCCAAGCCTCCGGTGCCCGGCTCGTTGCGTTCGACAACATCGGATCGACCAATGCGGAAGCATTGGCGCGCGCACGGGGCGGAGAGAAGGGGCCGCTCTGGCTGGTGACCGATCTGCAGACCTCCGGCCGCGGCCGCCGGTCGCGTGCCTGGGTGTCGCCGCGCGGCAATCTTGCCGCCAGCATTCTTGAAGTCCTGGATGTAACGCCGGCCGCTGCGGCAACCCTCGGCTTTGCGGCGGGGCTCGCGCTCGACGCGGCGTTGCGTCAGGTCAGTATTGAGGCTGCGCTGCGGGCGGGCGGGGCGCTCGACCGGGATTTCGCACTCAAGTGGCCGAACGATGTGCTGGCCGGGCGCGAGAAGCTGTCCGGCATTCTGCTCGAAGCCGAGGCCTTGCCGACCGGGCTGGCCCTTGTCGTGGGCATGGGCACCAATGTGGTGTCCGCTCCTGAAGGTACGCCTTATCCCGCGACGTCGCTGTCCGCCCTCGGAATCCATGTCGGCGCCGAGGATCTGTTCTTCGCGCTGTCGGAGGCGTGGGCCGAGTTTCGCGGGATCTGGGATGAAGGGCACGGCTTCGCTGACATCCGCCGGCTGTGGCTGGAACGCGCGGCAGGCGTCGGCGCGCCGATCTCGGTGCAGACTGGCAATGCTGCTATCACCGGCATTTTCGAGACCATCGACGACACAGGTTGCCTGATCGTCGCGACCGACGATGGCGTGCGCGTGCCGATCGCCGCCGGAGATGTCCATTTCGGCGCGACGCGCTCGGCGGGGGCTGCATGATGGCGCGACCGGACGAATTGACCTTTGCGCCGCTCGGCGGTGTCGGCGAGATCGGCATGAACCTGTCGGTCTACGGTCTCGGCAATCGCCAGCAGCGAAGCTGGCTCGCAGTCGATCTTGGCGTGTCGTTCGGCAACGAGGAGCATCTTCCCGGCATCGACGTCGTGATGCCGGATATTCGTTTCCTCGAAAGCGAGCGTAAGAATCTCATGGGTCTCGTGCTGACGCACGCCCACGAGGATCATTTCGGCGCCATCATCGACCTGTGGCCGCGCCTGCAATGCCCGATTTATGCAACGGCGTTCAGCGCCGCGCTGTTCGAGGCCAAATGCGCGGCCGAACGCAACCCGCCGAAGATTCCGGTCACCGTGGTCGAATCCGGCGGCACGGTGCAGGTCGGCCCATTCAGTGTCGAATTCATCCCGGTCGCTCATTCGATTCCGGAATCGCATGCGCTGGCGATCCGCACGTCCGCAGGCCTGATTGTTCACACCGGCGACTGGAAGATCGACCCCACGCCGATCACCGGCAAACCGACCGACGAGAAGCGGCTGCGCGAACTCGGCGACGAGGGCGTGCTGGCGCTGATCGGCGATTCCACCAACGCGGTGCGCGATGGCCGTTCGCCGTCGGAACGCGAGGTCGCCGCCAGCATCACCGATCTGGTGAAGCAGGCGCGCGGGCGCGTCGCGGTCACCACTTTTGCGTCCAATGTCGGCCGTCTGCGCGCGGTGGCGGAAGCGGCAAAAGCCGCGGACCGTGAAGTGGTCATCGTCGGCCGAGCCATGGAGCGCGTGGTGCAGGTGGCGCGCGAGACCGGGCACCTCAATGGCGTCGGAGCGTTTCGCGGCGTCGATCTCTACGGTCATTTCCCGCCCAACAAGGTGCTGGCGTTGTGCACCGGCAGCCAGGGCGAACCGCGCGCGGCACTGGCGCGCATCGCCAACGATGATCATCCGCACGTGACGCTGAACAAGGGCGACACCGTGATCTTCTCGTCGCGCACCATTCCGGGCAACGAGAAGGCGGTCGGCGCCATCATCAACGGGCTGGTTGAGCAGGGCGTCGAGGTTATCACCGATCGCGATCATCTGGTGCATGTCTCCGGCCATCCGCGCCGCGATGAACTGCGCGAAATGATCGCATGGGTGCGGCCGCAATTGCTGATCCCCGCCCATGGCGAAGCGTTGCATCTGTCCGAACACGCAAAACTCGCGCGCGCCTGTGGCGTGTCGAAGGTCATTGTCTGCCGCAACGGCGATCAGGTCCGGCTTGGTCCGGGCGAGCCCGCGATCATCGGCGAGTTACCGGCAGGACGCATCTACAAGGACGGCAATATCCTCGAGGCCGAAAAGGCGCGGGCGGTGGTCGAGCGCCGCAAGCTGTCGTTCGCCGGATGCGCTTTCGTCGCGATTGCGCTCGACGAAAAAGGCGAGCTTGCCGACGATCCCGAGGTTGATCTGGTCGGCGTTCCCGAAAAGAATGTCGCGGGCGAAATCATCGCCGACGAAGTGTTCGACGTCGTCGTATCGACGGTCGAGACCTTGCCGCGCGCGCGCCGCCGCGATCCTGACGCGGTTGCGGAATCTGTGCGGCGCGCGGTGCGTGCGTCGGTTGCGGAGCAATGGGGCAAGAAGCCGCTTTGCATCGTCCACGTCCTGACGGTTTGATCGGTAACGGAGAACATCATGCTTGGCCGGCTTAATCATGTGGCGATTGCGGTGCGCGACGCGAAGAAGGCCGCGCAGATCTACGGCTCGTCCTTCGGCGCGGAAATTTCCGATGCGGTGCCGCTTCCGGACCACGGCGTCATCACGGTGTTCGCGACGCTGCCGAACACCAAGATCGAATTCATCCAGCCGCTGGGCGACAATTCGCCAATCGCCAAGTTTCTCGATCGCAACGCCGAGGGCGGCATTCATCACGTCTGCTACGAAGTGCCGGACATCATCGTGGCGCGCGACCAGCTGATTGCCGACGGCGCGCGGGTGATCGGCGATGGCAATCCGAAGATCGGGGCTCACGGCAAGCCGGTGCTGTTTTTCAATCCCAAGGATTTTTCCGGCGCCTTGGTCGAAATCGAGCAGGTCTAGCGATGCCCTCTGCCCAGCAAATCTCGGCGGCGGTCGCGATCTATTTCGTGATGTGGTGGATCGTGCTGTTCGCGGTCCTGCCGTTTGGAATCCGCAGCCAGCATGACGACGGCTCTCCGATCGAAGGGACCGATCCCGGCGCGCCGGTGTTGGTGCGGATGTCGCGGAAGCTGATGTGGACCACAGTGGTGACGACGGTGATTTTCGGTGTGTGCTACGGCCTGTATGCGGCCGGCTACCTGACCTTTGATAAGGTCGCCGACATGATGGGCGTGCCGAAATCCAACTGGTGATCTCTCCGCGCTGACGGGTTTGGAGGCCACGCGCGCCGCGTGCGCGAAGGCTCCGGAATGGCCGGCAGTCCGGGGGCAACAAGAACCGGCGTCGGGCAAAAAGAAAGCGTTGGGCAAAAAAAGAGAGCAGGGCCCAGCCCTGCTCTAACGAATTGTGTCGACCCTTTATGTGTCCCCGAATGCGTTAGACTTATCGTTGATTGAACGGGGTGGCGCTGCTTGTGCGCGCCAAGGGCTCCTCCCAAGACCTGGACCACCAGACTGCGTCAGCGTGAAGCATCGTCAGTCTGATCGATTGTGTGTAGCTGAAACATTTCGTGTTGTCATCCTTTTTGGCAATATTTGTCCAAGACGCAGGCAACGCGCCTCCAATCTGCTCATTGTCATACGGTTTTACCGCCCACTACACGCGAAAGTGGTGTCAGGCGAGGTCATTTTCGCTCGCGCGCGAACATCGCGCGTAACGCAAGATAAAACGCGGCTTTCGAGGCGCGGCCTCACGCAAATCCATGCGCGAGGCCGCGACCTGATTCACCATTTCACCCTGACGCCTGCGTAAACCGCGCGCCCGGTGCCCGGCTCGAACAGCGGTGAGTTCGCGGTGGCTCTGTCGATGATGCTGGTGCTCGCGATATACGCGGTGTTGGCGATGTTGCGGGCTTCGACGTACATCGAATATTGCCCGTTATCGACGCCGGCCTTGAGACCGTAGACCGCGTAGGCGTCCGTCGCGAGGGTGTTGGCGCTGTCGGCGTAGTAGGCCAGCGGCACCCATTCGACATTCGGTCCGATGTAGAAGCCGTTGGCGTTTCTGTAGAGCAGTTCGGCGCGCAGCATGTGACGCGGTGCGCCGGGCAACTGATTGTTGCCGAAGGTCGGGTCGTTGTCGAAACGGAAGTCATTGTAGGTGTAAGCGACATTGAGCCACAGCCTATCGGGCTGCGGTCCCTGATCGAACAGGCCCTTGAGCACCGCGGCACCGAGACCCGCCTCGATGCCCTGATGCACGGTGCGGTCGGCGTTGGTGACATTGCAGTTGCCGAATGCGCTGTAGATGCATTGCAGTTCGTCGCGGATATTGGCGCGATAGGCTGTCAGCTCCCATGTCAGGTCCGGGCGCTTGCCGCGGGTGCCGATCTCGTAGGTGGTCGCGCGTTGCGGCCGGATGTCGGTGAACGGGATCGTCGGGATTCCCGGCCCTGACGCGCTTTCGCCGAAGCTCGGCACTTCCGCGCTGCGCGAGACGTTGGCGAAGGCCTGCCAGGTCGGATCGATCTCCCACAACAGTCCGCCCTTGGGGCTCCACAGATTGAACTCCGTCGAACCGCTCGACGTGGCTCCGAACCGGGCTTCGCGGTCGCGCGTCGCATGGAGGAACTGGGTGCCGCCGATCGCCGCCACGTTCGACAGGAAGTAGAACGAATCCTCCACATAAACCGAGGTGTTCTTTGAACGATCGAGCGACGACGACAGCAATGTGCCCTTCTGGCCGCCGATATTGGCGAACTGCTGATTGTCGATGGTGCCGTTGATGACATTGACGCCGGCGACGAGACGATTGCGGAAGCCGCCGATGATGCGGTCGTCGGTCGCGCGGGCGAAGCCGCCATAGTCCCTGTAGCGATAATCCAGCCACTGGAAGATCGGATGCGTCAAATGGCGGTCGACGCCGAACGCGCCGAACTCGAACGTGGTGTTGTCGAGCCGCAACGTTGTCTTGTTGGCGAGACGAACCGTATCGATATTGCGCTGCTGGTCGAGCGTGATGTTGCCCGGCGCCGCGGTTTGCGGCGACGTCAGCGCCGAGGTCCGACTCACCGATCCGGGGATGCGCTGGCGAACATCATTGGCGTTGAGATAGAACCGGGTCTCGAAGTCGGGCGAGAACTGGTAGCCGACGTTGCCGCTGATGCGCGTCGAGTGGCCATCGCTGTGATCGCGAAACCCTTCCGACTGCTGGTTGGCGGCGGTGAAGAAGCCATCCCATGGTCCGCTGGCGCCGCCGACGCTCGCCTGGAACCGGCGATAGCCGAACGCGCCCATGTCGATTCCGGCACTGTTGACGCCGGCATCGCGTCCGGTCGGGGTCACGAAGTTGATCGCGCCGCCGAGCGAGTTGGCGCCGAAGCGCAGCGCGTTTCCGCCCTTGTAGACCTCGACATACTTGTAGGCGGTCGGGTCGATCTCCTGAAAGTCGCCATAGCCGTCGGCGGTGTTGATCGGAATGCCGTCCATGTAGAGCTGGACGCCGCGCAGGTGGAAATTGCGCGACAGGCCGGAGCCGCGGATCGACAGGCGAGTGTCATCGCCCCATTTGGGTTGGGCGAATACGCCGGGAACGAAGCCCAGCACATCCTTGATCGTGTTGGAGACCGAGTTGTTCCTGTAGTCCTGCGCCGAGACCACGGCGACGCCGCCGGGAGTCTGCTGGATATCGGCGCGCGCCTGATCGGCGGTGAGCGACGCCGGAAGCGGCGGAGCGGTTTGCGTGTTGGCTTCGATGCTGATGGTCGGCAGTGCCTGATTGCTATCCTGCGCGAAGGCGACAGGGGGCAGGGCCAAAAGGACAACAGGCAGGAGCGAGGCGCTGCCCGCGAACAGGCGCAGCCCCCGTGATAGAACGGGAAACATGGTTTGACTTCCAAGCTGATGATGATGGTCGGGTGAGCCCGCAAGGGGCGGGTTATCAGCTCAGAACAGGCGGGCCGCGCGGCCGGTGATCATTGGCCGGTGGCCGGCTGGGAGCCTGGTCGTGGCGCAGTACGATCTCGAACGACAGATCGAGGGCGACACGGATGGCGAGCGCGGGGCTCGCCGGCGGCAGGTCGATGGTCGCTGCAAGTCCGAAATGGCACAGCGGGCAGTGGATGATGGGCTTGCCGGTGCTGTCGCCGTTGGCGCTGGGGACGCCGGAACTGCCGTTGAGGCAGAGCTCGTGCAGCGTGTTAGCCTTGGAGGGCGAGACCGTCGCCACCAGCGCGCTGGTGAGGATCACGTTGAACACAACGGCGTAAGCCGCAACAAATGCGGCCCATCGTCCAATCGTCCTCATCCGTGTCGCGGTCATGGCTTCCCCGGTTCCGGCTGTTATCACGGCGTCCGGGAACAGCAAAGCCCGGACCGCCTTGCCCAACCCGGGCGCATGCTTTCTCTTGTGTTTTGCCGTTTGATCCGCTTTCAGTGAAAAGGTTCCTGAACTGGCCCGATTCCCGGGCGCAAATCCCGAAAACCTCGAGTGTTCCCATGCGATTGTCGCGTTTCTTTCTGCCCATTCTCAAGGAGACGCCGAAGGAGGCGGAGATCGTCTCGCACCGCCTGATGCTGCGCGCCGGGATGCTGCGGCAGGAGGCCGCTGGCATCTATGCATGGCTGCCGCTGGGCTTCCGGGTGCTGAAGAAGATCGAGCAGATCGTGCGTGAGGAGCAGGATCGGGCCGGTGCGCTCGAATTGCTGATGCCGACGCTGCAGCTTGCCGATCTGTGGCGGGAGAGCGGGCGCTACGACGCCTACGGGCCGGAGATGCTGCGCATCCAGGATCGCCACAAGCGCGAGCTGCTCTACGGACCCACCAACGAGGAAATGATCACCGAGATCTTCCGCGCTTACGTGAAGTCTTACCGCAGCCTCCCGCTCAACCTCTATCATATCCAATGGAAATTCCGCGACGAGCAGCGTCCGCGCTTCGGCGTGATGCGCGGCCGCGAGTTCCTGATGAAGGACGCCTATTCGTTCGACATCGACGAGGCGGCGGCGCGATTGTCCTATAACAAGATGTTCGTCGCATACCTGCGCACGTTTGCGCGCATGGGCCTCAAGGCGATCCCGATGCGCGCCGAAACCGGTCCGATCGGCGGCGACCTGTCGCATGAGTTCATCGTGCTGGCGGAGACGGGCGAGTCCGGCGTGTTCTGCAACAAGGACGTGCTCGACCTGCCGGTGCCCGGCGAGGACGTGGACTATGACGGCGACCTCACGCCGATCATCAAGCAGTGGACCGAACTCTATGCGGCGACTGAGGATGTCCATGACGCCGAGCGCTACGAGCGCGAGGTTCCCGCGGACAAGCGGATCAGCACCCGCGGCATCGAGGTCGGCCAGATTTTCTATTTCGGCACCAAGTATTCGGATTCGATGAAGGCGATGGTGTCCGGATCCGACGGCGCCGAGCGGCCGATCCACGGTGGCTCTTACGGCGTCGGCGTGTCGCGTCTGGTGGGCGCGATCATCGAGGCCTGCCATGACGAGAACGGCATCAAGTGGCCGGAAGCGGTGGCTCCGTTCCGCGTCGCGATCCTCAACCTCAAGCAGGGTGGCGGCGACACCGACGCGGCCTGCGAGAAACTTTACGCGGCTTTGAGCGCCAAGGGCGTCGATGTGCTCTACGACGACACCGACCAGCGGCCGGGCGGCAAGTTCGCCACCGCCGACCTGATCGGTATTCCGTGGCAGATTTTGATCGGGCCGAAGGGGCTCGCCGAGGGCAAGGTCGAGATCAAGAAACGGGCCGACGGCAGCCGCGAGTTCATGTCGCTCGACGACGCGCTCGCGAAGTTTACCCACTGACCGGGTTTACACACTGATTTCATTCGGTGTCCGGTCGCAGATCGCCGACTCGGCGACTACAATTCGCCCGATTCGTGCGGAAAGTCCGGACCATGGACAAGAATGATGAGTGAGCCTGTTCGGACTGCGCCCTTCGCTCCCTTCGAGTGGATGCTGTCGGCCCGGTATTTGCGGGCGCGTCGCAAGGAAGGCTTCATTTCCGTCATTGCCGGCTTTTCGTTTCTCGGCATCATGCTGGGCGTGGCCACGCTCATCATCGTGATGGCGGTGATGAACGGATTCCGCGCCGAGCTGCTCAACAAGATTCTCGGCCTCAACGGCCATCTGCTGGTGCAGCCGCTGGAATCGCCGCTGACCGACTGGAAGGACGTGGCCGAGCGGATCAGCAAGGTGGACGGCATCCGGCTTGCCGCGCCGATCGTGGAAGGACAGGCGCTGGCCTCGTCGCCGTTCAATGCCTCGGGCGTGCTGGTGCGCGGTATCCGCGCCGCCGACCTCGACCGGCTCACCTCGATCGCCAAGAACATCAAGCAAGGCACGCTGGAAGGCTTCGACGAGGGGCAGGGCGTTGCTATCGGCCGCCGTCTCGCCGATCAGTTGTCAATCCGGGCGGGCGACACCGTGACGCTGGTGGCGCCGCGCGGCGCGGTGACGCCAATGGGCACCACCCCGCGCATCAAGCCCTACAAGGTCGCAGCCGTGTTCGAGATCGGCATGTCCGAATACGACTCGTCCTTCGTGTTCATGCCGCTGACCGAGGCGCAGGCCTATTTCAACCGCGCCAACGATGTCACGGCGATCGAGATCTACACGACAAACCCCGACAAGATCGACGATTTCCGAAAAGCGGTGACCGAAGCGGCGGGCCGGCCGATCTTCATGGTGGACTGGCGGCAGCGCAACTCGACGTTCTTCAATGCGCTGCAGGTCGAACGTAACGTCATGTTCCTGATCCTCACGCTGATCGTGCTGGTGGCGGCGCTGAACATCGTGTCGGGCCTGATCATGCTGGTGAAGGACAAGGGTAGCGACATCGCGATCCTGCGCACCATGGGGGCGACGCAGGGCTCGGTCATGCGGATATTCCTGATCACGGGCGCCGCGATCGGCGTGGTGGGCACGCTGGTCGGTCTGGTGATCGGCCTGCTGATCTGCGCCAACATCGAGACTATCCGCCAGTTCATCTCCTGGCTGACCAACACCGAACTGTTCTCGCCCGAACTGTACTTCCTGTCGAAGCTGCCCGCGGAGGTCGACGTTGGCGAAACCACGGCGGTGGTGATCATGGCGCTGACTCTGTCGTTCCTGGCGACTCTTTATCCGTCGTGGCGTGCGGCCCGCCTCGATCCAATCGACGCGCTGAGATACGAATGAGCAGCACGATGGAGCAGGCGGACAGCGATGCGCCGGTGGTTTATCTCCATGAGATCCGCCGCCAGTATCAGCAGGGCGACGATACACTGACCATCCTCGATGGCGCCAAGCTCGGGCTGTGGCCCGGGCAGTCGGTGGCGCTGGTCGCGCCGTCCGGCACCGGCAAATCGACTTTGCTGCATATCGCCGGTCTGCTCGAACAGCCGGACGACGGCGAAGTCTATGTCGGCGGCATGGCGACGTCCGGCCTGTCCGATGCCGAGCGCACCCAGATCCGCCGCACCGAGATCGGTTTCGTCTACCAGTCGCACCGGCTGCTGCCGGAATTCACCGCGCTGGAAAACGTGATGATGCCGCAGCTCATCCGCGGCCTGTCGCGGCGCGAGGCATCGCAGCGGGCGCGCGAGATCCTCGCCTATCTCGGTCTCGGCAAGCGCATCACACATCGTCCGGCGGAGTTGTCGGGCGGCGAGCAGCAGCGCGTCGCCATCGCCCGCGCTGTGGCCAACGCGCCGCGCGTGCTGCTTGCAGACGAGCCGACCGGCAATCTCGACCCGCACACGGCGGATCATGTGTTCAACGCGCTGATGCAGATCGTGCGGGCCACCCAGGTGGCGATGCTGATCGCAACCCACAACATGGATCTCGCCGCGCGAATGGATCGCCGCGTCTCGATTGCCGATGGCCAGGTCATCGAACTCGACTAAATCGTCCTGAGCGAAGCTTATGTCTTGGGGCATCGATCCCTAGGATGCATCGGTTTGCCCGGAGAAAGGGCCGCGACAAAATCTTTGCCTTTGATCCCGTCAGCAGCGAAACTCCGGAGGCTGGGGGAGATCATGTCATTTCAGGCCAAGGATTCGAATTTCGATCAGCGCGTGCGCGCAAGCTTCGCCCGTCAGCGCGTCATGCAGACCATCGGCATTGAAATCGCGCATCTGGCGCCCGGCGAGATCGACCTCGCCATGCGGTATGACGCCGCCTACACCCAACAGCACGGCTTCATCCATGCCGGAATCCTCTCCACGGCGTTGGACAGCGCGTGCGGATACGCCGCATTTTCGCTGATGCCGGCGGACGCCGCCGTGCTGACGGTCGAGTTCAAGACCAATCTGCTCGCCCCGGCGGCTGGCGAGCGCTTCCTGTTCAAGGGTCGTGTGATCAAGCCGGGGAAAACGCTGACGGTCTGCGAGGCGGAAGCCTTTGCCATCACCGACAAGGCCGAGCAGCGTCTGATTGCCACGATGACCGGCACGCTGATGGCGATCTACGACCGTCAGGGCATCGCGCAGTAGACGTGGGGGCCGGCGAGGCCGTTCGGATTCAGTGATGGCGATGATGGTGGCGGCGCCTGGGGCGCGGCTCGTCATAGGCCGGGTAGAACGGATCGCGGTAGCACTCGGCGGCACGTCCCGAGGCCGTCGCCTTGCATTGTTCCATCGTCGAATAATAGCACTCGACGTAGCTGACGATGCCGTACACGCGCAGGCAGTAGGGGTAGCTGCGCTCCGCGTGGGCCGGCGATACGTCCAGCGCGGCGGCTCCGGCAATCGTCAGAACGGCAAAAATCGCGGCGCGCATGGTGTTCCGCAGCCCTTGAAACTTACGCTGCCGGGCGCGGGCCGGCCTGGTGGGATGTCCCCCTGGCCGACCGCGATCTGCCGGGCGCGCTTAGTAGTGCCGATAGTGGCGATGGTGACGGTAGTGGCGACGCGGTGCGGGCTCGACCGCCTGAGCGTATCCGTAGAACGGATTGCGCTCGCACCAGGCGTAACGGCCCGACGCTGTCGCCATGCACTGCTGATAGCTGGTGAAGCTGCAATCGCCGAGGCCTTCATAGTCGTGCCCCTTGATGCAGTACGGATAGTCACGAGCTGCCGCCGGGGTGGTGTCCATGGCTGTCAATGTGCCGAGAGCCGCGAGTGCGAATAACAGGGTGCGCATATTCTTCTCCTTGGGGGACTCTCCCCAACATTCGTTCGTCTCTGGAACCCGTTGCGCGGTTCAACGTCAAGACACGTTGGCGCGAGTGCGATCAGACACTGATTCCAACAATATACGTTTTGTTAGCCGTCTTTGTTCCGGCGCGCCAAGCGGTGCTGACGCACCTTGACTCTTTGGAACAAAATGAGAACAATGTTCCTGTTGCGTTCTAGTCGAGTCCACCGGCTCCGGCCGGGCGTCCACAGGGAGGTCGATATGTTGAAGACATTCGTCGAGGAGGCTGCCGCTCTTACGTCCATCATCCTGTTCGTCGGTACCATCGCGGTCTGGGCCCAGGTTATCCCACAACTCTGATGGCTGTGCGGACGACCGAGGAACGGCGCTGGGGAAAAGAATGACAGATGCCGCCCCCGGCGTCGCAGGCGTGGACATGGCGCGGCGTGGCGTCCACCATTGAGCGACGAGTCGGAGGCCCGAAGCACCGGCGCGTCATCAGCACAAACCCTCAGCCTTGATCTTGCGAAGTCCCATGCCGAACGCCGGTTTCGTTCATCTTCACGTTCATTCGGCCTATTCGCTGCTGCAAGGCGCGATGACCATCAAGAAGCTCGGTGAACTGGCCAAGGCCGATCACCAGCCGGCGCTGGCGCTGACCGATACCGACAACATGTTCGGCGCGCTGGAATTCTCCGACAAGATGGCGGGCTCGGGCATCCAGCCCATCGTGGGTTGCGCGATTTCGGTCGATTTCGGCGATCACGATCCCAACTCGCGTAACGCGACGCTTTCGGCGCCCACGCGGATCGTGCTGCTGGCGATGCGCGAGGCGGGCTATCGCTCGCTGATGCGGCTCAACTCCCGCGCCTTTCTCGAAACGCCGGTCAACGAGGCGCCGCACATCAAGATCCAATGGCTCGAAGGCGGTGCGGCCGCCGATCTGATCGCCCTGACCGGAGGACCTGAGGGGCCGATCTCCACGGCATTCGCCGCCGAACAGCCGGCGCTGGCGCTTGCGCGCTGCGACAGGCTGCAGGCGCTGTTCGGCGACCGCCTTTATGTGGAGCTTCAGCGCCATGGCCGCGACATCGAGCGCCGCGTCGAGGGCGCGCTGATCGACATGGCTTATGCGCGCGGCCTGCCTCTGGTCGCAACCAATCAGCCGTATTTCGCCTCCAACAGCGATTACGAATCCCACGACGCGCTGCTGTGCATTGCCGGCGGGCGGCTGGTGGCGGAATCCGATCGTCCACAGCTTACCCCCGATCATCGCTTCAAGACCCGCGCCGAAATGGCGGTGCTGTTCGCCGATCTGCACGAGGCGCTGGCCTCGACGGTGGAGATCGCACAGCGCTGCTCGTTCCGCCCCAAGACCCGCAAGCCGATCCTGCCGCGTTTTACCGTGGGCGCCGACAACGCCGCCGACGCCGAGGCGGCGGAAGCCGCCGAACTGGCGCGGCAGGCCGAGGAAGGACTGGCGCGCAGGCTCGCCGCGCATGGGTTGGCGCAGGGCCAAACCGAGGAAGACTACCGCGCGCGGCTGGCCTTCGAACTCGACGTGATCACCCGGATGAAATATCCGGGCTACTTCCTGATCGTGTCGGACTTTATCAAATGGGCGAAGTCCAAGGGCATCCCGGTGGGTCCGGGCCGCGGTTCGGGCGCGGGTTCGCTGGTTGCCTGGGTTCTGACCATCACCGATCTCGATCCGTTGCGGTTCGGCCTGCTGTTCGAGCGCTTCCTCAATCCCGAACGCGTGTCGATGCCGGACTTCGACATCGACTTCTGCCAGGACCGCCGCGGCGAAGTGATCCGCTACGTCCAGGAGCGCTACGGCCGCGATCAGGTCGGCCAGATCATCACGTTCGGTACGTTGCAGGCGCGCGGCGTGCTGCGCGACGTCGGCCGCGTGCTGCAGATGCCGTACGGGCAGGTCGACAAGCTCACCAAGCTGGTGCCGCAGAACCCGGCCGCGCCGGTGACACTCGCCGCCGCCATCGCCGGCGAGCCCAAGCTGCAGGCGTTCCGCGACGAGGACCCGGTGGTGGCGCGCGCCTTCGATATCGCGCAGCGCCTTGAAGGTCTGACCCGCCACGCTTCGACCCATGCGGCGGGCATCGTGATCGGCGACCGGCCTCTGAGCGAACTGGTGCCGATGTATCGCGATCCGAAATCGGACATGCCGGTCACCCAGTTCAACATGAAATGGGTCGAGCCTGCGGGCCTCGTGAAGTTCGACTTCCTCGGCCTCAAGACGCTGACGGTGCTCGACGTCGCGGTAAAACTGCTCAAGCAGCGCGGCGTCGAACTCGATCTCGCCAAGCTGCCGCTCGACGACGCGAAAACCTACGAGATGCTGACGCGCGGCGAAGTGGTCGGCGTGTTCCAGGTTGAAAGTCAGGGCATGCGCCGCGCGCTGGTCGATATGCGGCCGGACCGCCTGGAAGACCTGATCGCGCTGGTCGCGCTCTATCGTCCGGGCCCGATGGCGAACATCCCGACCTACTGCGCGCGCAAACACGGCGACGAAGAGTCGGAATACATGCATCCGATGCTCGAGCCGATCCTGAAGGAAACCTTCGGCGTCATCATCTACCAGGAACAGGTGATGCAGATCGCGCAGGTCATGGCGGGCTATTCGCTCGGCGACGCCGACCTGTTGCGCCGCGCGATGGGCAAGAAAATCCGCGCCGAGATGGACAAGCAGCGCGAAATCTTCGTCGCCGGCGCGGTGAAGAACAACGTCAGCAAGGGGCAGGCGGAGACGATCTTCGAACTGCTCGCGAAATTCGCCGACTACGGCTTCAACAAGAGCCACGCGGCGGCTTATGCGCTGGTGTCGTACCAGACCGCCTACATGAAGGCGCACTATCCGGTGGAGTTCATCGCCGCGTCGATGACCCTCGATATGAACAATACCGACAAGCTGTCGGAATTCCGCGCCGAGGCGCAGCGTCTGGGCATCAAGGTCGAGCCGCCATCGGTCAACCTGTCGGGCTCGACCTTCGAGGTGCGCGACGGCACGATCTATTACGCGCTCGCCGCGCTCAAGGGCGTCGGCGCACAGGCGGTGGACATGCTGGTCGAGGCGCGCGCGGGCGGTGCGTTCACCTCGCTGGCGGATTTCGCCGCGCGGGTATCGCCGCGGGCGATCAACAAGCGCGTGCTCGAAAGTCTCGCCGCCGCCGGCGCGTTCGATGCGCTGGAGCCGAACCGCGCGCGGGTGTTCGCGGGCGCGGACGCGATCCTCGCGGCGTGCCAGCGCCAGTACGAGGCGCAAACGATCGGTCAGAACGACATGTTCGGCAATACGGCGGATGCGCCCTCGATCATGCTGCCGGGGATCGAACCCTGGCTGCCGGCCGATCGGCTGCGCCGCGAGTACGACGCCATCGGCTTTTTCCTGTCGGGGCATCCGCTCGATGACTACGCCACCGCGCTGAAGCGGTTGCGGGTGCAGTCGTGGGCCGAGTTCTCGCGCGCGGTGAAGACCGGCGCGACCGCGGGCAAGGTCGCCGCGACGGTGGTGTCGCGCATGGAGCGTCGCACCAAGACCGGCAACAAGATGGGCATCATGGGCCTGTCCGATCCGACCGGCCATTTCGAGGCGGTGTTGTTCTCCGAAGGGCTGGCCCAGTTCCGCGACGTGCTTGAACCGGGCACGGCGGTGCTGTTGCAGCTCGGCGCGGAGCTTCAGGGCGAGGATGTGCGCGCGCGTATCCTCCATGCCGAGCCGCTCGATACCGCTGCGGCCAAAACCCAGAAGGGCCTGCGAATTTTCGTGCGCGACGACAAGCCGCTGGAGTCGATCGCCAAGCGTCTGGAAAGCACCAACGGGCGGCCCCCGGCCGACCGGCCGGCGGTTGCGGGCGGCGAGGGCGAGGTCACGCTGATCATGCTGCTCGACCTGCAGACGGAGGTCGAAATGAAGCTGCCCGGCCGCTTCCGGGTGTCGCCCCAGATCGCCGGCGCGATCAAGGCGGTCTCCGGGGTGGTGGACGTTCAGGCGGTGTAGCCGGCCGAGGCATCATGCCGTTTGCGCGATTGCCTTGCGCAATCTAGCCTCAATCCCAACGTTTTTTGTTCAAGTCGCGTTCATCCGGCAACCGGCTGAATGGGACGTTGTTTTTTATTAGCCGATCGGACGGGACAACCATGCGCTTGGCCAGAATATTTTCGATGGTTTCACTCGGCGTCCTGCTTGCAGGACTTGTTGCAATGCAGCCCCGCGCGATCTTCGCGCAGGCACCCACGCCATCCAGCGCGAAGCAGGAAAAGCGCATCGCCCTGGTCATCGGCAATGGCGCTTATCAGAAAGAGCCGCTGGCGACCGCCGCGAACGACGCCGGCCTGATCGCCCAGACCCTGCAGGCGGCGGGCTTCGATGTCGTCGGCGCGCGCGATCTCGATGGCAACACGCTGCGCACCACCTTCCGCGACTTCGTCAAGAAAGCCGAGGAGTCCGGTCCCGACACGGTGGCGATGGTCTATCTGTCCGGCTACGCGCTGCAGCTTGCGGGCGAGAACTATTACATCCCGGTCGATACCACGATCTCGCGCGACACCGACATTCCGACCGAAGGCCTGCGGCTAGGCGACTATATGCGCCAGCTTTCCGCTCTGCCGCTCAAGACCAGCGTGTTCGTGGTCGATGGCGCGCGCGAGCAGCCGTTCATCGAGAACGGCCAGATCGCCAGCGGCCTCGCGCTGGTCGAGCCCGATCCGAAAATGCTGATCGCCTTCAATGCGGCGCCGGGAACGGTCGCGCCGGAAGAGCAGGGGCCTTATGGCGCCTATGCGCAGTCGCTGGCGGAGATGATCCGTGCCGGCGGCCTGACGTTGCCGGAAATGTTCGATCGCGTTCGCTTGCGCGTCAACGAAATCACCAAGGGCGCGCAGGTGCCGTGGGATACGCAGAAGCTCGAGGGACAGTTCGTCTTTTTCGATCGCGCCCCGGATGCACCGCCGCCGCCCGAAGCGGACCGGACCGCGGCAGTGCGCGACAAGCCGATCAAGGATCTCGACGCGCAGGATGCCTACGCGGCCGCGCTGTCGCGCGACACCATCCAGGGTTACGAGGATTTCCTCGGCGCCTATCCCGACGATCCGATGGCCAAGCGGGTGAGGGCGATCGTCGCCGCGCGGCGCGAGGCGATCACCTGGCGGCGGACCTACCGCGCCGATACGCCCGACGCCTATTGGTCGTATCTGAAGCGCTATCCGCACGGACCGCACGCAGCCGATGCGCGCCGCCGCCTTGCGATCCTGGCCGCTGCGCTGGAGCCACCGCCGTCGTTCACGGTGATGGACTACGATCTTCCGCCGCCACCGCCGGAAGAGATCGTCTATGTCGACCGCCCGGTCCTGATGTTCAGCGATCCGTATTTTGACTTCGCTCCGCCGCCGCCGCCGCCGGTGTACTACCTGCCGCCGCCGCCGCCGGACTTCGTTCAACTGGCGCCGCCGCTGATCGCCGTCGGCCTGTTCATCCTGCCGCGGCCGATCTTCGTGCCGATCCCGGTCTATGTCCGCCCGCCGGTCTATGTGCGTCCGCCGCGCAGCGATGTGTTCTTCACCAACATGCACAACGTGCGGGTGATCGAGAACATCAACCGGCCGAGCCCGGGCTTTGTCAGCCCGCTCGCCAACGGACGCCCGGTGCCGGTGATTCCGAACGCGAAGGCCGTGCAGCCAACCGGCACCCAGCGTGTCGGCACCGCGCTGCCGGCTGCCGTCACCCAGCGGGCCAATCTGATCCAGCAGGGTAAGGCGCCGGTGCCGCCGAGCGCGTCGATCCGGCCGGTGGCCGCAACCGCGCCGCAGGATCGTTCGTCAATCACGCCGCGAGGCCCGCGCGGTCCTCGTGGCGCACGCGGTCCCGATTCGACATCGCCGGCGCGGCCGGGGATGCCGCCTTCCGCCGCTCGGCCGGGGCAGGCAGGGCCGACCCCGCCTGCGAACGCCGCACCGGGCACACCGGCGACCCGCGAAATGCCGAAGGCCAACACCCTGCCGGTTCCGGGAGCCAAGGGAGCACCGCCGGCACCGTCCGATCGCGGCCGCGGTCCTGCCGCGACGGTGCCAGGCGCGGCGCCGTCCGCGCCGGGGGCGGGTGGCCGTCACGAATTACCGGGACGGTCCGGCGCCCAGCGTCCCGGCCGTGGCCCCGATGCCGGTGCGCCCGGGCGTCCGGGACCCGAACATCGAGGTCCGGGCGCCGCTTCAAGGCCGGGCGCGCCTGTGGCTGCGCCGAAACCGGATGTGGTTCCGCCGCGCCCGGGAGCCGCGCCGTCGCGGGCGGCCCCGTCGCGATCAGCACCGCCGCGATCCGCACCGCCGCCAGCCGCCCATCGGCCGGCTCCGCCACCTCGGGTAGCGCCGCCGCGCGCCGCACCACCCCGGATGGCGCCGCGTCCGGCCCCCGCAGCCCGACCGGCTCCGCCCCCGCGGATGGCGCCTCGGCCCGCGGCTCCGCCTCCGCGCATGGCTCCGCCGCCCCGGATGGCGCCACTACGGCCCGCTGCCCCTCCGCCACGCATGGCGCCGCCTCCAAGACCGGCCGCGCCACCCCGGGCGGCTCCTCCGCCGCGGCCAGCCCCGGCCGCACGGCCGGCGGCACCGGCCAAGCGCTGCCCGCCGGGCGCTGCCAAGTGCTGACGATCTTTGGCCGGACCCCTCAGGGTCCGGCCGTCCTTTCGGGGCGGCCAGCCCGAATAATGGCCGGAAATCCTTGCCTTGGCGGGGGCCGGCCGCTATAAGCCGCGCCATCTCACACGGAAGCATGGCTTGGAAAAAAGCCGTCCGGTGGCAGCCGGGACGCAGGTCCGATTCTCGATTCGTCGTTTATCGGTTCAAGCAGCCCGCCTTGCTCACACGCTTCCGGAGGAACAACCGGAGAATAGACCAATGGCGCTACCCGACTTCACCATGCGTCAGCTCTTGGAAGCTGGCGTTCACTTCGGCCACCAGTCCCATCGATGGAATCCGAAAATGGCGGATTACATCTTCGGTGCCCGCAACAACATTCACATCATCGATCTCGCCCAGACCGTGCCGATGCTCCATCGCGCACTGCAGGCGGTGAGCGACGTCGTCGCCAAGGGTGGCCGCGTGCTGTTCGTCGGCACCAAGCGTCAGGCTCAGGAGAACGTCGCGGATGCCGCGAAGCGTTCGGCGCAGTACTATGTCAACTCGCGCTGGCTCGGCGGCACGCTGACCAACTGGAAGACGGTGTCGGGTTCGATCAAGCGCCTGCGCCAGCTCGAGGATATGCTCTCGTCGGCTGAAAGCGCGCAGTACACCAAGAAGGAGCGCCTGACGCTCCAGCGCGAGCGCGACAAGCTCGACCGTTCGCTCGGCGGCATCAAGGACATGGGCGGTCTGCCCGACCTGATCTTCGTCATCGACACCAACAAGGAAGACATCGCGATTCAGGAAGCCAACCGCCTGAACATCCCGGTGGCTGCGATCGTCGATACCAATTCCGACCCGAAGGGCATCTCCTACGTGGTCCCGGGCAACGACGACGCCGGCCGTGCGATCTCGCTGTATTGCGACCTCATCGCGCGTGCGGTGATCGACGGTATTTCGCGCGGTCAGGGCAACGCCGGCATCGACATCGGCGCCAGCAGCAATCCGGCCGCCGAAGTTGTCGAAGCGCCTGAGTCGGCCGGCTTCCAGGGCCTTGCCGGTCCGCGCGGCGTTGCCGACGACCTCAAGAAGCTTCCGGGCGTGTCTGGTGCGATCGAGAAGAAGCTCAACGATCTGGGCGTTTTCCACTTCTGGCAGATTGCCGAACTCGATCACGCCACCGCTCACAAGATCGGCGAAGAAGTCGGCCTGCCGTCGCGCGCCGATGGCTGGGTCGCCAAGTCCAAAGAGCTGACCGCCGAAGCCGAATAACGGCCCACACGATTTGCACGGCCGGTCGATCCCGGCCGTGCATCTCCCTTTTGAATATTCGACATGGGATTCCGCTAGAGAATCCCCGCACGCGGACAGGGCGATATGGCCCACCGACCCGGCAAGCTCCGGCCCGCTGTGCCCCGACAACGCAAAGGACATCCGACGATGGCAACGATTACAGCAGCAATGGTCAAGGATCTGCGCGAGAAGACCGGCGTGGGCATGATGGATTGCAAGCAGGCGCTCAACGAGACCAACGGCGACATGGACGCCGCGGTGGACTGGCTGCGCAAGAAGGGTCTGTCGAAGGCCGCCAAGAAGGCCGGCCGCGTCGCCGCCGAAGGCCTGATCGGCGCGGTGGTCTCCGGCACCAAGGGCGTGCTCGTCGAGGTCAACTCGGAAACCGACTTCGTCGCCCGTAACGATCAGTTCCAGGGCCTGGTCAAGATGATCGCGCAGGTCGCGCTCGAGGCCGGCACCGACGTCGAGAAGATCAAGGCCGCGAAGGTCGGCTCGATCACCGTCGACAACGCGATCCAGGACGCCATCGCCACCATCGGCGAGAACATGACGCTGCGCCGCGCCGCGGCAGTGTCGGTCGGGCAGGGCGTGGTCGCCAGCTACGTCCACAACGCCGTGATCGACGGCCTCGGCAAGATGGGCGTGATCGTCGCGCTGGAATCCGCCGGCAAACAGGACGAACTGGCCGCCCTCGGCCGCCAGATCGCCATGCACATCGCCGCTTCGAACCCGCAGGCGCTCGACGCCGCCGGTCTCGATCCGGAGGTGGTGCGCCGCGAGAAGGACGTGCTGGCCGACAAGTACCGTCAGCAGGGCAAGCCGGAAGCGATGATCGAGAAGATCGTCGAATCGGGCCTCAAGACCTACTACAAGGAAGTGACCCTGCTCGAGCAGCCCTTCATCCACGACAGCGGCAAGTCCGTCGGTCAGGCGGTGAAGGAAGCTGAGGGCAAGGTCGGCGCCCCGGTGAAGATTGCCGGATTTGTGCGCTATGGTCTGGGCGAGGGAATCGAAAAGCAGGATTCCGACTTCGCCGCTGAGGTCGCCGCGGCTGCCGGCCAGAACTGACCGGCGGATTTGACGGCGGCTCCGGCCATCTATCTTTTGTCTGAGCGTGGTTGATTCCGAAAGCGGACCCGCTTTCGGGATCGCGCTCCGGGGAAGCGATCGCACTATGGGTGAGCCGCCGGTTTATCGTCGCGTTGTCGTCAAGGTGTCCGGCGAATATCTCGCCGGCGATCAGTCGTTCGGTATCGATCAGCAGACCATCGACCGCGTTGCCGGCGATCTCGTCGCCGCAAGCGATGCGGGCGTCGAAATCGCCGTGGTGATCGGCGGCGGCAACATCTTCCGCGGAGTCGAGGTGTCGTCACGCGGCGTGTCGCGCCCCACGGGCGACACCATGGGCATGCTCGCCACGGTGATGAACTGCCTCGCGCTCGAGTCCGCGCTGTCGCGCAAGGGCAAGTCGGCGCGCACGCTGTCGGCGTTCGTCATGCCGCAGGTCTGCGAGCTGTTCACGCGCGCAGTCGCGCATCGTTATCTCGCCGAGGGCCGCATCATCCTGCTGGCGGGCGGCACCGGCAATCCGTACTTCACCACCGATACCACCGCGGTTCTGCGCGCGGCCGAAATCGGCGCGCAGGTGGTGTTGAAGGCGACCAATGTGGATGGCGTCTACAGCGCCGATCCGAAGACCGACAAGAATGCCAAACGCTTCGAGCGCCTCACTCATTCGCAGGCGCTCGAAGGCGGCTACAAGGTGATGGATGCGACAGCCTTCGCGCTTGCCCGCGAAACGTCGTTGCCTATCATCGTCTTTTCCATCGCCGAACCGGGATCGATCGGCGCGATATTGAGCGGCAACGGCAAGGGTACGATCGTCGCCGGCTGAGAAGAAACAGGAGTTAAGTCATGGCGTCGGGCACATTTGACCTCAACGATCTGAAGCGCCGCATGGACGGCGCCGTTGCGTCGCTGAAGCACGAACTGGGCGGACTGCGCACCGGGCGTGCCGCTATCTCGATGGTCGAGCCGGTACAGGTCGAAGCCTACGGCAGCCACATGCCGCTCAACCAGGTCGCGACCGTGAGCGTGCCGGAGCCGCGTCTGCTGTCGGTGCAGGTGTGGGACAAGTCGATGGTCAAGGCGGTCGAGACCGCGATCGTCAATTCCAACCTCGGCCTCAGCCCCGCCACCGAAGGGCAGGTCATCCGCCTGCGGATTCCCGAACTCAACGAGGAGCGCCGCAAGGAACTGGTGAAGGTCGCGCACAAATACGCCGAAGCCGCGCGCGTCGCAGTTCGTCACGTCCGCCGCGACGGTCTTGATGTGGTCAAGAAACTCGAAAAGGATCACAAAATTTCCGAGGACGATCAGGAGCGTCATTCGGGCGAGGTCCAGAAGGCGACCGACGCCACGATTGCCGAGATCGACAAGCTGCTGGCGACCAAGGAAAAAGAAATCCTCACCGTTTGAGAGATCGCGCGATGTCCAATGGCGCCATGCCCAAGACCGATGGACCGGCCGGAGCCGGGGCGCCGCGGCATGTCGCGATCATCATGGACGGCAACGGCCGCTGGGCGGCGGCGCGGGGATTGCCGCGCGCCGAGGGCCATCGCCGTGGTGTCGAGGCGTTGCGCAAGGTGGTGCGCGCCTCGCATGAACTCGGCATCTCCTATCTGACGATCTTCTCGTTCAGTTCGGAAAACTGGTCGCGCCCGGCGAGCGAAATCGGCGATCTGTTCGGGCTGCTGCGCCGCTTCATCCGTAATGACCTGGCGACGCTCCACGCCGACGGGGTGCGGGTGAGGATCATCGGCCAGCGCGCCGGGCTCGAGCCCGACATCTGCGCGCTACTCAACGAGGCCGAGGATCTGACCCGGGACAACACCCGCCTGACGCTGGTGGTCGCGTTCAACTACGGCTCGCGGCAGGAAATCGCCAACGCCGCGCAGCGCCTCGCGCGCGAGGTTGCGGAAGGGAAGCGCGACCCCGCGACGATCACCGAGGATACGCTCGGCCAGTATCTCGACGCGCCGGACATTCCCGATCCCGATCTGATCATCCGCACCAGCGGTGAACAGCGGCTGTCGAACTTCCTGATGTGGCAGGCCGCTTACAGCGAACTGGTGTTCGTGCCGGTGCACTGGCCGGACTTCGACAAGGCCGCGCTGGAAGGCGCCATCGCCGAATACGCCACGCGCGAACGCCGGTTCGGCGGTCTGGTCGCGAAGACCGGCTCGTGACCTTTCCCAATCCCGACGAGACGACGGCGACGCCGGCGCAGGGCAAGGCGCCGAGCAATCTTGTCATGCGGATCGTTGCCGCGGCGGTGCTGGCGCCGCTCGCCATCGCCATCGCCTATGTCGGCGGCTGGCTATGGGCGCTGCTGGTGGTGGGCGTTGCATGCGGGCTTTATGTCGAGTGGCTGCTGATCGTGAACGACACGCAGGACCGCCGTGCGATGCTGATCGGTATCGTGGCATTGGTGGGCGCGGGACTGGCGGTCGTGTGCGGCTATGCCGGGATCGCGCTGGCGGCGGCGGTTGCGGGGATCGTGATCGTCGCGCTGACCTCGGCGACGCAGGGCGGATGGAATGCAACCGGGTTGCTCTATGCGGCAGCGGCCCTGCTGGGTGCGATCCTCGTCCGGTTCGATCCGTCGAATGGTTTCCTCGCGCTGATCTTCGTACTGCTGGTGGTGTGGGTGACCGACATCGGTGGTTACTTCGCGGGCCGTGGCATCGGCGGTCCGAAGCTGTGGCCGCGCGTGTCGCCGAACAAGACCTGGGCGGGTGCGATCGGCGGGCTCGTTCTCAGCATCGCGGTCGCCATCGCGTTCGCGCTGCTCGGGTTCGGCAAACTGACCTCGTCGGTGGTGCTGGCGACTGTCCTGTCGGCGGTGTCGCAGCTCGGCGACCTCTTTGAGTCTGCCGTGAAGCGCCGGTTCGGGGTCAAGGATTCCAGCCAGATCATTCCCGGTCATGGCGGATTGCTCGACCGGCTCGACGGTTTCGTGGCGGCCATTATCGTGGCGGCCCTGATTGGTATTTTGCGCGGCGGCGTCGATGGCGTCGGCCGCGGTTTCATGATTTGGTGATGAGATGAATGCTGTTCCGTTGCGTAACGACAAGGCCGTCAACGGTCATGTCCGTCAGGTCACCGTGCTGGGTGCGACCGGTTCGATCGGCGACAGCACGATGGATTTGCTGCGCGCGTCGCCCGGGAAGTATCAGGTCGCGGCGCTGACCGCGAACACCGACGTCGAAGGACTGGCGAAACTTGCCCGCGAGTTCGGCGCAGGCTTTGCAGCGGTCGCCGATGCCTCGCGGCTCGACGATCTGCGCGCCGCGCTCGATGGCAGCGGCATCGAAAGCGGGGCAGGTGAAAGCGCGATCATCGAGGCGGCGGAGCGTCCCTCGGACTGGGTGATGGCGGCAATCAGCGGCGCGGCGGGCCTGAAGCCGGCGCTTGCGGCCGCGGATCGCGGCGCCACCATCGCGCTCGCCAACAAGGAATGCCTCGTTTGCGCCGGCGATTTCTTCATGACGCGCGCGGCCAAAGCGCAGGCCCGCATCCTGCCGGCCGATTCCGAGCACAATGCGCTGTTCCAGGCGTTGTCGTCAGGCAATCGCGATGAACTCACTCGCGTCATCATTACTGCGTCAGGCGGCCCGTTCCGAACCTGGTCGCCGGCGCAGATCGAGCAGGCGACGCTGGAGCAGGCGCTCAAGCATCCCAACTGGAGCATGGGCCAGAAAATCACCATCGATTCCGCATCGATGATGAACAAGGGCCTCGAAGTGATCGAGGCGTCGTATCTGTTCGCGCTGGCGCCCGACGAGATCGACGTGCTGGTGCATCCGCAATCGATCGTGCACGGCATGGTCGAGTTCGCCGATCATTCGGTGGTGGCGCAACTCGGCACGCCCGACATGCGTACCCCGATTGCGCATTGCCTCGGCTGGCCCGATCGCATCAGCGGCCGCGCCGCGCCGCTCGATCTTGCCAAGATCGGACAACTGACCTTCGAGGCGCCGGATTACGAGCGCTTTCCCGGCCTGCGCCTCGCCTATGACGCGCTGCGCGCGGGGAAGGGCGCGACCACGGTTTACAATGCCGCGAACGAAATCGCGGTGGCCGCGTTCATCGGCGGCAAGATCCGTTTCGGCGGTATCGCAAGGCTGGTTGAGGCCACGCTCAATGCGGCGATGCGCGACGGCTCCGCGCAACGGCCGGCCACGGTGGATGATGCGCTTTCCATTGACCATAACGCGCGAAATGTTGCCGCCACCCTCTTGCCTCAAATAGCCTTAAAGGCATCCTAGAAGGTTGGGGGGCAGGATAGGGGCACGAGCCACGGCTCGCTGACGAGGGACCACGAGTGGATTTTTTACTGAACAGTATCAGCACCTTGAGTCACGGCCTGATCGGTTACGTCATTCCCTTCCTGTTCGTGCTGACCATCGTTGTGTTCTTTCACGAACTCGGCCATTTCCTGGTGGCGCGCTGGGCCGGCGTTAAGGTCCTCACGTTTTCGCTAGGCTTCGGCCCGGAACTCGCCGGTTTCAATGATCGCCACGGAACGCGCTGGAAGATTTCGGCGATCCCGCTCGGCGGCTACGTGAAATTCTTCGGAGATGAAACCGAGGCGAGCACGCCGGCGTCCGATGCGCTGGCCAAGATGTCCGCCGAGGAACGCAAGGACAGCTTCCATCACAAGAAGGTCGGGCCGCGCGCGGCTATCGTCGCAGCCGGGCCGATTGCCAATTTCATTCTGGCCATCGTCATTTTCGGCTGCCTGTTCACCTTCTTCGGGAAGCCGAGCACCAGCGCGCGCGTCGATCAGATACAGGCCGGCAGCGCCGCGGCCGCGGCGGGCTTCCAGCCCGGCGACGTGGTGACCGCCATCAACGGCGACACCATAGACAGCTTCACCGACATGCAGCGCATCGTCTCGACCAATGCCGGGACCAGGCTGACGTTCACGGTCAAACGGGGCAATGCGGCGGTCTCGCTCGAGGCGACCCCGGAGCTTCGCGAGATCAAGGACAGCTTCGGCAATGCCCACAAGGTCGGAATTCTTGGCATCACCCGCTCGGCATCCCCGGGCGAGGCCAACACCGAACGAGTGAATCCCGCCACCGCTTTTTGGCTGGGCGCCAAGGAGACCTGGTTCGTCGCCAAGAGCACGCTTGTCTATATCGGGGATATTTTCACCCGGAAGGCCAGCGCCGATCAGGTCGGCGGCCCGATTCGAATCGCCCAGATCTCGGGGCAGGTGGCGACTTTCGGCATCTCGGCCCTGATTCACCTCGCGGCGGTGCTGTCCGTGTCGATCGGCCTGCTGAATCTTTTCCCGGTGCCGATGCTCGATGGCGGGCACCTTTTGTTCTACGCGGTGGAAGCGATCCGGGGCCGCCCACTGTCTGAAAAGTCGCAGGAAATGGGGTTCCGCGTCGGTTTGGCGCTGGTTTTGATGCTGATGGTCTTCGCGACCTACAACGACATCCTGCACCTCGCAAAATCCTGACTTCTCCGGTGAGCGTGGCTATTGGGCAACGTGCTGTTAAGAAATGGAAATCGCGTTGCGAAATGACATTTGCCCATCTGGGAAAATTGTCTACAAGCAGTGCAACTTGGGAATCTCCCGGCCAATCTCTCGGCCGGCTACGGAATGATAAGGGCGCTTGGCGGATGCGAGTTGGAATGTCGGTTCTAAGGGGCGCTCTCGCCGCTGCCCTGATCATGTTCGCTCTGCCGGCCGCCACCGTGGCGACTGCAACGCTGACTGCGACCCCGGCGCAGGCCCAGACTGCCGCGTCGATCGGCGTTGAAGGCAACCGCCGCATTGAAGCCGACACTATCCGGTCCTATTTCCGGCCAAGCTCCGGCGGCCGCCTCAGCCCGATCGATATCGATGACGGCCTCAAGGCGCTGATCCAGACCGGCCTGTTCCAGGACGTCCAGATTCAGCACCGGGGCGGGCGTCTGGTGGTGGTCGTGGTCGAAAACCAGGTCATCAACCGTGTTGCCTTCGAGGGCAACAAGAAGATGAAGGACGAGCAGCTTCAGGCTGAAATCCAGTCCAAGGCCCGCGGGGCGCTGTCCCGCGCCACGGTGCAGTCCGACACCCAGCGCATCACCGAACTCTATCGCCGCATGGGCCGCTATGACGTGAGCGTGGTGCCGAAGTATATCGAGCACCCGAACAACCGCGTCGACCTCGTGTTCGAAATCACCGAGGGTGCGAAGACCGGCGTCAAGAGCATCAACTTCGTCGGCAACCACGCGTTTTCCGACTATCGCCTGCGCGACATCATCAAGACGCGCGAGACCAACCTTTTGAGCTTCCTCGGTTCGGGCGACGTCTACGATCCGGACCGCGTCGAAGCCGACCGCGACCTGATTCGCCGTTATTACCTGAAGAACGGCTATGCCGACGTTCAGGTTGTCGGCGTGCTGACCGAGTACGATCCGTCCAAGAAGGGCTTCATCGTCACCTTCAAGATCGAGGAAGGCCAGCAGTACCGCGTCGGTTCGGTGTCCTACGAAACCAGCATTCCTTCGCTCAACGCCAATTCGTTCAGCGGCCTGTCGCGGGTCGGCGTCGGCTCCGTCTATAATGCGGAAGCCGTCGAGAAGTCGGTCGAGGAAATGTCGATTGAGGCCTCGCGTCGCGGCTATGCCTTCGCGAGCGTCAAGCCGCGCGGCGAACGCAATGTCGAAGCGCACACCGTGTCGATCGTGTTCTCGATCGACGAGGGGCCGCGCGTCTACATCGAGCGCATCAACATTCGCGGCAATACCCGCACCCGTGACTACGTGATCCGCCGCGAGTTCGACATCGCCGAGGGCGATGCCTACAACCGCGCGCTGGTCGATCGTGCCGAGCGCCGCCTCAAGAACCTGAACTTCTTCCAGTCGGTGAAGATCACCCAGGAGCCGGGCTCGTCGCCCGACCGCATCATCCTGAACGTCGACCTCGAAGAAAAGTCGACCGGCGACTTCTCGGTGTCCGGCGGTTACTCGACGTCCGACGGTCTGCTGGGCGAGGTCAGCATCGCCGAGCGCAACCTGATGGGCCGCGGCCTCTATGCCAAGGCTGCCCTGCAATACGGCCAGTACGCTCGCGGTTACTCGCTGTCGTTCGTCGAGCCGTACCTGTTCGGCTATCACGTCGCGCTGGGCATGGACCTCTATCAGCGCCAGCAGCTCGCCAACAACTACATCTCGTACGACAGCAAGACGCTCGGCTTCAGCCCGCGCCTCGGCTTCCAGCTGCGCGAAGATCTGTCGCTGCAGGTGCGCTACTCGATTTCCCGTCAGGAAATCACGCTGCCGTCCAGGCTGACCAACTGTAACAACAACCCGGCCTATACCGGCATTCCGTACAACCCGGCGCCGGGTTGCTTCAACGATGGCGAAGTCTCGGTTCCGATCAAGATGGAGCTGGCGCAGGGTCCGGTCCTGACCTCGTCGGTCGGCTACTCGCTGGTCTACAACACCCTCGACAACAACAAGAACCCGACCTCCGGCTTCCTTGTGACGTGGGCGCAGGACTTCGCTGGCGTCGGCGGCGACGTGAAGTACATCAAGTCGACCATCGACGCGAAGTACTACACCCCGATCGTGTCGGACATCGTCGGCCTGCTGCGCGTTCAGGGCGGCATGCTCAACGACTGGGGCAACAACGGCCTGCGCATGCTGGATCACTTCCAGATGGGCCCGAACCTCGTCCGTGGTTTCGAGCCTCTCGGCATCGGTCCGCGCGACCTGAACAGTTCGACCCAGGACGCACTGGGCGGCACCAAGTACTGGGGCGTGACCGCCGAGCTGCAGATGCCGTTCTGGTTCCTGCCCAAGGAAGTCGGCCTGAAGGGTGCGGTGTTCGCCGATGCGGGCTCGCTTTATGATTATCAGGGACCGGTGTGCTGGGATCAGATCCAGCAGTGCGTCAACGCCGACACTGAAAACGTGGTCCGGACTTCGGTCGGTGCCGGCCTGATCTGGGACTCGCCGTTCGGTCCGCTGCGCTTCGACTACGCGGTGCCGATCACCAAGGGCAAGTACGACCGCGTTCAGGAGTTCAGATTCGGCGGCGGAACCTCGTTCTGAGGTTGACCTGATTGCGAAATCGGCAAAAGTAGATGCCGATTTCGTGGTTGGATTTCGCCCAATCGCTTGATTTTACGTGTTTTCATCCGGCGGCCGGCTTCCGGCCGCCGGATGATGTTTAGACGATCGCAGCGGGTGGCATGGCGCAGCCGACGTTCTTCAAGCAGCCTGGAAAATTGACGCTGGCCGAGATCGCCGCGTCGACGGGCGCGCGTCTGGCGGATCCGTCGCGCGCGGATCAGGCGATCAGCGATCTGGCCGCGCTGGGTCTCGCCGGCCCGATGCATCTGGCCTTCTACGACAATCGCAAATACGCCGACGATCTCGCCCGCTCGCACGCGGGAGCCTGTCTGGTCAGCGAGCGGCTGGCAGGGGACGTGCCGGAGCGGATTGCGGCACTGATCGTGGCCAACCCTTATCCCGTCTTCGTGAAGGTGGCGCGCGAGCTTCATGCCGACAGCCTGCGGCCCGCATCGGCGTTCGACAACGATACCGTCGCGCCCTCCGCAGTGGTGCATCCGGACGCGCGGCTCGAAGACGGGGTGGTGGTCGACCCGCTCGCCGTGATCGGTCCGGGCGTGGAAATCGGCGCGGGAACGGTGATCGGCGCCAGCGCCGTGATCGGGGCGAATGTCCGGATCGGCCGTGACTGCAGCATCGGTCCGGGCGCGACCATCCTGCATACCCTGATCGGCAACAACGTCATCATTCATCCCGGCTGCCGCATCGGGCAGGATGGCTACGGTTTCCTGCCCGGGCCGAAGGGGCACCTCAAGGTTCCGCAGACCGGCCGCGTCCTGATCCAGAACGACGTCGAGATCGGCGCCGGCACCACCATCGACCGGGGCGCATTGAGCGATACCGTCATCGGCGAGGGGACCAAGATCGACAATCTGGTCCAGATCGGCCACAACGTCAGCATCGGGCGGCGCTGCATCATCGTCAGCCAGAGCGGCGTGGCGGGCAGTTCGACGCTCGGCGATGGCGTGATGCTCGGCGCCCGGGTCGGCGTCAGCGATCACGCCACGATCGGCGCAGGCGCACAGCTCGCGGCACGGTCCAGTGTCGTCGGCGAGGTTCCGGCCGGTGCCCGCTGGGGCGGTTCGCCAGCCAAGCCGATCAAACAGTTTTTCCGTGAGCTGTTCGAAGTCGAGCGGCTCGGGCGCACAGGCGGAGCGGGTGCGAAATCCGCGACGGTGGCCCGCGAGAGTGAAGGACGGGATTGATGGAACATCCGGCCCCCGAGGGGGACATCACAGATCATCCGATTACGATCGAAGCGGCGGACATCGGCACGATCCTCAAGACGCTGCCGCACCGCTTCCCGTTCCTGCTGATCGATCGCGTCATCGATATTCGCGGCGACTACGCCGGTATCGGCGTCAAGAACGTGTCGGTCAACGAGCCGCAGTTTCAGGGGCACTTTCCCAACCGGCCGATCTTTCCCGGCGTTCTGATGATCGAGGGCATGGCGCAAACCGCCGGCATCATCGGCATGCTGTCCGCGACGGAAACCCAGCGCCCGACG
Source organism: Afipia sp. (assembly GCA_051954725.1). GTDB lineage: Bacteria > Pseudomonadota > Alphaproteobacteria > Rhizobiales > Xanthobacteraceae > Afipia. The sequence goes on along the minus strand of JBQCHK010000024.1, from coordinate 95,695 downwards.
GCGGTGTATTTCGTCACCATCGACAAATGCAAGTTCCGCACGCCGGCGTTGCCCGGCGATACGATTTATTACCACATGCGCCGCATCAACCGAAAACGCGCGATCTGGTGGTTCCACGGCCAGGCCAAGGTCAACGGCAAGGTCGTCGCGGAAGCCGAGATCGGCGCGATGCTGGCGGATTGACGGTGACGGTATGAGCAGGATCGATCCGACCGCGCGGGTCGAAGACGGCGCCGTGATTGGCGACGATGTCACGATCGGGCCGTATTGCATCGTCGGTCCCCATGTCACCATCGGCGCCGGCTCCACGCTGCTGTCGCATGTCAATATCAGCGGGCGCACCACGCTTGGCGAGAACTGCACGATCTCTCCATTCGTTTCGCTCGGCACGGCGCCGCAATCGCTGAGCTGGCGCGGCGAACTGACCGATCTTGTCATCGGCAGCGGCTGCACTTTCCGTGAGGGCGCGACCGTGAGCGCGGGTACCGTCGGCGGCGGCGGCATCACCCGGATCGGCGATCGCGGCTACTTCATGAACAACGCGCATGTCGGCCACGACTGCATCGTCGGCAACGACGTGATCTTCGCGACCTCCGCGACACTCGGCGGGCATTGCGAGATCGGCGATTTCGTTTTCTTCGGCGGGCTGTCAGCCGCGCACCAGTTCGTGCGCATCGGCGCGCAGGTCATGGTCGGCGGTGTCAGCGGCGTGCGCGGCGACGTCGTTCCTTTCGCGATGGTCAATGGCCAGCGCGCGCGCCTCGAGGGATTGAATCTGGTCGGCATGAAGCGGCGCGGCTTCAACCGCGAGCGTATTCGCACGTTGCAGGCGTTCTATACCGAGCTTTTCCACGGCGCCGGAACATTCGCCGAGCGGCTTGTTGAGTTGCGTCAGTTGCGCGACCTTGAGACGACCGACCCCGCCATTGTCGAGATTCTTGCCTTCATCGATACCGGCAAACACCACTCGCTGTGCATGCCTGACCGGCCAAGGGCATAACTCCTGAACGTTGGCGGACAGCCTATGACCGAGCACGCTGCCCAGATGACGTCTCCCATCGGACTGGTCGCAGGCGGCGGTGCACTGCCTTTCGCCGTGGCGGAGTCGCTTAGCGCGCGCGGCCTGACGCCGGTGCTGTTTCCGGTCAGGGGATTCTGCGACCCGGACCGCGTGAAAGCCTATCGCCACCGCTGGATCGGTCTCGGCCAGCTTGCCCGTCTGATGAAATTCATGCGCGCGGAAGGTTGCCGCGACATCGTATTTATCGGCTCGCTGGTGCGGCCCGCGCTCACCGACCTGCGGCTGGACTTCGGCACGCTGCGGATGATTCCGGCGATCGTTCGCGGCCTGCGGGGCGGCGACGATCACCTGCTGTCGGCAACCGCGAAGGTGTTCGAAAACGGCGGCTTTCGCCTGTGCGGCATCACGGACATTGCGCCGGACCTGCTCATGCCCGAAGGCACGCTGACGCGCGCCGCGCCCGATCCCGCCGCGCTCGCGGACATCGCGCGCGGCCAGGATCTGCTGCACGCCATCAGCGCGTTCGACATCGGGCAGGCCGTGGTGGTGATCGACAATCATGTGGTCGCGACCGAGGACATTGGCGGCACGGACAGCCTGCTGGCGCGGGTCGCGCGGCTGCGCGAGGAGGGGCGGCTGCGCGCGAGGCGCGGGCGCGGCGTGCTGGTGAAGGGGCCGAAGGCGGGACAGGATCTGCGGTTCGATCTGCCTGCGCTGGGTCCGCTCACCGTCGCGGGCGTCGCGGAGGCCGGGCTGGCCGGCATCGCGATCGCCGCCGGATATTCGGTTGTGGCCGAGCCGCAGGCGATGATCGAGGCCGCCGACAGGGCCGGCGTGTTCGTGACCGGGGTGAGCGCGTGAGCACCCCGCCCGTGCTTCATGCCGCGCCGCTCAAGGTCTTCATGATCGCGGCGGAAGAATCGGGCGACCGTCTTGGCGCCGCGCTGATCCACGCCCTCAATGCGCGTCTCGGCGGCCGCGTGACGTTTTCCGGAATCGGCGGCCACGACATGGGTCAGCAGGGGCTGGTGTCGCTGTTTCCGATCGACGAATTGTCGATCATCGGGTTTGCCGCCATCGCGCAGCGGCTGCCGATGATCCTGCGCCGCATCCGCGAGGCGACCGATGCGGTGATCGCCGCCAAGCCGGATGTGCTGGTCATCATCGACAGTCCAGACTTCACTCATCGCGTTGCGCGTCGGGTGCGGGCGCGCGATCCGTTAATTCCGATCGTCAACTATGTGTCGCCGACGGTGTGGGCGTGGCGGCCGGGCCGTGCAAAAGCCATGCGCCGCTATGTCGATCATGTGCTTGCGCTGCTGCCGTTCGAGCCCGAGGAACATCGCGTGCTCGGCGGTCCGCCGTGCACGTATGTGGGACACCCGCTGATCGAGCGGCTTGGCCAACTCCGTCTCGACGCTGACGAGCAGGTGCGCCGCGATACGCCGCCGCCGGTGCTGGTGGTGCTGCCGGGCAGCCGGCGCAGCGAGATCCGTCATCACATGGCGCCGTTCGGCGCGACGCTGGGGAGGCTCGCCGAGCAGGGCGTCGCCTTCGAGGCGGTGTTGCCGACAATGCCCCATCTTCTGGATGCGGTGACGGCTGCCGCCGCGACCTGGCCGGTACCGCCGCGCATCGTGGTCGGCGAGGAGGCGAGGCGAGCCGCGTTCCGCACAGCGCGGGCGGCGCTCGCGAAATCCGGCACGGTGACGCTCGAACTGGCGCTGTCCGGCGTCCCGATGGTCACCGCCTATCGCGCCACTGCGTTCGAGGCGTGGGTGGCGCGGCGCGTGGTGCGGGTGCCGTCGATCATTCTCGCCAATCTGGTGATCGGCGAGAACGTCATTCCGGAATTCCATCAGGAAGAGTGTTCGCCCGATCATCTCGCGCCGGCGCTGCGCGAAATTCTGGAGAACACGCCGCAGCGTCGCCGACAGGTCGAGGCTTTCGCGCGTCTCGACACCATCATGGCGACCGATCGGCCGCCGAGCGAGGCGGCGGCCGATGTAGTGATCGGAGTGCTGGGCGAGACGTCGGGGCGATAGCTCCGCAACCTCCACGAGTCGTCCCGGCGCACGCCGGGACCACATTCCATGATCCCACCTCGCGCGTCCCGGAGCGTGACAACGTGGCGTGGGGCGTTTTTGGGACGGCAAAAACAAAACGGCCGGTGCTTGCGCCCCGGCCGTTCGGCATTTTCAGACTTGTGAAAACTACTTGCGCGATGACAGCGCTACGTAATCGCGGCGGGTCGAGCCGGTGTAGAGCTGGCGCGGACGACCGATCTTCTGCGCCGGATCCTCGATCATCTCGCTCCACTGGCTGATCCAGCCGACGGTGCGGGCGACCGCGAACAGCACGGTGAACATCGAGGTCGGGAAGCCCATCGCCTTCAGCGTGATGCCCGAATAGAAGTCGACGTTCGGATAGAGCTTGCGCTCGATGAAGTACGGATCGCTCAGCGCGATCTTCTCGAGTTCCATCGCGACCTGCAGCAGCGGATCGTTCTGGTGCCCGGTCTCCTTGAGCACCTTGTGGCACATCTGCTGCATGATCTTGGCGCGCGGATCGTAGTTCTTGTACACGCGATGGCCGAAGCCCATCAGGCGGACATTGGAGTTCTTGTCCTTCACCTTCTCGATGAACTCGGGAATCTTGTCCACGGAGCCGATCTCGGCGAGCATCGCGAGCGCGGCTTCGTTGGCGCCGCCATGCGCCGGGCCCCACAGGCAGGCGATGCCGGCGGCGATACAGGCGAACGGGTTGGCGCCCGACGAACCGGCGATGCGGACGGTCGAGGTCGAGGCGTTCTGCTCGTGGTCGGCGTGCAGGATGAAGATCTTGTCCAGCGCTTCCGCCATCACCGGATTGATCTTGTATTCCTCGCACGGCACCGCGAAGCACATCTGCAGGAAGTTCTCGGCGAAGTTCAGCGAGTTCTTCGGATACACGAACGGCTGGCCGGCATTGTACTTGTAGGCCATCGCCGCCAGCGTCGGCACCTTCGCGATCATGCGCATCGAGGTGACCATGCGCTGGTGCGGATCGTTGATGTCGGTCGAGTCGTGATAGAACGCGGCGAGCGCTCCGACGGAGGCGACCATCACGGCCATCGGGTGCGCGTCGCGGCGGAAGCCCTGGAAGAAGCGGGCCATCTGCTCATGCACCATGGTGTGGTGCGTGACGCGATAATCGAAATCTTCCTTCTGGGCCTTGGTCGGAAGCTCGCCGTACAGCAGCAGGTAGCAGGTCTCGAGGAAGTCGCCCTTCTCGGCGAGCTGTTCGATCGGATAGCCGCGATACAGCAGCACGCCTTCATCGCCGTCGATGTAGGTGATCTTGGACTCGCAGCTTCCGGTCGAAGTGAAGCCGGGATCGTAAGTGAACATCCCGGTCTGCGCGTACAACTTGCTGATGTCGACGACGTCCGGCCCAATGGTTCCGCTCCTGACCGGGAATTGCGCGGACTTGCCGTCCAGGGTCAGCGTTGCGGTTTTCTGGTTGGTTTTTGCATCCATCGTAAAGTCCCCGATGACAGGAGGGCAGGGCAGACGTGGAGCTCTTCCCGCCATATAGGCACGCGGCAAGCTCCGGTCCAGACGAATTCGGAAGGATGGGTAGCTTATTGCTGGGAGGGCCGCAAGAAGGCGGTTACCCGGCTTTGGAAGGGGGTGTTGATGCTTGATCTTGCAAACGATTTAGGCACGTTTCGCGGCCCAGCACCGCCAGAACGTCGAATATACCAGGCGAGGTGGTGCGTCCGGTCAGCGCCACGCGCAATGGCTGGGCGACAGCGCCGAGCTTGAGGCCGTTTTGCTCGGCGAAACTGCGCATCGCCGCTTCGATCTCCGGCGCGGCCCATGGTTCGACCGGCTTCAACGCATCGTGAAGACGGCCGATCAGCGCGCGAGTCTCCGGCGTCAGGAGCGCGGCGGCTTTCGGTTCGATCGGCAGCGGCCGATCCGCGAAAATGAAATGCGCGTTGTGGATCAACTCGACCAGCGTCTTCGCGCGTTCCTTGAGGCCGGGCATTGCGCGCAGAAGCTGATCGCGCGTCTCGTCGTTGAGCTTGCAGGCGATGCCGCCGCCGCCCTCGACATAGAACAGCACATCCTCGAACGCCTTCACGAGTTCGTCGTCGGGCGTAGTGCGGATATAGTGGCCGTTGAGGTTTTCCAGCTTGGCGAAATCGAACCGCGCCGCGGAACGGCCGATGGCGGGCAGGTCGAATGCCTCGATCATCTCCTCGGTGGAGAAGATCTCCTGATCGCCATGGCTCCAGCCCAGCCGCACCAGATAGTTCCGCAGCGCTGCGGGCAGGTAGCCCATGGCGCGGTAGGCATCGACGCCGAGCGCGCCGTGGCGCTTCGACAGTTTCGAGCCGTCGGGGCCGTGAATCAGCGGGATGTGGGCCATGACCGGCACGGTCCAGCCCAGCGCATCGTAGATATGCTTCTGGCGCGCGGCGTTGATCAGGTGATCGTCGCCGCGAATGACATGGGTCACGCCCATGTCATGATCGTCGACCACTACCGCGAGCATGTAGGTCGGCGTGCCGTCGGAACGCAGAAGAACGAGGTCGTCGAGATTCTCGTTCTGCCACGTCACCCGGCCCTGGACCTGGTCGTCGATCACGGTCTCGCCGGTCTGTGGCGCCTTGAGGCGGATCACCGGCTTCACGTCGGCCGGCGCCTCGGAGGGATCGCGGTCGCGCCAGCGGCCGTCGTAACGCACGGCGCGACCCTCCGCGCGGGCGGCCTCGCGCATCTGGCTGAGTTCCTCGGGCGAGGCGTAGCAGCGATAGGCCTTGCCCTCGGCCAGAAGCTGTTCGGCGATTTCGCGGTGCCGGTCGGCGCGGGAAAACTGGTAGATCGTCTCGCCGTCCCAATCGATGCCGAGCCATTTCAGGCCATCGAGAATCGCGGCGATGGCGGCGTCGGTCGAGCGTTCGCGATCGGTGTCCTCGATCCGCAGCAGCATCTTGCCGCCGCGCTTGCGCGCATACAGCCAGTTGAACAGGGCGGTGCGCGCTCCCCCGATGTGAAGGAAGCCGGTCGGGGATGGGGCAAAGCGCGTAACGATGGGTTCGGTCATTTCAGGCGGGGATCACTTTCAAGGGGAGGCATGGGACTGGCAAAACCCGAACTTGCACGGTTCTGCAACGGTTCTCGGTTCTGCAACGGTTCTTGGCCGCGCCATTTATCACACTGGCGGCGGGCTGTCTCATCGTCGTGGTGAAAATGCCGGTCTGGCTAACGAAGGCTTGACCGGCGCCGATACGACACGCAGCGATGCGCCTTTCTTTACCTTTCCCCGCTCGCGGGGAGGAGGTCGCGAGCCTCAGCGAGCGGGTGAGGGGCATCTCGCGAACGTTCCAGTTCTGCCCCTCACCCCAGCCCTCTTCCCGCAGGCGGGGAGAGGGAGTGCATCTCGCAGGGAGCGGGATTCTTCGATCAATACTTGTCCCGGGCGCGGCGCAGCGCGGCAGCGGTGCGCTGCAGACCCGGGACCGTCCCAAATTCGGTGCGTGGAACGGCCCCGGATCGGCGGAGCGGCGTGAGGAACGCCGCACCGCGTCCGGGGCACGGAAAACCGGCCGCTGATTGAGGAACCATTGCCCCGCTCGCGAACAGCCCGCCCCTTGGCGCGGCGGCGCGGATTTGGCACATAGGGCGCAATCTCCTGAAAGGACGACAATGACTGACGAATCGACGCCCGACGCAGGCCGCGACTTCATCCGCGACATCGTTGCGGCGGACCTGTCCTCCGGCAGGACCAAGGGTGTGGTGACGCGCTTTCCGCCGGAGCCGAACGGCTATCTGCACCTCGGCCATGCCAAGTCGATCTGCCTCAACTTCGGCATCGCCGAGGAGTTCGGAGGGCGCTGCCATCTGCGCTTCGACGACACCAACCCGGCCAAGGAAGAGCAGGAATATATCGACGCCATCGAGCGCGACGTCCGCTGGCTCGGCTTCGACTGGGGCGAGCACCTGCATTTCGCCTCCGACTATTTCGAGCAGCTTTACGGCTGGGCGCAGGATCTGATCCGCGCCGGCAAGGCCTATGTCGACGACCAGACCCAGGACGAAATCCGACTGACCCGCGGCACCCTCACCGAAGCCGGGCAGAACAGCCCGTTCCGCGATCGCCCGATCGAGGAAAACCTCGACCTGTTCGCGCGGATGCGCGCCGGCGAGTTTCCCAACGGCGCCCGCGTGCTGCGCGCCAAGATCGACATGGGCTCGGGCAACATCAACCTGCGCGACCCGGTGCTGTATCGCATCCTCAACGCGCATCATCCGCGCACCGGCAACACCTGGCACATCTATCCAAGCTACGATTTCGCCCACGGCCAGTCCGACGCCATCGAGCACATCACCCATTCGATCTGCACGCTCGAATTCGAGGATCACCGTCCGCTCTACGACTGGTTCATCGAGAACCTGCCGGTGCCCTCGCGCCCGCGCCAGTACGAATTCGCGCGCCTCAACGTCACCCATACGCTGCTGTCGAAGCGCGTGCTCACCGAGCTGGTGCGCGGCGGCCATGTCTCGGGCTGGGACGATCCGCGCATGCCGACGCTCGCCGGAATGCAGCGTCGCGGCGTGCCCGCGGCCGCCTTGCGCGATTTCGTCAAGCGCATCGGCGTCGCCAAGGCCAACTCGACCGTGGACATCGGCATGTTCGAGTTCAGCATCCGCGAGGCGCTGAACGCGACCGCGCCGCGCCGCATGGCGGTGCTGCGGCCGATCAAGGTGGTGATCGAGAATTATCCCGAAGGGCAGGTCGAGCAGCTCGAGGCGGTCAACCATCCCGACGATGCCGCCCAGGGCACGCGGCAGATTCCGTTCAGCCGCGAGATCTACATCGAGCGCGACGATTTCATGGAAGACCCGCCGAAGAAGTTCTTCCGCCTTGCGCCCGGGCGCGAGGTGCGGCTGCGCTACGCCTATTTCATCACCTGCCGCGAGGTCATCAAGGATGCCTCCGGCGAGATCGTCGAACTGCGCTGCACCTATGACCCCGAAACCCGCGGCGGCAACGCGCCGGACGGGCGCAAGGTCAAGGCGACGATCCACTGGGTCAGCGCCAGCGAGGGCATTCCGGCCGAGGTGCGGCTCTACAATCAGCTGTTTTCGGACCCGCAGCCGGACGCGGCCAACTTCGCCGCGCAGATCAATCCGGAATCGCGCGAGGTGCTGAGCGGCGCGGTGGTCGAGCAGGCGTTGGCGAGCGACAATTTCGCCGGCGCGGTGCAGTTCGAGCGTCAGGGCTATTTCGTCCGCGACAAGGATTCGACGCCGGGCAGACTGGTGTTCAACCGCACCGTCGGTCTGCGCGACACCTGGGCCAAGGTTTCGGCGGCGGGGTGATTTTTCCCGTTGCTGAGCGCGGATGTAGGTGCGGAGCGTTCCTTTCACACGGGAGAGGTCCGAGGGTTCAGCGGTTTTGAATGGTTCTCCTCATGGTGAGGAGGCGCTTCGTAGCCAAGTTTACGCAGGCTGCGCCTGCTATGGCGCCGTCTCGTGACAAGAAGTCATAAGCTGTGCCCCGGATGCGGTGCGGCATGGAATGCCGCTCCGCTGATCCGGGGGCCTTACCAAACTCGGAGTGTGGAACGGTCCCGGGTCTGCGTCGCAACGTGAAGAGCGCTGCGCCGCGCCCGGGGACACCGGTGGCCCCATCCTTCGAGACGCGCGCAAGATGCGTGCTCCTCAGGATGAGGGGCACAAGCTCTCCGACTGTCATGACCGGGCTTGTCCCGGTGATCTCGCTTAGGTGGGCACGGTGTGTCCCTAGGCGGGATGGCCGGAATAAATCCGGCTATGACGAAGAGACGTCTGCTGATCGTTTGCTCTCGCACCTCTCTTCACCTCTCCCCGTGTACGGGGAGAGGGAGCTTGTCTTTGGCGCGTCGCTTGATCTCTGCCAAACTGACGGTGCCTGCGATTACCGCTCAGATTCCCCATCCGTTCACGTGTTCATCGGCCGGCCGCCTCCGCTAGCATTGCCCCGGGCACAGCAGCCGACAAACGGGCGGCGCGATGGCGAACGGGGGCGGGGACGAACGACCACGCGGCCGCGCGGGCAGGGCCATCACATGGCCGCCGCGCGCAGCGACGCGTGCCGATGATGCGGTATCTGACACCAGCCTCCGGCAATCCGCCGGCGATACGCTACGCGGCTGGATTCGCGCGGAGGCGGGGCCAGGACGCCTGCTGCCATGGGTGCCGGTGGCGTTCGGCGCCGGCATCGCGCTTTATTTCTCCGCCGATCATGAACCGTTCGCATCCGTGGTCGTGCCGGCCGCACTCGCGCTGTGCATCGCTGCGTGGCTGATGCGGCACGCGCGGCTGTTTCCGCTGATCGTGATGGTCGCGGCGATGGCCACCGGCTTCGCGGCGGCAACGCTCAAGACCGCGCGCGTCGCGCATGTGGTGCTGGCGAAGCCGGCCTACGTCACCGTGAAAGGATTCGTCGAAACCCGTGAAGAGCGCGCGCGGACGGATCGCTTCGTGCTGCGCGTTGTCGCGATGGAGACGCGGCGCGATACACTGAAGCTCGAGCGCGTGCGCCTCGCGGTGAAGAAGGGCACCGCGCCCGCGGTCGGCAGTTTCATCGAGATGAAAGCCAGGCTGCTGCCGCCACTGTCGCCGATGCGGCCCGGCTCTTACGATTTCGGCCGCGATATGTACTTCGCCGGCATCGGCGCGTCGGGCTTTGCGCTCGGCGCCATCAGGACCGTTGCGCCGCCGCAGGGCGGTGGATGGAAGCTGCGCTACGCCACCGCGATGCAGGACATGCGCGACGCCATCGACGCGCGCATACGCGGCACGCTGTCGGGGGATAACCGCGCCATCGCCACCGCGCTGCTGACCGGGCGGCGCGATGCGATCTCCGATCCGGTCAACGATGCGATGTTCATCTCCGGCCTCGGCCACGTGCTCTCGATCTCGGGCTATCACATGGCCGTGGTGGCGGGCGTGGTGTTCTTCGCGATCCGCGCGCTGCTGGCGCTGATCCCGGCGCTCACCGTGACGTTTCCGATCAAGAAATGGGCGGCGTTCGCCGCGCTCATAGCCGCGCTGTTTTATCTGTTGCTGTCGGGCGCGGAGGTTGCAACCCAGCGCTCGTTCTACATGACGGCCGTGGTGCTGATCGCGGTGATGGTCGATCGCCGCGCGGTGACGTTCCGCACGCTGGCGCTGGCGGCGCTTGTCGTGCTCGCGGTGGCCCCCGAGGCGCTGGTCCATCCGAGTTTCCAGATGTCGTTTGCCGCAACGCTCGGCCTCGTCGCGCTGGTGCAGATCGGCATGCCGAAACTGTTCGCCACGCCCGACAATTCGCACGCCGCGCGCGCGGCGCTGTGGGGCGGGCGCGAGATTGCGACATTGGCGCTGGCCTCGCTGGTGGCGGGACTCGCGACGACGCCTTACGTCGCGTTTCATTTCCATCGCATCACGCCGTACGGCGTGCTCGCAAACCTGGCGGCGATGCCGGTGGTGTCGGTCGTGGTGATGCCGGCGGGCCTCGCCGGGATCGCGGCGATTCCGTTCGGGCTCGACAGCATCTTCTGGCGGCTGATGGATGTCGGCATCGACTGGATGGTCGCGGTGACGCAATGGGTCGCGGCGCTGCCCGGCGCGATCGGGCGCATCGCATCGTTCGGCACCGCGCCGCTGCTGGCGATGACCATCGGCATCATCGCGATGGGCCTGTTGCGCTCGCCGCTGCGCTGGGGTGGGGCGGTCGCGATTGTGCTTGCCACCTGGTGGGCGGCAACCGCGCCGCAGCCCGATATTCTCATCGCGGGCGATGGCCGCCATGTCGCAGTGCGCGGCGGGGACGGCCGGTTGCACGTGATGAGCGCCGGCAAGGACGCGTTCCTGATGCGCGAATGGCTCGCCGCCGATGCCGATGCACGCAAGGCGACCGACGCCAGCTTGAGCGCGGGCGTGTCGTGCGACGCCGCCGGCTGCGTGGTGCAGGCGGCGGACGGCAGGCTTGTGGCGATGGCGCGGGGGCCCGAGGCGCTGGCGGACGATTGCATGCGCGCGGCGATCGTCGTTGCCGCATCGCCCGCACCGCAGGATTGCGCGGCGCGGGTGTTCGATCATGACACGCTGGCGCGATCGGGCACGGTGACGCTGCGCCGGATCCGCGATGGAGCAGGCAACGCTGATGGCGCGCGCGAGACGAGCGGCGGCTATGCCGTCACCGCGATTCACTCGCGCGGCGTCAGCCGGCCGTGGTCGCCGCAGGTGGTCGAGCCGGCGTCCGCCGCGTCGTCAACGTCCGCACGCGCAGGTCTCGCCAAGCGGGCGCCGGTCGATGCGACGCCAGCGGAGAGCGATGTGCAGCTGGAGGAGTGAACCGCAAACTCATTCGTCATGGCCGGGCATAGCCGTTCAAAGAACGGCGTCGCGTCCGCTCGCCTATGTCCCGGCCATCCACGGTTTCCTGCGGCAACATTGCTAAGACGTGGATGGCCGGAATAAATCCGGCCATGACGCGCTGATAGACAGGCGCCTCAATATATTGATCGCTTTCTGAGCCTGACTCGCAAAATCGGGAGCGGAGCCAGACGCCGCCGTCTCAATACTTCCGGTAAAGCCCGATCAGCTTGCCCTGGATGCGCACCCGGTTGGGTGGGAGGATGCGGACCTCGTAGGCGGTGTTCGCCGGCTCGAGCGCGATCGATGCGCCGCGGCGGCGGAAGCGCTTGAGCGTCGCTTCCTCCTCGTCGATCAGCGCCACTACGATGTCGCCGGTGTCGGCGGTGTCGTTCTTCTGGATCAGGGCCATGTCGCCGTCATGGATGCCGGCCTCGATCATCGAGTCGCCGCGCACTTCCAGGGCGTAGTGTTCCCCCGAACCGAGCATGTCCGGCGGCACGCTGATGGTGTGGCTGCGGGTCTGCAGCGCCTCGATCGGCGTACCGGCGGCGATCCGGCCCATGACCGGCACCGCGACCGGCCGGTTGCCGTCATCCTCGGCCACCGGCGCGCTGCGCACCTTGCCGAGGTTGCCTTCGATGATGCTGGGGGTGAAGCCGCGCCGGGCACCGGCGGCGCCATGGCCGACCTCGGGAAGCTTGATGACCTCGATGGCGCGGGCGCGATTGGCGAGGCGGCGGATGAAGCCACGTTCTTCCAGAGCGGTGATAAGGCGGTGAATGCCCGACTTGGAGCGCAGGTCGAGCGCGTCCTTCATCTCGTCGAAGGAGGGCGGCACGCCGGTTTCCTTGAGCCGCTCATTGATGAACCGCAGGAGTTCGTACTGTTTGCGTGTAAGCATCTGAGCAGTCCCCAATCCGGCCGGCAGTCGTCGCCCGGCCATCGCCAAGTTGTGTGCCTCAAGACCCGCCATCCGGTGCGCCACCGCACCCCGGTCGTCGATCGACCCGGCCTGCTGTGGCCTTGCACCCGCGAACCGGTCGCCAGAACTTTGGCCGAGGCGGCTCCGTTATGTGCGAGTCACTCGAAACAAATCATGAACGGACACTATATGTTCCATATGTGTTCCGCAATGGTTAATTTCGGGTGAACGAAGCGGGACGGGGTTGTCCGTCGCAGATACAACTGGGCCTGCCTGAAACGATTTGAGCTCCCGCAAATATTCTCTTGTCGTTCCGGGTTATTCACTCGCGATCCTGACGGGAGGTATCGGTGAGCGTGCGGTCGGCGGCCAGGAACGGTTCTGATGCTCCGGATCTCGCGATCCCAGCCGAGCCCGTCGCAACTGAACTCAAACTGCTTGCGGCGCAGGGGGACCTCGAAAAGCTGCGGGAATTGCCTGTCATCGTGGAGCACGCGCGCAACAGGGGCACGTTCCGGCGGCTGGAATCTGTCTACTACGATACGCCGGATAAGCTGCTGATTGGACATGGCATGTCATTGGGTGTCCGACGCAACGGCAAGCACTACCTTCAAACGCTGAGACGTTTACACAACGACGGACGGCCGCCGGATCGGCAACAATGGGAGGTGCCCGTTGACGACATCGTTCCGGATCTGGCGCGGCTTCCGGCTGACGAGGTGGGCAATCCGATAACGGCGCTAAGCACGAGTTCACTGGTGCCGGTTTTCACGATCAGGATCGGCCGGCACGCGCAGCGACTCGACTTTCCCGATGCGTCTATTGAAATCCTGTTCGATAAGGGATCGATCGAGGCTGGTACCCGTAAGGAAGACTTGTCCGAAATCGAACTCAAACTGAAAGGCGGAAAAGCGGCCGTCCTGTTCGATCTCGGGGCGCAATTGCTCGACGCCGCACCGCTACAGCTCGGCACCCGCAGCAAAGCCGAACATGGCTACCTGATCGCGTTCGACGTCGTGCAGCCAGCGGTGAAAGCCACGTTACCCGACATTACCGCCGAGCATGCGGTCAACGACGTCATCGCTCGTCATGCGGAAGCATGCTGGCATCATATTTTGAAGAACTTCGCGGTGGTGCAGGAAGGATCAGACACCGAAGGTGTGCACCAGATGCGCATCGCGCTGCGCCGTTTGCGGACGATCTGTGTGATGTTCCGACACGATATTCCATCGCCTGTGTTCCAGACGATTGACCTGGAGGCCGAGTGGCTGATGCACCAACTCGGACGTGCGCGGGAATGGGATGTATTCGCCGAGACCATTGCCGACCTGGCCGCCGCGCCGCTGGAGATTGATTTCAGCGGTTTGCGCGAGGTGGTCGAACGGCAGCGTGGATCAAGTCGTGACGCAGTGCAGGCTGTTCTCGCTGATCCCCGTTGCAGCCGTTTTCTGCTCGCGCTGGGGCACGTGATAGAACGCTGCGACTGGCGCAATGAAATCGACAGCGAGGCGTTGATGGTCTTGGATCAGCCGGTATCGGAACATGCAGGCAAGATATTGACGCGCCTGCATCACAAGGCGCTGAAGCGCGGTACGGATTTCCGGCATCTCGACTTTGCCGCGCAACACAAACTCAGAATTGACCTCAAGAAATTGCGCTATGCAGCGGAGTTCCTGTCGCCGCTTTATGCGGATCACGCACCGGCGAAACGTTATGCAAAGCGGCTGGCGAGGCTCCAGAGCAGTCTCGGGCGTGTATGCGATATTGTTCGCAACCGCGCTCTGCTCGAGACGATCCGGCAAAACGATCAACCCATGATTCAATTCGCGGCCGGCGTCGTGGCGGGCTGGCAGGCTCACGACCAGTCGGCGGCTACGAAAGTGCTGCGCAAGCGATGGCGACGGTTCAAGGCGGCCGGAACATTCTGGCATCAGTGAGCCATCGGGCAGATGCCAACCGCCTGAGAGTAAAAGCGTCAGGCCGGCAGCCTGAGAATGGGACAGGGGTCCCCGGCGCGGGCGGCGGGGGCATGAGGCGGGCGGATGATGAGCGCCCGCGCGGTCGCAAGATTCACCAGCAGCGACGAATCCTGATGATTGACGGTGAAGGCGACCACGCTGCCGTCGGGCTTCGTCTCGATCCGCGCGCGCAGATAATCCTGACGCGGGTCGTTGGCGCGCAGATCGTTGCCGAGCGTCGCCGTTTCCAGCGTGTGATGAATGTCGCTGCGCCCGGCCAGCGCGCGCAGCAGCGGAACCATGAACAGGAACGCGCAGATATAGGATGAGGTCGGATTGCCGGGCAGGCCGATCACGCGCATCGCGCCGGTCCCGCGCGGCAGCCTGCCGTGCATCATCGGCTTGCCGGGGCGCAGCGCGACCTTCCAGAACGCCATCTCGACGCCTTCGGCCTGCAGCGCCCGCTGTACCACGTCGTGATCGCCGACCGATGCGCCGCCGGTGGTGATCAGCACATCCGCGCCGCTGTCGCGGCCGCGCCGGATCGCTTCGGTGGTGGCGTCGATGGTGTCGTGGGCGATGCCGAGATCGACGACGTCGGCGCCTTCGCTGCGCGCCAGCGCCCGGATCGCAAAGCCGTTGGAATAGACGATCTGGCCGGGGCCGGGCGTCGTTCCCGGCATCACCAGCTCGTCGCCGGTGGCGAGCACCGCAACCCGGGGGCGGCGATGCACCGGCAGGCGCGGATGGTTCATCGCGGCCGCCAGCGACAGATCCCGATCGGTGAGTTGCGTGCCTTGCTTGAGCAGCACCTGGCCTTCGCGGAAATCGAGGCCGGCGACGCGGATGTGCGCGTTCTGCTTCGCCGCGTCGTTGATGACCACGGCGTCGCCGTCGCGCGCGGTGTCTTCCTGAATGACGATCGCGTCGGCGCCTGCCGGGATCACGCCGCCCGTGAAGATGCGCGCCGCCTGTCCTGCTTTGAGCGTGCCGTCGAACGGGCGGCCGGCGGCGACTTCGCCGATCACTTTCAGGCGCGCGCCAGGCGTGGCATCGGCGGTCCGCACCGCGTAGCCGTCCATCGCCGACATCGCGGCGGGCGGCTGGGTACGCAAGGCCGCGACGTCGCGCGCCAGCGTGCGGTGGAATGCTTCATCCAGCGCGACAGCTTCCTCAGGTAACGGCTGAACGTCCGCGAGCACGGCGGCAAGCGCGTCGGCGACCGGCATCAAGGCCATCGCTTAACTCCTGTCGGGATCGGCTCCTTGCGGTGCGCGCCGCTTTCGGAACGGTCCTTCTCCACATGAAGCCAGCGTCCGCCCGACATATTCGGGCCGGCGTGACGTTACGCCCGGTAGTGGCCGGACTTGCCGCCCTTCTTTTCGATGAGGCGGATGTTCTCGATTCGCGCGCCACGCTCCACCGCCTTCACCATGTCGTAGATAGTGAGGCAGGCGACAGAGACGGCTGTGAGCGCTTCCATTTCGACGCCGGTCGGGCCGGTGACCTTCACGGTCGCGCGCACGATGCAGCCGGGCAATGTGGCGTCCGGCTCGATGTCGAGGGTGACCTTGGACAGCGCCAGCGGATGGCACAGCGGAATGAGGTCTGAGGTGCGCTTGGCGGCCATGATGCCGGCGATGCGCGCGGTGCCGAGCACGTCGCCCTTGGCGGCGTTGCCGGACACGATCAGGTCGAGCGTCTTATGGCTCACCACGATCCGGCCTTCGGCGACGGCGGTGCGTTCGGTGGCGGGTTTGGCGGACACGTCCACCATCCGCGCCTCGCCCTTGGCGTCGATGTGGGTGAGGGCGGCTTTCGCTTTAGCGGTCATGCACATGCGCTCCGCCGTGCCTGTGTCCCGGGCGCGATGCCGCGCTCCAGCGCTGCTTCGCAGAACCGGGACCGTTCCACACTCCGAGTCTGGTAATGGCCCCGGATCAGCGGAGCGGCATTCCATGCCGCGCCGCGTCCGGGGCAAGGGTAGGGGGCGCCATCCCGCTTCATGATCAGGCGCGGTGGCTGTGGGTCCCGGCCTGCGCCGGGACGACCTGTGGAGAATGACCGTCGCGCGCCAGCAGCGTCCGCGTCGCGGCGGCAACGTCGGCCTGCCGCATCAGGCTCTCGCCGACGAGGAAGGTGTGCATGCCGACCCGGGCGAGGCGCGCCAGATCGGCGGGCGTGAAGATGCCGCTTTCGCCGACCATGATGCGGTCGTTCGGGATCAGCGGCGCCAGCGCCTCGCTGGTCTCGAGCGTCGTCTCGAAGGTGCGCAGGTTGCGGTTGTTGACCCCGAGCAAAGGCGAGCGGAGCTTCAAAGCGCGATCGAGTTCATCCTGATCGTGAACTTCAAGCAATACGTCCATGCCATGGGCGAAAGCTGCGTCTTCAATGTCTTTGGCGGCGGCATCGTCGAGCGCAGCCATGATGATCAGGATGCAGTCGGCGCCGTGAGCGCGGGCTTCGGCCACCTGATAGGGCTCGAACATGAAGTCCTTGCGCAGCACCGGCAGGGACACCGCGGCCCGGGCCGCCACCATGAAATCCAGATGCCCCTGAAACGAGGGCGTGTCGGTGAGCACGGAAAGACACGCCGCGCCGCCGGCCTCATAGGCCTTCGCGAGGGAGGGCGGATCGAAGTCGGCGCGGATCAGGCCCTTGGAGGGCGATGCCTTCTTGATCTCGGCGATCAGGGCGTAGTCGCCGCGCGCGTGCCTGGCGCGGATCGCGTCGACGAACCCGCGCGGCGCCGGGGCGGCTTTGGCCTGCGCCTCGACATCGCTGAGCGAGCGCGCGCGTTTGGCGGCCGCAATCTCCTCGCGCTTGTAGGCTTCGATCTTGGTCAGGATGTCGGACATCAGGCGATTTCTTCAGGTCCTGCCGGAAGCGCCGGCAATCGCAGTTGTTTTTCACCCCTCCCGGCGGCGCGTGGCGTACCGGGCGAGGGCATTGCCGGTTCAATTAGCATCTTAATCTCCTCACCCCAACCCTCTCCCCACCGGGAGAGGGCGCGAGCCGGGGGTGGGACCGGAATTTCTCTCGCGCGCTTCAAATCGTCTCCCGCGCAGAGAAAAAGAGCGCATCATCCAAATTCGGAACAAGACCTGTTGGAGACCGGGCCGATCATCGCTATCTGACACCCAGGCCCGCCAAAGGACGCAACATGTCGCCCGTTTCGCTGCTTCTGAACATTCTCTGGATCGTGATCGGGGGCGCATGGATGGCGCTCGGCTGGGTGATCGCCGCGGTCATCATGGCCGTCACCATCATCGGCCTGCCGTGGTCGCGGGCGGCCTTCAACATCGCGGTCTATACCCTGTTTCCTTTCGGGCAGAGGGCGGTGTCGCGCGAGCTCTATACCGGCCAGAGCGACATCGGCACCGGGCCGCTCGGCGTGATCGGCAACATCATCTGGTTCATCCTCGCCGGATGGTGGCTGGCGCTGGGCCATGTCTTCACCGCGCTGGTGCTGGCCGTCACCATTGTCGGCATCCCCTTCGCATGGGCGCACCTGAAACTCGCCGGCATCGCGCTGTGGCCGATCGGCAAGGTGATCGTGCCGGCCTGAGGCGCGAAGGCGGCCTTGCTCTGGGCCATGTCTTCATTGGGCCATGTCTTCATTACCCTCGGTGTCTTCACTACCCTCGGGGTCTTCGCTACGTTCGGGCTTCCATCCGGATGGCGAGCTGCCGCAAGGCAGGCTTTCGCGCTTTCGCAATCAACCAGACAATGAGCCCGGTGCGAAACCGGGCCGGGAGAAAACATGTCCAAGAGCATGTCCAAAAACATATCCGAGACGTCCCTGCCGCCGGGACACGTCGGTCCCTTCGCCGGACTGGATGTGCCGTGGCTGTTGCGGCTGCGGGCCGAGACCCGTCGCGACCATCGCTTCCTGATCTGGGCGCCGTTCGATGCCCCGGCGCGGCCGTGGACCTACGGCGAATTCCATGATCGCGTCGGCGCACTGGCGGCCGGTCTTGCCGCCCGCGGCGTCAAGCCGGGCGAGTGTGTGCTGATCCATCTCGACAACTGCATCGAGGCGCTGCTCGCCTGGTTCGCGTGCGTCGAACTCGGCGCCATCGCCGTCACCACGAACACGCGCTCGGCCGCCGCGGAGATGGATTACTTCGCCGACCATTGCGGTGCGGTCGCCGCCATCACCCAGCCGGCCTATGCCGGGATCGTCGCCGCGAACTGCCGCAACCTGCGCTGGCTCGCCGTGATTTCGCACGACGCCGGCGCCGCGCCCGCGCAGGGCCATCGGCCGCCAAAATCGGAATCCTTCGAGGCGCTGTTCGGCGACAGCGCCGACCGGCCGCGCCGGCCCGCCGATCCGTATGCGTCGTGCAGCGTGCAATACACGTCAGGCACCACGTCCCGGCCCAAGGCGGTGCTGTGGACGCACGCCAACGCGCTGTGGGGCGCGAAGATCAACGCCGCGCATCAGGATCTGCGCTCCGAGGACATTCACCAGATTCACCTGCCGCTGTTTCACACCAACGCGCTGGCCTATTCCATGCTCGCCACGCTCTGGGTCGGCGGCACCGCCGTGATCCAGCCGCGCTTCTCCGCGAGCCGCTTCTGGCGCACGGCGCTGGAGCATCGCTGCACGTGGACGTCGCTGGTGCAATTCTGCGCCAAGGCGCTGATGGAGCATGAGGTGCCCAAACATCATTTCCGGCTGTGGGGCAGCGCGGTCTGCGAGCCGCCGACCGATGCCCATTTCGGCGTCAAGACCATCGGCTGGTGGGGCATGACGGAGACGATCACCCACGGCATCATCGGCGAGGTCACGCAGCCGAACGTTCCGCTCGCCATCGGCCGCGCCGCGCCGGAATACGATATTCGCGTGCTTGATGCGGACGGCTCGCCCACGCAGGTGGGCGACACCGGCGACCTGCTGATCCGCGGCACGCCCGGCCTGTCGCTGTTCAAGGAGTATCTCCATAATGAAACCGCGACGCGCGACAGTTTCGACGACAACGGCTACTTCATCACCGGCGACCGGGTGAAATTGCTGGAGAACGGCTTCATCCGCTTCGGCGATCGCGCCAAGGACATGCTCAAGGTCGGCGGCGAAAACGTCGCGGCCTCCGAAATCGAGCAGGTGGTGATCACGGTGGCCGGCGTGCGCGAGGCGGCCGTGGTGGCCAAGAAGCACCCGATGCTGGACGAAGTGCCGGTGGTGTTCGTGATCCCGCAGCAGGGCATCGGCAACGCGCCGCCGTCCCTGCAGGACGACATTCTCGCCGCGTGCAAGAGGGCGCTTGCCGATTTCAAGGTGCCGCGCGAAGTCCGCCTCGTCGACGAACTGCCGCGCTCGACACTGGAGAAGGTCGCAAAAGCCGAACTGCGGAAATTGCTGGCGTAGCGGCGGCGCCGGATGGGGTGCGGCGCCATCAGCGCGTTTACGCGCGTCTTTGACGCGCTATGGTGCCGCCCCGTGATCCGGGGGCTTTCTCCTCATAGTGAGGAGGCGCAAGGCGCCGTCTCGAACCATGAGGCCGCTGGCCGGGGCCTCATCCTTGACGCACACTAGAGTGTGCTCATCAGGATGAGGGATAGCTGCTGAGGTCATTGCCGGGGCGATCCGGCACGAACGATTCAGGCGTGGGAGACCTTGACCAGCAGTTCGAGCTTGTCCATCGCCGCGCCGCTGTCGAGCGATTTCGCGCCAAGCGCCACGCCTTCCTTGAGGTCCTTCGCCTTGCCGGCCACCACCAGCGCGGCGGCGGCGTTGAGCAGCGCGACATTGCGGAACGCGCCGGGCTTGCCTTCCAGCACCGCGCGCAGCGACGCGGCGTTGGCGATGGCGTCACCGCCCTTGAGGTCCTCGGTGGTGGCGTTGGGCAGGCCGGCTTCGGCCGGCGTGATCTCGAACGAACGGATCTCGCCGTTCTCCAGCGCCGCCACATAGGTCGGGCCGGTGAGGGTGATCTCGTCGAGGCCGTCGGAGCCGTGCACAACCCAGGCGGAATCGGCGCCGAGGTTCTTCAGCACCTGCGCCAGCGGCTGCACCCAGTGGCGCGAGAACACGCCGACCATCTGGCGGGTGACGCCGGCCGGGTTGGAGAGCGGGCCGAGCAGGTTGAAGATCGTGCGGGTGGCGAGTTCGACGCGGGTCGGGCCGACGTTCTTCATCGCCGGATGATGGGTCGGCGCGAACATGAAGCCGATGCCGGCGTCGGCGATGCAGTGGCCGACCTGTTCGGGTGTGACGTCGATTTTCACGCCGAGTGCGGCCAGCACGTCGGCCGCGCCGGACTTGGACGACAGCGCGCGGTTGCCGTGCTTGGCGACCGTGACGCCCGTGCCGGCGACGATGAAGGACGCGCAGGTCGAGACGTTGACGGAGCCGGAGCCGTCGCCGCCGGTGCCGACGATATCGACCGCGTCGGCGGGCGCTTTCACCGTCAGCATCTTGGAGCGCATCGCCGCCACCGCGCCGGTGATCTCGTCCACGGTCTCGCCGCGCACCCGCAGCGCCATCAGGAGGCCGCCCATCTGCGAGGGGGTGGCTTCGCCCGACATCATGCGGTCGAAGGCCGAGGCCGCTTCGTCCCGCGACAGCGCCGCGCCGGTCGCGACCTTTCCGATGATGGCCTTGAAGTCGTCCATATCAACCGTCCGAAGTGAAGCGTAGCGAAATGCGAGGCGTCTTTACTGACTGGATGCGGCGCCGGTGGCAACCGCGAAGGCGCTCTGGTTGACGCTGACCCCGATGGTGTTCTCCAGGTTCTGGATGTACGCGGCGATCTGCTCGTCGCCCATCGCGCGGCTGAGGGCGTCCCTGAGTTTCTTGGCGGCGTCCGAGGTGAGGTCCGGCTTCGGCACCGCCACGTCGGTGACGCGGAACACCACCCATTCGCTGCCGGTCGCGCCCTGGGTCTGCCCGGCGGCGCCCTTGGCGACGGCGAATGCAGCCTGAACCACCTGATCGGGCAAGCCGTTGACGGTTGCGGTTCGCTTGAAGGGTGAAGTCTTCTCCACGCTCAGGCCGTCCTTGGCCGCTTCGTCGGCGAAGGTCGCGCCCTTGGTGAGCGCGTCGGCCATGTTGACCGCCTTGGAGCGGAGGTGCGCGGCGATCTTGTCGTCCTTCCACGCCTTCACGACCTTGTCCTTGACCTCGTCGAGCGTACGCTCGCGCGACGGCGTCACGCCGAGCACGTCGAACCAGACTTCGCCGCCATCGCGCATATGAAGGGAATCGTTCTCGACGCCGACATCGCTGCCGAAGGCCGCCGAGACCAGATCGACGCCCTGCGGCAGGCCCTGAACCGGCTGCCCGTCGGGGCCGCGGCCGGAGCGGTCGATCGCCTCGATCGTCACCGCGTTGAGGCCGAGCTTCTTGGCGGCTTCCGCGATGTTGGCGCCGCCGGCGCGCTCGTCCTCGATCTTGTTGCGCAGGTCGGTCATCTGATCGCGCGCGCGTTCCTGCGCGAGCTGGCTCTTGATGGTGGGGGCGACGCTTTCATAGGTCGGCGTGGTGCCGGGCTCGATCTTGGTGACCTTCACCAGCGCGTTGACCAGCGTGCCCTTGACGGGCTGGCTGACCTCGTTGAGCGGCAGGGTGAAGGCGGCGTCGGCGATGGCCGGATCGGTCATCGCGGTCCTGGCCAGCAGGCCGAGATCGATATCGGCCGGGGTCAGCTTGCGGTCCTTGGCGATGTCCTCGAACGAGGTGCCGGCGGCGATCTTCTCGCGCGCGGCTTTCGCCTCTTCCATGGTCGGGAACGCGATCTGCAGCACCTCGCGGCGCTCAGGCTTGGCGAATTCGTCGCGGCGCTGCTCGAACACCTTCCTGGCGTCCTCGTCGGACACGGTGATGGTCTTGGCGACGTCAGCCGGCGTCACCGTCAGCACCGCGACCTTGCGATACTCCGGCGCGCGGAACTGGGCCTTGTGTTCATCGAAGAAGGTCGAGAGTTCTTCCGGGCTCGGCTCGGGGATGGTGCCGGCCTGGGCCACGCCGAGTTTCACGTACTCGATGGTCCGTTCTTCGTTCTGGTAGTGCTCGAGCGCTTCAAGCTGGGTCTTCGACGGCGTCACGCCCGCGGTGACCGCGTTGGCGATCTGCCGGCGCAGCGACACCTTGCGCTGTTCGGCGACGTAGCGCTGTTCGGTGAAGCCGAACTGGCGCAGCGCCTCGCCGAAACGCTGCGGGTCGAACTTGCCGTTGACGCCCGCGAAGTTGGGATCGTTCTCGATGGACTGCGCGAGGTCCTTGTTCGAGATGCCAAGATGGAGACGGCGGGCGTCTTCATCGAGCGCGGCTTCGGCGATGGTCTGCTGCAGGACCTGACGGTCGAGGCCGAACTGTCGCGCCTGCTCCGAGGTCAGCGGCTTGCCGAACTGACGGCTGATCTGCTGCAGCCGGTCGGTATAGGTCTGGCGGAATTGCTCGGTGGAGATTTCGGTGCTGCCGACGGTCGCAAGCGTGGACTGCCCGAAGCCCTTGAAAATATCGGCGATGCCCCAGACGCCGAAGCTCACGATCAGCACGCCCATCACCACGGACATGATGCTCTTGCCGAGCCAATTCGATGAGGCGTTGCGTATTCCTCGAAGCATGGGTCCAACTTGTTGTCAGGAGGGAACCGGAACGCCGGCAAAACGGCGTCACTGCGTTGTTCTGCCTCGTATAAAACGCGGTTGGTTCCCGGGCAACCTCGATGGCGGCGACTGATCGAAGCGGTTAATCCGCCGGTGTGGAAAGACCGGCTCGGAACTGGCGCCCGGAAAGGGCCTCTGCTAGCCCGAACGGCGGAAAATTCAGAGCGGAGAATGCGATGACCGATGTGAGCCGGCCGCTGGTCGCGGGGAACTGGAAGATGAACGGCCTCAAGGCGTCGCTCAGCGAACTGGCGGCGATCGGCCAGGGCGCGGGCGAAATCTGGCGCAAGGCCGACCTCCTGATCTGTCCGCCGGCGACGCTGGTGTTCCCGGCCGCGGCGGCGATGATCGGCGCCAAGGTCGCGATCGGCGCGCAGGACTGCCATCCCGAGGCTTCCGGCGCTCACACCGGCGATATTTCGGCCGAAATGCTGGCGGATGCGGGGGCGAGCGCGATTATCGTTGGTCATTCCGAGCGCCGCGCCGATCATGGCGAGACCGACGAGATCGTGCGGAAAAAGGCGCTGGCGGCCTGGCGGGCCGGGCTGACGGCGATCGTCTGCGTCGGCGAAACCCGCGCCGAGCGCGATGCCGGCAAGGCGCTGGATGTGGTCGGGCGTCAGCTTGCAGGCTCGGTGCCCGATGGCGCGACCCCCGCCAACCTGGTGGTGGCCTACGAGCCGGTCTGGGCGATCGGCACCGGACTGACCCCGACGCCGAAGGATGTCGAGGAAGTTCATGGCTTTATCCGCCAAAAGCTGACGGATCGCCTGAAAGGCGAGGGGGCAAGTGTCCGGATTCTCTATGGCGGCTCGGTCAAGCCGGCCAATGCCGCCGAGCTGATGGCGGTGCCCAACGTCAACGGCGCGCTGGTCGGAGGCGCGAGCCTCAAGGCGGCCGATTTCCTTGCGATTGCGGCAGGTTGCCCCTAGCTAGGCGATGAGCCTGGTGCCCCGGATGCGATGCAATACGCAGTATTGCTTCGCTGATCCGGGGCCGTACCAAATTCAGCGCGTGGAACGATCCCGGCTCTGCGGAGCAGCACCTAAGTGGTGCCGCACCGCGTCCGGGACACGGCGGCCGGACACGGAGCCAAGGGGTGGCAATCCCCCGGACGATCGTGTAGAGACCGCCCAACTTCAACTCCCGCAAGTGTCTGAGCGGCCGGCTGCCGGCGCGAGAGCTTGTGACGGAAGGTCACGATGCACACTGTCGTCATTGTCATTCATCTTATGATCGTGCTCGCGCTGATCGGCGTGGTGCTGTTGCAGCGCTCCGAAGGCGGCGGCCTCGGCATTGGCGGCGGCGGGGGCGGCGGCTTCATGTCGAGCCGCGGCACCACCAATCTGCTGACGCGCACCACCGCGATTCTTGCGGCCGGGTTCTTCATCACCAGCCTGTTCCTGTCGTGGCTCGCCAGCAGCAATCGTGCGCCGACCTCGATCCTGAACACCGGTTCTCCCGCGCCGATCCAGACACCGGGCGCGCCCAGCGCTCCGACGCCGCAGGGCGGATTGCTGGATTCGCTCAAGAAGCAGTCCGCTCCGGCGCCCGCACCGGCCGCTCCAAGCGGTCCGCAGGCTCCGCAGTCTCAGTAAAGCAGTGCGGTCATGCGCAACCGGCTTGCTGACAGAGGTGAGCAGGCCGGCTCAAGCGTTTGCAAAGTTTGAGTTTTCGCTGTCACCCACAGTGTGACGATTTGTGTGTGCGCGGATGCGATTCGTTTTGCGAATCGCTTCGCCGGTGTTAAAGGTTAAGTCCCATGGCGCGGTACATCTTCATCACCGGCGGCGTGGTCTCCTCGCTCGGAAAAGGTCTGGCTTCGGCGGCTCTCGGCGCGCTCCTGCAGTCGCGCGGCTACAAGGTCCGACTGCGCAAGCTCGATCCCTATCTCAATCTCGATCCCGGAACGATGTCGCCGTATCAGCACGGCGAGGTGTTCGTGACCGACGACGGGGCCGAGACCGACCTCGACCTCGGCCACTACGAGCGGTTCACCGGACGGCCCGCGACCAAGGCCGACAACATCACCACCGGCCGCATCTATCAGGACATCCTGACCAAGGAGCGCCGCGGCGATTACCTCGGCGCGACCATTCAGGTGGTCCCGCACGTCACCAACGCCATCAAGGATTTCATCCGCAGCGGCAACGACGGCTACGACTTCGTGCTGGTGGAGATCGGCGGCACGGTGGGCGATATCGAGGGCCTGCCGTTCTTCGAGGCGATCCGCCAGATCAAGAACGACCTGCCGCGGGGCGATGTCATCTACATTCATCTGACGCTTCTGCCCTACATTCCAAGCGCCGGAGAACTCAAGACAAAGCCGACCCAGCACTCGGTCAAGGAACTGCGCTCGATCGGTATCCAGCCCGACATCCTGCTGTGCCGCACCGACCGCGAGATTCCGAAGGAAGAGCGCCGCAAGCTCGGCCTGTTCTGCAACGTCCGAGAAAGCGCGGTGATCGAGGCGCGCGACGTCGACAACATCTATGCCGTGCCCGAGGCCTATCACGCCGCCGGTCTCGACGACGAGGTGCTGGCCGCGTTCGGCATCGAGGCCAAGTCGCCGCCGGCGCTGGACTCGTGGCACGTCATCAACGAGCGCGTGCGCCATCCGGAAGGCGAGGTGACCATCGCCATCGTCGGCAAGTACACCGGCATGAAGGACGCCTACAAATCGCTGATCGAGGCGCTCTCCCATGGCGGCATCGCCAACAAGGTGAAGGTCAATCTCGACTGGATCGAATCCGAGGTGTTCGAGAACGAAGACCCGGCGCCGTTCCTCGAGCACGTCAACGGCATCCTGGTGCCCGGCGGCTTCGGCCAGCGCGGCGCGGAAGGCAAGATCAAGGCGGCGCAGTTCGCGCGCGAGCGCAGCGTGCCGTATTTCGGCATCTGCTTCGGCATGCAGATGGCGGTGATCGAGGCGGCGCGCAATCTCGCCGGTATCCCCGACGCCAACTCCACCGAGTTCGGCCCGACCAGCGAACCGCTGGTCGGCCTGATGACCGAATGGCTGCGCGGCAACGAGCTTGAGAAGCGCAGCAAGGCCGGCGACCTCGGCGGCACCATGCGCCTCGGCGCGTATCCCGCGACCCTCAAGAAGGGCAGCCGGGTGTCGCAGATCTATGGCGACGCGCTGGAGATTTCCGAGCGCCACCGCCATCGCTACGAGGTCAACACCGCCTACAAGGATCGCCTCGAGCAGCACGGCCTGCGCTTCTCCGGCCTGTCGCCGGACGGCGTGCTGCCGGAGATCGTCGAATACGAGGACCATCCGTGGTTCATCGGCGTGCAGTATCACCCCGAACTGAAGTCCCGCCCGTTCGAGCCGCACCCGCTGTTCGCCTCGTTCATCGCCGCGGCCGTGGACCGCAGCCGGCTGGTGTGAGCGACGCTGCTCCTCGTGGCGAGGAGCCTGCGCAGCAGGCGTCTCGAACCATGAGGCCAGACTCCGGCCTCATCCTTCGAGACGCGATCCCGCGGATCGCTCCTCAGGATGAGGGTCTCAGTTTTTCATGGCCGGATTTATTCCGACCATATTTATTCCGACCATCTCGTCAGGGATGCACCGCGCCCGCCTAATCGGGGTCACCGGGACCAGCCCGATGACGACGTCTCATCGGGATGATTGCCCTGCGCCCCTGATGCCGCGCAGCGTCGAAACTTTCACACCACCTCCACACGAGGAGCGCCGCATGTCCCGTGACGGCAGCAACTGCTTTGTCCTGACCGGCGGTCCCGGCTCGGGCAAGAGCACATTGATCGAGGCTTTCGCCGCGGCGGGATTCCCGACCGCCGCTGAAGCCGGTCGCGCCGTCATTCGCGACCAGATGGCCATCGACGGCCGCGCGCTGCCGTGGATCGATCCGCTGCTGTTCGCGGAAATGATGCTGGCGCGCGACCTGCAATCCCATGCGGACCATGCCGGTCGCGATGGACCGGCGTTCTTCGATCGCGGCATTCCCGACGTCATCGGTTATCTCACGCTTGCCGGGGTGCCGGTGCCGGATCACATGCGCAAGGCCGCGGCGCTGTATCGCTACAACACGCACGCATTCGTTTGTCCGCCGTGGCCCGAGATTTTCACGCAGGATCGCGAGCGCAGGCAGACGCCGGAGGAGGCGGAGCGGACCTATGTGGCGATGACGAGAACCTATGCCGATTGCGGCTACTGCCTGATCGAAGTGCCGCGCACGAAAACAGCGGCACGGCGTCAATTCGTTCTCGATGCGCTGGCGCGCCTCATGTGAACCGGCTGCTCTGCGGCCGCCGCGTCAGGCGATAGACCGCGGCCGGCGGCACGTTGAGCATGGCGCGGTCGAGCCGTTTCGCCTTCAGCCCGAGCCGGTCGAGGATCGGCCGCGGCACCGGACAGCTCATCCCGTAAGTGAACTGGTAGAACGCGCCGCCCGGACGGATATAGCTGAACGCGCCCCCGACGATCGAGATGATCTTGCGCGTGGACATGTTGAGCAGCGGCAGTCCGCTCACCACCGCGCCCACCGGCGCGCCGTCGTAGATGTGCTCCCCGGCCAGTCGCCCGGCGTCCATCCACAGCACGCGCGCGCCGGGAAACCGGACCTGCAGCAATTTCATGAAGTCGGAGCCGTATTCGATCAGCGTGAGATCCTGCTGACGTACGCCGCGCTGGAGCAGGTGATAGGTGAATGCGCCGGTGCCGGGTCCGAGTTCGAGGATCGGCGCGCTCGCGGGTGTAATCTCGCGGGTGATCATCTCGGCGAGGGCGGCTCCGGAGGGCGCGATCGCGCCAACGCGGCCGGGGGCCGACATCCAGGCAAGGAAAAACGAAAAGAAATCGTGTGGCATGAGCGCTCCGGCTGACAGTTTGCGCGCGGCGGCAGCGCCGCGCCGGCGCCGCGACTCGCAAGCGATGACGCGGCGTGCGCAATCTCGCGGAGCCGGATTGCGACAGCATTGCGCGCCGTGCGCGCATTGATGGATCGCCGCACAAGCATGTGGACGGGCGAGCGCCTGGGGGATGATCAGGTGTCGGAAGGCGCGGGCGACAGCGACACCCTGAAGCAGGCGCCTTGCCCGTTGGGGCCGTCGAGGATCGCGATCTGTCCGCGGTGCAGTTGCACGATCTCGCGCACGAGGTTCAGCCCCAGTCCGGCGCCGCGATCGAGCGGATGCAGGCGGTAGAACGGCTCGAACACCTGCCGGCGCTGCTCCACCGGAATCCCCGCGCCCTGATCGGTGACGTCGATTGTCGCGGGATGCGTGATGCTGATGCCGATCGCGCCGCGCCGCCCGCCATGCTGAATGGCGTTCTGGACCAGATTGGTCAGCACCCGTTCAAGCGCGATCTGGTCGCCGCAGGTTTCGATGGGACCGGGTTCGGCATCGAACGCGATTTCGTATCCCGCCGCGATGGCCAGCGGCGCGAGATCGGCGGTGACATGCTGGCCGAGCGCGACAAGATCGATCCGCGTGAAGCTGTTGCGGTTCTGGTCGAGCCGCTGGATGTCGAGCAGTTGCTCGGCAAGGGTCGCAAGCCGCGCGACGTCCTCGATCAGCCGAACCTTGTTGGCGTCCTGCGGCAGGGAATCCAGCCGCGTCGTCAGAATGGCGATCGGGGTTCGCAGTTCGTGCGCGGCATCGGCGATGAAGCGCTTGTGGCGGGCATAGCCTTCATCGAGCCGCGCCAGCGCTTCGTTGACGGCTTCGACCAGCGGGACGATTTCCGCCGGCACCTGAGCGAGCGGCAGCCGCGCGCCGCGCTGGCCGATATCGATGCGCCGGGCCTGATCGGCTGCGGCGGCGAGGCCGGCCAGAGCGCGCCGCACCACGGCCGGTGTTGCCACCGTGGTCGCAAGCGTCATCAGAAGAAAACTCGGCAGCACAAACCCTGCGAACACCAGCCCGGTTGCCAGCAGCGCCTTGCCCGGCGACATCCTGCCCTGTGTTGCCGTCAGCACCTGCACATTGCCTGCCGCCGTCTCGACGCGCTTCAGGCGCGCCGCCGGCTTGCGGGGATCGTCGTCGAGCAACTGCCAGCCGAGCCGCGCCTGGCTGATGTGGTCGAGCGCCCCGCCGATGCGGGCGAATTCCCCGGGCACCACGCCTTCCGACAGCACATGATCCTGCCGGTCGCGAACCTGAAACCACAGATCGGGAATC
The DNA here is from genome assembly GCA_051954725.1 of Afipia sp. Taxonomy (GTDB): domain Bacteria; phylum Pseudomonadota; class Alphaproteobacteria; order Rhizobiales; family Xanthobacteraceae; genus Afipia. The sequence continues at coordinate 66,637 of JBQCHK010000024.1, read as the reverse complement.
TCCGATCGCAGACGTTGCAGTTCGGGTGTCGGGCGCAGGATCAGATTGCCTGCGGCATCGCGCGCCAACGCCTGCTGCACGATGCCGATCACATGGTCCTCGTCGCGGTCGTCGAGCAGCAGGCCCGTGCCCCACAGCGTGCCGATGACCAGCAGGGTGAGCAACGCCAATAGCCCGGCCTGCAACGGCACCAGCCGCCACACCAGTCTTGAGCGCAGGGAGGCGTTGCCTGTGCGCGCGATCATGGCACGGGCTTGAGCAGATAGCCGATGCCCCGGATGCCGTGGATTTCGATGCCTGAATCGGCGTCGGCGAGCTTGCGGCGGAGCCGAGACACATGGGTGTCGAGAGCGTTCGACTGGATTTCGTCGTCGAAACTGTAGACCGCCTGTTCGAGCGCGGAGCGCAGCACGGTTCGGCCGAGGCGGCGGAGGAGGGCTTCGAGCACGAGAAGTTCGCGGCGGGGCAGGTCGAGCGCCCGACCCGCGACGCTGGCTTCGCGGTGGGAAAAATCGAAGCTCAGGCGGCCGGCCCGCACCGTATGATATTGCACGCTGGACGGACGGCGCAGCACGGCGCGCAACCGGGCGAGCAGTTCCTCGGTCGCGAACGGCTTGGCAAGATAGTCGTCGGCGCCCCCGTCGAGCCCGGCAACGCGGTCCGACAGGTCGCCTTTCGCGGTCAGCACGATGACGGGCATGCCATCGGCTTTCGCGCGCAATTTGGGGATCAGGGCGAGGCCGTCTCCGTCGGGCAACTGGCGATCGAGCAGGACCGCGCCGTGAACGTCGGCCGCAATGGCTTCCTCGGCTTCGGCAAGGGTTGCGACATGATCCACGACCATGTCGTGGCTTTTCAGCGCTGTGGACAACGCCGCCGCCATTTCCAGTTCGTCTTCGACCAGCAGTATCCGCATTCCCGGTGTGCTCATCCTGTCGGGGGCAATCTAGGGCACCTGCATTGCGGTGACATTGCGGGAATCTCCGGGCGCACCGGTTTCGGGAAGGGCGGACGGCACAGGCTTACCACGATCCGGGGCCGGAAAGCGCCCGTTTCCCACCCTTTGACCTGCGCTGGGATTGTTGCGACAACCCTCGCACCCAAACCAAAAACAATGACCGGGAGTCGAGGAATGATCTACGAACTGCGCGTCTACCGTTGCCTGCCGGGCCGCCTGCCGAACCTCTTGAAGCGCTTCACCGACGTCACCCTCGATCTGTTCGCACGCCACGGCATCCGGCAGGCCGGGTTCTTCACCACCGAGATCGGCGAGTCGAACAACGAGCTGACCTATCTGCTGGCGTGGGACTCGCTGGCCGACCGCGAAAAGAAGTGGACGGCGTTCATCACCGACCCGGCATGGATTTCGGCGCGCAACGATTCCGAGAAGGATGGCCAGATCGTCGCCAACATCACGAGCCAGTTCCTGAAACCGACGGCGTTCTCGTCGGTCAAGTAAGCCGTCATGTCCTGCGGCCTCGATCATATCGTTCACGCCGTAAGCGACCTCGAGGCCGCAGCGCGGTTCTGGCGCAGCGCCGGCTTCATCGTCGGCGCGCGCAACCGCCATCCGTGGGGCACCCACAATCACGTGGTGCAGCTTCCCGGATTCTTCATCGAGATCCTGACGGTGGCCGAGCCCGACAAGCTCGGCGGCGATGGCCTGTCGCGGCATTTCGGCATCGCCAACCGCGACGCCATCGCGCGCGGCGACGGGTTTTCGGCGCTGGTGCTGGAAAGCCGCGACATCGCCGCCGATGTCGCCGCCTTCGCGCGGGCCGGCATCGGCATTTCGGATGCGCTGCCGTTCTCGCGCGGCGCGACATTGCCCGACGGCTCCGAGACCACGGTGGGTTTTTCGCTCGCCTTCGTGCGCGACGAGCTGTCGCCGCAGACCGGCTTTTTCGCCTGCCGGCAGCTCAATCCCAAGGCGTTCTGGAATCCGGCGTTTCAGATCCACCCGAACGGTGTGCGCGCCGTCGCCGGTGCGGTGCTGGTCGCCGACAATCCCGCCGACCATCACATCTTCCTTAGCGCCTTCACCGGGGAGCGGGTGCTGCATTCGAGTTCGCTCGGCATCGAGGCGCGGACCCCGCGCGGCAGCGTCGAGATCATGGAGCCGGTGGCGTTCGAGGATCAGTTCGGCGTTGCGCGGAAGGTGGAGGGCACCGCGGTCTCGATTGCGGGGCTGCGCCTGACCGTCGCCGACCTCGACGCGACCGCCGCAACACTGGAGCAGGGCGGCGTCGCCGCGTTGCGCCACATGGACCGGCTGGTGGTCGCGCCGGAGACCGCGTTCGGCGCAACCCTGATATTTGAATAAAGTCGATCCTCATCCTGAGGAGCGCGCATTTTGCGCGCGTCTCGAAGGATGAGACCTCATGGTTCGAGACGCGAGGCAGCCGCCTCGCTCCTCACCATGAGGATTTGCACCCCTCGCGCCTTGATCTTGTCCCACGCTCCCGGCAAAAGGAGCCGCAACCCGAGGGATATGGTTTTGGCTACAGCATCGCAGACGGTTTCCGCCGGTCCGGTCACATTCGGCAACGCGCTGCCGCTCGCGCTGATCGCGGGGCCGTGCCAGCTCGAAAGCCGGGCGCACGCGCTGGAAGTGGCGTCCGCGCTGAAGGAGATCGCGCAGCGGCTCAACATCGGCCTCGTCTACAAGACATCGTTCGACAAGGCCAACCGCACCAGCGCTTCGGGCGCGCGCGGCATCGGGCTTGAGAAGGCGCTGCCGGTGTTCGCGGAAATCCGCGACAGCCTCGGCCTGCCGGTGCTGACCGACGTGCACGACGCCGCGCAGTGCGCCGAGGTCGCGCAGGCGGTGGACGTATTGCAGATCCCCGCCTTCCTCTGCCGGCAGACCGATCTGCTGCTGGCGGCGGCCGCCACCGGCAAGGTCGTCAACGTCAAGAAGGGACAGTTCCTCGCGCCGTGGGACATGGCGAACGTGGTCGCCAAGATCACCGGAGGCGGCAATCCCAATGTGCTGGTCACCGAGCGTGGCGCGTCGTTCGGCTACAACACGCTGGTTTCCGACATGCGGGCGCTGCCGATCATGGCGCGCACCACCGGCGCGCCGGTGATCTTCGACGCCACCCATTCGGTTCAGCAGCCGGGCGGCAAGGGCACCTCATCCGGCGGCGAGCGCGAATTCGTGCCGGTGCTGGCGCGGGCCGCCGTCGCGGTGGGCGTCGCCGGCGTGTTCATCGAGACCCATCCCGATCCCGACCATGCGCCGTCCGACGGCCCCAACATGGTGCCGCTCAAGGATTTCGAGGCGCTGGTGAAAAACCTGATGGCGTTCGACGCGGTGGCCAAGGAAACCATGAAGGAAGCCGTGACCGGGCAGGGCGCGCGCTGATGCGTGCTGACGGCGCGGCGGCGCGCGAGATGCCGCCGATCATCACCGTCATCGCCATCACAACCTTCGCGGCCAGTCTCTCGTCGCGGGCGATCGATCCGGTGCTGCCGCACATCTCCGAGGATTTCACGGTGACCGCCGCGGTCGCCGCGAGTCTGTCCGCCGCCACCGCCTTCTCCTTCGCGATCATCCAGCCGCTGCTCGGCGCGATCGCCGATCTGCTCGGCAAGGCCAAGCTGATCCTGTTCTGCCTGATCATTCTCGGCATCGCCAATTTCGTCGGCGCGTTCACCCATTCGTTCGAGATGCTGTTCGTCACCCGTATCCTGTGCGGCATCGGCGCGGGCGGAGTATTTCCGGTCGCCATGGCGCTGACCAGCGATCTCACCGGCCTCGCCACGCGCCAGATCGCGATCAGCCGCCTGCTCGGCGGCGCGATGACCGGCAACCTGTTGGGGGCGTCGCTGTCCGGCATCGTCGGCGACTATCTTGGCTGGCGCGGCGTGCTGATCCTGCTCGGCAGTCTGGTGCTGATCGCGTGCATCGCGGTTGCGATCGGATTTCGCACCGCGCCGCCCGAGCCCCGCAGGGATATGGGTTTCGGCGTCCTGAAGAAGGGCTACCGCGCGATCATGGCCAACCCCAATGCGCGTATCTGCTACATGGCTGTGTTTATCGAAGGCCTGTGCGTGCTGGGGCTGTTTCCGTTCGTCGCCGCCTTCCTGTTCGAACTCGGCGAAACGCAGTCATCGACCGCCGGATGGGTGATCTCGGGTTTCGCGGTCGGCGGGTTGATCTACACGCTGATGGTGTCGCGGCTGTTACCTTTGATCGGCGTGCGCGGACTGATGATCTCCGGCGCGGCGCTGATGGCGTCGCAGCTCGCAGTGATCGCGTTCGGGCCGCGCTGGGAAATCCAGGCGCTGTGCTTCGTGGTGATCGGCCTTGGTTTCTACAACCTGCACGGCTGCCTGCAGGTGTTCGCCAGCGATCTCGCGCGGAGGCGCGCGCCTCGGCGCTATCGCTGCATTCGTTCTTCTTCTTTTTCGGGCAGGCGGTCGGCCCGATCGTTTACGGCGTGGCGCTCGGTCATCTCGGCAAGCACGCGACGCTGCTCGCCAGCAGCGCCATCATTCTCGCTCTCGGTTTCGTCTGCGCGCGATTTCTGCGCCAGAAGCCCGCGCCGGTGGCGGAGGGGTGAGGGATTGCTCAGAGTCGTGCAACACCATCCGATGTCGTTCCGGTGAACGCCGGGACGACTCGCTCAAATAGCGATCACCCCCGCCCGCGATAGGGCGCGACGCCCTGATCGGGCACCCAGACGCCGTTCGGCAGTTTCCCGGTCTGCCAGAATACGTCGATAGGGATGCCGCCGCGCGGATACCAGTAGCCGCCGATGCGCAGCCAGCGCGGCCTGATCTCCTTCACGATCCGCTTGCCGATCGCCACCGTGCAATCCTCGTGGAACGCGCCGTGATTGCGGAAGCTTGCGAGGTAGAGCTTGAGCGCCTTGGATTCCACCAGCCAGTCGCCGGGCACGTAGTCGAGCACCAGATGGGCAAAGTCGGGCTGACCGGTGATCGGGCACAGCGAGGTGAACTCCGGCGCGGCGAAGCGCACCAGATAGTTGTCCTTGGGATGGGGATTCGGCACGCGGTCGAGCTTCGCCTCCTCGGGCGAAGCCGGCATTTGCACCGGCCGGCCGAGTTGCAGGGATGCCGGTGTGGCGGTTTTGCGGGGCTTTCGGGACATTCTTTTCTCCGTCACCCCTGATAGCCAAATCCGGCCGGTTCCGCACGGCCTTTTCCCGCGCGGATCGTTGCGCTAGAAGCAGCCCGACAAATTCCCACCCACTCTCAAGAGGGCGCATATGACAGCCATCGTCGACATCATCGGCCGTGAAATTCTCGACAGCCGCGGCAATCCCACGGTCGAGGTCGATGTGGTGCTGGAAGACGGCTCGATCGGCCGCGCAGCGGTTCCCTCGGGCGCATCCACCGGCGCCCACGAGGCGGTCGAACTGCGCGATGGCGACAAGGGCCGCTACGGCGGCAAGGGCGTGCTGAAGGCGGTCGAGGCGGTCAACGGCGAAATCTTCGACGCCATCGGCGGCATGGATGCCGAACAGCAGGTGCAGATCGACCAGACCATGATCGAACTCGACGGCACCCCGAACAAGAGCCGCCTCGGCGCCAACGCCATTCTCGGCGTGTCGCTGGCGGTGGCGAAGGCCAGCGCGGAATCCCTCGACATGCCGCTCTATCGTTACGTCGGCGGCACCTCGGCGCGCACCCTGCCGGTGCCGATGATGAACATCGTCAACGGCGGCGTTCACGCCGACAACCCGATCGACTTCCAGGAAATCATGGTGATGCCGGTCGGCGCGAAAACCTTCGCCGAGGGCCTGCGCTGCGGCGCCGAGATTTTCCATACCCTCAAGGCCGAACTGAAGAAGGCCGGCCACAACACCAATGTCGGCGACGAGGGCGGCTTCGCGCCGAACCTGCCGTCGGCGGATGCGGCGATCGACTTCGTGATGAGCGCCATCGGCAAGGCCGGCTACAAGGCGGGCGACGACGTCATGCTCGCGCTCGACTGCGCCTCGACCGAGTTCTTCAAGGACGGCAAGTACGTCTATGAAGGCGAGAACAAGACCCGCACGCGCTCCGAGCAGGCCAAGTATCTTGCCGACCTGGTGTCGCGCTATCCGATCGTTTCCATTGAAGACGGCATGGCCGAAGACGACATGGACGGCTGGAAGGAACTGACCGACCTGATCGGATCGAAGTGCCAGCTCGTCGGCGACGATCTGTTCGTCACCAACGTTGCGCGCCTCGCGGACGGCATCAAGAAGGGCCTCGGCAATTCGATCCTGGTCAAGGTCAACCAGATCGGCTCGCTGACCGAGACGCTTGCCGCCGTCGAACTCGCGCACAAGTCGGCTTACACCGCGGTGATGTCGCATCGCTCCGGCGAGACGGAAGACTCGACCATCGCCGATCTCGCGGTCGCCACCAACTGCGGGCAGATCAAGACCGGCTCGCTGGCGCGCGCCGACCGCACCGCCAAGTACAACCAGTTGCTGCGCATCGAACAGCAACTCGGTTCGCAGGGCATTTACGCCGGCCGCTCGGCGCTCAAGGCGCTGGGGTAACGGCTAACTTGTCCCGGGCGCATCGCAGCACGAAGTGGTGCGATGCTGAACCGGGACCTTACCGGACTCCGCATTCTCGACGGTCCCGGGTCAGCGAAGCAGCGTTACACGCTGCATCGCGCCCGGGACACGATTTCATCCTTGCCCTCGGACGAGATGGCGCACGATCCCTCCACAGGTCGTCCCGGCGAACGCCGGGGCGACCCGGGTAGAGAGCGAGCCCCTGCATAACGCCGGCTCCTCATGGTGAGGAGGCGCCCTGTAGCCAGGTTTACGCAGGCTAGGCCTGCTATGGCGGCGTCTCGAACCATGAGGCTGTGAATCATCGGGGTCTCATCCTTCGAGACGCGCAAGAGCGCGCCCTCAGGATGAGGAGGTGCAGTGGTCCAGGCCACGCACATGCGCTCCCCGCAAGCCGCCATGCGGCCCCGCGCATCCGTCTTGCCTTCGCCTCATAACCTCGCGACACTTCGGTGAAAAGCAACAGCCATCAAAAAGGAAACGCGCCCATGCAAGGTCCGCTCGCGGGGATCAAGGTCATCGAAATCGGGCAGGCGCTGGCCGGGCCGCTGGCGGGCGCGATCCTCGCCGACATGGGCGCCGACGTCATCAAGGTGGAGAAGCCGGACGGCGGCGACGATGCGCGCGGGTGGGGACCGCCCTTCGTCGGAGAGTCGTCCGTGATGTTCCATGTCACCAACCGCAACAAGCGTTCGGTGACTCTCGACATGAAGACCGCCGCAGATGTCGAAAAGCTCAAGGCGCTTGTGCGGGGCGCCGATATCCTGATCCAGAACCTGCGTTCGGGCGTGGTCGCGAGCCTCGGCATCGGGCCGGACGATCTGATGGCGGTCAATCCGCGCCTGATCTACTGCTCGATCTGGGCGTTCGGGCCGAAAGGGCCGCTGTCGAAAGCGCCGGGCTTCGATCCGCTGCTGCAGGCCTATTCCGGGGTAATGATGCAGACCGGGCGCGCGGACGACCCGCCGACATTCTGTGCGCCTCCGATCAACGACAAGGCCACCGCGCAATGGTGCGTGATCGGCGCGCTGGCGGCCCTTCAGCAGCGTCATGTCACCGGCAAGGGCGCGGTGATCGACACCTCGCTGCTCGACAGCGCGGCGTCGTGGGTCGATAGCGCGCTCGCGAACTATCACGTCACCGGCGATCTGTCGCCGCGCACCGGCACCGCCGCTCCGTCCATCGTGCCGTATCAGGTGTTCGAGACCGCCGACAAGCCGATGGTGATTGCCGCCGGTTACGACCGGCTGTTCCATCGCTGCGCGCAGATCCTCGGCCGTCCCGAATGGATCACCGACGAACGCTTCGCGCGCGGCCGCGACCGTGCCGCCCATCGCGACGTGCTGATCCCGTTGATGCAGGATGTCACGCGCACCAGAACGCGCGCCGAATGGATCGCGGCGTTCGAGGCGGTCGGCGTGCCGTGCGGGCCGGTGAACACGTTTGTCGAACTGTCGGAGACCGAACAGTTCAAGGCGGCTGATCTGATGCGCACGCTGCCGGGCAGCGGTCTCGATGTCATCGGCCTGCCGATCGCCTTCGACGGCCAGCGTCCGCATCCGCACTCCGGCGCGCCCAAGCTCGGCGAGCACAACAAGGATGTGCTGGGGTAGGGGGCAGACGCACTGCAATCCGCCACTTCCATGCACTTGCATCCTTCTCGCAACCCGGCTACGCAGGCCGCCGACCGTTTTGTTGTCCTGATTGAAAGGAATGTTTCATGGCCCACACCGTCGCCGTCATCGTCGGCAGTCTCCGCAAGGAGTCGTTCACCCTCAAGATTGCCAACGCGCTGGCGAAGCTTGCGCCCGATACGCTCAAGCTCGACATCGTGACGCTGCACGGCCTGTCGTTCTTCAACCAGGACCTCGAGGCGACGCCGCCGGCCGACTGGCTTGCCTTCCGCGACAAGATCCAGGCATCCGACGCGGTGCTGTTCGTGACCCCGGAGTACAACCGTTCGATCCCGGGCGTGCTCAAGAACGCCATCGACGTCGGCTCGCGCCCGTCGGGACAAAGCTCGTTCAAGACCAAGCCGATCGGCATCGTCGCCAATTCGCCCGGCCCGCTGGGCGGCGTCTGCGCGGCCATGAACCTCAAGCAGATCCTGCCGGGCTATTGCGGCCCGATCATGCAGCAGCCTGAAACCTACCTGACCGGCGTCGGCGACGCCTTCGATGACAAGGGCAATCTCGTGAAGGAATCGCTGCAGAAGGTGCTGCAGGCGTACATCGACGCCTTCGCCGCCCACGTCGCCCGCAACAAGGCGTAACTCCGGTGCCCCGGACGCGGTGCGGCATTCTTCATGCCGCTTCGCCGATCCGGGGCCGTTCCATGCTCCGAGTCCGTTACGGTCCCGGGTCTGCGGTGCATCGTGAAGAACGCTGCACCGCGCCCGGGACATGCGGAGAGCAGGATGACCGGTCGAAACATTCGGTGTCAGGCTGCGCAATTGCGCCTGGACGCCGCTGAAATTTGACGCGCCGATGACACCGCCGCCGGATTCTTCACTCCGAATTAACCGCGTCGTCGCATCGTCGTGCCATGGTATCCCGCGCACGATTCAAGGCGATTTTGACCGGCATCGCGCTTTACGCGATTGCCGCGGCGTTCATCGCCTATTTCGGCATCAATGCCTACACCGGGAAATACGGCCTCGATGCGCGCGTGGAACTCGATCACGAGATTGTCGCACTGACCAACGAACTGGCGCGCCTCAAGCAGGAGCGCCTCAAGGCCGAACAGCGCGTTGCCTTGCTGCGTTCCGACAAGGTCGATCCCGACATGCTCGACGAACGGGCACGTTATCAACTGGACTATGTCGATCCGCGCGACCTCGTGCGCATGCTGCACGCGAAGTAACACCACAAATTTCAAAATTCGCGCAATTCAATCTCATAAATTTCGCGTTCGCTGCGCTGCAAGATAAGCAGTGAACGTGTCGCGCATTGCTATGCTTTCAAGGCGAAATGAGTTGGGGTAGAGAGGATTCATCGCTCTCTCATTCGGACTTCTCATGCCAGCCGCAAAGACTTCAGCACCCGCCAAGAAAACTGGTGCGCAAGGCGCGGATAGCGCCGCGCGCAAGCCCGACACTCCCGTCTTCACCAAGGAACAGGATCTGCGCGCGTTTCGCGAGATGCTGTTGATCCGCCGCTTCGAGGAGAAGGCGGGTCAGTTGTACGGCATGGGCGCGATCGGCGGCTTCTGCCATCTCTACATCGGCCAAGAAGCGATCGTGGTCGGCATGCAGATGGCGCTGAAGGAAGGCGATCAGGTCATCACCGGCTATCGCGATCACGGCCACATGCTCGCCACCGGCATGGACCCCAAGGGCGTCATGGCTGAACTCACCGGCCGACGCTCGGGCTATTCCAAGGGCAAGGGCGGCTCCATGCACATGTTCAGCAAGGAGAAGAATTTCTACGGCGGCCACGGCATCGTCGGCGCGCAGGTGCCGCTCGGCACCGGCCTTGCCTTCGCCAACCGCTATCGCGGCAACGACAATGTCAGCGTCGCTTACTTCGGCGACGGCGCGGCCAACCAGGGCCAGGTCTACGAGAGCTTCAACATGGCGGAGCTGTGGAAGCTGCCCGTCATCTACATCGTCGAGAACAACCGCTACGCCATGGGCACTTCGGTGACGCGCTCGTCGGCGCAGACCGATTTCTCCAAGCGCGGCGTGTCGTTCAACATTCCGGGTGAACAGGTCGACGGCATGGATGTGCGCGCGGTGAAGGCCGCCGGTGAAAAGGCCGTGGCGTGGTGCCGCGCCGGCAAGGGTCCGTACATTCTCGAGATGCAGACCTATCGCTATCGCGGCCACTCGATGTCCGATCCGGCGAAGTACCGGACCCGCGAGGAAGTGGACAAGGTCCGCCACGATCAGGATCCGATCGAACAGGTGCGCAAGCGTCTGCTCGACGCCAAGGTCTCGGAGCAGGATCTGAAGGCGATCGACGCCGAGGTGCGCGACATCGTCAACGAGTCCGCCGACTTCGCCCAGCACGATCCCGAGCCGGATACGTCCGAGCTTTACACCGATATCTATCGTTGAGCCGCAAGCGCGCTAAAGGTCCGGAGTCCCCATGCCGATTCAAGTTCTCATGCCCGCGCTTTCGCCGACGATGGAGAAAGGCAATCTCGCCAAATGGCTGAAAAAGGAAGGCGAGCAGGTTAAGTCAGGCGATGTCATCGCTGAAATCGAAACCGACAAGGCCACGATGGAAGTCGAGGCCACCGATGAAGGCACCCTCGGCAAGATCCTCATCCCCGAAGGCACCGCCGACGTCGCGGTGAACACGCCGATCGCCACCATTCTGGCGGATGGCGAAAGCGCCGCCGATCTTGCCAAGGCGCCTGCGGCGGCGCCGAAGGCAGAGGCCGCTCCGGCTCCCGCCGAGGCGAAGGAAGCCCCCACGCCGAAACCTGCCGCCGAGGCAGCGCCAGCGGCCCCGGCCGCGAAGGCCGAGCCCGATCCGGATATTCCGGAAGGCACCGATATGGTGACCATGACGGTGCGCGAAGCGCTGCGCGACGCCATGGCCGAAGAAATGCGCCGCGACGGCGACGTGTTTGTGATGGGCGAGGAGGTCGCCGAGTATCAGGGCGCCTACAAGATCACACAGGGATTGCTGCAGGAGTTCGGTGACAAGCGCGTCATCGACACCCCGATCACCGAGCACGGTTTTGCCGGCGTCGGCATCGGCGCGGCGATGGCAGGCCTGAAGCCGATCGTCGAGTTCATGACCTTCAACTTCGCCATGCAGGCGATCGACCAGATCATCAACTCCGCCGCCAAGACGCTTTATATGTCAGGCGGCCAGATGGGCTGTTCGATCGTGTTCCGTGGCCCGAACGGCGCGGCGGCGCGTGTCGCCGCGCAGCACAGCCAGGATTATTCGTCGTGGTACTCGCACATTCCCGGCCTCAAGGTGGTCGCGCCGTATTCGGCGGCGGACGCCAAGGGACTGCTCAAGGCCGCGATCCGCGATCCCAATCCGGTGATCTTCCTCGAGAACGAAATCCTCTACGGTCACTCGGGCGAGGTGCCCAAGCTCGACGATTACGTGGTGCCGATCGGCAAGGCGCGGATCGCGCGCGCCGGCGATCATGTCACCGTCATCGCCTGGTCGCATGCCATGACCTATGCGCTGAAGGCCGCTGACGAACTCGCCAAGGAAGGCATCGAGGCCGAGGTCATCGACCTGCGCACCATCCGCCCGATGGATACCGAAACGCTGGTCAACTCCGTGAAGAAGACCGGCCGCGCGGTCGTGGTCGAGGAAGGCTGGCAGCAGTCGGGCGTCGGCTCCGAGATCGCCGCGCGCCTGATGGAGCAGGCGTTCGACTATCTCGATGCGCCGGTCGCGCGGGTGTCGGGCAAGGATGTGCCGATGCCGTACGCGGCGAACCTCGAAAAGCTCGCGCTGCCGACGGTGGCCGATGTCGTCGAGGCCGCCAAGGCCGTGAGCTATCGGTGAGCGGCGCGATGGTGAGGCAATCTCTTCTGTGTCCCGGACGCGATGCAGCGCGCAAGCGCTGCTTCGCAGAGCCGGGACCGTCACGAAACGTAACGATCCCGGGTCTGCAGCGCACCACTTCGTGCTGCGCAGCGCACGGGATACAAGTCATTTGCGGCGAGGCCTGAACATGCCGATCAATATTCTGATGCCTGCGCTTTCGCCCACCATGGAAAAGGGCAACCTTGCCAAGTGGCTCAAGAAGGAAGGCGACAAGGTGAAGTCCGGCGACGTCATCGCCGAGATCGAAACCGATAAGGCGACGATGGAAGTCGAAGCCGTCGACGAGGGCACCATCGCCAAGATCCTGGTGCCCGAAGGCACGCAGGACGTGCCGGTCAATAACGTCATCGCGGTGCTCGCCGCCGACGGCGAGGACGTGAAGGCGGCGGGAGCGGGGGCTGCGAAGGCTGACCCCCACCCGGCGCCTGCGGCGCCACCCTCCCCACAAGGGGGAGGGAAAGAGGCCGCGGCATCCGCAGCGAAATCCGAATCCAAATCTGAACCCGCGAAAGCCGAGGCTCCGGCCAAACCGCAGAGCGCGCCGCAAGCTTCTTCCTCCCCCCGGGGTGGGGAGGGTGGCGCGGCGACAGCCGCGCCGGGTGGGGGGACACCCCCCCAGAACGGCGCGCGTGTGTTCGCATCGCCTCTGGCGCGGCGTCTCGCCAGGGAAGCCGGCATCGACGTGTCGCGCATCACCGGCACCGGCCCGCACGGCCGCGTCGTCGCGCGTGACGTGAGCGAAGCGAAATCCGGCAAGGGCCTCAAGCCCGCCGCCGCAGGCGGCGCACCGAGTGCGCCCGCTGCTGTCGGCCCGAGCGACGCGCAGGTCCGCGCGCTGTTCAAGGACGATGCATACGAGGCCGTGCCGCACGACAATATGCGCAAGGTCATTGCGCAGCGCCTGTCGGCGTCGGATCGCGACATTCCGCAATACTATCTCACCGCGGATTGCGACATTGGCAAGCTGGTCGCCGCGCGCGAGGAGATCAACGCGCTCGCGCCGAAGGACAAGGACGGCAAGCCGGCCTACAAGCTCTCGGTCAACGACTTCGTCATCAAGGCGCTTGCGATGGCGCTGCAACGCGTGCCCGACGCCAATGTGAGCTGGACCGACGAGGCCATGCTTCATCACAAGGTGTCGGACATTTCGGTGGCGGTTTCGATCCCCACCGGCCTGATCACGCCGATCATCCGCAACGCCCATATCAAGTCGGTGTCGCAGATTTCCGCCGACATGAAGGACCTTGCCGCCCGCGCCAAGGCCCGCAAGCTCAAGCCGGACGAATATCAGGGCGGTTCTTCGGCGGTGTCGAACCTCGGCATGTACGGCATGAAGCAGTTCACCGCGGTGATCAATCCGCCGCAGTCGAGCATCCTGGCGGTCGGCATGAGCGAGGAGCGGCCGGTGGTGCGAAACGGCAAAATCGAGATCGCCAACATCATGACGGTGACGCTGACCTGCGATCACCGTGCCATGGATGGCGCGCTCGGCGCGCAACTGCTCAGCGCGTTCAGGCTCCTGATCGAAAATCCCGTGATGATGGTGGTGTGATCCTCACACCATCCTGAAGCCTCAAACATAACAAACGGCGAGGTCGGCAATGCTCCGGAACATGCGATGGATCGGTTGGGCGGCCGCTGCTGCCGTGGCCCTGTCAGCGTTTGCTGCGCGCGCGGAGGTCAAGCCGAAGGTGCACAAGCTCGATGAGGCGCCGAAATCGGTGCTCTATATCGGCAACAGCTTCTTCTACTACAACAACAGCCTGCATAATCACGTGCTGAAGCTGGTGCGCGCGGTGGAGCCGAAAGAGCACTGGCACGCGACATCGGCGACCATCAGCGGTTCGGGCCTCAACTGGCACGACGTTGAATCGCTGTTCTCCAGCGACGGCATGGCGTCTTATTCGTTCGCCCCGGGCAACAAGGTGGTGATGAACAAGCGCAACAAGAAGTTCGACGCCGCGATCATGATGGATTGCAGCCAGTGCCCGATCCATCCGCAGCTCAAGTCGCTGTTCGGCGAAACCGCCGCGAAGGATGCGGAGATCGTGCGCAAGCATGGCGCCGATCCGGTGCTGTTCATGTCGTGGGCTTACGCCGACAAACCCGAGATGACCGAGCAACTGGCCGAGGCCTATACGGCGGCGGGCAACGCCAGCAACATGCTGGTGATCCCGGCCGGCCTCGCTTTTGCCCGGGCGAAGAAGGAAAATCCCGACCTCGTGCTCAATGTCGAGGACAAGCGGCATCCGACGCTGGCCGGCACCTATCTCGCCGCCTGCACGGTGATGGCCTCGGTGTACGGGCATTCGCCCGTGGGCAATCCGTATCACGCCGGCCTCGACGACAAGACCGCCGCGTTCCTGCAGAAGGTCGCGTGGGAAACGGTGCAGGATTATTACAAGGAATAGGGTCTCCCTTGTTTCCCTCTCCCTCTGTGGGAGAGGGTGGCGACCGCAGGTCGCCGGATGAGGGGGGAAATGCTCGAAGTTTGGTTGATGATCGTGATTGCAGGTGGAGACAAGCGTGGCTGATACATCTTTCGACGTCGTCGTGATCGGCTCCGGCCCCGGCGGGTACGTCACCGCGATCCGCGCGGCGCAGCTCGGATTCAAGACGGCGATTGTCGAGAAGGCCTATCTCGGCGGCATCTGCAACAACTGGGGCTGCATCCCGACCAAGGCGCTGCTGCGCTCGGCGGAAATCTTCCACTACATGAAGCACGCCAAGGACTACGGCCTGTCGGCGGAGAACGTGTCGTTCGATCCCAAGGCGGTGATCGCTCGCTCGCGCGGCGTGGTGAAGCGCCTCAACGGCGGCGTCGAATTCCTGATGAAGAAAAACAAGATTTCGATCATCTGGGGCGAGGCGACGCTGGACGCGCCCGGCAAGTTCACCGTGAAGAAATCACAGGCCGAAGCGCCGAAAGGTTCGCTCGGCGAAGGCAGCTACACCGCCAAGCACATCATCGTCGCCACCGGCGCGCGCCCGCGCGTGCTGCCCGGCCTCGAGCCCGACAAGAAACTGGTGTGGACCTATTTCGAGGCGATGAACCCGGACAAGATGCCGAAGTCGCTGCTCGTGGTCGGCTCCGGCGCCATCGGTATCGAGTTCGCCTCGTTCTATCGCACCATGGGCGCGGAAGTGACGGTGGTCGAGGTGCTGCCGCAGATCCTCCCGGTCGAGGACGCCGAGATCGCGGCGTTCGCGCGCAAGCAGTTTGAGAAGCAGGGCATCAAGGTGATGTCCAACACCAAGGTCACCAAGATCGACAAGAAGGCCGACAGCGTCGTCGCGACCATCGACGACGGCAAGAAGCCGGTCACGGCGGAATTCGATCGCGTGATCTCGGCGGTCGGCGTGGTCGGCAACATCGAAGGCTTCGGCCTCGAAAAGCTTGGCGTGAAGACCGATCGCGGCTGCATCGTCATCGATGCCTACGGCAAGACCAACGTGCCCGGCATCTACGCCATCGGCGACGTCGCTGGTCCGCCGATGCTCGCGCACAAGGCCGAGCATGAAGGCGTTATCTGCGTCGAAGCGATCAAGGGCATGCATCCGCATCCGATGGACAAGCTGCTGATCCCCGGCTGCACCTACTGCCATCCGCAGGTCGCGTCCGTTGGTTTGACCGAGGCCAGGGCGAAGGAAGCGGGCAAGGACATCCGCGTCGGCCGCTTCCCGTTCGTCGGCAACGGCAAGGCGATCGCGCAAGGCGAAGACCAGGGCATGGTCAAGGTGGTCTTCGACAAGACAACCGGTCAGTTGCTTGGTGCGCACATGGTCGGGGCCGAGGTCACCGAACTGATCCAGGGTTTCGTCGTGGCGATGAACCTCGAGACCACGGAGGAAGAACTCTTCCACACCATCTTCCCGCATCCGACCATCTCGGAGACGATGAAGGAAGCGGTGCTCGATGCCTATGGCCGCGTGCTGAACATGTGAATGTAGCACATAGCCCGGCGGCGCCGGTGACCCTGCCTGGGCTAGCGGTCACGCCTCAATGCTTGCAGCTGCGGCGGTTGTTGTCCTCGCGAGTGTTGCGGAATCCTTCAGCATTCCTCTACGCGATTGCGGCCGCCGCGCTTGGCGCGATAGAGCGCGGCATCTGCGCGCGTGAGCAGGAGATCGAAATCGGGTAGCGATTTTTCGCTGGAACTGACGCCGATGCTGACCGTCGCCAACAGCGTGCTTCCGCCCGGAATCCCGATAGAAGTGTTTGCAAAGATCGCTCGGATGCGTTCGGCGATCTTCCGTCCATCTGCCTGCGAGCAGTACGGAAGGAGCACACCAAATTCCTCGCCGCCAAGTCGCCCGACGACGTCCCCCTCGCGAAGTGAGGTGCGCACAACATCTGCGAACACTGTCAGCACTAAATCACCTGCGGCGTGTCCGTAGTTATCGTTAATTCTCTTGAAGTTATCGATGTCAAGCATCAGGACTGCGACAGATAAATCTTGAGCTGCGAGTTCAGTAAGACTCTTATGGGCCAATTCCTGAAAGGCCCGCTTGTTGAGGGCACCGGTCAGGGGGTCATGGGAGGCGAGCCGCCTGAGACGCTGGACGAGATCGTTTCGCGTCGCCATCACACTCGCGACCATCAGTGGTCCTATCGCTGTAAGCGCGACGCCGAGACGGAGCGAGAGTACAGTGCTTTGCGAATGTGCGTCGATCAGTGGAACCGTCTGTTCGAACGCGATCAGAAGCAGTATCCACAGACTAAACAACAAAGTCAGGATTGAGGTTGCCCATATCGGATAAGACAGGGCACACCACAGCAACGCGGGAATCGGGAAGGCAACCGAGCCCGGACCGCCGATAGCCACCGCGAGGATGGCTGAGAACACAAGCCCGAGAGTCGGCAGAAAGAAGTTGAGCCGATGACGAAGAGTATCGTGCTGGCGATTACGGCGCAGAATTTCGGCTACATCTATTTTTGACAGAGCAGGGCTGGATAAGACGACCGGCAGGATGGTCATATAGTTCACCAACTCCGTAGCGAACCAAAACGACCATCCAGCCATAGCGCCTTTGCCGAACAGCACCGGGTTGGCGATCATTCCGACGAACCCCGCCATTGCGGCAGCAAGTGTAGAAATCAGGAAGAGATAGAGCACCGAATGTGGCTGCCGAAGCCTGCGGTTGGCTTCTGGCAGCCGCAGAAACAGCGCGTGGCCGGTAGCAACACCCGTAAGATTGGCCGTCGTCAGCAGTGCCGCGCTCAAAAGTGTGCCGCCGGCCAACAGATCGGCTGCCATGAAGGAATCCGCGCCGACACAATGTTTTCACAATATCAGGATGACCAAATCACACATCCGCGACGGGCGGGAACGGTTGTAATGTACCGCCATTAGGTCTGGGGGCTTCAAGGAGGCTTCCATGCGGAAAGCTGTTCTCATCACCACCTGCACTGGCCTGATCGTCCTCGGCTCCATCGGTGCGGCCGCGGCCCAGGGGGCGACCGGGACCGATCGGTCCGCCGCTCCGGCCGGCGACCAGACCCACATGACCGGCAAGGCGTCGTCCCACAGCAATGTCATGGCCATGTCGCACAAGAAGAAGATGAAGAAACCGAAGGCCAAGAAGGCCGCGCCAGAAAAGAAGATGTAAAGTTTTGTTTTGATTGCCAATAAAGGCCGGATCCCTCCGGCCTTTTTCTTTGGTGGACAGTCGCGCCGCGCTGATTGCCGGTTGCCGATTTCGGATATCATCCCGGGATCTTGGCCAAGCGAGGACGGGCGATGAACGAGGCGCAGGGGCTTTTGAGCCAGCCGGGTGTCGGCTTTTTCACCATGCTGCTGATCGGGGCGATCGCCGGCTGGGCTGCCGAAAAAGTCACCGAATCCGACCATGGCATCTTCACCAACATCCTTGTCGGCATTGCGGGCGCGTTCGTCGGCGCCAAGCTGGCCGATCTTGCGCAGGTGCCGGTGTTCGGCTTCTGGCGCACGCTGCTATCGGCCTCGATCGGCGCGATCCTGATCCTGTTTATCTGGCGCGCGCTGCGCGGGCGCTGATCGCACTCTGGAATCCGAGGAATCTGACGGCTCTATTGATCGCCGGACCATGGTTGCGTCGGCGCAACGAATGTTGCGTGCTCGCAACACTGGGCCAACATTTGGCCCGGGCCGCCCGTAGCTCCTTGCGCGCGCCGCGATTTAGCCACACGCCTCAATGAAAGCCTTCTGGCGCAGGTGAAATGCCACCTGGCGGACGAAGATATTGGAAATTCCTTTTCCTTATGACGATCGGGATTTCCGGGCGAGGTCAGGGTTCGATGGACGCCAAGACCAATATCAAGGCCAGACTGCCAAGCCGTCACGTGACGGAAGGGCCGTCGCGCGCGCCCCATCGATCCTACCTTTACGCCATGGGTCTGACGACCCAGCAGATTCATCAGCCATTTGTCGGCGTAGCTTCATGCTGGAATGAAGCCGCTCCCTGCAATATCGCCCTGATGCGCCAGGCCCAGGCGGTCAAGAAGGGCGTTTCCGCGGCTGGCGGCACTCCCCGCGAATTCTGCACCATCACCGTCACCGACGGTATCGCCATGGGCCATGAGGGCATGCGCTCGTCGCTGCCGTCGCGCGAAACCATCGCCGACTCCGTCGAGTTGACGGTCCGTGGCCATTCCTACGATGCCCTCATCGGGCTGGCCGGCTGCGACAAGTCGTTGCCCGGCATGATGATGGCGATGCTTCGCCTCAACGTGCCGTCGATCTTCATCTATGGCGGCTCGATCCTGCCGGGCAATTTCCGGGGCCAGCAGGTCACCGTGCAGGATATGTTCGAGGCGGTGGGCAAGCATTCGGTCGGCGAAATGTCGGACGCCGATCTCGATGAAATCGAGCGGGTCGCCTGTCCGTCCGCTGGCGCGTGCGGTGCCCAGTTCACCGCCAACACCATGGCGACGGTCTCCGAGGCCATCGGGCTCGCGCTGCCGTACTCGGCCGGCGCTCCTGCGCCTTACGAAATCCGCGACGCCTTCTGCGCCGCCGCCGGCGAAAAGATCATGGACCTGATCGTCGCCAACATCCGGCCGCGCGACATCGTGACCCGCAAGTCCTTGGAAAACGCCGCGGCCGTGGTCGCCGCCTCGGGCGGATCGACCAATGCTGCACTGCACCTCCCGGCGATGGCTCACGAATGCGGGATCGAATTCGACCTGTTCGATGTTGCCGAAATCTTCAAAAAGACACCGTATATCGCGGATTTGAAGCCGGGCGGCCGCTATGTCGCCAAAGACATGTTTGAAGCTGGTGGCATACCGTTGCTGATGAAGACTCTTCTCGACAATGGCTATCTGCACGGCGACTGCATGACGGTAACCGGCAGGACGATTGCCGAGAACCTGAAGACCGTGAAGTGGAATCCGCACCAGGATGTGGTGCGTCCTGCCGATAAGCCGATTACGCCGACAGGCGGTGTGGTCGGTATGAAAGGCAACCTCGCGCCCGAAGGCGCGATCGTGAAAGTCGCCGGAATGTCGACGCTGAAGTTCACTGGACCCGCACGCTGCTTCGATTGCGAAGAAGACGCGTTCGATGTCGTGAACCGCAAGGCCTACACGGAAGGCGACGTCATCGTCATTCGCTATGAGGGCCCAAAGGGTGGCCCCGGCATGCGCGAGATGCTCCAGACCACTGCCGCACTGACCGGGCAGGGGATGGGTGGCAAGGTCGCGCTGATCACCGATGGACGGTTTTCTGGCGCCACGCGCGGGTTTTGCGTTGGCCATGTCGGTCCCGAGGCCGCAATCGGCGGACCGATCGGTCTGATCCGCGATGGCGACATCATTGAACTCGATGCCGTCAACGGAACTCTCAATGTCAGATTGAGCGACGCCGAACTGGCGGAGCGGAAGAAGAGCTGGAAGCCGCGTGAAAGCGCGGTCGGGTCGGGTGTGCTTTGGAAATATGCCCAGCAGGTGGGACCGGCGGTTAAAGGTGCCGTGACCCATCCCGGCGGGGCCGGCGAGAAGACGTGTTATGCGGATGTCTAAGCGTAGTGTTGTTGCGGCCTGCGTCATGGTCACGTCGTTGGTGGCCGCGCCGGTCTTTGCTTTCGAGGGAACCCCGGCCGACAGCCGCGACGGATCGTCCGCGGTGATCGCCGCGCCCTCGGGTGTTGCGGTTCTCAAGAACGCTCCGGCAGTGGCGCCCAGCAATTCGCTGGCGGCCCTTCAGTATGCGGCCGAAGGCGGGCACTATGCCGCGCAATGGAAGCTCGGCCGGATGTATGCCGATGGCAACGGCGTGCCGCGCGACGATTTGCGCGCCTTCGAGTATTTCAGCCGCATCGCCAACCAGCATGCCGAGGATAGTCCGTCGGCACCGCAGGCCGGTATCGTCGCCAATGCTTTTGTTGCCCTTGGCCGCTACTACTCGGTGGGTATCGCCAACAGCCGGATCAAGCCGGACCTCGAGCGTGCCCGCGAGATGTATTCCTATGCGGCGTCGTATTTCGGAAACGCGGAAGCGCAGTACAGTCTCGCCCGGATGTATCTCGAGGGCGTCGGCATGCCCCGTGACGTCAAGTACGGCATCCGGTGGCTCGGCCTGGCTGCCCAGAAAGGCCAGCATCAGGCTCAGGCCCTGCTGGGCCAGATGATGTTCAACGGCGACCATCTCCAGCGTCAGGCTGCACGTGGCCTGATGTGGCTGACGCTTGCGCAGGAAAGCGCCACGCCCGACGAGGCCTGGATTCACGAGAGCTATAACGCCGCCATCCGCAAGGCCTCGGAAGACGATCGGGCCATGGCGTTGAAGCTGCTCGAACGCTGGATTCAGGGCCGCCGCGACTGAACTGTGCCGCCTTCACCGATTGTTGAAATCGAGGTCGGCCCACACCGGAACGTGGTCCGAGGCCTTTTCCCAGCCGCGGACGTGGCGGTCGATCCCGGCGTCCATCAGGCGGTCGCTGGCCTGCGGGGACATCAGCAGGTGGTCGATGCGGATGCCGTTGTTCTTTGGCCAGGCGCCAGCCTGATAGTCCCAGAACGTATACTGGTGCGGCTCGTCGCAGACCGCACGAAAGGCGTCCGTCAGTCCGATGTTGAGCAGCGTCTGGAAGCGCTGCCGGGTCTGAGGCAGGAACAGTGCATCTCCGAGCCAGGCTTGCGGATTATAGACGTCGTCGGGAGTGGGGATGACGTTGAAATCGCCGGCCAGAACGAAAGGCTCCTCGCTTTTCAGTCGTTCTTTTGAATAGGCGATAAGTCGTTCCATCCATTTGATTTTATAAGGATATTTCTCAGTCTGGGGCGGGTTGCCGTTGGGCAGATAGAGGCAGGCAATACGGAGTGTCCCTGTTCCGTGTGAAACCACGCCCTCAAGGAAACGGGCGTGCAGGTCTTCCGGGTCGCCCGCCAGCTTGGGGCGAACTTCCTCGAACGGCAGCTTCGAGAGCAGGGCGACGCCGTTGAATGTTTTCTGGCCATGGGTCGCCACGTTGTAGCCCAGCGCTTCGATCGGCTCGCGCGGAAAGGCCTCGTCGACGCACTTGATTTCCTGGAGGCAGACGACGTCGGGCGAGCGCTCCTTGAGCCAGACCAGAAGCTGGTCGAGTCGCTGGCGGACAGAGTTCACGTTCCAGGTGGCGATGCGCATGGATAGTTCCGTTTGCCAAACTTTTCGTAATGCTTCAGCCAGCCGTACCACGATCCCCAAGGGTGTGGTAAGTCATCGAGAAATAGCGTTGGAAAACCAACGCTCAGGAGGGATGGTCGAAGGATCGGTGGCGAGGTCGCAGCCGAGACCCGACGAGACATGATGGCACAAAATTCCGGACGCAAACGAAAGCTGCTGATTGGGGTGGTTGTACTGGCGGTCGCCGGTTTGGCGGTGTTTGCCGGCCGGCAATTCTGGACGCGGACAGAGCAGACCGCTCACAAACCTGCACGTGCGCGGACCGTCTCCGTCGAAGTCGCGAGGGCCGAAAAGAAACGGGTCCCGTTTGATATCGACGCCATCGGAACGGTCACGCCGATTGCCAGCGTCGCATTGAAGTCTCGCGTCGAGACCACCATTGTGTCTGTGCACTTCGAGGACGGTGCGCGCGTCAACAAGGGCGACCTTCTGTTCACGCTCGATGCCCGCCAGATCGATGCGCAGATCGCGCAGGCCGAAGGCACGCTGGCCAAAGATCAGTCGCAACTCGAAGCGGCGCAAAGGGATCTCAAGCGCTATTCCGAACTGATCGGAAAGGGCGCCACCACGCAGGTCAACGTCGACAACGCCAAGACGCAGACCGATGCGATGCTCGCGACCATCCAGACCGACAAGTCGGCTTTGGAAAATCTCAAGGTTCAGAAGAGCTACACCATCATCACCGCCCCGATTTCCGGACGGATCAGCGCAGCCTCGGTCAAGGCTGGCAATTTTGTGCGGCCTGCTGATACCGCGCCGCTCGCGACCATCAACCAGATGGCGCCGGTCTATGTGGCGTTCGCCATTCCGCAGCGCGCGCTAAGCAGTCTTCGCGGATCGATGAAGAGTGGTCAGGCCAAGGTCGCTGCGACAATTCCCGGCAACAGTGCGTCCGAACACGGCACGGTTGCGATGGTGGACAACACTGTGGACGCGACCACCGGAATGGTCACCATCCGTGGCATCATGGACAATACCGACGAGATGCTGTGGCCGGGCACCCTGGTAAACGTCAAACTTACCATCAGGACCGATGACGCCGTCGTCGTGCCTGCTGTCGCGGTGCAACGCAGCCAGACCGGCGATTTCGTATTCGTGGTTCAGGATGGCAAGGCGCATGTTCAGCCCGTCAAGGTCAATCGGACCTTCGAGAACGCGGCTGTGATCGAGTCCGGGCTGACCGGGACCGAAAGCGTCGTGACCGATGGACAGTTGCTGTTGACGGAAGGCGTGGCGGTCGAACCGCGGCCCCGCAAGGCGGCGGGAGCCTGACCCGATGAACCTGTCGGAGCTCTGCATCCGCCGACCCGTGATGACGACGCTGCTGACGGCGTCGATCATCGCGTTCGGTATTTTCGGGTTCCGGCTGTTGCCCGTTTCCGCCCTCCCGAAAGTCGACTTCCCGACGATTTCGGTAACGGCCACTTTGCCGGGCGCCAGCGCAGAAACGATGGCTGCCTCGGTCGCGGGGCCGATTGAGCGGCAACTGGCCACTATTGCCGGCGTATCGTCGATGTCGTCGCAATCGTCGCAGGGCACGACCGTCATCACGATCCAGTTCGATCTCAATCGCGACATCGACGGCGCCTCGCTCGACGTCCAGACTGCGTTGACCATCGCGCAGCGCAGGCTGCCGATCGAGATGACCACACCGCCGAGTTTCCGGAAGGTGAACCCGGCTGAATACCCGGTGCTGTATCTTTCCCTCTATTCGCCGACGCTGCCGCTCTCGACCGTGAACGAGTACGGCGAGACCACGATCGGTCAGGCCATCTCGCAAATCCCCGGCGTGGCACAGGTTCTGATTTACGGCGCACAGAAATTCGCGGTCCGGGTTCAGGCCGATCCGGAGGCCGCCGCGGCGCGCGGCCTCTCGCTCGACGATATCCGGAACGCGGTGGCGCGGGCCAATTCGTCCACGCCTGTCGGCGTTCTGAGCGGACGCGACCAGAACATTACGCTTCAGGCATCCGGGCAGCTCGACAAGGCATCGCAGTACGGCCAGGTCGTGGTGGCATGGCGCAATGGCTCGCCCGTGAAACTCAATGAAGTTGCCCGGGTCTATGACAGCGTCGAAAACGACAAGATCGCGACCTGGTACAACGGCAAGCGCGGCGTTGTTCTGGCCATCCAGAAGCAGCCCGACGCCAACACCATTTCCGTCGTGGATGGCGTGCTGGCGAAGCTGCCATCGCTCCGCGCGCAGGTTCCGCCGTCGATTTCCGTCGACACCATGTTCGACCGTTCGATCTCGATCCGTCAGTCGGTTGCCGATGTCGAGGAGACCCTTGCGATCGCGGTGGGGCTGGTCATCTTCGTGATCTTCCTGTTCCTGCGGTCGGCATCGGCGACGATCATCCCGGCGCTGGCTGTGCCGATCTCGATTCTGGGCACCTGCGCGACAATGTACGTGCTGGGATTCTCGATCAACAACATGACGCTGCTTGCGCTCACGCTGTCGGTCGGGTTCGTGGTCGACGACGCCATCGTGATGCTCGAAAATATCGTGCGCCATATCGAGCAGGGCATGAAGCCGTTCGAGGCAGCGCTAAAAGGCGCACGTGAAATCGGCTTCACCATTCTGTCGATCACGTTTTCGCTGATCGCGGTGTTCATCCCCGTCCTGCTGATGGGAGGCATCGTAGGGCGCGTGTTCCGCGAGTTCGCGGTGACGATTTCGGTCGCGATCATCGTGTCGGGATTTGTCTCGCTGACGCTGACGCCGATGTTGTGCGCCCGCGTTCTCAAGGCGCACGATCCCGAGCACAAACCGAACTTCATTCTGCGCTGGTTCGAAGCTGCCTTCAGCATGATGCATCGGGCCTATGAGTGGGCGCTCGATCACGTGCTGGCGCGCAAGCCGATCATGCTTGCGGTCACGGTCGCGACCCTCGGTGCAACGATCTGGCTCTACATGGTGGCGCCGAAGGGCTTCTTCCCGCAGGAAGATACGGGATTCCTGATCGGCACCACGGAGGCGGCGACCGACACCTCGTTCGAGGCGATGAGCGCGCGGCATGAGGAACTGTCGAAAATCCTGCAGGCGGACCCGGCGATCGAGTTCGTCAACAGCACCGTAGGGTCCGGGGGGCCGAATCCCACGGGCAATTACGGCCGGTTGTTTCTTGGCCTGAAACCGCGCGATCAGCGCGACCCGGCGCCGGTCATCATCGCGCGCCTGCGCCAGAAGGCGGCGCAGGTCCCCGGATTGCAGGCGTTCTTCCAGAGCATCCAGAACCTGAACGTCGGCGGCCGCGCGTCCAAGAGCCAGTATCAATACACATTGCAAAGCGGCGATACGGAAGCGTTGTATCGCCTCGCGCCTGAGCTCCGCGAGAAGATCGCCAAGGTTCCGGGTCTGCTCGATGTCACCACCGATCTCTACATCAAGAATCCGCAGCTCACGGTGGAGATCGACCGCGAGAAGGCGGCGGTCTATGGCATCACGGCGGATCAGATCCGCAATCAGTTGTTCAACGCCTACGGCACCCGTCAGGTCGGCACGATCTATAAACCGTCGAATGACTACCAGATCATTCTTGAGGCGCAGCCCGAGTTTCGCGCCGATCCGTCGGCGTTGTCGAAGCTTTATCTGAAGACTGAACGTGGGCAGACTATTCCACTCGATGCGGTTGCGAAGATGGTGCCGACGGTCGGGCCGCTGCAGATCAACCATCAAGGCCAGCAGCCTGCGGTGACGATCTCGTTCAACCTCGCGCCCAATGTCTCGCTGGGGTATGCGGTCGATCAGATCACCCGCATCGAGCGGGAGTCCAATCTGCCTGCGACGATCTCGACCGGTTTTGCCGGCACCGCGCAGGTGTTCCAGGATTCATTGCGCGGACAGGGCGTGCTGATCCTTGCTGCGGTGTTTGCCGCCTTCGTCATTCTGGGCATTCTCTACGAGAGTTTCATCCATCCGATCACGATTATCTCGGGTCTGCCGTCGGCGGGCATCGGCGCCATCCTGACGCTGATGCTGTTCAGGATGGATCTGTCGGTGATCGCGATGATCGGCATTGTCATGCTGGTCGGCATCGTGAAGAAGAACGCGATCATGATGGTCGACTTCGCGATCGATCGCCGCCGCGTCGGGCTTAGTGCCGAACATGCCATTCGCGAAGCCGCGCTGCTGCGCTTCCGTCCGATCATGATGACGACCTTCGCGGCGATCTTCGGCACGCTGCCGATCGCGCTCGGCGCGGGGGCCGGCGCGGAGCTGCGTCAGCCGCTCGGTGTCGCGGTGGTCGGTGGTCTTCTGGTGTCGCAGCTTCTGACGCTGTTCATCACGCCAGTGATTTACATCTACCTCGACCGCATCGATCGCCGGCTCAAGCGGCGGCTCGATCCGACTCTGGAGGAGAGTGGAGAGGTCGAGCGGCCGCACATCGTCGCCGCCGAGTGAGCAGCGATACGTCGCTACGCGAAACGGCGGGAAAACTCAGATCGAGAAGCTGGTGCCGCAGCCGCAGGACGCGGTCGCGTTGGGGTTGACCACGCGGAACGAGGCGCCGATCAGGTCGTCGACAAAATCGACTTCCGACCCTGCGAGGAACGGCACGGACGCCGGATCGACCAGCACAACGGCGGCGTCGCGCTCGATCACGAGATCGTCTTCTGCCTGCGCGCGTTCGACGTCGAATTTGTACTGGAATCCGGAACAGCCGCCGCCTTCGACGCTGATGCGCAATTTCGCGCCGTCGCCCTCGGATTTGAGGATTTCCCCGATTCGCCGTGCGGCGCGCTCCGAAATCGTGACGGGGGCGGCAGAGGCAACGGTGGTCATGGCAAATCTCCGGCGGGGAGCGTTTGAATGTTCCCGCACGGCATAGTTAAGTGCGTCCACGCCCGGAATCAAACGCTGAAAGCAGAATAGTTCGAATGTCGGTCGGAATGGCTGCACCCCGCGTGGCTTATGGCTGCGATCCCGCCGACAGTCGGGGCCGGCTTTTCGACGAGTCGCCGAGCCGCCGCCGCAGCCCGTTCCGGCGCGATTGTGACCGGGTCATTCACTCCACGGCATTCCGACGGCTCAAGCACAAAACCCAGGTGTTCGTTTTCCACGAAGGCGACCATTATCGCACCCGGCTGACTCATACGCTCGAAGTGGCGCAGATCGCGCGTGCGCTGGCGCGGCAACTGGGGATCGACGAGGACCTGACTGAAACGCTGGCGTTGGCCCACGATCTCGGCCACCCGCCGTTCGGCCATGCCGGCGAGCGGGCCCTGGATGAATGCCTGCAGGCTTATGGCGGTTTCGATCACAATGCCCAGTCACTGCGGGTCGTGACGCTGCTCGAACGACGCTATCCCGATTTCGACGGTTTGAACCTGACCTGGGAATCCCTTGAGGGGATCGTCAAGCACAATGGGCCCCTGACCGACCGGGCGGGTCAGCCGATCGGACGTTACAAGGAACATGGCGTGCCGATCGGAATCGCCGAGTATGTGCAGCGTCACGATCTCGAATTGTGGAGCTACGCCTCGCTCGAGGCACAGGTCGCGGCCATTGCCGACGACATTGCTTACAACGCGCACGACATTGACGACGGCCTGCGGGCCGGGCTGTTCAGTGTCGATGACCTTAACGTCATGCCGCTGACGGCCGGTATCAATACAGAAATTCTATCGCGTTACCCCGATCTTGACGATGTCCGGCGAGGCGCGGAACTCGTCCGCGAACTGATTTCATGCCTGATCGAGGGCGTGTTTCTGGAAACCGAAAAGCGGATCAAGGCGGCAACCCCGCAATCGGCGGCAGACGTGCGCCACCTCGATCATGGGTTGGCGGCATTCCCGGTGGACATTGCCGTCGCCGAAAAGGCCATCAAGGGCTTCCTGTGGGAGCGGATGTACCGGCACGAGCGGGTGATGCACGTCATGCGCGATGCCGAAGCCGTGGTGCGGGACCTATTCGCACGCTACTGGCATCATCCCGGCGATATGCCCGCCGAATGGCAGCCCCCGGATTCCGATGCCGGGGAGGCCGGACGGGCGCGGCGGATCGGCAATTTCATCGCCGGAATGACTGACCGGTTCGCCATGATCGAGCATGCCCGGCTTTTTGACTCGACCCCGGATTTACGTTAGGCGGCGACGGAAAATCGGCCAATTATGGCTTTCTCTCAAGGCGTCCAATGTCCACGGTTTCAAGCGATCATACCCCTCATCTTTTCGCAGACGTGCTCGCGCGGGTGTACGGCGTGTGCGGTGCGCTGACCGCCGAAGGCGCGCTGCCTGATGGGCTGGATCTGTCCCGGATCGTGGTCGAACCGCCGCGCGACGCCACCCACGGCGACATGGCGACCAATGCCGCCATGGTGCTGGCCAAGGACGCCAAGGCCAAGCCGCGCGACCTTGCCGACAGGATCGCAGACAAGCTGCGCGCCGATCCGCTGATTGACGGGGTCGATGTCGCCGGCCCCGGCTTTATCAACCTGACTTTGAAGCCGGCCGCGTGGTTCGAGGCGCTGCGCACCATTCTTCGAGAAGGCAGCGCTTACGGCCGCAGCCGTATCGGCGCGGGCGAGAATGTCAACGTGGAGTACGTCTCGGCCAATCCCACCGGGCCGATGCATGTCGGCCACTGTCGCGGTGCGGTGTTTGGCGACGCGCTGGCGAGCCTGCTGTCGTTCGCCGGTTATGACGTGACGAAGGAATACTACATCAACGATGCGGGCGCGCAGGTCGATGTGCTCGCGCGCTCCGCATTCCTGCGCTACCGCGAGGCGCTCGGCGAAGCCATTGGCGAGATTCCGGAAGGCCTTTATCCGGGCGATTATCTCGTGCCGGTCGGCAAGGCGCTTGCCGACGAATATGGCGACACGCTGCTGAAGCAGGCCGAGGCAGAGTGGCTGCCGCCGGTGCGCGCAAAAGCCATCGCCATGATGATGGACATGATCAAGGGCGATCTGGCCGCGCTCAACATCCGGCACGATGTGTTTTTCTCGGAGCGTTCCCTTCAGGGTGAGAACGGCGGCGAAGTGGCGGCCACGATCGATTTTCTGCGCGCCAAGGGCGATGTCTATGAGGGGCGCTTGCCGCCACCCAAGGGCAAGCCGGTCGATGACTATGAAGATCGCGAGCAGACGCTGTTTCGCGCTACTGCCTATGGCGATGATGTAGATCGTCCGCTGCTGAAGTCGGATGGATCGTTCACGTATTTCGCGTCGGACATCGCCTACCACAAGAACAAGTACGACCGCGGCTTCGCCAACATGGTCGATGTGTGGGGCGCCGATCACGGCGGCTACATCAAGCGGGTGCAGGCGGCCATCAAGGCTGTCACCGCGAACCATGCCGCTCTCGACGTCAAGATCGTGCAGCTCGTCAAGCTGCTGCGGAACGGCGAGCCGGTGAAGATGTCGAAGCGGGCCGGAGATTTCGTCACTCTCCGCGAGGTCGTCGATGAGGTCGGGTCCGACGCGGTCCGCTTCATGATGCTGTTCCGCAAGAATGACGCGGTGCTGGACTTCGATCTCGCCAAGGTCATCGAGCAGTCGAAGGACAATGCGGTTTTCTACGTGCAGTACGGACACGCACGCGGGCATTCGATTTTCAAGAATGCGCGCGACGAAGTCGCGGCGCTGCCCGAGGATGAACAGGCGCGGATCTCGTTTCTGCAGAAGGCGGATATCGAGAAGCTGAGCGATCCGCTTGAATTGTCGCTGATCCGCCAGCTCGCGATCTATCCGCGAATCGTCGAAGCGGCCGCGCTGGCGCATGAGCCGCACCGGATCGCCTTCTATCTTTATGATCTTGCCAGCGAATTCCACGCGCTCTGGACCAAGGGGCGGGATTTGCCGTATTTACGCTTCATTATCCAGAATGATGCAGTAATCACCACTGCGCGACTGGCCTTGGTTCAGGGCGTCGTCTCGGTTCTGGCATCCGGCCTCGCCGTTCTCGGCGTCCATGCTCCGGACGAGATGCGTTAGCAGGGGATGTGCCGTTGGCGTGGGGTTCGCGGCGGCAGCGAAACAGCGGTTGACTTGACGTTCGGAGGTTGAGTGCCGTTCCCGAAGGGGATGCATATCGCGATGGTGAATCAGTACCGCGACAGGCCGCGCTTTGCGGACGATGAATATGACCGTGGCCACTACAGTGTCCCGCGGCAGGCCGACGGCGATCCGCTCGCGGAACTGGCCAGGTTGATTGGACAAACCGATCCGTTTTCCGGATTCGGGCAGGAGCGGCAGCCTGCGGCGCCGCGCCAGGATTTCCATGCCCCGCGCGAAGAACCCGAGAGCTATGACGATCCTTTGCCCGGCCCGCCGCCGTGGGTCAGGAATAGTCAGGCTGCTGCCCGGCAGCATCAGCACTACGTCGACGAGCCGCAGTATCAGGATCATCAACCGCAGTCGGCGGATTGGCACGATCAGGAGCAGGAGTCGCAGCACACGGGTTGGCCGCGCGCGACCGACTACGGCTATGGGCGCGAGTCCGAATACGAGCCTCAGGTCCAGGCCCACATGGCCTATGATGATCGTGCTGCGCACTATGACGATCCTTCTGCGCGGTATGATGACGTGCTGTACGGCCAGCAGGACCATCGCGGTTATGGCGCCTCGTATGGGGCTGATCAGGGGTACGACGATCAGGCCTACGATCAATCCGGGTTTTATGCCGATGGCGGCGAAGGTCAGCCGGAAAACTCGCGCCGCAGCGGCAAGATGACTGTTTTGGTGGTTCTCGCGCTGGCGGTGGTCGGCACTGCGGCCGCATACGGCTATCGCTCCCTGAGCGGTGGCAGCCGCAGCGGTGCTCCCCCTGTGATCAAGGCTGACGCCGGCCCGAACAAAATCATTCCACCGTCCCAATCCGCCGAGAACAAGCCGGCGCAGGATCGCATCGGCGAGAAAATTGCCGAGCGCGTGGTATCGCGGGAGGAACAGCCGGTCGACATCAATGCCAAGTCGGGACCGCGGATCGTTTTCCCGCCGCTGACCCGCAATGCGCAGCCGCCGAACGTGACGTCTGTTTCTCCATCCTCGCCGCCGGTGGGAGTGGGAACCGCTAACGGAACCCTGAACGGCGCCGAGCCTCGCAAGATACGTACATTGTCGATCCGGCCTGATCGCGCCGACGCGGCGCCGACGGCTTCGACCTCTGCTCAGCCGGAAGTTCGGAACATCCCGATCACGGCTCCTCGCAGCGCTCCGCCGCCGGCTCAGCCGACCTCGGCCAGCAATGCGCCGATGGCCCTGACGCCGCAGGGCGCCGCCCACGACGCTCAGGAACCCCGTGCGCGGGTTGCTTCGGTAAATCCTGCCGCCACGGCCCCCAGCAGCGCGACCGGGCCGTATGTGCAGGTTTCGTCTCAGCGCTCGGAAGCGGACGCGAAGACCTCCTACCGGGTTCTTCAGGGGAAATATCCGGGTATCCTTGGATCGCGCCCGCCTGTGATCAAGCGGGCTGACCTTGGCAGCAAGGGCGTATTCTATCGGGCACTCGTGGGCCCGTTTGCCGCCGCCGACGAAGCGACGCAGTTCTGCGTCAATCTTCAGTCCGCCGGCGGGAAGTGCATCGTCCAGCGTCATTAGGACTTGGCGGGAGCGGTCGAACCGCTCCCGTAACATTGTGTTCCAACCCATTGAGAATGATTGCGATTGTGGATGGCGTCCACAATCGCACAGATATTGGCTGTGTTTTCTTGACCCCTGGCTTGGGGGCGGGCTAATCGCGCCTGAGGCGTTCTCCCGTCTTGGGGCGATCCAGGGCGCTATCGTCGCACTGACCAACGAAGCTTCGTTTTTCTCAATAGGCGTATCATGGCCGCACGGGCTTTTATCGTCGGGGTGTCCGGCTTCGTCCTCACCGACGAAGAACGCGCCTTCATGCGCGAGCAGCAGCCCTGGGGCTTTATTCTGTTCAAACGAAACGTTGATACGCCCACCCAAGTCGCTGATCTCGTAAAAGAATTGCGCGCAAGTGTGGGAAGGGCCGGTGCACCCGTTCTGATCGACCAGGAAGGTGGCCGGGTCCAGCGTCTCGGCCCACCTCACTGGCCGTCCTATCCACCCGGAGGTGTGTTTGGCGCACTTTACGATCATGACCCTGCGCAGGGGCTGGAAGCTGCGCGTTTGAGTTCCCGCCTGATTGCCGCCGATCTGACCGATTTGGGCATTACGGTCGATTGCCTGCCACTGGCGGATGTACCGGTCGCGGACGCCGATGCCGTGATCGGCAACCGGGCCTATGGAACCGAGCCGGGCAAGGTTGCGGCCATCGCGCGGGCCGTCACCGACGGGCTGGAGCAGGGCGGCGTGCTGCCGGTCCTCAAGCACATTCCGGGGCATGGCCGGGCCACCGCCGACAGCCACATGGCGTTGCCGAGGGTCGATACGCCGGCGGGGGAACTCGCGGAGACCGACTTTGCAGCGTTCAAGCCGTTGGCTGACCTGCCGATGGCAATGACTGCGCATGTTGTGTTTAGCGCGTTCGACGGCGCCCAACCGGCGACGACATCTGCGACAATGATTGAACAGGTGATTCGCGGCGCGATCGGGTTCCAAGGTTTGCTGATGAGTGATGACGTGTCGATGAATGCGCTGGAGGGCTCGATCGCGGAAAGGACACGAGCGATCGTGGCGGCCGGATGCGACATGGTCCTGCACTGCAACGGCAACATGGGCGAGATGCGGCAGGTGGCGGCGGAGACGCCGATGCTGTCAGGCGAGGCGCTGGCGCGAGCAGACCGCGCCCTGGCCGCGCGCAAGGTGCCGCAGCCCTTCGACCGGATCGCAGCGCGAAAGACACTGGACGAGTTGATCGGCCGGGCGGGAGTTGTGAGCGTATGAGCGCAGAAATTCTGTCCTTTGAAACCGGCCTGCCGGCGGAAGCGGAACGCACCGAGGATGAACCGGCGCTGGTCGTGGACGTCGAAGGCTATGAAGGCCCGCTCGATCTGCTGCTGGCGATGGCGCGGCATCAGAAGGTCGATCTTGCGAAAATCTCGATCCTTGCGCTGGCCAATCAGTACCTCGAGTTCATCGAGGCTGCGCGAAAGCTGCGTCTCGAACTCGCCGCCGACTATCTGGTGATGGCGGCGTGGCTGGCGTTTTTGAAATCGCGCCTGCTGTTGCCGGAACCCGCCGCACCGGATGGTCCGAGCGCCGAAGACATGGCCAACGCACTCGCGAACCGGCTGCGTCGCCTGGAGCAGATTCGCGAGGCGTCCAACCGCCTGATGACGCGTCCGCAACTCGGCCGGGATGTTTTCCCGCGCGGACTGCCGGAGAGCATTGCGCAGATCAAGCACCCCAAATGGAACGCGACGCTCTACGACTTGCTGACCGCTTATGCGGTCCAGCGCCAGCAGCGCGTGCTGGCGAGTGTTCACCTCGCCAAGCGTACGGTGTGGTCGCTGGCTGAAGCGCGCGCCTCGCTCGAACGCCTTGTCGGCATGGCCGAGGCCGAGGACTGGGGCCGGCTCGACGATTATCTGATGAACTACGTGCTCGACCCGTCGCAAAAGGCCACGGTGTTCGCGTCGAGTTTTGCGGCCGCGCTGGAACTGGTGCGCGAAGGTGTTGTCGACCTGCACCAGAAAGAAGCGTTCGCGCCGATCTATTTTCGCAAACACATGGGAAATCCGGTGGAGCAGGCGATGTCTGCCCCCGAGACGTCGGCCGAATAAGACGGCTGGAGACGTAAGTGGAAGAAGGAGACGAAGCCATGCCGAGCCTTGCGCGATCAAGCCTGGCCGAAGATGCCGTCGAGATGGTCGAAACCGGCGAACAGACGCCGGAGACCGCCGCGCGGCCGGAGGAATTGCGTCTTCTTGAGGCAATGTTGTTTGCCGCGTCCGAACCGCTCGATCCGGCGACGCTTGCCAAGCGCTTGCCCGAGGGCGTGGATGTGAAGGCGGCGCTGGAACAGTTGCAGGCCGACTACGCCATGCGTGGCGTGAATCTGGTTCGGGTCGCCACCAAATGGACCTTCCGGACGGCGAACGATCTGTCGTGGCTGATGACGCGTGAGAGCACCGAAACCCGGCGGCTGTCGCGCGCGGCTATCGAGGTCTTGGCGATCATTGCCTATCACCAGCCGGTGACTCGCGCCGAGATCGAGGAGATTCGCGGCGTAATCACGTCGAAGGGAACGCTCGACGTTTTGCTGGAAACCGGCTGGATTCGTCCGCGCGGCCGTCGCAAGACCCCGGGGCGTCCCCTCACTTTCGGCACAACGGAAGCGTTTCTCTCGCAATTCAGCCTCGAGGCCTTGGGCGACCTGCCGGGCCTTGAGGAACTGAAGGGAACGGGGCTGCTCGACTCCCGGCTGCCTTCGGGATTCAGCGTGCCGACGCCATCGGACGATCCGGCGTTGCGCGAGGACGAGGATCCCCTGGAGCCGGGCGATCTCGAACTTACCCTCGCGCCCGCGGTCGAGCCCGAAAGCGGTTCCGAGGGCTGACATTCGGGACGGCTGCTGGCTGGGAACGGTTGCATGGACGATCGTTAACGTTCGTCACAATGATTGCTTCGCGCCGTCGCAGGTAAGGCTTAAGTGCTTGTTTTTGGCACCTCGCGAGCCTAGTTTCCGTCCAGAAATGACCGGTCAGACCGGTCCGATCATTTGGAGGACGGCAGTATGGGTTCGATGAGCATTTGGCACTGGATCGTCGTGATCGCGGTCGTCCTGCTCCTGTTCGGGCGTGGCAAGATTTCCGACCTGATGGGCGACGTTGCGCAGGGCATCAAGGCCTTCAAGAAGGGCATGGCCGACGATGACAAGGCACCTGAGAAGCAGGAGCCGGTCAAGACGATCGACAATGCCGCCCCGACGGCGCAGCGTTCTGACGCGAGCAGCAAGGTCTGATCGCGACAGTCGCGATCTGCCATCACGGATGGATGCGGGGATAATCCCCGCGGGCGGAATTTTCCATGTTCGACATCGGGTGGAGTGAACTGGTCGTCATCGCGGTTGTCGCGCTGGTTGCCATCGGCCCGAAAGAACTGCCCGGCGTGCTGCGTATGGTCGGGCAGTGGATCGGCAAGGCGCGCCGGCTGGCCAGCGATTTCCAGGGCCAGTTCAACGAAGCGATGCGCGAAGCCGAGATGGCGGATATCAAGAAGCAGTTTGACGAAGTCACTGCCGCCGCCAAGGACATGTCGCCGACGAACCTGCTGACCTCGGCCGTCGAAGATCTCGAGAAGTCCGTCAAGGTCGACGAGGCTCCGCAGCCGACCACGCCGGAACCGCCGACCACCGATACCTTCGTCGAGGCCCAGAAGCACATCGAGGCCGACGTCGAAAATGCAGCGGCGGAGACGCCGGCTGCATCGACCGCTATTCCGGACGCCAAAGCGTCATGACCGTAGAAGACATCGAAGCCAGCAAGGCGCCATTGATGGATCACCTGATCGAGCTGCGTTCGCGGCTGATCAAGGCGTTGCTGGCGTTCGGTATTGCATTCATCGTCTGCTTCATCTTCGCCAAGCAGATCTACAACGTGCTGGTGTGGCCGTTCGTTTGGGTCGCCGGCCCCGAGAACTCGAAGTTCATTTACACCGCGCTGCTGGAATACTTCCTGACCCAGCTCAAACTGGCGATGTTCGGTGCCGGATTTATTTCATTCCCGATTGTCGCCACGCAGATCTACAAGTTTGTCGCTCCCGGCCTCTACAAGCATGAGCGCGGCGCGTTCCTGCCGTATCTCATCGCGACGCCGTTCTTCTTCGTGCTGGGCACGCTGCTGGTTTACTTCGTTGTTCTGCCGATGCTGATCCGCTTCTCGCTCGGCATGCAGCAGGTCGGCAGCGATGATACGGCCCAGATCGCGCTGTTGCCGAAAGTCGGCGAATATCTGTCGCTGATGATGTCGCTGATTTTCGCGTTCGGGGTTGCCTTCCAGTTGCCGGTGGTACTGACGCTGCTCGGACGGATCGGCATCCTCACCGCCAAACAGCTTCGCGAAAAGCGGCGTTATTTCATCGTCGTCGCCTTCGTCATCGCCGCGGTTTTGACCCCGCCGGACGTGATCAGCCAGGCGTCGCTGGCGGTCCCGCTGCTCCTTCTCTACGAGGGTGCGATTTTGGCTGTGGCCATGGTCGAGAAGAAACGGGATGCCACTCAGGATGCCGGCACTACGCCGGACGCGAGCGGCGAAACGCCTCCGGCGGAGTGATCGGGGGCTCCGGTTTCGCCTATCATCCGTTGGATTTTGCCGATTCGGCGTGCCCGGCCTGGTTCTTTGTTGCGCAAACCGCATAGATTGGCTTGCGGTGGCGTCCGCACCTTGTTCTAACCTCCCGCAAAGACGTGGATGGCCGGATTTGAGCGCGGATGCGCTTCGCCCATTGTCCCGGCCATGACGCAGGAATTTTAAGATGCACGATATTCGTTCGATCCGGGACAATCCGCAGGCTTTTGACGATGCCCTGAAGCGGCGCGGCTTGGAGGGAATGTCTGCGGCACTGCTGGCGATCGATGAGAAGCGCCGTGCCGCGATCGCTGCCGCTGAGCAGGCGCTGGCGCGCCGCAATGCTGCGTCGAAGGAAATCGGCGAAGCGAAGAAGACCAAGGACAATGCGCGCGCCGACGCACTTATGGCCGAGGTCGGTGAACTCAAGACCAGATTGCCCGAGCTCGAGGCGGCTGCGAAGCAACTCGAGGACGAACTCAAGAAAGAGCTCGCCGGCATTCCGAACCTGCCGCTCGACGAGGTGCCGGACGGCGCCGATGAGCACGGCAACGTCCAGCATCACCAGTTCGGCGCGCCGCGCAGCTACGCGTTCAAGCCGAAGGAGCATGTCGCGCTGGGCGAGGGCCTCGGCTTCATGGATTTCGAGGCTGCCGCCAGGCTGTCGGGCGCGCGCTTCGTCGTTCTGAAGAAAGGTCTTGCGCGACTGGAACGTGCCATTGGCCAGTTCATGCTCGATCTGCACACCACCGAGCACGGCTATACCGAAGTCAATCCACCGCTCTTGGTGCGCGACGATGCGATGTTCGGCACGGCGCAGTTGCCGAAGTTTGAGGATGATCAGTTTGCGGTCTATGTAAAGCCTGCAATCAGAAGCGCAGTCGAGTATTTCAAAAATGCCTCGTCCACTGTGGCGGAGGATATTGGCGGAAATGTTTGGCTCATCCCCACCGCCGAAGTGCCGCTGACCAATCTCGTTCGCGAATCCATTCTCGACGAAAAAGAACTGCCGATGCGTTTGACTGCTCTGACGCAGTGTTTTCGCGCGGAAGCAGGCGCAGCGGGACGCGACACCCGCGGCATGATCCGCCAGCATCAGTTCACCAAGGTCGAACTGGTGTCGGTGACCACGCCTGAGCAGAGCAGGGACGAGCATGAACGTATGCTGGCCTGCGCCGAGGAAGTGTTGCGCCAGCTCGATCTGCACTACCGCGTCATGACTCTGTGCACCGGCGACATGGGCTTTGCGTCACAAAAGACGTACGACATCGAAGTCTGGATGCCGGGGCAGGGCGAGGGCGGCATGTACCGCGAGATTTCGTCATGTTCGGTTTGTGGCGATTTCCAGGCGAGGCGCATGGATGCACGTTCGCGCGGGCCTGACGGCAAGCCGCGCTTTGTCCACACGCTCAACGGCTCGGGCACGGCGGTTGGCCGCGCGCTGATTGCCGTGATGGAAACCTATCAGCAGGAGGATGGCTCGATCGCCGTTCCCGATGTGCTGCAGCCCTACATGGGCGGCCTCAAAACGATTTCGAAGGATACCTGACACGATGCGCATTCTCTGCACCAACGATGACGGCATTCACGCGCCGGGGCTCAAGGTCATCGAGGAGATCGCACGCCAGATTTCCGACGACGTCTGGGTGGTCGCGCCCGAACTCGACCAGTCCGGCGTCTCGCATTCGCTTTCTCTGAACGATCCGTTGCGTTTGCGGGAAGTCAGCGAAGGCCATTATGCGGTGCGCGGCACGCCCACCGATTGCGTCATCATGGGCTCGCGCCACATCATGAAAGACAAGAAGCCGGACCTCGTATTGTCCGGCGTCAATCGCGGCCGCAACGTTGCGGAAGACGTGGTCTATTCGGGCACCATCGCCGGTGCGCTGGAAGGCACCATTCTCGGCCTGCCGTCGTTCGCGCTGTCGCAGGAATTCTCGCTGGAGACGCGCACAAAGCCGCTTTGGGATACCGCGCTGAAATATGGTCCGGACGTTATCCGCAACGTGATGAAGCTGGGTGTGCCGCGCGACACCGTTATCAACGTCAATTTCCCGGCCTGCATGCCCGACGAGGTGAAGGGCGTCGTGGTAACGCGGCAGGGCAAGCGTAATCAGGGCTTCCTGCGCGTGGACGGTCGTCATGACGGGCGCGGCAATCCCTATTACTGGATCGGATTTGAACGTCTGGCGGCGGTCGACGTGCCGGCGGAGGGGACGGATCTCGCCGCGCTTGGCGGCAATTTCGTCTCGGTGACTCCGCTGCGTCTCGATCGCACCGATGTCGCGTTCTCTGACCAACTGAGGACGGTTTTCAAGTAACGCGTCGGTTCGGCGTTACATGTGCGGACGGCTTTAGGCCGCAACGCCTCGCAGCGTGCTTTCGATCACGCGCGCCAGCGTTTCCATCTGGAAGGGTTTTTGGAGGGCAGGCCGATCGCGGAATTTTTCCGGAAGGCCCTGCACGCCGTAGCCGGTCGCGAACACGAACGGACGGTTGCGTAACTGGACGGCTTCCGCGACGGGAGAAATCACCTTGCCGTTGACGTTGACGTCGAGGATGGCGATGTCGAATTCGGTGCACTGAACGAGGCGCACGGCCTCATCGATATCTCCGGCTTCGGCCGCGATATTGTAGCCGAGCTCCTCCAGCATCTCGGAGACCATCATCCGGATCATGACTTCATCTTCGACTAGAAAAACCGAATGGTGCTGCCCCATAGACGTCTTTCGACCCGGCATTCGATCCCCGTTAGACGCCGGATTTTGCCGGCGCGCCCTGCCAGCCAAACATAGTTGGCGCAGCGGTAACTTGCATCATATCTTTAGGTTCCGTGAAAAGGAACTCTTTTGACCCAGGCGCGCCAGAGCCCTCAAATTGAGCAGCGCCGAACGAGCGTGACGTAGATGCCAAATAACGAGCGATTGCCTCACGAGAAAATGCGCTTTCAGCTCATTTTGCGGCGGCGCGGCATCAGCGATCAGGCCGTCCTGCGTGCGATGGAGGATGTCCCGCGCGAGGTATTCGTCGAGGCCTCCGATCGCGTGTATGCCTATCGCGACACAGCGCTCGGGATTCCGTGCGGCCAGACCATCAGCCAGCCATTCGTGGTGGCCTATATGAGCGAGCAGTTGCGGGTCGAACCGCAGCATCGGGTGCTTGAGATCGGCACCGGGTCTGGCTACCAGGCGGCGATTCTGTCGCGGCTTGCCCGTGAGGTCGTGAGCCTCGAGCGTTACCGGACGCTGGCCGATGCCGCTCGCAAGCGGCTCGCTGCGACCGGATGCGACAATGTCGAGGTCATTCTGGCCGACGGGTTCGACGTGCCCGCCAATCTCGGCACTTTCGACCGCATCATGGTGACCGCCGCTGTGGAAAGTATTCCTGAGGCTCTCAAGGAGCGTCTGGAGCCCGGGGGCATCCTGATTGCGCCGGTCGGTCCCCAGGAGGGCAGTCAGGTGCTGGTCAGGGTTCGTCGGACCGAGGAGGGCTATGACAGCGAGGACCTTCTGGGTGTGCGCTTTGTGCCGGCGCTTCCGGGCATCGCGCGGGAACTCTGACGGGCGCGCTAGCCCTTGTCCGCCAAAGGCATACGCCGCTGGTTAAAGGGTTATTTACTGGGGACGTGTTTATTCAAATTCGTGCCAGTTGCGTACGAGTGAGTAACCATGTCCCGTCTTGTCGATTTGCTTGGTTCGCGCCGAGCGCCGCAGTTCGCAGTGTTGGCTGTGGTCGCCATCGGTTTCGGTGGTTGTAGCGCTGATACCTCTTCGCGTTTCAGCGATACCTCGTTCTCCAATCCTTTCGCCTCGCGCAGCGGCTACCCTGAGGCCACCGGCTCGGTCCAGCAGGGGCGTTACCAGTCCCGTGAACTTCCGCAGTATGCGCGCCCGGCGTCGCCGCCGATCGTGTCCGCGCCGCTGTCGGCTCCAGCATCGCAGCCCGTGTCGGGTGGCGGACGCGGTATGGCGTCCTATTCACCGCCGTCGGCTCCGATCGAGACCACCGGCACGGTCGCTCCGCGCTCGGTCGCCGCTGCCCCGTCGGGCTGGTCGCGCGAGGGCGGAACCCGGATCATCGTCGGCACAAGTGACACACTCGATATTATCGCCAAGCGATATAACGTGCCCGCGTCCGCAATCCTGCACGCCAACGGCTATCACGGCCCGCGCGCGTTGCAGCCGGGCCAGCAGCTCATCATTCCGCGCCGCACCGCACAGGCGCAGCCGCCGTCACTGTCGGCCGCGCCGGCGACCAGAACCGCGGCGTTATCGTCGAACGTTCACGTCGTGCGCTCGGGTGACACGCTGAACAATCTCGCTCGCCGCCACCACATTCCGGTCGCTCACCTCGCGCGCGCCAACAACCTGCCGGTCACAGCGCGGCTCAACATCGGCGACAAGATCAATATCCCCGGTGGTGGTACGAAGGTGGCTGCCGTTGCGCCGGCCCCGGTAGCGCCCGCGCATCCGCAGGTGGCGGCGCCTGCGCCGCAGCAACCCGCGCCTGCAAAGCCTGTGGTGACCGCATCGGCAGAGCCCGTGCAGAAGGTTCGCATGGCCACCGAAACCAAGGAAATCGAGCAGGCCCATTCGCCCGCGAAGACGGTAGAGGCCACCAACGCGCTGCCGACATTCCGCTGGCCGGTGCGTGGCCGCGTGATTACGGCCTATGGCGCGAAGACGAATGGCAAGCAGAACGACGGCATCAACGTCGCGGTTCCCGAAGGCACGCCGGTGAAGGCGGCCGAGGATGGTGTCGTCGCGTATGCCGGCAACGAGCTCAAGGGTTACGGCAATCTGATCCTGGTGCGGCACTCCAACGGCTACGTCACCGCGTATGCCCACGCGAGTGAGCTGATGGTGAAGCGCGGAGATACGATCAAGCGCGGGCAGGTCATTGCCAAATCGGGTCAGTCGGGAGAAGTGGGGTCGCCGCAGCTTCACTTCGAGATCCGCAAGGGATCTTCCCCCGTCGATCCGCTTCGCTTCCTCAACGGTGCGTGAGGTTCGAGAAAAAACCGCCGCGTGATGAGCGCGGCGGTTTTTTATTTGGCGGCGAGCTTGACGCCCAATAGTCCGGCGATCTCCTGGGTGAACTGCCAGGCGACACGGCCTGACCGCGATCCGCGGGTTGTCGCCCACTCCAGGGCCTGCCGCTCGAGTTCGGCATCATCGATCGTCACGCCGAAATGGCGGCTGTAACCTCTCACCATTTCGAGATACTCGTCCTGGCTGCATTTATGGAAGCCGAGCCACAGACCGAAGCGATCCGAGAGCGAAACCTTCTCCTCGACAGCCTCGCCGGGATTGATCGAGGTCGAACGCTCGTTCTCGATCATATCGCGCGCCAGCAGATGGCGGCGGTTTGACGTTGCATAGAGGATGACGTTTTCGGGACGGCCCTCGATGCCGCCTTCGAGAACGGCCTTCAACGACTTGTAGGAGGCGTCGTTGCCGTCGAACGACAGGTCGTCGCAGAACACGATGATGTGGAAGTCGGACTGCCGCAGCAGCGCCATCAGCATCGGCAGGCTTTCGATATCCTCACGGTGAATTTCGATCAGCTTCAGCCGTCCGCCGACCATGGCGTTCACGGTTGCGTGTGCGGCTTTCACCAGCGACGATTTTCCCATGCCGCGTGCGCCCCACAGCAGGGCATTGTTGGCGGGAAGACCCTTGGCAAATCGCTCGGTATTCTCGATCAGGATGTCGCGCATCCGGTCGACGCCCTTGAGCAGCCCCAGTTCAACCCGGCTGACGCGGGGTACGGGCACCAGATGACCATTCGGCTGCCAGACGAAGGCTTCTGCCTCCTTGAGAGAATCGGGATTCGACGGCTTCGACGCGCCACCGGGCAGGCCGGCCGCAATGGCCTCGAGCGCAGCCGCGATCCGCTCCTCCACGCTGTTGTCTCGGGGCACCGGGCGTTTTGTCGCGGCCTTGGCCGGCTTGCGCGGGGCAGCCTTGGAAGCCGCGCGAGTACCTGATTTTCGGGTGTTTTTTGCCATGATGGGGATTCGTTCCACTTTTTGTGGCGGCACCCTAAGCGAGGGGGGCAGCGTGCCGCAACCCGTTCAAATGGAAGGGCTGTGCGGCGTTGCAATTGGGGCGCTGGCCGCTATAGTCCGCGCAAATTTGGCCCCGAATGGCCTTCTATAAGCAGCTTTTGGCCGACACAGCCGTCACGAGGATCTCAGGAATGTTCATTTCTCCCGCCTACGCCCAGGCCGGTGCCGCCGGCGACACCAACAGCATGCTGATGTCGCTGCTGCCTTTCGCGCTGATCTTCGTCATCATGTACTTTCTGATCCTGAAGCCGCAGCAGAAGAAGGTGAAAGAGCACAACGAGATGGTCAAAAATATCCGCCGTGGCGACACCATTGTCACGAACGGCGGCCTCGTGGGCAAGGTGACCAAGGTTGTCGATGACGATCAGGTCGAGATGGAAATCTCCGACGGTGTGCGGATTCGGCAGTTGCGGCAGATGGTTTCGGCGGTGCGCACCAAGGGTGAGCCGGCCAAGGACGAGGCTGCAAGCTGACGCGTTCGGCTCCGTACGCCATTCAATTCATCTGACGGATTATCTCGATGTTGTATTTCACGCGGTGGAAGGCACTGGCGGTCATTCTCACTGCGCTGGTCGTCTGCCTCTTTGCTGTCCCGAACTTCTTCTCGGAAGCAACCGTCAAGACCTGGCCGAAATGGGCCCAGCGTCATCTCGTTTTGGGTCTCGATTTGCAGGGTGGCTCGCACATCCTGCTTGAGGTCGATGCGAACTCGGTCAGGAAGGATAAGCTGGATCAGGTTCGCGACGACGTTCGTCGGACCCTGCGGGATGCGCGGATCGGCTACACCGGTCTCGGTGTGAAGGGCGACAATGTCGAGGTTCGCGTCAAGGAGCAGGACCTGTCCACGGCGCTCGCGAAGCTGCGAGAACTGTCGCAGCCGCTGGGCGGCGTTCTCGGCTCGACGGGCCAACGCAGTGTCGAGGTATCGGACGCGGGCAATGGCCTGATCCGGTTGAGCGTCCCGCAGGCGGCGATCACCGAGCGGTTGCGACAGGCGGTCGAGCAGTCGATCCAGATCATCGAAAGGCGCGTCAACGAACTCGGCACCGTAGAGCCGCTGATCCAGCGTCAGGGCCTGGATCGCGTTCTGGTTCAGGTGCCGGGCCTGCAGGATCCGACCCGGCTGAAGGAAATTCTCGGCAAGACCGCCAAGATGGACTTCCGCATGGTCGACACCAGCGTGTCGCCCGAACAGGCGCTTCAGGGCAGGGTGCCGCCGGACTCCGAAGTGCTGCGTGGGGTCGAGCCGCCTCATGTCCCGTACGTTGTGAAGAAGCAGGTGCTGGTGTCGGGCGCCGATCTGACCGACGCCCAGCCAGGTTTCGACCAGCGCACCGGGCAGCCGATCGTGTCGTTTCGCTTCAACACCTCCGGCGCGCGCAAGTTCGCGATCGCGACCACTGAAAACGTGAAGCAGCCGTTTGCCATTGTCCTCGACAATGAGGTGATATCTGCGCCGATCATTCAGGAGCCCATCACTGGCGGTTCAGGCCAGATTTCGGGCAACTTCACTGTGCAGCAGGCCAACGATCTGGCGATCCTGCTGCGCGCCGGCGCGTTGCCCGCGCCGCTGACGATTATCGAGGAGCGCACGGTCGGCCCCGGTCTTGGTCAGGATT
Organism: Afipia sp.; assembly: GCA_051954725.1. GTDB lineage: Bacteria > Pseudomonadota > Alphaproteobacteria > Rhizobiales > Xanthobacteraceae > Afipia. The sequence continues at coordinate 23,091 of JBQCHK010000024.1, read as the reverse complement.
CGATTGCGGCGGGCGAACTCGCGTCCTATGTCGGCTCTGTGCTGGTCATCGTATTCATGACGCTGACCTATCGTCTGTTCGGCCTGTTCGCCAATATCGCGGTCGCAATCAACGTCGCGATGATCTTCGGCATCCTGTCCTTGCTCAACGCAACGCTGACGCTGCCGGGTATCGCCGGCATCGTGCTCACGGTCGGCATCGCGGTGGACTCCAACGTGCTGATTTATGAGCGAATACGGGAAGAGTTGCGTGGTGGGCGCAATGCGATCTCGGCGATCGACGCCGGATTCAGTCGCGCGCTGGCCACCATCATGGACTCGAATATCACCACGTTCATCGCAGCGGCTGTGCTGTTCTATATCGGCACCGGTCCGGTTCGCGGATTCGCGGTGACGCTCGGCATCGGCATTCTGACGACCGTGTTTACTGCGTTCACCGTGACCCGACTCATCGTCGCGAGCTGGGTGCGCTGGAAGCGGCCGCAGACTGTGCCGATTTGAAGGATCGTTCGACGTGACAACCACTATCATCATCGCGCTCGCGGTCTTTATCGTCGTTCTGACGATACTCAGCGTATACGGCGTCATTCCTGCGCTCCGCATCGTGCCGGACAACACGAATTTCCATTTCATGGATTTTCGGCGGTTTTCCTTTCCGATATCGGCGGTGCTGTCGATCCTGGCGATCTCGCTCTATTTCACCCACGGGCTGAACTTCGGCATCGACTTCAAGGGCGGCACCCTGCTTGAAATTCAGTCCAAGTCAGGGCCGGCCGATATTGCTGCTCTGCGCACCAAACTCGGCGCGCTGGGACTTGGCGACGTGCAGCTTCAGCAATTTGGCGGGCCGACCGAAGTTCTCATCCGCATCGCCGAACAGCCGGGTGGTGACGCCGCCCAGCAGGCCGCGGTTCAGAAGGTGCGTGGCACGCTCGGTGACAGTGTTGAATATCGCCGCGTTGAGGTGGTGGGACCTCGTGTTTCCGGCGAATTGCTGGCTTTCGGCACGATCGGCCTGATGCTCGCGATTCTCGGCATTTTGATTTATCTCTGGTTCCGGTTTGAATGGCAGTTCGCGCTCGGCGCGATGGTCGCCAACGTCCACGATCTGGTGCTCACGATCGGATTCATGTCGATCACCCAGATCGATTTTGACCTGACATCGATCGCGGCTCTGCTCACCATTCTGGGCTATTCGCTCAACGACACCGTGGTGATTTACGACCGTATTCGCGAGCTTCTCCGGCGCTACAAGAAGATGCCGATGGAAGACCTGCTCAATGCCTCGATCAATTCGACGCTGTCGCGCTCGATTATCACCCACGTGACCGTGACACTGGCGTTGTTGGCGCTGCTGCTGTTCGGTGGAAAGGCTATCCATTCCTTCGCCGCGACGATGATGTTTGGTGTGGTGCTGGTCGGCACCTACACCTCAATCTTCATCGCAGCGCCGATGCTGATCTATCTCGGTGTCGGTAAGAACCGGGGCGGCGAGGACAAGCCGCCGAAATCGTGAGCGGCGCCCGCCTTCCCGACAGGCCGCACCTTCCGCGTTCTGCGCCGATAGAGGCCTATGGGCAGGGTGGGTTTCGCTTTGCGGACATGTCCCATCGCGGGTCGCTATTGTGTTTGCCGGACGCGATCTGGCCTTGGTCGGTTGCGCGTCCGCAGGACATCACCAGATCGTCCCTGGTGCTCGTAGTCGAGCATGCCGCGTCAATCGATACGCTGGTGATTGGAACCGGCAACGAGGTCTGGCTGCCGCCTGAGGATTTGCGTCAGGCGTTTCGAAGAGTGGGTATCGTGCTCGATCCGATGCAAACAGGCCCGGCTATTCGGACCTATAACGTGATGATCGGTGAACGTCGCCGCGTCGCCGCGGCTTTAATCGCAGTTTCCTGATGCTTTTGTCGCAAAATCCAGTGCCCGGCGGCGACGCTGCGGAATTCTGCGCCAATCTCGTGCGCAACGAGGATTTCGAGCGTTATGCCGCGACACTATTCGTGCCGGCGGACAAGCGCCGAGCGCTGCTCGCGCTCTACGCGTTCAATGTTGAGATCAGTCGTGTGCGCAACCACATCAGCCAACCGCTGCCGGGCGAGATGCGTTTGCAATGGTGGCGTGACCTGTTGTCCGGCACCGAGCACGGCGGCGCCGAAGGCAATCCGGTTGCTAGCGAGCTTCTGCAGGCGTTCAGCGAGCAGGGGTTGTCGTGCGATTCCCTCGCGGGCCTGATCGATGCTCATGTTTTTGATATTTACGACGATCCGATGCCCTCGCTGGAAGCGCTCGAAGGGTATTGTCATGCGACGTCTTCGGCGCTGCTGTCGCTGGGGACACGGATTCTTGCGACGGAATCCGATGAGGCCTGGCATGTTGCCCGTCATGCCGGCGTGGCGCAGGGGATCGTTGACGTAATCCGCGCGCTGCCGCTGCATGCCTCGCGGCGCCAGCTTTATCTGCCGTTGTCCTGGCTCCAGGAGCAAGACGTCAGGATCGAGGACATTTTCGCAGGAGACGCCACACCGGGATTGCATGCCGTGATCGAGCGGCTTCGCGCCGAGGCTGCATCACAGCTTGATATCGCCATCGATCTGCTTGCCAGTCTTCCCGAGGTGGCGCTGGCGGCGTTTCTGCCGATCGTGCCGACCCGACGCGCGCTCGACCGGATCAAGCCGGATGCCGATCCTTTCAAACGGGTCGAGCCATCCCGGCTTGGAACCTTGTGGTCGCTGTGGCGAGCAGCGCGCTCCCACGCCTTCAAAAGCTGAAACGGTCGCGCAGGTTTTTGCGCTGATCTAGAATGTCCTTCATGAACAGCCTGTCGGCTTCATTGCGCATGAGCGGTTCGATCAAATCGATCTGGTTCATGGCAACGAGCTGAAGGATTTCGCTGCGGACGTTACCGGCCTCGTCACGCGGCAGAGCATGGACGATCTGGAGATGCTCGGGCGGCTTCGGCGCCGATCGGAACGCCGATCGCAGTTCATTCTCGCTCAACGATCCGCTCGCTTCGACGAATGCGTAAAGTCCGACGCCGCTGCGGCGATCCGCGAAAGCAACGATTGCGGCATCGCGCACCGCTGGATTGGTCTTGAGCGCGTTGATCAGAACGGGTGCATCGTTCACAAGCCGGCGTCCACCGCCTTCGCGATCAGTGAAGTTGAAGATGCCACGGGTGATCAGCTTGTAAACACGCTTGCCCGTCGCGAGCCAGAGGCGCGCGAACCCGGACTTGTTGGCGAGAACCTGCCGCTCTTTCGGTGTCAGGAACTCGGGCGCATAGCGGCGCTTGTGCTTCAGCAGATGACGCAGATCTTCATAGGCCGCGATACGAAACAGCTTGCTGCGTTTTTTGAAACAGACCGCAAGCTGAAAGTCGGTAAGATAGGCTTTTCCGTCACTGCCGCGTAACCAGTTCTGCTCTTTGGCAAGATCGTTATGACAGATGCCAAGACGGTGCAGCCGGCGCAGCGCCAGCTTGGCGCTGTCGAAATATATCTTGTCGCCAGCCGGCTTGGCGAGATGAAGCGCCACCCCGTCAATGAAACCACGCACCAGAGATTTTTCACCGGCCCACAGAAGATCGGGGCCGACGTGAAGATCGCGCGCCAGTTTCAATGCACGCCGTTCGCGGTGGAATAAGTGCAGTGCCAGCGGATAGGACCACCATGGCACCTGATCCAGACGACGTAGAACGGCGTCGACATCGCCGCTCGCCGTGCGAAAACGGCCGCGCTCGACAGTGGAGAACACGTCGCGCTTGAGCAGCACACCTTCGGTCCATGTTGAGGACAAGGCTTCGATGTCCTCCTTCGGGAGACTCATGGACACTTCCTGGCTTGCTTGTCGTTGATCGGGTGATTGCTATGCCGCGACCGACAGATGGCTGGTTTCCGCGATCCAGCGGTCGAGGTCGGCGAGTGCACGGGCACTCATGGCTTGCTTTTTGGCAATGGTTTTTTCATTGCCGCGCAACCGCGATCCGTCCGGCTTTTTCGTTGGAGCTGAAGCCAGCGGAGGAAAGAGACCGAAATTGATGTTCATCGGCTGGAACGATCGCGGCCCGGCATCGATCGTTTCGATGTGCCCACCGGTGATGTGGCCGAGCAGCGCGCCAAACGCGGTTGTCGGCGGCGGCGGAGTCACCGCCTGACCTCGGCTGTCGGCCGCGGCGAAGAGGCCTGCCAGCAGACCGATACTTGCGGACTCGACGTAGCCTTCGCATCCGGTCATCTGGCCGGCGAACCGCAGGCGCGGCTGCGCGCGCAGCCGAAGTTGCGTATCGAGCAACTTCGGCGAGTTAAGAAAGGTGTTGCGGTGGAGCCCGCCGAGACGAGCGAATTCCGCTTTCTCGAGGCCGGGGATCGCGCGGAAAATCCGGGTCTGCTCGCCGTGCTTCAGCTTCGTCTGGAATCCGACGATGTTGTAGAGCGTGCCGAGCTTATTATCCTGCCGGAGCTGGACGATAGCGTAAGGCTTCACGGTGGGATTATGAGCATCGGTGAGGCCGACAGGTTTCATCGGCCCATGGCGCAGAGTCTCGCGACCGCGCTCCGCCATCACCTCGATCGGGAGACAGCCGTCAAAGTAGGGCGTGGAGGCTTCCCAATCCTTGAAATCGGTTTTGTCGCCGGCGACTAGCGCATCGACGAACGCATCATATTGCTCACGGTTCAGCGGACAGTTGATGTAGTCCGCGCCATTTCCACCGGGGCCAACCTTGTCGTAGCGCGACTGGAACCAGGCGACGGACATGTCGATGGAATCGCGGTGCACGATCGGTGCGATGGCATCGAAAAACGCCAGCGCATCCTCGCCGCTCAGCGCGCGGATTGCATCGGCGAGAGGCGGAGAGGTGAGCGGTCCCGTCGAGATGATGACGTTCCGCCACTCGGGTGGCGGCAGGCCGTGGATTTCCTCGCGTCTGATTTCGATCAGCGGGTGGGACGCAAGCGCAGTGCTGACGGCGCCGGAGAAGCCATCGCGGTCCACGGCCAGCGCGCCTCCAGCCGGCACCTGATTGGCGTCGGCGGCGCGCATCACCAGCGAATTCAGCTTGCGCAATTCGGCGTGGAGCAATCCAACCGCGTTGTTGGCAGCATCATCGGAGCGAAACGAGTTGGAGCAGACCAGTTCTGCCAGCCCGTCGGTTCGATGGGCTTCGGTCATGCGCCCCGGGCGCATTTCGTGAAGGATCACCCGAACGCCGCGGTTGGCGAGTTGCCAGGCGGCTTCAGAACCGGCGAGGCCGGCGCCGATCACGTGAACGGCGTCTTGGTCGGTAGTGGACGTGCTGGTCATGGCTCACAGGTAGAGCATTTTCCAGCAAAGTGGAATCCCGCTCGCCACCCGGATTCACCGGTGAGCGGCAGGAGAGTGGTTCCGTTATTCAGATACGACAACGCCCGCTCGGCGCGGGCGTGATCGGCATGTGATGCAGTCAAACGGCGTTAGCCGTTGTAGGCGCCAGCGGCGACACGCTCGATATCCGAGCGATCAAGACCGATGTCGGCCAGCTCGCGGTCGCTCAGCTGGGACAGCTCGGCGACGTTGCGCTGATATTCCCGGAACGCCTGGATCATGCGGATGAAAGAAAGCAACATGGTTCCGTCTCCTTTGAAATCGCGATTCAGTTCTATCTGGAACCTCATCGTTGGAAGGGAATATAGAGCTGATTTTCGCAATGCAACAGCGCGAATGTTGCGATGCAGCTACGCTTGTAATGCATGCCTAAGTAAGGAGTGATTAATCTTTCACCTTCCAGTGATATTTTGTATGCCAAAAGGAGTTCGATGGAAATCACGAGGATCGTGCCGATTATGACGCGGAATTGTCATAAGTGTGTATTTGCTCACCCGGTCACGGTTTCCTGATACCATTATCTACTTCGGCGCATGGAGAGTCTCAGTAGCCGCCAGCTGCCTTTAATCCATGCTTTGAATGCATGATAATTCTCGATCATGAATATACATTCATAGTATAGGAGCGACGGTAAGCTGGCTGTTCGAGCTCCTTTGGGAGCTGAAGCACCCTAACTCGCCATGGACGGCGCTCGGCGGCCGTGGCATAGCCCTCCAATGCGCCGATATGCTGCTTTCCGGCATGCCCTGATCGTTTTCGTGCTCGCCAACATGCTGGCCGCTCACGGCCTGGTGACGGCGTGGAGCGCTGCGATTTCCATCGGTCCCGGCGGGTTTGAGCAGGCTGCACTATTGTGCAGTGGTGGGGGGAGTAATTCCGCTCACGGTCAATCCGGCGACAATGGCGGGTTCCCTGCACGTCACTGCGCGACGGCGTGTGCGGCAATAAGTACATCGGGGCCGGCACCCGCCGCGGAACCGCTCACGGTCCCCATCCTCAGCGAAATCGCTGCACTTATCCCGACTCGTTGGTACGAGTCGGAGCGCATCATCCTGCCTGGTGTCGTGCAGGCACGAGGACCTCCGCAGGCGGCTTGAGAGAACATCCAGACTTAACTCTCATCCGTTCGAGGATTCCATGACCTATATGACTTCCGGCCTTCGCGGGCCGCTCAAGGCCGCCACAATGGTCGCGCTCGGCATTGTCGGCATCCACTCTCCTGCCTCCGCACACATCACGCTCGCGCGAGGCGAAACGCATGTAAACGCGGCATACAAAGCGGTGCTGAAAGTGCCGCATGGGTGTGACGGCCAGGCGACCCAGGCCGTTCACGTTCAAATTCCTGATGGCGTCATCAGCGTCAAACCGATGCCCAAGCCGGGCTGGAAGCTGCAGGTGACCCGCGCCGCTTACAAGAAGACCTATCAGAGCCACGGCAAGCCGGTCACCGAGGGCGCTCGCGAGATTGCCTGGTCGGGCGGTTCGCTGCCCGATGACTACTATGACGAGTTCACTTTCGTGGGCTTCGTGACGTCCGACTTTTCGCCCGGCGACATCATTCGTTTCCCGACGATCCAGACATGCGCAAGTACCGAAGCGCGCTGGACCGAGATTCCCGCGTCGGGACAGAGTGCGCATGATCTGAAGGCTCCGGCACCAGCCGTGCGTGTCGTGTCCGATACAATGACTGTTGGGCAGGGTGGCATGGACCATGGCATGATGAACCATGGCGGCATGGACCATGGCCAAATGGGCGCAGCTGCGCCTGTTGGCGGTGAGAGCTTCACTATAGGAGCTTTGAAGGTGACGGCTCCGTGGACACGAGCCACGCCCGGCGGCGCCAAGATCGCCGGCGGCTATCTGACTATTACGAACACGGGCAAGGAGCCCGACCGGCTGGTCAGCGCCAGCACGGCGGTCGCGGATCATGCCGAGATTCATGAAATGTCGATGGCCAACGGCGTCATGAAAATGCGCCCATTAGCCGACGGGTTGACCATCAAGCCCGGTGAGACGGTCGCGCTCAAGCCCGGCGGTTATCACATGATGTTCATGGGGTTGAAGCAACAGTTGAAGCAGGGCGACAAGCTCAAAGCTACGCTTGTGTTCGCGAAGGCGGGGAAGCTGGACGTCACGTTCACCGTCGGCGGAATCGGCGCATCACAGGCGCCGATGTCGATGCCCATGCACAAACACTAAGCCGTCACCAAACATACAACTAGAGCGCGGCGGGATTTCGGTCCCGCCGCGTTCGCGTCTTAAGCCCGGATGTTACGTCAGTTGTGACGCCTCCACGACGAGAACAGGCTGGACGGAAATTCCGCAGCATAACGCGGAGCATGAGGTTGCCGGGGTGGCGGCTGATAAGGGTTCGCGGCCGGCTCGAGCGCCTTCCGATAGAGATGCCATGTCGCATGTCCCAGCACGGGAATAACGACCGTCAGCCCAAGGAAGAACGGTATCGTGCCCAGCACCAGCAGGGCGGCGACAATGGCGCCCCATGTCACCATCATAGTCGGATTATGCGCGGCCACTCGCAGCGACGCCAGCATGGCCTCCGGCGCGGTTGCGTGCCGATCGAGCAGGTAAGGGAATGAGACGGCGCTGATGCATAGAGCGACCAGTGCGAACAGGAAGCCGACGCCACAGCCGGCGACGATCAGCGTCATGCCTTTATCGGACGCGAAGATGCGGCCGAGGAAATCGGGAATGCTTGCTGCGGGTTCGTAGCCGAAGGTCGCGACGTAGATTGATTGTGCACAGGCAATCCAGACGCCAAACAGGACCATAAGAATTGCGCCGAGCGCGATCATGGCGCCGAACGACGGAGATTGGAGAACATCGAGAGCTTGCGAAGCGGTGGGCTCCTCGCCACGCTCGCGGCGGCGGCTGAGTTCGTAAAGACCAAGCGCGGCGAACGGGCCGAGCAATGCAAATCCGGCAGCCATCGGAAACAGCAATGGCAACACCGAATATCCCATGGCGAGACGCGCCAGCACGAGACCCAGGACCGGATAGACCAGCGCAAGGATGATAGCGTGGGTTGGAATCGCCTTGAAATCTTCCCACCCCAGACGGAGTGAGTCGATCAAATCCGAAAAGTGAAGGTGGCGAACAGCCGGAGTGGCCGGATCCGCCGTGCGAGGTGCAAGATGAGTAATGTTGCTGGCCGTGGACATGGTTGTTGCCTTCCATCCAAGGGCGACAGCCAATCCTGCCTGCCGCCATACGTTATTCCGTAGACACAAGCACAAGCTGATCCGGCGGCCACGAACGCGACAGCGCCGGGTGCAACCACTGACGTAAAGATAACGCTAATGGGGGATTGCCAAATTCACGCTTCAGTGAGTTGCGGTGCGGTAAAGCCATTCGCAAACACGCGATACGTAAAATGTTAAACACGCATTTGCATGGTTCGTTTGGTGGCGATCCCGGCACCTGTCATTGTGGCGTCATTTGGACCTGAGACGGTTTGATGCTTGCGGCGCGGTGGATTTTTACCGCATTGGCAAGCGGGGAACCGCCGTCTACACTTGCGCGTGATCCGGCGATTATCTTCGACGGCGATTGTTATGGCGCGCTCAGCGACGTCAGATTGTCTTCAGTTAAGGGGAGTCCAACGATGAGCATTTTCGGCAAGATTATGGGCGCGATTTTCGGTACCAAAGCTGAAGCAGCGGAGCCCGCAGGCGGTGCAGGTTCAGCCGCTGGCGGTGCTGCCGGAGGCGGCGCCGTGCCGATGGTGGATGTTGCGCCGATCCTGGACAAGGCGGTCGCAGCGAAGGGCGAGAAACTCGAGTGGCGCACGTCGATCGTGGATTTGATGAAGGCGCTCGACATCGACTCGAGTCTTGCGGCGCGCAAGGAACTTGCGAAAGAGCTGAAGTACGATGGCGACACCAGTGACTCTGCCAAGATGAACATCTGGCTGCACAAGCAGGTGATGAACAAGCTGGCAGCCAATGGCGGAAAGCTGCCGGATGATCTGAAGAGCTGAGACTCTCGGTCAGAGGCGATGTTCAAATAGCAAAGGCCCGCCAATGGCGGGCCTTTTTCTGCGTTGCACAACAGCGACGTGATCGGCAGGGCAGGTAAATCACTTGCCCTGCTACAGGCAAGGTCATACCAATTCGCCGACCTGGCGACGCAAGCCGCACGGGCTTTCCTAATCAAAACCAATGATAAGTGAGGAAGCGCATGACCAAGTTCGATCGACGGACTGTGATGATGGCGGGGGCAGCGGCCGCGGCCGGGATCGCGTCCCAGACAACACCGGCAACCGCACAAGCTGGCCCGAAGCACCTCTTCGCGGTTGATGTCGCGACCATTCCCATCGCGGGATCCGATGAGGTTTTCCCGGTGCGTCGAATCTATTGCATCGGCCGTAACTATGCCGCGCATGCTATTGAACGCGGATCAGATCCGAACCGTGAGCCGCCGTTCTTCTTTCAGAAGCCGACGGATGCGATCCAGAATGTTCCAACGGGGCAGGTCGCTGATCATCCTTATCCGTCGTTGACCAAAAACTATCATCACGAAGTCGAACTGGTCGCGGCATTGAAATCCGGCGGGACGAATATTCCCCCCGACAAGGCTCTCGATCATGTCTATGGCTACGCGCTTGGCCTCGACATGACGCGGCGCGATCTTCAGAACGAGATGGCCGCAATGAAGAAGCCCTGGGAGATAGGCAAGAGCTTCGATCATGCGGCGGTTCTTGGGCCCATCCATCCCGCGAGCAAGACCGGCCACTTTACCAAGGGCGCGATCTCCCTGGCGGTGAACGGGACCGTCCGGCAGAGCTCCGATCTCGACAAGATGATCTGGAATGTAGCCGAACAGATATCCAAGTTGTCGGAAGCCTTCGAGCTAAAGGCGGGTGACATCATCTATTCCGGAACGCCTGCGAACGTGGGCCCGGTAGTGAAGGGTGATGTGCTCCTGTGCAAGCTCGATGGCCTTCCGGATATGTCGATCAAGATCGTCTAGCCGGATTATCATCGCAAGCAAAAGGCCCGCCGGTCGGCGGGCCTTTTATATCTGTATGACCGCTATGCCGCGATGTCAGAAAACTCCGGGTGGTCGCGCAGATAGTCGGCGACAAAGCTGCAGCCGGCCACCACCTTTAGGCCGTCAGCCCGAATTTGTTCGAGAGCGCCTTTGACGAGACGGGAGGCAATGCCGCGGCCACGCAGTACAGGCGGCGTTTCAGTATGGGTAATGATCACGACTCCTGGTGCGAGGCGATAATTCGCAAACGCCATCGCCTCGCCGACATCGAGTTCATAGCGATGTAGAGTGGTGTTATTGCGCACCGGACTATCCGAGATTGCCGAGGGTACGTTCGTCATACCGTTTCCTTCATTTCGTCAGGTCGGCATATTCCGGATGTTTCTCGATATACGCCTTGACGAACGGACATTGCGCTACGACGCGCAGCTTGCGCGCCCGGACCTGATCCAACGCGCCGCGCACCAGCTTTGATCCGATACCCTTGCCGCCAAGCTCCGGCGGCACCTCGGTATGAACAAAAGTGATCACATTCCCGGAGAGCTCATAGTAGGCAGCGGCAAGGTGACCTTCTGCTGAGAGCTCGAATCGATGTTTTGCTGTGTTGTCGTGAACGTCTGCTGTCATTGATAATGTCCCTGAATCGCCGATCCGAATCGAGCGACGGCTATTCGGCCGCCTCGCCGCTGGCTTGCTTCTTCTGGGGAGAGCCTTTCTTGAGAACCGGCGCGAGATATTTGCCGGTATGGCTACGCGGCGCCCGGACAATATCCTCCGGCGGTCCCCAGGCGACAATTTCGCCGCCGCCATCGCCGCCTTCGGGACCGAGGTCGATCACCCAGTCTGCGGTTTTGATGACTTCAAGGTTGTGCTCGATCACGACAACGCTGTTGCCCTGCGCCACGAGTTCATGGAGCACTTCGAGGAGTTTGGAGACGTCATGGAAGTGCAAGCCGGTGGTGGGCTCGTCGAGGATATAAAGCGTGCGGCCTGTGGCGCGCTTGCTCAATTCCTTGGCGAGCTTGACTCGTTGTGCTTCGCCGCCGGATAGCGTGGTGGCCTGCTGGCCGACATGGATATAGCCAAGGCCGACGCGCTGGAGCGTTTTGAACGTCTCGCGCACGCGCGGCACAGCCTTGAAGAATTCGGCGGCTTCATCGACAGTCATATCCAGGACGTCGGCGATCGATTTGCCTTTGAAAAGGACTTCGAGCGTCTCGCGATTGTAGCGTTTGCCTTTACATGTGTCGCAGGTGACGTAGACGTCCGGCAGGAAGTGCATCTCGATCTTGATGACGCCGTCGCCCTGACACGCTTCGCATCGGCCGCCCTTCACGTTGAACGAGAAGCGGCCGGGCTCGTAACCGCGCGCTTTGGCTTCCGGCAGACCCGCGAACCATTCGCGGATCGGTGTGAATGCGCCTGTGTAAGTCGCGGGGTTCGAGCGCGGCGTGCGGCCGATGGGCGACTGATCGATGTCGATGATCTTGTCGATATGCTCCAGACCTTCGATGCGATCGTGCGGAGCCGGGGCGTCGCTGGCGTTGTTCAGCTTGCGCGCGATCGATTTGTAGATCGTGTCGATCAGCAGCGTCGACTTTCCGCCTCCGGACACCCCTGTGACGCAGGTGAAGAGACCGAGCGGGATTTCTGCTGAAACATTCTTCAGATTGTTGCCGTGAGCATTCACCACCTTGAGGGTGCGGCGATGGTTTGGAGGGCGCCGCTCGGGAATGGGCACGAACCGCTCGCCGTTGAGATATTGGCCTGTCAGTGATTTGGGGTTGGCCTTGATCTGCTGCGGTGTGCCTTTGGCGACGATATGGCCGCCATTAATTCCGGCACCCGGGCCAACGTCGACAACGAAATCGGCTGTCTCGATCGCATCCTCGTCGTGTTCAACCACGATGACGGTATTGCCGAGATCGCGCAGCCGCCGCAGGGTATCGAGCAGGCGCGCGTTGTCCCGCTGATGGAGGCCGATCGACGGTTCGTCGAGTACGTAGAGCACGCCCGTCAGCCCTGAGCCGATCTGAGAAGCGAGGCGGATACGCTGGCTCTCGCCACCGGAGAGAGTGCCCGAGGCGCGGGACAGCGTCAGATAGTTCAGTCCGACGTCGAGCAGGAAGGACAGCCGCTCACGAATCTCCTTGAGAATACGGACGGCGATTTCGGTCTGCTGCTTGTTGAGTTGTTTCGGCGCGGCCTCAAACCATTCTCCGGCAGCACGAACCGAAAGCTCTGAGATTTCGCCGATATGTTTGCCGGCGACCTTAACGCATAGCGCTTCCGGCTTGAGTCGATAGCCGTGACAGGCCTCGCACGGCACGTCGCTGAAATACTTTCCAAGCTCCTCTCGCGCCCATTCGCTCTCGGTCTCGCGAAAGCGACGCTCGATATTGGTCACGACGCCTTCGAACGGCTTCTTGGTATCGTAGGAGCGAACGCCGTCTTCATACGAAAACTTGATTTCGTCGTCTCCAGAGCCGAACAGGATAGCGTTCTGCGTCTTTTTCGGCAGATCCTTCCATTTGGTATCGAGGGTAAACTTGTAGAATTTGCCGAGCGCCTGAAGGGTCTGAAGATAGTAAGGAGACGACGACTTCGCCCATGGCGCGATCGCGCCCTTGCGCAGGGTCTGGTCCTTGTCGGGAATGACCAGATCTGCGTCGATGTGCTGCTCGACGCCGAGGCCACCGCACTTCGGGCACGCGCCGTATGGGTTGTTGAACGAGAACAGCCGCGGCTCGATCTCGGGAAGTGTAAAGCCGGAGACCGGACAGGCGAATTTTTCCGAGAACAGGATGCGTTCCGGTCCGCTCTTGTCGTGGATTTTGGCCGTCTTTTTCTCTGATGCCGGTGCTGCGGTCGGCGCGTCGGCGTACTCGATGACCGCGAGGCCCTCGGCCAGCTTTAGCGCGGTCTCGAACGATTCCGCGAGACGTTGAGCAAGGTCAGCCCGGACCACGATGCGGTCGACGACGACATCGATGTCGTGGGGAAATTTCTTGTCGAGCGCGGGCGCTTCGGCGAGCTCGTAGAATTTGCCGTCGATCTTGACGCGCTGGAAGCCTTTCTTGAGGTACTCGGCGAGTTCCTTGCGGTATTCGCCTTTGCGGCCGCGCACCACCGGCGCGAGCAGATAAAGGCGCGTGCCTTCCGGAAGCGCGAGGACACGATCCACCATCTGCGAGACGGTCTGGCTTTCGATCGGAAGGCCAGTCGCCGGCGAATAGGGAACGCCCACGCGCGCCCACAGCAGGCGCATGTAGTCGTAAATCTCGGTGACGGTGCCGACCGTTGACCGCGGATTTTTCGATGTCGTTTTCTGCTCGATGGAAATGGCCGGCGAGAGGCCGTCGATCTGATCGACGTCCGGCTTCTGCATCATTTCCAGGAATTGGCGCGCGTAGGCGGAGAGCGATTCGACGTAGCGGCGCTGGCCTTCAGCATAAATGGTGTCGAAAGCCAGCGATGATTTTCCTGAACCCGACAGGCCGGTGAAAACCACCAGCTTGTCGCGCGGAATTTCGAGATCGATGTTTTTCAGGTTGTGCTCGCGCGCGCCTCGAATGGTGATGGCGCGCAGTCCGGAGACCGCTGTCTGTTTGCGGTTGGCCTTGATGACTTCATCCATGAATCTGTTCCGGGCGGCACGAACAATGCGAGTAGGAAGCCCGGAGCGGACGACTCATCGCCAGTTCGGCACGAATGCTGTTGATGGAACATAGGAAGAACGGCACGGCATTTCCAGTGCCGAGTGCACGCCATCAACCGTTCGATGGCTGCCATTCAATTGTGCGGTTCCAAATCCGGGTTCGGATCAGGAGTTCAGGTGCAGGAGAGTGTCTGAAACGAAAAAGGCCGGCTTGCGCCGGCCTTTCCGTCCATCCTGACGAAGTCAGGACTTCAAAGCTCAGTACTTGGCAACAACCGGGCCACCCCAGTTGAAGTGGTAGTTGACGCCCACCTTCACAGTGTGGATGTCGTCCTTGTAGGACAGAGCGCCAAGGCCACCGTTGGTGAGGACGTTGGTGGTGCCGAAGTCGTAGTACTGGTACTCGACCTTGGCCGACCAGGCCGGGGCGAACATGTACTCGAGGCCGCCGCCGATGGTCCAACCGGTCGATTCCTGATCGGTTGCCGCCGGAGCGAAGCCAGCGGTCACGCCGAGGCCGTTGTCGTCACGGAACGCGACACCGCCCTTAACGTAGAGCATGCCAGGACCCCAGGTGTAGCCGAGGCGGCCGGTCACCGAAGCAAGCCAGTCCGAACGGTCACGGATGGTGTCGACGCCATCGGTGAAGGTGCGATCGTTGCTGGTCAGAGCGCTGATCTGGCCTTCGATACCGAGAACCCAGTTCGACGAGAACTGGTAGTCAGCACCGATCTGACCACCGCCGAGGAACGCGGCGTCGCGATTGGAACCGGTCAGGCCGACGATGTTGCTGGTGAAGCCGTTATCGCCACCGAAGCCAGCGCCGATGTGGCCACCGAGATAGAAGCCGGTCCAGTTGTAGATCGGGGCGTAAACCGGGGCCGGCGCCTTGGTGTAGGTGCGGGCCGGCAGGTCGGCAGCGACCGCAGAAGCCGTACCGAAGGCCAGCAGGGCCGCGGTGCTGAGCAGGAACTTTTTCATCGTGTATTCTCCAGTTTGCAGTCTGCTTCTTTGGTCAAAGCAGTTTAGGTGCGAACGCTGTCTGTTCGAATCTATGACAATCTTATAGCTGCCTTCCGCGGCAAAAGCCGTCTCCGAAATACAACACTCGGCTTGGAAGTGATCCGCTGTAAGGCGTGGAATTCTTTGGAATAATTCCGATCCGGAGTTCCATATTTCGATCACGTTTTCGACACAATTCCGCAGAGCAGAAGAAACCCTAACGGTAACAAGGGGTTCCTTTTGAGCGAATTGCAGCGCAGGAACAAAAAGTGTACACATTGCGGTGTGATGATGCCTGAACCCGATCTGTGTGGATAACCGATCGAGTCGTCCCCGGGTGACGAACGGGAGCGTATAGGGTCGCGCTGAAGAGCAGGCCATGCATCTTGCGGCCTCGGACCGCGACGGGAATCATCCCGATGACGCGAAGACAGATTATGGAGAACGGCAATGGCGGGAAGCGTCAACAAGGTCATTCTGGTCGGCAATCTCGGCGCAGATCCTGAAATCCGGCGGACGCAGGATGGCCGTCCGATCGCTAACCTGAGCATCGCGACATCGGAAACCTGGCGCGACAAGAACACCGGCGAGCGCAAGGAAAAGACCGAATGGCATCGCGTGGTGATCTTTAATGAAGGGCTCTGCAAAGTTGCCGAGCAGTATCTGAAGAAAGGCTCCAAGGTTTATGTCGAAGGCGCCCTTCAGACCCGCAAATGGCAGGACAAGGACGGCAAGGACAAGTATTCGACCGAAGTCGTTCTGCAGGGATTCAATTCGACGCTGACGATGCTCGATGGTCGCGGGGGCGGCGGTGGATCGTTTGGAGCGGAATCGGGT
The DNA here is from genome assembly GCA_051954725.1 of Afipia sp. GTDB lineage: Bacteria > Pseudomonadota > Alphaproteobacteria > Rhizobiales > Xanthobacteraceae > Afipia. Next base: position 7,221 of record JBQCHK010000024.1, on the reverse strand, counting down.
GGCGGCGATTTCGGCTCGTCCGCACCGTCGCAGCGGCGGCCGGTGGCCGCCGGTGGCGGGCGAGACGATATGAACGACGACATTCCGTTCTGACACGCTGTTTCTTGGCGGAGCAAAACGGCCCGCTGACCGGCATCTCATCCGGTTGCCGTCGACCATAAATTATGTGGCGACGGCGGCCGTACTGTTCTGTCCTGCTCGCGACAGTTCTCATTCCTTCACGCTTACGGACCCGCCTACAGAATTGCGCGACCCGCGCAGTTGTGCGGGCGATTCTAGTCATCCGATCGAGGGGAAGAGAAGGGACCCAATGCGTCCGGCGTGCCTGATTTGGCCCGCCGGCGCCCAATTTCGATGGGGTCTGAATCCGATCGCGAAACGCCGTCAAATGATGCTGTAAATAATTGAAAATAATGAAATATTTAGGCCTGCTTTCGGCCTCATTATGGTTGGCGCGGGCGTCCGATTCAGCCTATATATCCTGAGCATATCGCATCAGGATTCGCACTTTGACCGACCCGAAAGATCCGACGGACGATTCTTCCGATCCCGTCGATATTCGACCTGTTTCCATCGCCGACGAGATGAAGCGCTCGTACCTCGATTACGCAATGAGCGTGATCGTGGCGCGTGCGCTGCCCGACGCGCGTGACGGTCTGAAGCCCGTTCACCGTCGCATCCTTTATGCGATGCATGAGAACGGTTTCGAGTGGAACAAGCCCTATCGCAAGTCGGCGCGCACCGTCGGTGACGTGATCGGTAAATATCATCCGCACGGCGACCAGTCGGTATATGACGCGATGGTCCGCATGGCGCAGGATTTCTCCATGCGCGTGCCGCTGATCGACGGTCAGGGCAACTTCGGTTCGGTTGACGGCGATATGGCCGCCGCGATGCGTTACACCGAAGCGCGCCTCGAGAAAGTCGCGCAATCCCTGCTCGACGATATCGACAAGGACACTGTCGATTTCCAGCCGAACTACGACAGCTCCGAGAAGGAGCCGAAGGTTCTTCCGGCTCGTTTCCCGAATCTCCTTGTCAACGGCGCCGGCGGCATCGCTGTCGGCATGGCGACCAACATTCCGCCCCATAACCTTGGTGAAGTCATCGATGCCTGCGTGGCCTTGATTGACGATCCGGCACTCGGCATCGATGACTTGATCAATATCGTTCCGGGGCCTGATTTCCCGACTGGCGGCATTATTCTCGGCCGGCAAGGCATTCGCTCGGCCTATCATCTGGGGCGCGGATCGATCGTGATGCGGGGCAAGGTGTCGATCGACACCATCCGCAAGGATCGCGAAGCGATCGTGATCTCGGAAATCCCGTATCAGGTGAACAAGGCCACGATGGTCGAGCGCATCGCCGAGTTGGTGCGCGAGAAGAGAATCGAGGGTATTTCGGACCTGCGCGACGAATCCGATCGCGAAGGCTACCGTGTGGTGGTCGAACTCAAGCGCGACGCGGTGCCGGATGTGGTGCTGAATCAGCTCTATCGGTTCACGCCGCTGCAGACCAATTTCGGCGCCAACATGGTGGCGCTGGACTCCGGCCGTCCGCAGATCATGAATCTCAAGGATCTGCTCACGCTGTTCATCGCGTTCCGCGAGGACGTGGTGTCGCGGCGGACCAAATTCCTTCTGAACAAGGCGCGTGATCGCGCCCATATCCTGGTAGGCCTCGCCATCGCGGTCGCCAATATCGACGAGATCATTCGTGTGATCCGCACGTCTCCCGATCCGAACACGGCGCGCGAGACTCTGATGTCGCGCGACTGGCCGGCGCAGGACGTTGCGGCCATGATCACGCTGATCGACGATCCGCGACATACGCTGGCCGCAGACGGTACTGCGCGATTGTCGATGGAACAGGCCAAGGCCATCCTCGACCTGCGCCTGCAGCGCCTGACTGCACTTGGCCGTGAGGAAATTTCCGACGAGCTCGACAAGCTCGCAGTCGAGATCGCCGATTATCTCGATATCTTGCGCTCGCGCGCTCGTATCCAGGGCATCGTCAAGGACGAGTTGCTGGCTGTGAAGGCGGAGTTCGCGACTCCGCGACGCACCGTGATTATCGATCAGGAAGGTGAGGTCGAGGACGAGGACCTGATCCAGCGCGAGGACATGGTGGTCACCGTATCCCACGCCGGCTACGTCAAGCGCGTTCCGCTCTCGACCTATCGGGCGCAGAAGCGCGGCGGCAAGGGGCGCTCGGGCATGCAGACCCGCGACGAGGATTTCGTCAGCCGCCTGTTCGTTGCTTCGACCCATACGCCGGTGCTGTTCTTCTCGTCGCGCGGTCAGGTCTACAAGGAAAAGGTCTGGCGTCTGCCGATGGCCGCTCCGAACTCACGCGGCAAGGCGCTGATCAATATTCTGCCGCTCGAGCAGGGCGAGCGCATCACCACGATCATGCCGCTGCCCGAGGATGAATCCTCATGGGCCAATCTGGACGTGATGTTCGCGACCACCGGCGGCAACGTTCGACGCAATAAGCTGTCGGATTTCGTCGATGTCCGGCGCTCTGGCATCATTGCCATGAAACTCGACGAGGGCGAGGCCATTGTCGATGTTCAGATCGCGACAGAGACCGACGACGTCCTCCTGACCGCCAGGGACGGTCAGTGTATCCGCTTTCCGGTGACGGACGTGCGCGTGTTCAGTGGGCGGACGTCGATGGGCGTCCGTGGCATTGCGCTCGGCGACGGCGATAAGGTCATTTCGCTGACCATCTTGCGTCATATGGACGTCAACGCGGATGAGCGTGCGGCCTATCTGCGCCGTGCCAATGCGGTTCGCCGCGGCAATGTCGAGGACGAGACGCCAACCGAAGCCGAGGAGGCGACCGGAGCAATCGAACTCGGCGAGCAGCGTTATGTCGATATGTCGGCCAACGAACAGTTCGTGCTGACCATCAGTGAGAATGGCTACGGCAAGCGCACATCGTCTTATGAGTACCGGACCACCGGACGCGGCGGCAAAGGCATCGTCGCGATGTCTGTGAATGAGCGCAACGGCAAGCTGGTGGCGTCGTTCCCTGTGGAGGACAGCGACCAGATCATGCTGGTGACCGACGCTGGGCAGTTGATCCGTTGCCCGGTGGAGGACATCCGGATAGCCGGTCGTTCAACTCAGGGCGTGATTGTATTCGATACAGCGGCCGACGAGCATGTTGTGTCGGTTGAGCGCGTCAGCGAGGAAACAGACGGTAACAATGGTGGCTGATCGCCACCGTTGGCTCTCACGTCCTGCCAGCAGTCACAACCCGGACCGGGCGGACGGTTGCCGCGGAGCCGTCGCGACGGAGGCAGGAGGCGTCGACATTCGGCCACGACTGCTGGGCGCAAGGAATGCGCACCGTCAAGCGGTCGCTTTTGGCCGCCGCTGAAGACGTGCGCGGGGCGCTCGCTTTGACGTCGGGCGTGAAGCCGGGAAGGAAGGTCAACGCGGCTGCCAGAAGGGCAGCGATAGCGCATACCGAAAGTGCCTTGACCATGACGATCCCCTTATTCTGCGCCTTCCGGCTTCCTTGCGAGGAAGACGCCGAACCGCCTGAAAAGGTTCATCGCGGGATCTGAAATTTATTCGCCGGTAAGGCCATTTGGAGATGGAACCAACTTTGCTTGCGGCGCCGCGCGGGCCGGGGTAGGAGGGAGCCATGTCCCGTGTCGCTTTCTATGCAGGGTCGTTCGACCCCGTCACCAACGGCCATCTCGATGTGGTGCGGCAGGCTTCCAGCCTGGTGGATCGCCTCGTCATCGCCATCGGCATCCATCCCGGCAAGGCGCCGCTGTTTCCTACGGAAGAGCGACTGCAGATGGTCATGGACGTCTTTGCACCGATCGCGGCCAAGTCCGGCTGCAAGGTCGAGTGCATTACGTTCGACGACCTGACCGTCACCGCTGCCCAGCGGGTCGGCGCCAATATCCTGATCCGGGGGCTGCGGGACGGCACTGATCTCGACTACGAGATGCAGATCGCGGGCAAGAACCAGACGATGGCGCCCGACGTTCATACGGTTTTCCTCCCGGCATCGCCGCGGGTTCGCCCGATCACCGCCACACTCGTACGCCAGATCGCCGGCATGGGCGGTGACGTGTCGCCGTTCGTGCCGGAGGCCGTCGCCGTGAAGTTGAAGGCCAGGTTCGGCAAATAACAGATACGATCCGCATGGCGCCCGCGTCGTCCTGGCTGTGCGGCATAAACCAGATCGCGTCCGGTCATATTGGAGTTTTCATGGTCAGGATTCTTGCTGTTCTTGCGGCCATCGCTTTTGCCGTGCCCGCATTCGCTCAACCGCTTCCCGCCAATCTCGACAAGGCGAATGCGATCGTCATCGACACCACCAAAGGTCGCGTCGTCATCAAGCTGCGTACCGATCTCGCGCCCAAGCATGCCGAGCGGATCAAACAGCTTGCCCGTGACGGTTACTACAACAACGTGCCGTTTCATCGCGTGATCGAAGGTTTCATGGCGCAGACCGGCGATGGTTCCAAGTTCAATGGCACCGGCGGATCGAAATATCCCAACCTGCAGGCTGAGTTCACCAACACCCCGTTCAAGCGCGGCACTGTCGGCATGGCGCGGGCAAGCGATCCGAATTCGGCGAATTCGCAGTTCTTTATTTGTTTCGGCGATGCTTCGTTCCTGAACGGCAAGTACACCGTCGTCGGCGAGGTCGTTTCCGGCATGGACGTGGTCGACAAGATCAAGCGCGGCGAGCCGGTGCAAAATCCGGACAAGATGGTCAAGGTTCAGGTCGCGTCCGACATGAAGTGAGGCGAGGCGCCCGAGGCCCCGAATGTTACGCACGCGAAGGGCAGTTGTTTTCAACCTGATCGTCGCCATATCGCTTTTTTCAGCGATAGGCGACGCTCATGCCAGCGGACACTCGGTCAACACCCTTCAGGAGATGTTCGCTAAACTGAAAGAGTGCTGGGTTCCACCAGCATTGCCGCGTTCTCGTCCGGGAATGGAAATTACGGTTCTGCTCAGCTTCAAGCGCGACGGGGAAATCTTGGGACATCCCAGGATTACTTACGAGTCGGCTGAAGCGACGGACAACGAGCGATTGAAGTATCGGATCGCGGTGATGAAGACGTTGGAATCGTGCACGCCGATGGCGTTTACCGACCAACTCGGCGGCGCGATCGCCGGACGTACTTTTCGAGTGCGGTTTGATGACCGCAGACGCAAACGCAAACCTGTAGAGAGACAAGCATGGCTGACACAGAAAATACTTTGATCCTGGAAACCACTCAGGGGCCGGTGACGATCGAGATGCGTCCTGACCTCGCGCCCAATCACGTTGCGCGGATCAAGGAGCTGGTTCGCGAGGGCTTCTACGATGGGATCGTGTTCCATCGGGTCATCGATGGCTTCATGGCGCAGACGGGCTGTCCTCATGGCACCGGCACTGGCGGTTCGGGCCAGAAGCTCAAGGCGGAATTCAACAACGAACCGCATGTCCGCGGCACGGCGTCGATGGCTCGTGCGGCCAATCCGGACTCGGGCGACAGCCAGTTCTTCATCTGCTTCGACGACGCACCATTCCTCAACAAGCAGTACACCGTCTGGGGCAAGGTGACCTCCGGGATGGAGAACGTCGACAAGATCAAGCGCGGCGAGCCGGTCCAGAACCCCGACAAGATCGTCAAGGCGCGTATGGCGCTCGACGCAGCTTGATCCCGCCGTGAGGTGCCCGGATCGCTCCGGGCACCTGCCGCCTTATCAGAAAGGCGGATTGCCGGATTTGATCCGGCGGTGACACTTGGCCCATGCGCACCGACCTTTTTGATTTTGATTTGCCGCCGGAGAACATTGCGCTGCGGCCGGCCAGCCCGCGCGACCAGGCGCGGCTGCTCGTGGTACAGCCGGGGCAGGCGTTGCAGGACGCCACGGTGGCGAACCTTCCTGAATTCTTGCGTCCCGGCGATCAGCTTGTCGTCAACGACACCAAAGTCATTTCAGCTCAACTGACAGGACGTCGAGTCGGGCGCGAAGGTGAGCCCCGGATCGATGCCACCTTGATCAAGCGCATCGATGGGTCACGCTGGCAGGCTCTGGTGAAGCCGGCGAAGAAGCTGGCCGTGGGCGACCATATCCGTTTCGGCAACGAAGGCCGGGTCTGCCTGCTCGGCAATCTGGATGCCGAGGTCGAGCACAAGGGGGAGGCGGGCGAGGTCACCCTGGCCTTCGCCTTCCACGGACCGATCCTCGATCAGGCGATCGCCGATGTCGGTGCACCGCCGCTGCCGCCCTACATTGCATCGAAGCGTCCGCCGGACGACCGCGACGCGGCCGACTATCAGACCATGTTCGCAACGCACGAGGGCGCGGTTGCCGCACCAACGGCAGGTCTGCACTTCACCTCCGGGCTCGAACAGGCGCTCCGCGCGCGCGGCGTCGGAATGCATCGGGTGACCCTTCACGTCGGGGCCGGGACCTTTCTTCCGGTCAAGGCCGACGATATTGCAGATCATAGGATGCACGCCGAGTGGGGCACGATCTCCGTCGAGACGGCGAATGCGTTGAATGCCGCTCACAAGGCGGGCGGACGGATCATCGCGGTCGGCACCACGTCGCTGCGTCTGCTGGAGAGCGCGGCGGGCGAAGACGGCACGATCCGGCCCTTCGCCGATGAAACCTCGATTTTCATCACGCCCGGCTATCGCTTCCGGGCGGTCGATATCCTGATGACCAATTTCCATCTGCCGCGCTCGACGCTGTTCATGCTGGTTTCTGCGTTTTCCGGGCTGGAAACGATGCGCGCGGCCTACGCGCACGCCATCGAGAGCGGCTATCGCTTTTATTCCTATGGCGATTCCAGCTTGCTGGTCAGGCAGGACCCATGAGCGACACCTTCTCCTTCAAACTTCTTGCTACCGACGGCAAGGCGCGGCGCGGCGAGGTCACGATGCCGCGCGGAAAGATCCGCACGCCTGCCTTCATGCCGGTCGGCACCGGTGGCACCGTCAAGGCCATGTATATGGAGCAGGTGCGTGGCGTCGGCGCCGACATCATCCTGGGCAACACCTATCACCTGATGCTGCGGCCCGGTGCGGAGCGGGTGGCGCGGCTCGGCGGCCTGCACGAATTCGCGCGCTGGCCGCATCCGATCCTCACCGACAGCGGCGGCTTCCAGGTCATGTCGCTGTCCAAGCTGCGCAAGCTCACCGAGCATGGCGTGACCTTCCGCTCGCATATCGACGGCGCGCCCTAC
>JBQCHK010000023.1:0-59930 GCA_051954725.1 Afipia sp. | reverse complement strand
GCCGACCGGCGTTTCCGGCGACCGGCCGGCTGCGAGCAAGCTCTCGCGGATCGCGTGAGCGGCGGTGATGCCCATGTAGACGACGACGGTCATTCTGGTGTCGGTCAATGCTGACCAGTCCACGACTTCCGCATCGCGCGCGCGATGGGCGGTGAGGAACGTGACGCGAAGCGCCTCGTGACGGAACGTCAGTGGCACTTCGGATTCGGCGGCCGCACCCAACGCCGCGGTGATGCCGGGGACGACGGAATAAGCCACGCCGGCGTCGCGCAGCGCTTCGATCTCTTCGCCGCCTCGGCCGAAAATGAAGGGGTCGCCGCCCTTGAGGCGCACGGCCCGCTGCCCCGACTTCGCCGCATCGATCAGCAGGCGGTTGACGGCATCCTGTCCGATGCCGGGCTTGCCGACGCGGCGGCCCACCGGCACCCGCGCCGCATCGCGCCGGGCGCGGTCGAGAATCTCGGGCGAGACCAGTTCGTCATAGAACACGATGTCGGCGTCCTGCAGCGCGCGCAGCGCCTTGACCGTCAAAAGATCCGGATCGCCCGGCCCTGCTCCGACCAGCGTGACAAAACCCCCGCCGTTCTCAGAGGCGAAAGCGGACGGATCGGCGATGTTCCGCAACGCGGCTTCGGCATCGTCCGGGCGGCCGGACAGGACGGTCGCGCCGATCGGGCCATCGACCACACGCTCCCAGAACCGCCGACGCAGCGAAGCATCAGGAATCCGGCTGTGAATCGTTTTGCGCCAGCGCCCGATGAAACCGGCGAGATCGCCGATGCGCGCCGGCAGCAATGCCTCGATGCGCTCGCGCACGCGGCGCGCCACCACCGGCGACGTTCCGCCGGTGCCGACAGCCACGACCACGTCGCCACGATCGACAATCGCCGGGAAGATAAATGTTGAATGCTGAAGGTCATCCATCACGTTGACCGGCAGGCCGACCGCACGCGCACGCGCCGCCATCGCTTCGCCCGCAGCCCCGGCGCCCGCGCACAGCACCGCGATCACGTGGGATAGATCGGCTTGTAGCGGATCGCCATCGGCGCGTTCGAGCCGCGACAGCGCGTCGGCATCGAGACCGGAAATCTCGTGATCGCCATCGGTCGCGAACCAGCGCACCCGCGCGCCGGCCGACATCAGCAGCCGCAACTTGGCGCGCGCCAGTTCACCCGCGCCCACCAGAACGACCGGGCCGGCCTGCAGATCGAGGAACACTGGCAAAAAGCGCATCGGAACTCCGCTTCCCCAACTCCGGGGTTGACTGAAATTATTTTCTATTTATCTATCGTCAAGCCGCTATAAAGAGAAAATTATTTCTTCTCTTTTGCGACGCAACGCTAGAAGTTTTTGCCACCCAACACCGAGCGGCAGAGATGCACGTTCTCACGAGCCACCTCCACGCCATCGCGGATCAAGAAGCGTGCCACGGCTCGACCGCCCGAAAGCGGGGCTGGCAAGGGATGGAAGCTGCCTATCGAGGCCTGACGAACGGGCCGGATTCAACCGTCGCCCGTCACATTCTTGTGTCTGCCAAATCAAACGGCCCGCGCGCCGTCTTCGCGCGGGAATGGAGCCAGTAATGCAGCCTTCCACCGGTCCCTCGATGGATCATCTCGACGAACTCGAGGCACAGAGTATCTACATTCTGCGCGAAGCCTTCGCGCGCCTGAAGAAGCTCGCGCTGCTGTGGTCGCTCGGCAAGGACTCGAACGTGATGATCTGGCTCGCGCGCAAGGCGTTCTTCGGCAAGGTGCCGTTTCCGGCGCTGCACGTCGACACCGGAAAAAAGTTTCCCGAGATGTACGCCTTCCGCGATCACTACGGGAAGGAATGGGATCTCGATCTGCGCGTCGAGCCCTGCCCGCCGATCGACGCCGTCGATCCCACACTGCCGCCGGCCGCGCGCTCCGCCGCGCGCAAGACCGAAGGCCTTAAAATGGCGCTGGCGAAATATGGCTTCGACGGCTTGATTGCCGGCATCCGCCGCGACGAGGAAGCGACCCGCGCCAAGGAGCGCGTGTTCTCGCCGCGCGGCACGGAAGGCGGATGGGATGTGCGCGATCAGCCGCCGGAGTTCTGGGACCAGTTCAACGCCTCGCCGCCGCCGGGCTCGCACCTGCGCATCCATCCGATCCTGCATTGGACCGAGTCCGACATCTGGGCCTACACCCAGCGCGAGAACATTCCGATCATTCCGCTGTATCTGTCGAAGAACGGGAAGCGCTATCGCTCGCTGGGCGACGCCGACATCACGTTCCCCGTCGCGTCCGACGCCTCCAACATCGCCGAAATCCTGGCCGAGCTGAACACCACCAAGGTGCCGGAGCGATCCGGGCGCGCGCTGGATCATGAAACCGAAGATGCTTTCGAGCGGCTCCGTGTCGCCGGCTATCTCTGACGACAAGGTGAGTGCGCATATGAATATGATCGTTTCGCAAGCCAGCCTCGCGACGCCCAACGGCACCACGCGGCCGCAGGTTCGTATCGTCATCGTCGGCCATGTCGATCACGGCAAATCGACGCTGGTCGGGCGCCTGCTGCACGAAACCGGCAGCCTGCCCGACGGCAAGCTCGATATGCTGAAGGCGATCAGCGCGCGGCGCGGCATGCCGTTCGAATGGTCGTTCCTGCTCGACGCGCTGCAGACCGAGCGCGATCAGGGCATCACCATCGACACCACCCAGATCCGCTTCCGGACCCGGTCTCGCGACGTGGTGCTGATCGATGCACCGGGCCATGCCGAATTTTTGCGCAACATGATCACCGGCGCGTCACAGGCCGACGGCGCCGTGCTGATTATCGATGCACTGGAAGGCGTGCGCGACCAGACCCGCCGCCACGGCTACCTGCTGCACCTACTCGGCGTGAAGCAGGTCGCCGTGGTCGTCAACAAGATGGACCGCGTCGATTTCAGCGAGGCGCGCTTCAATGACATCAGCAACGAGATTTCCGCCCATCTCACGGGCCTCGGCGTGGCGCCGGCGGCGATCATCCCGATTTCCGCGCGTGACGGCGATGGCGTTGCCGAACTCACGGCGCGCATCGGCTGGTACAAGGGACCGAGCGTTGTCGGCGCCCTCGATACGCTGACGCCGGCGCGCGCGCTCACCGAATTGCCGCTGCGCCTGCCGGTGCAGGCGATCTACAAATTCGACGACCGCCGCATCGTCGCGGGCCGCATCGAATCCGGTCATCTCGCCGCCGGCGACGAAATCGTCATCATGCCTGCCGGCAAGATCGCGAAAATCAAATCGGTCGAAAGCTGGCCAACCACGCCGGTGGCCGGCCGTCAGACCGCGGGGCGCTCGGTCGGAATCACGCTCGATCGCGAACTGTTCCTCGAACGCGGCGACATCATCGGCCACACCAACACCGCGCCACGGGACACCCGCCGTCTGCGCGCACGCATCTTCTGGCTGCATGACGCGCCGCTGAAAGCCGGCGCCTCGATCCTCGTCCGTCTCGGCACCATGGAGACCCGCGCCACCATCGTCGCCATCGAAAAAGCTGTCGATCCCGGCGATCTCGCCAGCACGGAAGGGCAGGCGATCGCGCGCAATCATGTCGGCGAAATCGACATCTCGCTTGCCAAGCCGATCGCGGCCGATCCCTATCTCGACAATCCGCGCACCGGCCGCCTCGTCATCGAGGTCAATGGCCGGATCGCCGGTGGCGGCCTCGTGCTCAGCGTCGATGCCGGGCAGCGCGCGGTGCCGGTCGATATCGTGCCCGTTGAATCCGCGTTGCGGCCTGACGAGCGCTCGGCACGCTATCGTCATGGCGGCGCGGTGGTCTGGTTTACCGGCCTTCCCGGCGCCGGAAAATCCACGCTGGCGCGCGCGCTCGAGCGGCGGCTTTTCGGCCGTGGCGGTTCGCCAATCCTGCTCGATGGCGACACGCTGCGCGCAGGCCTCAACGGCGATCTCGGTTTTTCCGATCGGGACCGCGCCGAGAACATCCGCCGTCTCGCGGAAGTCGCGACGCATCTGGCGCGCAACGGTCATGTCGCCATCGTCGCCGCGGTTTCGCCCGCGGCCACCGACCGCGCCGCGGCACGACGCATCGCCGAAGATACGTTCCGGGAAATCCACGTTTCGACACCGGCTGACGTCTGCGAAGCGCGCGACCCGAAGGGGCACTACGCCAAGGCCCGCGCCGGCAACCTCACGAGCTTCACGGGTATTTCCAATACCTATGAAAACCCGGACGCCGCCGAACTGGTGATCGACACATCGGCACGCAGTGTGACCGAGGCCACCGACGCCATCGAACAGATGCTGACCACAAGCGGCGTGCTGTTCGACGAACTGACGGATTTCGCCGCCAATATCTGAGCTCGAAAAGGCCGGCTGCGGCGGAAATCGCCGGGCCGGCCGCGACGTTCCGCCTCAGGCAGGCGCAGACCCAGAACATATGGCCGGTCGCCCCGGCCGGTATGCCGATCTGGCATGCCAGGGGGCTTCTCTTTTAGGTCGCTTTGGCGCTAAAACCTCCCCTGAAAGCTGCTCCTTTGCGGTGGCGGCGATCCAAATCCCTGCCAAAAACCTGAACCGGCGTCCTCGCCCTTTTTCGAGAGAAAATTCCCTATGACACGTATCGATGCCAGCGGACTGAAGGTCGCGCCCGTCCTGTTCGATTTCATCGCCAAGGAAGCCGCGCCCGGCACTGGAATTTCCGCCGATGCGTTCTGGGCCGGACTCGCCGGCATCGTTGACGCCCTGGGGCCGAAGATCAAATCGTCGCTCGCCACCCGCGACACCCTCCAGGCCAAGATCGACGACTGGCACCGTGCCAACAAGGGCAAGGCCTTCGACATCAACGCCTACACCGCTTTCCTGAAAGAGATCGGCTACCTGCAGCCCGAGCCCGCGACAAAGCCGGTCGAGACCGCCAATGTCGACGAGGAAATCGCGAAAATCTGCGGCCCGCAGCTCGTCGTGCCGCTGACCAATGCGCGCTATGCGCTGAACGCCGCCAATGCACGCTGGGGCAGCCTCTACGATGCGTTCTACGGCACCGACGCTATCCCGCACGATGCCAATGAAGCCAAGGGCTACGACAAGGCGCGCGGCGACAAGGTGATCGCCAAGGCCAAGGCGTTCCTCGATCAGGCCGCCCCGCTCGCCACCGGCAGCCACAGCGACGTCACCGCCTACAGCGTCGAAAGCGGCAAGCTCGCCGCCAAGCTGAAAAGCGGCAACGCCACCGGCCTCAAGACCCCGTCGCAGTTCGTCGGCTATCAGGGCGAGGCGGCAGCGCCTTCCGCCGTGCTGCTGGTCAACAACGGCATGCACATTGAAATCCGGATCGACCGCAAGCATGCCATCGGCAAGGACGATGCGGCCGGTGTCGCCGACGTCATCCTCGAGGCGGCCGTCAGCACCATTCTCGACATGGAAGACAGCGTCGCGGCGGTGGACGCCGAGGACAAGGTGCTGGTCTATCGCAACACGCTCGGCCTGCTCAACGGCACGCTGTCGGCCGATTTCGAAAAGGGCGGCAAGACGCTCAAGCGCGCGTTGAACCCCGACCGCACCTATACCTCGCCGGACGGCAAGGAGATCAAGCTGCACGGCCGCAGCCTGCTGCTGATCCGCAATGTCGGCCACCACATGTTCACCGACGCGGTACTTGACTCGTCCGGCAATGAAATTCCCGAAGGCATTCTCGACGCCGCGGTCACCGGCCTGCTCGCGATCCATGACCTCAAGGGCAAGCGCAACAGCCGCACCGGCTCGGTCTACATCGTCAAACCGAAGATGCACGGCCCGGATGAAATCGCGCTGACGGTCGAGCTGTTCGGACAGGTCGAAAAGATGCTGGGCCTACCGCAGAACACGCTCAAGGTCGGCATCATGGACGAGGAGCGCCGGACCACGGTGAACCTGAAGGCCTGCATCCAGAATGCCTCGCAGCGCATCTTCTTTATCAACACCGGCTTCCTCGACCGCACCGGCGACGAGATTCACACCTCGATGGAAGCCGGCCCGATGATCCGCAAGAACGAGATGAAGGCGCAGCCCTGGATCAAGGCTTACGAGGACTGGAACGTCGATAACGGTCTCGCCAACGGCCTGCCGGGTCACGCCCAGATCGGCAAGGGCATGTGGGCCGCTCCCGACAAGATGGCCGACATGATGGCGCAGAAGATCGGCCATCCGCAGGCCGGCGCCTCGACCGCATGGGTTCCGTCGCCAACCGCCGCGACGCTGCACGCCCTGCACTATCATCAGGTCGATGTGGCTGCGCGCCAGAACGAACTGAAGAAGCGCCCGTTCGCCAAATTGTCCGACATCCTGACCATTCCGGTGTCGAACTCCAACTGGGCGCCGGACGATGTGAAGCAGGAGATCGATAACAACTGTCAGGGCATCCTCGGCTACGTGGTGCGCTGGATCGACCAGGGCGTCGGCTGCTCCAAGGTGCCGGACATTCACGATGTCGGCCTGATGGAAGATCGCGCCACGCTGCGCATCTCCGCCCAGCATCTCGCCAACTGGCTGCATCAGGGCGTCGTCACCAGGGATCAGGTGATGGAATCGCTGAAGCGCATGGCCGCGATCGTCGACAAGCAGAACGCGGACGATCCGCTGTACAAGCCGATGGCGCCGAAGTTCGACGGCGTCGCGTTCCAGGCGGCTTGCGATCTCGTCTTCAAGGGCCGCGAGCAGCCCAACGGCTACACCGAGTTCATCCTCCACGCCCGGCGCAAGGAAGCCAAGGCGGCGGGATAACCGGCAACGGATCACGCCCCTGTTCCGGCGGCGCAGCGTCGCAGCACGACGCCGGAACGTTTACCGCCTTCCAAGGTTGACGGTCATCCTCTCAACAGGAGACCATCATGGACTGGAATCGGATCGAAGGTAACTGGAAGCAATTCAAGGGCTCGGCCAAGGAAAAGTGGGGCAAGCTCACCGACGATGATCTCGACGTCATCGAAGGCCGCCGCGAACAGCTCGAGGGCAAGCTTCAGCAGCGCTACGGCTACGCCAAGGATCAGGTCCACAAGGATGTCGACGACTGGTTCAAGACCCTGAAGTAACCTCAGGACAAACAAAAAGCCCCGGCTAAACGCCGGGGCTTTTCTTTTTGGCGCCCTAGAACACCGCGAGATATTTGAGCATCGACAGGATGCCGATGATGACCACGATGGCGCGCACGATCTGCTTGGCGCGCCCGTCGATCGGCAGCAGATTGACGAGATAAAGCACAAGGATAATGACAACGAACGTAATCAGGATACTGATCAGCAAGGACATGCGAGAACCCCCGGATGTTTTCGGCACGCGCCGCACCTGGGCCGCGCCGATGTGGGCAGTCAACGCACCTTGCTGATATTGGTTCCATCAGCGGAACAGGTCACTCCTGCGCCGAGGGAATCTGTCCATACGACTCGCGAGGCGAACGCGACGATTGAACATACTCGTCCGCGGAAGCTCCGCGGTCATCGATCGCGCGACTTGCCACCAGAGAACCGTCAGCGGCGGCGATCAGATCGCCTCTGCGCAATGTCGGATCGTCCTCGACATGGATGTGCGCCAGTCCGCCCGGGTCCTTGCCATTGCAGGTACAACCGGCCACCAGCTCCTTGCGATAGCGGTAGGCGTTGGGAATCTGCGAATAGGATTTGCCGCCTCGGCTGACGGCGTGATCGATCGAACCGCCGAAGAACACCTGCGTCTCGCTGGCGGGACACAGGCTGTTGCAGGCTTCCGCGCGGCTTTGTCCTCGCGATGACGACAGAGGAAAATAGCGGCCATCGCAGGTGCGCACGCAATAGGCCGTCCCGCCTCCTGACGCGACGCGGGGCGCACGCCGCACGGGCGCCTCGCCCGGATCGCCTCCGAACGGAATCGAAATGCGCGGCGGTCCGCTGAAACCGCCGAACAGAGCCGAGAAGAAATCCTGGGCGCGTGCCGGCGAGCTGATCATCACAACGGCCGCAAGAACGGCAGAGGCTGCGCTTGCGGCGAGGGCGGGACCGGACCACGTGTTATGCATGACGCACCTCGCCGTTTTTATCTGACAAACCTATCAGTTCAGCCGCGACAGCCGTGCGACCTGATGCAGTGATTGCGCAGACGTGGTTACCGACGCATTGCGTTCCAGCCGGCGCGCATTTGCCTCGAATTGTTGCGATCCCGACTTCGGCAGGACGATGACCTTCGCGCCGATGCGGACCCGGCTGTAAAGGTCACGCACATCCTCGTTGGTCAGACGGATGCAACCGCTTGAGACGAACTTGCCGATGGTCGAAGGATCGTTGGTGCCGTGGATCCGGTAATCGCTGGAGCCGAGATACATCGCGGCCGCGCCCAATGGATTGCCCGGACCGCCCGCCATGAACCGGGGCAGATAGGGCTGCCGCGCGATCATGGCTGCTGGCGGATGCCAGTCCGGCCATTCCGCCTTGCGCGCGATCGTCTTCACGCCGGACCATGTGAACCCCTCTCGCCCAACGCCGACGCCGTAGCGGATGGCACGGCCGTTGCCGAGAACGTAATAGAGCTGGGTGTTGCGGGTATCGATGATGATCGTGCCCGGCGCCTCGCGGGTGTTGAATGCAACGATGGTGCGCTTGAGCCGGTCAGGAAGCGCTGCCGCCGGGAGTTGCTCGTCATCCAAAACGTCCGGCAAACGGCCGCCGGGCGCGAGTGATTCCTGCGACGGATCGGCATATCCCAGAGCACGATAGCTCATGGTCTGCGCGCGCGCAGGCGCAACCGAAGCAATGGCGGCCGCGATGATGGCGACCGCCGCCAAGGCTGTTTTCACGCGCGGCGAACTGAAGGAAGAACTCTGGAGTGACGGGCGCTGGAAGGCCCTGCTGGCGAACCGGATACTCATGATGCAGCCCTGCCCATGTGTTGGTCCGCATTCCTCGATGCGGAGCGCAGAACAAACACGCGAGTTGGCACCCGGTTCCGGCCCCATGCGAAAGAGCAATCCCGCCCGCGCGATGGAACCTCTCCCTGCAATCGCCATTGATTGGCTGAAAAGCGGGCGATAACAGCGCCCGGCACGTGTTGCGAGGAGCTTCACCATGCCGCTCGGTACAATTCTCATCATCCTTTTGATTTTGATCCTGCTCGGCGTCATACCTCGTTGGGGGTACAGCTCGTCATGGGGCTATGGACCTTCCGGCATCGTCGGAACGGTCCTGGTGATCGTGATCATTCTGCTTTTGCTCGGGCGCATCTGACTTTTACCGGAGTCGCACAGCGCCATGACCGACGCACGCCCGATGAGCGATCATATCGTTCACCCGCCAGGCGAACCCGCGCCGGACAGCCTGCACGAACAACCGCCGATCATCCGGCGAGCGGAGGTCGTCGCGTTCTCCCTGATCGCGCTGATGGTGATCGGCACGATCGCTGTCCTTTACGTCGCCCGCGCATTTTTCCTTCCGATCGTCGCGGCGTTCGTTATCGGCACAATGCTGTCGCCGGCGGCGAAATTCCTCGAAAGCTATCGCGTGCCGCGTTCGATTTCGGCGGTGCTGATCGTCAGCGCCACCGGCGCGGGCTTTGCCTTGATGGTGGGCCTGATCTCCGCTCCGCTGATCGAATGGACCAACCGCCTGCCGGAGCTCGGCATTATCCTGCGCGACAAGCTGCACGTGTTCGATCGGCCGCTCGCGATCTGGCACCAGATTGAAAGCGCGCTTGGCATTGCGTCCGCCAGCGGCGAGACCTCGTTTCAGCTTCCGAAAATTCAATGGGTGCAACCCACCCTCGAATTCCTGTCGCCGACATTTACGGAATTCCTGCTGTTCTTCGCGGTTCTCGTTCTTTTCATCGCAAGCTGGCCGGACCTGCGGCGGGCATTGATCATGAACTTCGCGGACCGCGAGGGCCGATTGCGCGCCTTGCGGATCCTGAACGAGATCGAAAGCAATCTCGGCGGCTATCTTCTCACCGTCACGCTGATCAATATGGGCCTCGGTATCGGGACCGGCATCGTGTGCGCGCTCAGCGCCATGCCCAACCCGGCCGGGCTCGGCGCTCTCGCCGCAACGCTGAATTTCATTCCGATCATCGGCCCCGTGGTGACGTTCGTGATCCTGCTCGCGGTGGGGGTGATCAGCTCCGCGACCCTGTCGGCGGGACTGATGGCTCCGCTCGGCTTTGCCATTCTTGCTTTTCTTGAAGGTCACTTCATCACGCCGACCATTATCGGCCGCCGCCTGGCACTCAATGCGCTCGCGGTGTTCATCGCGCTGGCGTTCTGGACCTGGTTATGGGGACCGATGGGCGCCTTCCTGTCGTCTCCGCTCCTGATCGTCGGCCTGATCCTGAAGGAGCACGTCTTCCCCGTCAGCGCACCTGCCATTCCCGACGAATAGCCGTGGAACCTCCAACTTTATCAGGCGTTTGTGCTTCACCTAACCAGCTTTTGAGGAGTCCTCGATGTCGAGTACCGATGGGGAAGACGCAATGAAGGATCTGACGGACAAAGCGACTTATGAACGCCTGCAGAAGGATGTAGAAGCCGTGAAAAACGATATCTCCGCACTGACCGAGCAGATCACCGATGCCCTGAACACGTTCACGGGCACCGCCCAGAAGCGGGCCCGGCGGGGCTACAAGCAGGCACGCGCCAACATGGATTCGGCCATGGCTGATCTCGGCAAGCGCGGCAGCGACGCGCTGGACGCGGCCCAGGATGCGGCTGCCACCCTCGAGGACACGCTGGAGGATGCGATTCAACAGCGGCCGATCGCCGCCATCGGTCTTGCTCTGGGCCTCGGCTTTTTGATCGGCGTCACCTGGCGACGGTAATTGTGGTGTCCATCACAACAGAACGACGGATCATGAATGGCGGCGCAATCCAGTGCCGCCATTCGGCTGTCGCGGGATTTCATTGTGCGATTTGATCTTTCAGAGGCCCATCGATGTTTCAGAAAATGATCGACGATCTCAAGGCCAGCACCGGCTCCGCGTTGCGGCTGTCCTCGCTGGCCGTTGCGGTGGCGGCCTGCCTTTTCATCACCACGGCCTTCCTGTGCGCCGCAGCCTTTGTATTCGCCTTGCAGAAATATGGGCTGATTCAGGCCTGCCTTGCGGGCGCTGCGGTCTTCTTCGTGGCGACCCTGCTGGCCGCCATCGGCTACACCGTGCAGAAGCGCGAAATCGCGAACAAGCCCGTCGAGACGGCGAAATCAGGCCTTTCCGCCGCCCTCAGCGATCCGATGACGCTGGCGATCGGGCTGCAGATCGTGCGGGCGGTTGGCGTGAAGCGGCTGGTGCCATTGCTGGCGATCGGAGGCATCGCGCTGGGGCTGATGAGCCGGTCCCATGCCGGAGACGACGACGCGAACGAGGACTGACCCTCGTTCCCTGACGTGCGTTTCTTCACACGCCTTCTTCGCGCGAAAGCTCAGCCGCTTTGCGGGGACAGCACGATCGCCCGTGACGTCGTGTCAGGTGAGGCAGCGCGACGGCTCAAGCTGTTTGGCCACGGCCGTCAGGACGCTGACGGACGGCTCGCACGCCGTGGTGTGACGCATGCTCGACGGACGCGCGGCCGGAGTTCGGGCCGGCGCGTTCCCCGCCGCGCTCTGCGCCGGCACCCGCACCATCAGCGTGGTGTTCGGCAGCGACGGCACTTCGAAAGCGATGGTCGTACCATGTCCAATAGTCTGCGCACCCGGCGCACGATCCGATTTGGCATCGCGATTGACGCTCGACACGATCCGCGGCGACGTCGACAGCCCGGTATCGGTGAGCCGATCCGAGCCCTGCCGATTGTAACCCGATGCACCTGCGAGATGAACCGCACCAAAGGCAAAGGTCGCGGCAGCAACGGCCAGAATTCCGGAAGCAACGCGGGACATGTTCTTTACCCCTTACCCGATCAGCACCGCGACGAAAGCGGTGGCGCCAAACAACGTGGGGCGCGCGGCTTTCGTTCCGGGATCAGCCGAAGGGGTAACGGCAAATAATTTTTCGATAATCCGGGAACGTTTCAGGTTGATACGGAGTCAGCTTACAAGCCGGTCAATCCCCCTGCCCCTAACCCGACCGGCGACATGGGGTGCAGCCGTGGTGATGCCGGCTGCACCCTAATTTTTTGGCTGGGCGACCCTCGGCAGCAGAGGCGCTGCCAAACAGCAACCACCCTTGCAAATGAAAATGCCCGGGGCGGAGCCTCCGGGCATTTTCGTCTCGACCGCGATTGCCGTCAGGACGCCGCGGCTTTCTGATTGCGGCTACGCGAATTGCGCTGGAAGAACAGCGCCTGACTTGCCACCGCCGACACCATCGCCGGCTGGAATGGCTTGGAGATCAGGAACGCCGGCTCCGGCCGCTCGCCGGTCAGGAAGCGCTCCGGATAAGCAGTGATGAATACCACCGGCACTTCGAACGTGCGCAGCAGTTCGTTCACCGCATCGAGACCGGAGCTGCCGTCGGCAAGCTGGATGTCCGCGAGGATCAGGCCAGGCTTCTTGGTTTTCGCCAGGGCGATGGCATCGGCATGGGTCCGCGCCACCCCGATGACGTTATGGCCGAGGTTCTTCACCAGGCTTTCCAGATCCATCGCGATGAAGGTCTCATCCTCGATGATCAGGACGTCGGTGGCGATTTCCGCGGCCAGTTCGCGGCCGGCCGTATCGGTCAGGGTGCGGATCTCCGCGACATCGGTGTCGAGAATGAACGCCACTTCCTGTTCGGAAAACCCTTCGAGCGACAGCAGCAGGAAAGCCTGACGCGCCAGCGGCGTGATGTTCGAAAGGCGCCGCTCCGAGGCGGACGGCGTGATCGCCTCCCCTTCCTCGTTGATCGAAACCGAATTCCATATCTGGGTGAACAGCCGGAACAGACCGACACGCGCGCCGAGACGCTCATCGAGCAGCGATTGATCCTGCAGCAGTGCCTCAAGCATGGCACCGACATAGGCATCACCGGACGCCTGACTTCCCGTCAGCGCGCGGGCGTAACGGCGCAGCAACGGCAGATGTTCAGCAACGAGCTGAGAACGGGACATACCCTCTCCAATCAATTGTCGTTTGATACATGGAGCCCATTCGGGTTCCCCACGACCTTGCACGCACATGGAAGCCGGTTTCCCGGTTCCGTCCAGCTAATTACGCTGAAGTGGCAGAAAAGTTCCCGCGCGCCGGAACTTTTGCCACATGCCCGCATTAGGTCTGGGAACGGTTGGGGCCAAGGGGCTCCGGAGGAACGAGAAAACATTAAAAATCAGCGGCTTACGTCGTTGGGGAACACACACGGATCGGATCATGAAAGAGCCAAAACCTCCGACCTCCAGGCCTGCTGGAACAGGCAAACAAGGCGGTCTGAACGCTGAAATCCAATCCCGGATCGGCCATCAGCTGCGTGCCATGTATGACGATGTGGTTCGGCAGGGCGTGCCTGATCGTTTTGCGGAGTTGATCCGGCAACTGGACACACCGGGCGCGGCGGCGGAAGCCGCGACAGCCGGCGCGGCCCAGAAAAATGACGGGAGGGACTAATGCCTCTCACAGACTCTTTACGCGATGACATTCTCGCCGCGGTGCCAAGTCTGCGCGCCTTCGCGATGTCCCTGAGCGGGAAAAGCGATCGTGCCGACGACCTGGTTCAGGAAACGCTGGTGCGGGCGCTTGCCAATATCGACTCGTTTCAACCGGGCTCGAACCTGCCGGCGTGGCTGTTCACGATCCTGCGCAATCTCTTCCGTTCCGACTATCGGAAGCGGCGGCGCGAGGTCGAGGATGCCGATGGCAGCTATTCCAAGACGCTCAAATCGCAGCCCGCCCAGGGCGCGCATCTCGAGTTCGAGGAATTCCGCGCTGCGCTCGAGAAGCTGCCGCAGGATCAGCGGGAAGCGCTCATTCTCGTCGGTGCGTCGGGCTTCTCCTACGAGGATGCTGCCGCGATCTGCGGATGCGCGGTGGGCACCATCAAGAGCCGCGTGAACCGCGCCCGATCGAAGCTGAGCGCCCTGCTCTATGTCGACAGCGCGGAAGATTTCGGACCTGACACCACGGTACGCGCGGTGATCGGCGGAAGCGGCAACTAAGGGCCGCAGACTCTCAACAAAGCCAGACCTGAACAGAAAGGCGGCGGCGCTTGGAGCACCGCCGCCTGCTATTCATTGTTGTTCAGTTCAATCCGCCAAACATCCAGATCAGGATCAGGATTGGAATCGGCACGCCAAGGAGCCACAGCAGCAGATAACGTCCCATGACAAATGTCCTTCAATCAGAATGGATTTGTCACGATCAACTTTTCCCGCGGGCGCCTGTTCCTCCACGCGACCGCCGATGCGGAATCAACGTTTCCGCTGCACGGGCGCGGCGAGCCGGCCGGTGCGGCCCATTTCGTTTTCGTCGACAACCGTCATCATCGGCGCCGTGAGTTCGTAAACGTAGCTGACATCGGTAAAATAACGCTTCGACGTGCCGCCCAGGGCTTCCGGCGCCACACGATCAAGCAGCACGATGCCGAACTCGCCGTCCGGACGGCGGGTGGCCGCGCTGGTGTTGAACTCCTCCCAGCGGAAATCGAAGACCGCGTCGTTGCCTTCGCCAGTAACCGTCCACCGCGCGAGGATGTGCGGATGCTTGCCGACCAGCGACAGGCCCTCGTCGGAATGCGAAGCCAGTTCGAAAAACAGCAGCGAGAGGCTCTGCGCCGCGCGGGCGCTGACCGTGATGTCCGGCCCTTCGACGACGATCCGTTCCGCGTTGGGGATGGCGCGGGATTCGAACAGTCCGCGCAGCTTGACGCCCTGCCACTGGCTTTCGCTGAGCAGCGTAACCACGTTCGACATGGCATGGATGCGACCGATCAGAAGATCGCGAGCAGCATCGGCATCGACGCCATGGCGTAGCGTCCGGGTCACAATCGACTGGATCACCGCAAGAATATTCTTCACGCGGTGATTGAGTTCGTCGATCACCGCCGTCAGCCGTCGCTCGAAGCCGATCCGGGTCTGGATCTCGCGGCTGAGACGCACGTTGTTGTAGGAGACATAGCCGAACAGCCCGCACATGATCGTCGTGAGCGCGAGACCCACCACTGCGACGATGAGCGCGATGTCCCTGGCGTGCGCTTCCGAATCCCTGCGCGGATAATAGTTCAGCGTCCACTCGCGATCGCCGAACGCCACTTTCCTCAACATGGGCCGGATGTCGCCGTCTGCTTTAGGCGACCTGTCGAACACCTCGCCGTCATTGCTGACCTTGAGCTCCTTTTCAGCCGACCTCGGGTCCTGCAAGGCCACCGCGAAAGGCGAAAGATCATCGTTCGTCAGCATCAGGGACGCGAGGCGATAGGAGAAGGTAATGAATCCGACGACGCTGCCGTCCTGGATCACCGGCGCCGCGAGCACGATGCCCAGCGGCCCGCCCGAACGCAGCAACACCAGCGGATCGGAGGCGACCGGCTTGCGACCCTTCATGGCCTCGGACAGAACCGGCCCGATGATCGGATGGGTGTCGAACGCACGGCCCGGAAACAGCTTTGTTTCGGCGTTCTGCGGCTCGACGTCCATGAGAACGTCCACCGGACTGTTGACCGGCATGCGGTTCAGCGCCGTATCATCGTAGTTCCGCACCACGGGGTTGGTGAAGCCGGCGTCGCGCAATCCGGCTTCCGCGGCCGCGAACTCTGGCGGCGTGAAGCGCGCTATCCAGCCCGTCACCACAAAGTCGGTCCGAAACGCATAAAGCGCCGAGCGCAGCGGCTGTAGCGCATGCGCGGCCGAATCCTGTGCGGGACGAAAAACGCTGACGGCGATCTGTGCCAGCAACTCGCGCTGACTGAGCCGCTCCTGGATCAGGTTCGCATGCGCATCGACCGAGCGCGCCAGCGTGGCGCGATCGATCGCCATATCCTGCTCGTAGATTCTGTAGGCTGCCAGGCCGGAGATCGCGATGCCGATAAGGGCAAGCAAGCCAAGAAAAAAACCGACACGAAGCACGCTGTTACTCGAATATCGGACGTTGATGAAAATAGAGCGTCCTGCAGGCAACGTGCGCGCGGGAAGCAAAATCTAAAGGCCGCGATAGTGGACGACCACTCATGAAGGCACAAGCATGAAACCAGCCCCTGTTCAGGCCCAGAGAACGTCAATCACCGACGGATGAATTGGTTCCGCGCCCGCCATCGTTGCCGGCCTGAAATCATTCGGCGCGAGCCACGAAACCCCGACGTGGTTAACGCGGATCGCAGCCCGCTCCGCGGCTGGGCGAGTGGCGGCCATGATCAGCGCGCACACGATCACAACAAGGGCGACCAGAATGACGCCGAGGAACAGGTTGCCACGATCCACGGTGGTTTTTTCCGTCACGTTTCTCATGGAAATTCAACACGGCAGGGGCCTTGTCGTTCCCCGATACCGCGACCGATCAACCTGCCGGATTTTGCCGCAGGCCGGCCCACGCTGTCATGAAACTCGGCTCGAACGGGCCGGCCAGCACATTCCCCCTTTGCGGCGCTTCCGCGCCGAGACCGGTATCATCTCGATCGGAAATCCGCGCTGTGCTGCTGCGACGCGATCCACTTCGCAGCAGCACGTTCATACGGCGAAACTCACCGGACCTCGACATTCTCAGGCGTGATGACTTCGATCTTCGGCGGCGCTGCCATGCACTTCACGGCCACGCGGCCGAACGTCTTCATGTGCTCGGCCTTGCGGTGCGGCTCGAGCGCAGCGGCGTTCTCCCACTGCTCGACAAACACCAGCTTGGCAGGATCGGTCACGCTCTCGTGCAGGTCATAGGCGATGTTGCCAGCCTCCTTGCGGGTGGCCGCGATGCAATCCTTGGCGGCCGCGATGAGTTCAGCGCGCGCTTCGGGCTTCACGGTGAGCGTGGCGACGACGTAGATCATGTATTCCTCCGGCTTGACGTCTTCTGTCTGATTTACCGGGCGACCCTAGTACATGACATGGCGCGGCGCCATGGGCGGCGCTTCGACGCAGCAAACGCATTCGCGCATGTTTGAAACACGCAATCCGGACGAGCGTTCAGTACGATTTGCCATCGAACTTCTTCACCGGGAATGCATCGGGATCAACACCGTCAAGGCAGCGAACGTTGACGGCGATCATCTCCGTGCCGTCAGGGGATTTTCCGGCCGCGAACGATTCGACACCGCATGTCGCGCAGAAGCGATGACGAATCGCATGCTTGTTGAACAGATAGTCGGTCAGCGCCTCGTCGCCGGAGAGCAGCTTGAAGTCCTGCGTCGGGGCAAACGTCAGCAACGTCCCCAGCCGGCCGCAACGCGAACAGTTACAGGAGATCACCTCGTTGATATCAGCCGCGACTTCGTAGCGGACCTTGCCGCATTGACAGCCACCCGAATAGGTTTGCTTCACCTTGAGCCTCGTTCACTGAATTCGACGATCCTGACCGGAATTGTCTCATCGTGTTGCGGCGAAATCCAGCGACCTCGCGTCGATGCCGAACTCGATCCCGAACTCAGTGAGAATCATGCGCGTCGTCGTCCGCGGCCTCGCTCAGTTTCAGTTCGTACGACGCGATCAGCTGTTGCAGACGATCCGAATGCTTTGCGAGATCGCCGTCCATGTCCCATAATTTTTGCCGCAGCGGCGACGATGGATTGATCAATGCATCATGCCCCTTGTCACGCCACTGGCTGCGCGGCCCGAGTTCGGCGATCGCGGATCCAACGATAGCGGCGGCCTCCGTCGCGCCGATTGCACGGAGGCCCTCGGGGAGGAGGGCCACGTCGGCGGGGAACCAGTTGCCGAACAATTGCGACAGCCCGCCATTGCACCATTCGTTATGGAAACTCTCGGCCAGAGCCAGCACATCCTCGGGCACTTCGAGATTGAACTCCGCCGGCGTATCCTCGCCGCTGTTCGTCGCATTCATGCCGGCCTCCTGGGATTTTTAACTATATATTTGATTTTATTGACTAAATTCAAATAATCGGGGCATTTTGGGCCCACCATCGCCTCCCGCGGTGCAACACCGACCTTGAAAGCGCCGCGTTCTTGTTCCATATCATGAGGCACGACCTTGAGAATCATCAGGTCCTTGCGAGCCGCGTGTTCTGATCCCGTTGCGGGTTTCTGGCTTGCCTCTTCTCAGCTAACGAAACCGACGCCCCAGACACGCGGGTGTCTCCGACACCCGGCCGCCCCTGACGCTATCGTCGGGCGCGCTCCATGACTCATAGAAAGATTCCCTTTTGACCTCCTTTCAGGATTTCGGCCTTGCCGATCCCATCGCGCGTGCGCTCAAGGAAGAAAACTACCACACGCCCACCCCCATTCAGGCCCAGACCATCCCGATCGCCATCACCGGCCGTGACGTGATCGGCATCGCCCAGACCGGGACCGGCAAGACCGCCTCCTTCGCGCTGCCCATTCTTCACCGTCTGCTGGAAAACCGCATCAAGCCGCAGTCCAAGACCTGCCGCGTGCTGGTGCTGTCGCCGACCCGCGAACTCTCCGGCCAGATCCTCGACAGCTTCAATGCCTATGGCCGGCATCTGCGCCTGTCCGCGACGCTCGCGATCGGTGGCGTCCCGATGGGCCGCCAAGTCCGCGCCGTCATGCCGGGCGTCGAGGTCATGGTCGCGACCCCGGGCCGCCTGCTCGACCTCGTTCAGGGCAATGCGCTCAAGCTCAACCAGGTCGAATTCCTGGTGCTCGACGAAGCCGATCGCATGCTCGACATGGGCTTCATCAACGACATCCGCAAAATCGTCGCCAAGCTGCCGATCAAGCGCCAGACGCTGTTTTTCTCGGCCACTATGCCGAAGGCGATTGCCGAACTCGCCGAGCAGATGCTGCGCGATCCCGCGCGGGTCGCGGTCACGCCCGTCGCCTCCACCGCGGAACGCATCGACCAGCGCATCATTCAGGTCGATCACACCGCCAAGGCTGCAACGCTCTCCGAACTCTTGAAATCCGAGCCGGTCAATCGCGCACTGGTGTTCACCCGCACCAAGCACGGCGCCGACAAGGTTGTGAAGGTGCTCGGCAAGGCCGGTATCCGGGCCGAAGCGATCCACGGCAACAAATCCCAGAACCACCGCGAGCGCGTGCTGGCGGCCTTCCGTTCCGGCGAAATCCGCACCCTGATCGCGACCGACATCGCCGCCCGCGGCATCGATGTCGATGGCGTCAGCCACGTGGTCAATTTCGACATTCCCAACGTGCCGGAAACCTATGTCCACCGCATCGGCCGCACCGCGCGCGCCGGCGCCGAGGGCGTCGCGATTTCGCTGTGCGCGGGCGAGGAGCATGCTTACGTCCGCGACATCGAAAAACTGATCCGGATCACGCTCCCCAAGGAAGATCGCCGTACTCCTGGCCACCAGCGGCCCGCCGCGGCGGCGGCAGCTCCGGCCGCCCATCGCCAGCACCGGTCCGGACCGCAGGGTCATGGCCACCGGACGCATGATGCAGCCCCCGGGTCTCAGGGCCCGCGACGACGCCGGCGTCCCGGCACGGGTGGCCCCGCCCAGGGCAACCGGCACGAGAACAGCCGTCCCGAGCAGCGCAAAGAACATCGCCACGAACCAACTCGGCAGTCGCACGGCGGCAAAGGAGACAGTATACAGGGCGTCGCTTTCCTGCATCGCGAGAGCCGGCCCGCACAGCCAGCATCGCAACCCAAACGCAACCAGCGTCCGCAACGCTGACCGCCACACGATCCGGAGACCTCTATGGCGAAAGAAGAACTGATCCAGTTCGAAGGACTGGTCACCGAAATCCTTCCCGACGCGCGCTATCGGGTGCAGCTCGACGCCGGGCACGAAATCGTTGCCTATACCGCAGGCAAAATGAAGAAGAACCGCATCAAGACGCTGGCCGGCGACCGGGTCACCGTCGAGATGTCGCCCTACGATCTCGAGAAGGGCCGCCTGATTTTCCGCCACAAGGACGAGCGCCCGGCCGGCGGACCGCCCCGCAGCGGGCCGCCGCGTGGCGGTCAGTTCCGGCGGCGCTGAGACCCGTCCGGTATCGAACAGAAGACGGCAGCCGCTCCCATGCCCGCGCGGCTGCCCTTCCGGCAGTCCGGCATTTTTGCGACCGGAGCCCGGTTCCGAAAATTGCGCACGTCAGGATTGTTTCCCCAGCTATTTTCCCATAATATGGGCACCATCGATCTTCGGCCGGACGACATTAGCTAGCCACCGGTACAGCCGGTTTAGACGGTGACGGACCCCTTCCAAATTTCGATCTCACCAACCTGCATGTTGCAGGTTACGACACTAGCGACTTGAAGAGGACTACCCCCGTGAGCATGGGAACAGTGAAGTGGTTTAACGCCACCAAGGGTTACGGTTTCATTCAGCCGGACGACGGCGGCAACGATGTGTTCGTGCACATCAGCGCTGTCGAGCGCGCTGGCCTCGGCACTCTGCGTGAAGGCCAGAAGATCAGCTACGAAATCGTGGCCGATCGCCGCTCCGGCAAATCCTCGGCCGACAATCTTCGCGCCGCAGGCTGATCGGCTTCGCGGTCAACTCCGCGACCTGATCGATTTCAAGAATTCGAAAGGCCGCGTTTTGCGCGGCCTTTTTTATTTGATGCGCGCACGTCGCGCCGCAGAGCTCTTTGCCGACGTGACGGACTACGATGCCGTGCGCGCGACCTGCGCCGACTGACGCGGACGCGTGTACGTCGAATCCGTCAGCGTGACGCCATCCTTCATGAAATATCCGACGGCGGGAACGTAGGTGTAGGCGATTTCGCCCATGATCAGCTGGGTGTTGTTGACGCGCAGCGCATCCGGCACCGACACCACGTCGCCTTTTTGCAGCGACGACATTCCGCTCGTGTTGGAGCCATCGGTCCAGGTCACGGTTGCCACGCCCTTGCCGTCGATATCGATGGCGCTGACGCGCTGCTTCAGCGGCGTCGACGAATAGGGAGTCAGGATCGCCGCGCTCATCTTGAAAGCATTGGCGACGTCGATATCGGTCGCCTTGGTGCCCTGCGAGATCAGATCGGACAGCGTCCGCGCCGCGAGCGTCACCTTACGGTCGACCGCGACGGCATTGGATACTTCGATCGTTCCGAAAAAAATCGTCAGCATCATCGGAACGATGATGGCGAATTCGACGGCGGCCAGGCCGCGCACATCACGCCTGAACTGCGACAGCCTGCGGAGAAGGTGAGAACGGGACATGCTGATCATGCTCTTTAGTTCGGTTCGACGCGAAACGCCGCGGTCGCCACCAGCAGCTTCTTGCTGCCGGTGAGATCGGACATGTTGAATCCCAGACCGGTCACGAACAGCGGCCACTGATAGTATGCGCGAACAACAGCGGTCTGCCCCGGTTGCGGCATATCGTAGGTCGCGTTGTTGACGAACGTTCCATTCACGATCGGCGAAGCCAGATCAGCCGTGGGGATGGGCGTGCCCGCAGGATAGGCTTTGACGCTCACGACCAGCTTGTTGCAGTCGAACAGCATCGAGATGCGGTCGCAGACGTTCTTAAAGAAAGCGTCCTTGGTCATGTTGGTATCCTGCGCCTGATGCGTCAGGAACAGGCGCGCGGAATCCGCCGTGCCGGTTTCGAGAATCTGGCCGGCGAAAAACACCATCGACGATTCGATGATGGCGAACAGCAGGGCGAAGAATAGCGGCGCGATGAATGCGAACTGGACAGCCGCCGAACCTCTGCGGTCACCGCGAAAACGACGGGCTGCACCCACGGCAGATGTCGTCGGCAGAGAAGGCGCGGTCATCGGAAAAACCCTCAAGCGGCAGCGTCAAATAGCTACCGCCGAAGCTATCCGAGATAGATTGTCGAAAGCTTGCGCGCGATCCGGACAGACTGCCGGTCGCCGTTAACTTCGCGTTAACTAAAACAGGATGGGATCAGCCGCCGCTGGTCGACCGCTTCAGGCATTCCGACTGGCAATTATAGGTGTTGCGCTCGGTGCCCCGATAGATCGTGACGGTCTTATCATCCGTCGCGCTGTCATCCTTCTGGCCTTTCGGCGAGTTGGCATCGACGAGGCTGCGCAGCGCCAGCGACAGGGTCCCGCTCTGGCGGGCGCGGGCCAGCATTTCGGCCTGCTTGGGTTTCAGCTCCAGCGTGGCGGTCTTGCCGACCACGACCTTCTGACCATCCTTTTCGGCGACGGTCTGGTCGATCGCAAGTACCCTGACATCGCTGAGAATGGTTTCCGAACTGACGGAATCCTGTCCGGCACCGCCGTTGGCATCAGGATTCTTCTGCCGTCGCGACAGCAGCACATCGACCCGGTCGTTCGGAAGGATGAATCCGCCGGCGCCGGTTTCAGGTGAAATCTCGGTGGAAATCGCGCGCATGCCGCTCGGCAGGATCGCCGCCATGAAGCCGGAGCCGTTGCCCTTGACCAGCTTGGTGTCGCGCACCGGTTCGCCCGCGAGCAGCGGAGAGCGGGCAATCGAACCGGTCAACTGCGTAATCGCGTCGCCGCGGTCGCTGCGCTGGATGAAGCTCGAGCTCGCCGTCGTCGCCGGCCAGGCCTGCCACTGCATGTCCTCGGGCTGCACGACTTGCCCCAGCGCGATGTCCTTCTTCGCCACCAGGACGTCCGTGGTCTTCATTTGCGGCGCCGGCTGGGGAGCCACGGCCTGCTTGGGCTGGGAGCCGCTTGCCAGATAGGCCGCAACGCCACCGGCGCAGACAGCGATAGCCAGGACCACGATACGCGCGGTGTTCATACGCTTTACTCTCTACACGCAACATCACAAGCGTCCGAAACCCGGACCCTCGCATGACAAATGTGACGTTAATTGATGAATGAACTGCAAACATGGGCCCAAGGTTGCCGCGCGAGATGGAGCAGCCCGCCCTGATCTCTCGTTTGTCGCCCGCCGGACATACCGCACATAACAGAGTACAGGCCCCAGCACCGGAACACGCGGCGACGGCGCGAGGACAATAACGAACGCGCCTTCGCAATAGTCCTTATCCACGACGCGGAACAGGCAGGCTTAAGACCCTGTGAATCCCGTTCGATAAAGCAGCCCCTGCCCGAACATGGCGATCGCGCGAAGCGTCAGAAAGGCCCGTCAAACCGGCGTTTCTGGCATCGCCGAAAAACCGGTTCTCCACTTAACGGCACATTTACCGTGCGCAAGAAGTCGCCGATATACCGATGTTTCCGCAATCGAATTAACTGCGCTGAAATTGATCGCTCATAGGTTACCGCCATGGTCACGGTGCATCGACGCCGCAAGGCCAAAGACAGTTCGACAGCCACGTGTACTCAGGAGTTACCAATGACCAAGCTCGTTGCTCGTTTCGTCAAGGACGAATCCGGCGCCACCGCGATCGAATACGCGCTGATCGCTGCCGGCATTGCGCTGGCGATCATCGCGGCCGTGAATGGCCTCGGCACGACCCTCAGCGGCAAGTTCACTTCGATCGACAATACGCTTCAGGGCAAATAAGCGCCTCGCATGAAGTGTCAGAAAGGCTTCGGGCAACCGAAGCCTTTTTCTGTTTCCCGCTCGCTTTGTTTCCGCTCGGCTACATCGGCGCCATGACCGACAGATCACGACACGGCTCTCTCGACACCGCCCGCCACGGAGCGGCCGGCCGCATGCCGTCGCCTTCGGTCGTCCCGGTCCAGAACGAAGCCATCCGCATCGTCTGCGTTGCGCTGGGTCTTGCCTGCGTGGTGCTGGCGCTCCGGATCGCCAGCATCTGGTGACGCGGCCCGTTTCACCATTGTTCATTTCTTGCCGCTAGATTCGGGCTTCTTCGTCCGGCTCAGACCAACCTCAACGGCCGCGCCATGCTCCTCGACATCGCCCGTATGTTCTTCTTCCCGGCCCTGGTGGGTTTCGCCGCGGTGAGCGATCTGCTGACAATGACGATCTCGAACCGGGTGTCGCTGCTGCTGGCCGCAGGATTCATCGTCATTGCCGCCTTCAGCGGCATGGCGCTTCAGGATTTCGGCTGGCATCTCGCCGCCGGCTTCACGGTGCTTGTCGTCGCCTTCGGATGTTTCGCCTTCGGCTGGATCGGCGGCGGCGACGCCAAGATCGCGGCGGCGTCCGCGCTGTGGTTCGGGTTCGAGCATCTGCTCGAGTATCTGCTGTTCGCGTCGGTGTGCGGCGGCGTGCTCACCCTGCTGATGCTGCAGTTCCGCAAATGGCCGTTGCCCTATGCCCTCGGATCGCAGCAATGGCTTTTGCGGCTGCATCACAAGGACAGCGGCATCCCCTACGGCGTCGCCCTCGCGATCGGCGCCTTGATGGTCTATCCGCAGACCGAATGGATCAAGGCCGTCGACCTCGCGCGCTTCGCGTTCCACTGATGGTGCGGCAAGGTCTCGTTAATATCATTTAGATACGCCTCATTAACCATGCTTTGACGAATAGCTGGTCAAATCCGCTCACAGCGACGGGTGCGTCGCGGCGTGATGTGGAAAGTGAAGCGTATGTTGACCGCCCCGAGAGTCGTCCCGACCGGTGCCTTCGTGAGTGCCGTGGACCCTCAGCCTGATGCAGGACGGAACGCGGCTGCCATCTCGCGCCTCTCGGCCTCGGCCATCGCAGAAGGATTCGTGAGATGAAGCGAGCGGGACATCCAGCCCCGGTGCGGACGGCCATGGTCCGCGCCCTGTCTTTTGCGGCGGTGTCTGCGCTGACACTCAACACCGGCCTGTCGCCGGTCATCGCCAGCGACTATCGCGTGACGCCGGCCGCCTCGGCAGGCCAGATGAATGCGCGCGCCCTTGCCCTTGGCATCGGCAAGTCGATCGTCATCGACCTGCCGCGCGACATCAAGGACGTCCTCGTCGCCGATCCGAAAATCGCCAACGCCGTGGTGCGCTCGGCCCAGCGCGCCTACATCATCGGCGCCGCCGTCGGCCAGACCAATATCGTGTTCTTCGATGCCTCGGGTCAGCAGATCGCGGCCTACGACATCGCAGTCACGCGCGATCTCAACGGAATCCGCGCCGCGATCCGCCAGAGCATCCCCCAGGCCGATGTTCGCGTCGAAGGGCTCGGCGATGGCGTGGTGCTGACCGGCTCGGTCGCAACCCAGATCGAAGCCCAGCAGGCCAACGATCTCGCCGCTCGCCTCGTCGGCGGCGGAGACAAGGTGGTCAACAACATCTCCGTGCGCGGCCGCGATCAGGTGATGCTCAAGGTCACCGTGGCGGAAGTCCAGCGCGACATCATCAAGCAGCTCGGTGTCGATCTCAGCGCCAGCCTCAACTACGGCACTGCCGTGGTGAACTTCAACAACAACAATCCGTTTACCGCCTATGGCCGCTCGCTGGTCAGCGGCAACAATCTCACCGGCGCGTTCGGCAACACCAATGGCGTGCCGTCGGTGCAGGCGACCCTGCGGGCGATGGAGAGCGCCGGCGTGGTCCGCACCCTGGCCGAGCCCAACCTGACCGCGATTTCCGGTGAATCCGCGACCTTCGTCGCCGGCGGCGAATTCCCGGTGCCCGCCGGCTACTCGTGCGACCCGGTCACCCATGTCTGTACGACCCAGATCAGCTTCAAGAAGTTCGGCATCTCGCTGAACTTCACGCCGGTGGTGATGACCGAAGGCCGCATCAGCCTGCGCGTGATGACGGAAGTCTCCGAACTGTCGAACGACAACGCCATCACCATCACCCAGGGCGCCGGCTCCTCCACGGCGAGCGCGCTCACCGTGCCTTCGATCAAGACCCGCCGCGCCGAAACCACGCTGGAAATTCCCTCGGGCGGTTCGATGGCGATGGCCGGCCTCATCCAGGAGCAGACCAAGCAGGCCATCAACGGCCTGCCGGGCCTTGGCCAGTTGCCGGTTCTCGGCACGCTGTTCCGCAGCCGCGATTACGTCAACCGTCAGTCCGAACTGATGGTGCTGGTGACGCCCTACGTGGTGCGCGCGGTCGCGCAGAAGGATCTGTCGCGGCCTGACGACGGTTTCGCGGAGCAATCCGACCCGCAGTCCAACCTGCTCGGCAACATCAATCGCATCTATGGCGTCCCCGCCCGCGCCGAGGCGGTTCGCGGCACGCGCAGCAAGTATGGCTTCATCACCGACTGAGATGGGACAAGGACAGTATCGATGACCAAGCGCGTATCCAGTCTCGTCTCCCGCCTCAATCTGGCGATGGCGCTCGTCGGCGCGTCCGCGGCGCTCGGGGCCTGCACCCACACCAGCCAGGAAGCCGACATCGCGACCGGCAGCCTGCCGCGCGACTATCGTGCGCGGCACCCCATCGTGATCCAGGAAGCCAGCCGATCGACCGAGATTTTCGTCGGCAGCGGCCGCGGTGGCCTCAACGCCGCGCAGCGCGCCGACGTCATGGCGCTGGCGCGAACCTGGACGCGCGAAGGAACCGGTTCGCTTCTGATCGAGGTCCCGGTGAACACGCCGAACACCCGCGCCGCCGCCGACTCTCTCCATGAAATTCAGGCGATCTTCGCGGCCGCCGGCATTCCGGCGCGCGGCGTCAAGATCCAGCGCTACACCCCGCCCGATCCGCGTCAGCTCGCCACCATTCGCGTCAGCTATCCGCGGATCATGGCCGACGCCGGACCGTGCGGCCTGTGGCCGGAAGATCTCGGCCCGTCGATCAAGAACAAGGGCTATCTGGAAAACCGCCAGTACCACAATTTCGGCTGCGCCACCCAGCGCAACCTCGCCGCGATGGTCGACAACCCCGCCGATCTGGTTCAGCCGCGCGCCGAAACGCCGGCCTATCAGGCTCGTCGCAACATCGCGTTCGAGAAGTACCGCAAGGGAGAGCCGACCACGACGACCTATCCCGAATCCGCCAAGGCCAAGCTGAGCGACCTCGGAAAATGATAAATTACGCACGCCAGAATCAGGATGACCCGCAGCAGGCTTCGTTGCCTGCCGCCGAAGAGCACATCGCTCCCGCGCCGCGCGTTTCGGTGCAGGCGTTCTGCGACACAGTCGAGACCGCCGCATCCGTGCAGGCGGCCGGCGAAGACCGACGCCTCGCCAAGGCTCATCTCAAGATCCAGATGGGCGGCCTTGCGGCGGCGACAGAGGCCTATCGCACCGCGCCGACCCCGAACGTCATCGTGCTGGAGACCGACGGACGCGGCGACATCCTCGGCGGACTCGACCAGCTCGCAAGCGTCTGCGACGCCGGCACCCGCGTGGTGGTGATCGGCCGCGTCAACGACGTCACGCTGTATCGCGAACTGGTTCGCCGCGGCGTCAGCGACTATATGATCGCGCCGGTGGCGCCGCTTGACGTCGTTCGCTCGATCTGCGGGCTGTTCTCGGTGCCGGAAGCCAAGGCGGTCGGCCGGATCATCGCCATCGTCGGCGCCAAGGGTGGCGTCGGCGCTTCGACGATCGCGCACAACGTTGCCTGGGCGATCGCCCGCGACCTCGCGCTGGACTCGGTCGTCGCCGATCTCGATCTGGCCTTCGGCACCGCCGGGCTCGACTACAATCAGGACCCGCCGCAGGGCATCGCCGACGCGGTGTTCTCGCCGGATCGCGTCGATACCGCGTTCATCGACCGCCTGCTGTCGAAATGCACCGATCACCTCAATCTGCTGGCCGCTCCGGCGACGCTCGACCGCGTCTACGACTTCGGCACCGAAGCCTTCGATGCGATCTTCGATACGCTCCGGACGACAATGCCGTGCATCGTGCTCGACGTGCCTCATCAATGGTCCGGCTGGACCAAGCGCGCGCTGGTCGGCGCCGACGACATCCTGATTGTCGCCTCGCCCGACCTTGCCAATCTGCGCAACACCAAGAACCTGTTCGACATGCTCAAGGCCTCGCGCCCCAACGACCGGGCGCCGCTGTACTGCCTCAATCAGGTCGGCGTGCCAAAGCGGCCGGAGATCAAGCTCGGTGAGTTCTCGAAGGCGATCGAAAGCGATCCTGTGGTCTCGATCCCCTTCGAGCCGCAGATTTTCGGCTCCGCCGCCAACAACGGCCAGATGATCGCGGAGATTTCCGCCAATCATCGCACGGCCGAGATGTTTCTTCAGATCGCGCAGCGCCTCACCGGGCGCGCCGACGCCAAGAAGCCGCGCAGTTCGTTCCTGTCGCCATTACTCGGGAAGCTGCGCGCCAAGTAAGCTTTTGAGTGGAGTATCGTCGTGTTTGGTAAGCGGAGTGGAATAGAGGCCGAGACCCGAACCGGGTTTGGCGCGCGCACGGAGCCTGCCGCTCCGGCGCCTGCGCGGCCGACTGTCGCCGATACTCCGCCGCCGGTCAGTTCGCCGCCGCTCGCTCCGGCCCGCCCGGCTCCGCCGCCGGTGGCCGAAAGCCGCCGGTCCGACAACTACTATCAGGTCAAGGCGACGATCTTCGGCGCGTTGATCGAGGCCATCGATCTCGCCCAGCTCGCCAAGCTCGACGCTGAGTCGGCGCGCGAGGAAATCCGCGACATCGTCAACGAGATCATCGCGATCAAGAACATCGTGATGTCGATCGCCGAGCAGGAAGAACTGCTCGACGACATCTGCAACGACGTGCTCGGCTACGGTCCGCTCGAGCCGCTGCTGTCCCGCGACGACATCGCCGACATCATGGTGAACGGCGCCGGCACGGTCTACATCGAAGTCGGCGGCAAGATTCAGAGAACCGGCATCCGGTTTCGCGACAATCAGCAGCTTCTGAACATCTGTCAGCGCATCGTCAGCCAGGTCGGCCGCCGCGTCGATGAATCCTCGCCGATCTGCGACGCGCGTCTCGCCGACGGCTCCCGCGTCAACGCGATCGTACCCCCGCTGGCGATCGACGGCCCCGCGCTCACCATCCGCAAATTCAAGAAGGACAAGCTGACCCTCGACCAGCTCGTCAAGTTCGGCGCGATCTCGCCTGAAGGCGCGCAAATCCTGCAGATCATCGGACGCTGCCGCGCCAACGTGCTGATCTCGGGCGGCACCGGCTCCGGCAAAACCACGCTGCTGAACTGCCTGACCAACTATATCGATCACGACGAGCGCATCATCACCTGCGAGGACGCGGCGGAACTTCAGCTCCAGCAGCCGCATGTCGTGCGTCTCGAAACCCGGCCGCCGAACATCGAAGGCGAAGGTCAGGTGACGATGCGCGACCTCGTCAAGAACTGCCTGCGTATGCGCCCCGAACGCATCATCGTCGGCGAAGTCCGCGGCCCCGAGGCATTCGATCTGCTGCAGGCGATGAACACCGGCCATGACGGCTCGATGGGCACGCTGCACGCCAACAACCCGCGCGAGGCGCTGTCCCGCGCCGAATCGATGATCACCATGGGCGGCTATTCGCTGCCTTCGCGCACCATTCGCGAGATGATCTGCGCATCGATCGACGTCATTATCCAGGCCGCGCGCCTGCGCGACGGTTCGCGCCGCATCACCCACATCACCGAGGTGATGGGGATGGAAGGTGACACCATCGTCACTCAGGACATCTTCCTCTACGACATCACCGGCGAGGATCTGAACGGCAACATCATCGGCCGTCATCGCTCGACCGGCATCGGTCGTCCGAAATTCTGGGATCGCGCCCGCTATTACGGCGAGGAAAAGCGCCTCGCGGCCGCGCTCGATGCCGCCGAAGCGCCCGACCCCGACCGCTAGGGAGGCCGCTCATGAACATGCAGGCACTTGCCCTCGCCTTCCTGGTGGCCGTCACCCTCGGAGGCCTCGCCTGGGTTTTCCTCTACCCGATCCTGTCGGGTGAGAAGAAGGCCGAGAAGCGCCTCGCGTCCTACGCCCGGCCGGAACCGGCGTCCCGCCGTGTCGCCGATCGTGCGCAGCGCTCGCGCCGCGAGCAGGTCGAGGAAACCCTGAAAGAGGTCGAGGGACGCCTCAAGAAGAAGCAGCAACTCACGCTGTCGGCGCGCATCTCGCAGGCCGGCCTCGACATCAGCGATCGTAACTTCATGGTCGGGTCGGCCGCTCTCGGGCTGGTGTGTTTGGCTGTTCCGTTCCTTATGGGCGTCAATCCGCTTGCCTGCCTCGGCTTCGGCATCGCCGCCGGCTTCGGCCTGCCGCGCTGGGTGCTAGGCTTCCTCAAAAAACGCCGCGAAGCGAAGTTCATCGACGCGCTTCCCGATGCTGTCGATATCATCGTGCGCGGCATCAAGGCCGGTCTGCCGCTGTTCGATTCCCTGAAGGTGGTCGTCGCCGACGCGCCCGAACCGCTGCGCTCGGAGTTCCGCACCATCGTCGATACGCAAAGCATCGGCATGCCGCTGGGCGAGGCCTGCCAGAAACTCTATGAGCGCATGCCGCTGCCGGAAGCCAACTTCTTCGGCATCGTCATCGCGATCCAGACCAAGTCGGGCGGCAATCTCTCCGAAGCTCTCGCCAACCTGTCCAAGGTGCTGCGCGACCGCAAGAGAATGAAAGCCAAGATCCAGGCAATGTCGATGGAAGCCAAGGCCTCCGCGGCGATCATCGGCGCATTGCCCCCGATCGTGATGATCATGGTCTACATCATGTCACCGGACTACATCTCGCTGCTGTGGACCCATCCGACCGGCCGCCTGATGATGGCGGGCTGCGTGGTGTGGATGGCCATGGGCATCATGGTGATGAAGAAGATGATCAATTTCGACTTCTGACGAGGCGGCGCCATGATCGACCTTCTGATCGACAAAATGCACGACATCCGCTTCATGACGATGCTGCTGTCGGCTATCGCGGCCTCCGCCACCGTCTACGCGCTGGTGACCCCTCTACTGGTCGGCGACACGCTGTCCAAGCGGATGAAAGCCGTGGCGAGCGAGCGCGAGCGCATCAAGCAGCGCGAGCGCGACCGGCTCAACCGCACCGAAAAGGTGACGCTGCGCCAGACGCCGAAGCAGCTGGTCCAGAAGGTCGTCGAGGACTTCAACCTCACCAAGTGGCTGGCGCAGGAGGAAGCCCGTGACAAGCTGGTGATGGCCGGCTATCGCGGCCAGGCGCCCTACGTCACCTTCCTGTTCTTCCGTCTGGTGACGCCGATCGTGTTTCTCGTCGGCGCTGTCGCCTACGTGTTCTTCATTGCCAACATGAAACAGACCATGCCGGTGAAGATCGGCATGTGCGTCGGCGCCGCCTGGGCCGGCATGCAGGCGCCGATGGTGTTCCTGAAAAACGCGATCTCCAAACGACAATTGTCGATCAGGCGCGCGTTTCCCGATGCGCTCGACCTGCTGCTGATCTGTATCGAATCCGGCATGTCGGTCGAAGCCGCGTTCCGCAAGGTCAGCGACGAGATCGGCAGCCAGTCGATCGCGCTCGCCGAGGAGTTCACGCTCACCACCGCCGAACTCTCCTATTTGCAGGACCGCAAGCAGGCCTACGAAAACCTCGCCCAGCGCACCGGCCTCGAAGGCGTGAAGTCGGTCTGTCTCGCGTTGCAGCAGGCCGAGCGCTACGGCACGCCGCTAGGCCAGACCTTGCGCGTGATGGCGCAGGAAAATCGCGACATGCGCATGAACGAGGCGGAGAAGAAAGCCGCCGCGCTGCCGCCGAAGCTCACCGTGCCGATGATCGTGTTCTTCCTGCCGGTGCTGTTCGTGGTGATCCTCGGGCCGACCGGCATCAAGGTCGCGGCGCAGATGCACTGATACGCAGCAACCTCGCGCGCAACGTTCAATCTCTGATCCAGATCGCCAGCGTCCCCGTCGTCGCGGGTGCCGGCGTCATGGATGATGAAGCGCTCCCTCTCCCGGTTTGCGGGGAGAGGTGAATACAATTCACATCTGCTTGTTGGATCAGCTGCGGCGCGGCGCTGCGGCGGCGCTGGTGCGCTGTTCGCGCGGCTGGCTCGCCCGGCCACCCGAGCCGATCATCTGCCGCAGCGAAGCGATATTGGCGGCGGCTTCTCCCGGCGGCACGTTGGCGGACACCAGCGCCTCCGCCTCCGCGGTGCGGCCCTGCAGGCCGATCGCCAGCGCGAGATTCTGGCGAATGCGCGCGTCACTGCCGCCGCGGGCATAGGCCCGGCGCAACGTGTCCTCCGCCTTCGGCAGTTCCTTCGACAGGATGTAGGACATGCCGAGATTGGACAGAACCGACGGCTCTTCAGGCACGATCTTCAGCGCGCTCGCGTAGTAGCGCCGCGCCTCCTGATGCTTGCCCATCTGGTCGAGGGCTGTGCCCTGCACCGACAGGATGCGCCAGTCGGGATTGGCCGGCGTGTGCGCACGCGACAGGATATCGAAAGCCTGCTTGAAGCTACCGTTCTCGGCGAGCGCCCGGCCATAGGCCGCCAGCAGCGCCTTGTTGCCCGGATTGGCGATGGATGACTGCTCCAGCACCGCGACCGCCTGCTCGCGGCGGCCATCGGCGCGCAGAGCCTGACCATAGCGCAGACCGGCCTCGGCATCGCGCGGATTGGCCCGGTAGCGATCGCCCAGCGCCTCGATGGCACTATGGGACGCCATCGGCCCCGGCGTTGCTTCAGCACGCGCGCCCAGCGAACCGGTCACGTCGGAGGGATTGATCGTCTTGCATCCGCCGAGGCTCGCCGCCAGCAACGCTGCGGTCGCGGCGGTTCCGAACCAGCGGACAAGAGTGGGCTGTGGACGCATGAAACGGTCGCTCGCAAAGCCGGAACGCGGGAATACGGATGGGTCAGGAGTAAAGTGTTAACCTTAATGAGCGGTTAATCGCGGCCGCAGCGCGCTGTCCGCGACCTGCTATAGTCCCGCGCGCCGATTCAATCGCAGACCTGCCATCGCCGAGAGTCCCATGCATCCTGCCTTCGTGCCCTCGTCCACCGCCAATGCCGTTCCCGTCACCTTCGCAACCAAATCCACGTGGGATGCGATCAGCGCGGCCCTGCCGCCCCACGCGCGGCAGTTCGCCGCCGCCAATGCGTTCGCCGCGAAGCCCGGCCAGTGCCTGATCCTGCCCGCCGCCGATGGCAGCATTGCCGCGGTTCTGTTCGGGCTCGAGGACGACACGAGCGGCTATCACGACCGTTTCCGTCCCGGCCAGTTGCCCGGACTGCTGCCACCCGGCACATACCGTTTTGCCAACGCGCCGCACGATACGCGCCTCGCGGCGCTGGCCTTCGCGCTCGGCTGCTATCGCTTCGACCGTTATCGCAGGAACGATACGCCCGATGTCCGCCTCGTCGCGCCCGAAGGCGTCGACATCGAGGATGTGTCACGGATGGCGGACGCGGCCATGCTTGCGCGCGACCTCATCAATACGCCCTCGAACGACATGGGCCCGGACGAACTGGCGCAGGCGGCGCAGAACCTTGCCGCACGGTTCGGCGCGGATTATCGCTGCATCGTCGGCGACGATCTGGTGCGCGAGAACTTTCCGCTGATCCATGCGGTTGGCATGGCCTCGCCGCGCGCGCCGCGCCTGATCGATTTCACCTGGGGCGATCCCGCGCATCCGAAGATCACGCTGGTCGGCAAGGGCGTCTGCTTCGACACCGGCGGCCTCGATCTCAAGCCGTCGAGCGCCATGCTGATCATGAAAAAGGACATGGGCGGCGCGGCCAATGTGCTGGCGCTGGCGCACATGGTGATGGCGGCGAAGCTGAACGTGCGCCTGCGCGTGCTGATTCCCGCGGTGGAGAATGCGGTCGCCGGCAACGCGTTTCGTCCGCTCGACATCTTCACATCGCGCAAGGGCGTGACCGTCGAAATCGGCAACACCGATGCCGAGGGGCGGCTGGTACTGGCCGATGCGCTGGCGCTCGCGGACGACGACAAACCAGATCTGCTGATCGATCTCGGCACGCTCACCGGCGCGGCCCGTGTCGCCCTCGGCCCCGACCTGCCGCCGTTCTACACCCGCGACGATGCGCTGGCCGCCGACGTCGCGCGCCACGCGCAAAGCGAGAACGATCCACTATGGCGAATGCCGCTGTGGGCACCTTACGACAAATGGCTCGATTCGAAAGTCGCGACCATCAACAACGCGCCGTCCGGCGGCTTCGCGGGCTCGATCACCTGCGCGCTGTTCCTGCAGCGCTTCGTCGAGCCCACCACCAACTGGCTGCACGTCGACATCTACGGCTGGACGCCGTCCGCCAAGCCGGCGCGGCCCGAAGGCGGCGAATGCCAGGCTGCGCGCGCGATCTACAAGCTGCTGAGCGAGCGCTATGGCTGATCCGCGCCTGACGCCGGCCCGGCCAGACCTCGCCGCGAAACATCTGGAAGGAAAAGTCGATGCCGCGCGCTTCGTCGAAGGCGCCAACTACGAAGTCATCGACCCGATCGCGCCGGTCCGGCGCGCGCCGTCGCACGATGCCGCGCTCGATACCGAAGCGCTCAAGGGCGAGCGGGTGACGGTCTACGACAGCAATGGCGAAGGCTGGGCGTGGGGCCAGTTGCAATCCGACGGCTATGTCGGCTGGCTGCCGGAATTCGCGCTGGTCACGCCCCGCAGCCGCCCAACCCACAAGGTGACGGCGCTGCGCACCTTCGCCTTCCCCGGTCCGTCGATCAAACTGCCGCCGGCGGAAAGCCTGCCGCTCGGCGCGCGTGTCGAAGTGGCGCGGCAGGACGGCGGGTTCGCCATCACCAACCAGAATCACTTTCTGCCGATGCAACATCTCGCACCGCTCGATGCGCGCGACAGCGATTTCGTCGCGGTGGCCGAGCGCTTTATCGGCACGCCTTATCTGTGGGGCGGCAAATCCTCGCTCGGCATCGACTGCTCCGGCCTCGTGCAGGTGTCGCTTGGTGCAGCCGGCGTCGCGGCGCCGCGCGACAGCGACATGCAGGAAACCGCGCTGGGAAAGGCTCTTCCGCCTGATCAGTGGAACGACCTCAAGCGCGGCGACCTGATGTTCTGGAAAGGTCACGTCGCCATCGTGCGTAACAGTGAGACCATCGTTCATGCCAATGCGCACCACA
Organism: Afipia sp.; assembly: GCA_051954725.1. GTDB lineage: Bacteria > Pseudomonadota > Alphaproteobacteria > Rhizobiales > Xanthobacteraceae > Afipia. The sequence goes on along the minus strand of JBQCHK010000023.1, from coordinate 25,178 downwards.
TGGCCACCGCCATCGAGCCGATCGCGGAGGCGATCCGGCGCATCGAAGCGGCGGGGAGCACGCTCAGCAGCGTGAGGCGGCTGATATCGGCTTAGACTACGAGAAACTTCCAATTCCTCATGGTGAGGAGGCGCCGCGTAGCCTAGTTTACGCAGGCTACGCCTGCTATGGCGCCGTCTCGAACCATGAGGCCAACCTCATCCTTCGAAACGCGCGCAAGCGCGCTCCTCAGGATGAGGCTTGAAAAACGTGGATGGCCGGAACAAGTCCGGCCATGACGGCCGAGAGATCACACGAATTCTAAACGTCCGGCACCACCGACGGCGAAGACGCCTCGATATTGAACGCCGCCGCGAACAGCGCGCGAGTGTAGTCGGTCTTCGGATTCGCGAACAGGTCCGACGCCGGCCCCTCCTCCACCACCTTGCCCTGGCGCATCACGATCAGATGGCTCGCCAATGATGCGACCACGCGCAGATCGTGCGAGATAAACATGTAGGTCAGGTCGCGCTTGCGCTGCAGGTCGCGCAACAGATCGACCATCTGGGCCTGAAACAGCATGTCGAGCGCGCTGGTGGGTTCGTCGAGCACGATAAAGCTCGGCTCCAGCACCACCGCGCGGGCGATGCTGATGCGCTGGCGCTGGCCGCCGGAAAATTCGTGCGGATAACGGAAGCGGGTTTCGGGATCGAGCCCGACATCCTTCAGCGCCCCGACCACGCGCGCGTCCCGCTCCTCGCGCGACAGCGAAGGCTGATGCACCGTCAATCCTTCGGCGATGATGTCGCCCACCGCCATGCGCGGCGACAGCGCACCGAACGGATCCTGAAACACGATCTGCATGTCGCGGCGGAACGGCCGCATCTCCTTGAAGCGCAGACCTTGAATATTCCTGCCGAGGAACACGATCGGGCCTTCAGACGAGATCAGGCGAAGCAACGCGAGACCGAGCGTGGTCTTGCCCGAGCCGGATTCGCCGACCACGCCGAGCGTTTCGCCCTTGCGGACCGCGATGCTGACGCCATCGACCGCCTTGATGTGACCGACCGTCCGCCGCAGGAAGCCGCGCTTGATCGGAAACCATATCTTTAGGTCGTCCGACGCCATCACCACCGGCTCATCGGGGCGCGGCGGCGCGGGGTCGGGCTTCGGCTCGGCCGCAAGCAGCGCCTTCGTATAGGGATGCTCGGGCGAACTGAACACCTGCTCGACCGGGCCATGCTCGACGATCTTGCCGTGATGCATGACGCAGACCCGCTCGGCGATGCGCCGCACGATGCCGAGATCGTGGGTGATGAACAGCATGCTCATGCCGAGCCGGGCGCGGATGTCCGACAGCAGCTTCAGGATCTGCGCCTGCACGGTGACATCGAGCGCCGTGGTCGGCTCGTCGGCGATCAGAAGGTCCGGCTCGTTGGCAAGCGCCATGGCGATCATCACGCGCTGGCGCTGGCCGCCGGACAGTTGATGCGGATAGCTGCCGAGCCGGGTTTCGGGATCGGCGATGCCGACCTGCGTCAGCAGTTCAAGCGTGCGCGCCCGTGCCGCCTTGCCGCGCATGCCGCTGTGCAGCAGCAGCGCCTCGCCGATCTGCGCCTCGATGGTGTGCAGCGGATTGAGCGACGTCATCGGTTCCTGGAAGATGATCGACACGTCGTTGCCGCGCACCTCGCGGATCTCGCGTTCCGGCAAAGTGAGAAGCTCCCGTCCCTTGAAGCGGATGCTGCCCGAAGGATGCGACGCCGTCGGATAAGGCAACAGTTTCAGCACCGACAGCGCGCTGACCGATTTACCCGAGCCGGACTCGCCGACCAGCGCGACGCACTCGCCGCGGTTGATCGAGAACGACACCTTGTCGACCGCGAGCGACAGCTTGCCGTCATGGCGAAACGCCACCGACAGGTCGCGCACATCGAGCAGAGGCTGGTTGATCGCGTCCATCGCCTTCACCCGAATGTCTTGCGCGGGTCGAACGCATCGCGCACGGCCTCGCCGATGAAGATGAGGAGCGACAGCATGATCGCCACCGAGAAGAAGCCCGACAGGCCGAGCCACGGCGCCTGAATGTTGGCCTTGGCCTGCGACAGCAGTTCGCCCAGCGATGGCGAGCCCGGCGGCAGGCCGAAACCGAGGAAATCGAGCGCGGTCAGGGTCATCACCGAAGATGAGACGATGAACGGCAGGAAGGTCATGGTCGCGACCATGGCGTTCGGCAGCAGATGCCGGATCATGATGCGCGGATTGGACACGCCGAGCGCGCGCGCCGCGGTGATGTATTCAAAATTGCGGCCGCGTAAAAATTCGGCGCGCACGAGACCCACCAGCGACACCCATGAGAACAATAGCAGGATGCCGAGCAGCACGAAGAATCCCGGCGTCAGCACCGATGACAGGATCAGGAGCAGATACAGCGAGGGAATCGCGGTCCACACCTCGATGAAGCGCTGGAATCCGAGATCGATCCAGCCGCCGAAATAGCCCTGGATGCCGCCGGCGGCGACGCCGATGATCGACGACACGATGGTCAGCGCGAGGCCGAACAGCACCGAAATGCGGAAGCCGTAAATCAGGCGCGCAACCACGTCGCGGCCCTGATCGTCCGTGCCGAGCCAGTTGTATTCGAGATCGCGGCAGCCCTTCAGGCCCTTTTTCTCGACCACCGATTTGCACTGCTGCTCGGTCAGCATCCAGGTCGGCGGCGACGGCGCCGGCGTCGGCAGATCGAGATTGTGGGTGTCGTAGGAATAGCGAATCGGCGGCCACCAGATCGACCCGCCCTTCTCCGCGATCAATTTCTGCAAATAGGGATCGCGATAGTCGGCGGCGGTCTCGAAATCGCCGCCGAACGTCGTCTCCGCATAGGTCACGAAGGCCGGGAAGTAGAGCTTGCCGTCGAACTTGATCAGGAACGGCCGATCGTTGGCGATCACCTCGGCGAACAGCGACACCACGAACAGGACCATGAAGATCCAGAACGACCAGTAGCCGCGTCGGTTGGCCTTGAAATTCCGCCAGCGCCGCCGGTTGAGCGGCGACGGGCTGAAGCGATGCGGCGTCGGCGGCACGGCCTCGCCGAGCGGTGCCTGCGATGTGGTCTCTGCGGGTTGCGGCGCGGTCAGGGTCATGCTTCGCGCGCCTCGAAATCAATACGCGGATCGACCCACATATAGGCGAGATCCGACATCAGGTTCACCACGAGGCCGACCAGCGAGAAGATGTAGAGCGTGCCGAACACCACCGGATAATCGCGGTTGAGCACGCTCTCGAAGCCGAGCAGACCGAGGCCGTCGAGCGAGAAAATGGTTTCGATCAGCAGCGAGCCCGAGACGAAGGCGTGGATGAACGCGCTCGGAAATCCCGCGATCACGATCAGCATGGCGTTGCGGAAGATGTGGCCATAGAGCACCTGCCGCTCGGTGCAGCCCTTCGCGCGCGCCGTCATCACGTACTGTTTGCGGATTTCGTCGAGGAACGAGTTCTTGGTCAGCAGCGTCATGGTCGCGAACGCGCCGAGCGCCATCGAGATCATCGGCAATGTCAGGTGCCAGAAATAGTCGATGATCTTCCAGTACCACGGGAATTGCGACCAGCCGTCCGAGGTCAGGCCGCGCAGCGGAAACAGGTCATAGAACGAGCCGCCCGCGAACAGGATGATCAGCAGAATCGCGAACAGGAAGCCGGGGATCGCAAAGCCGATGATGATGATGCCCGAGGTCCAGATATCGAAGCGTGTTCCGTCCTGCACCGCCTTGCGGATGCCGAGCGGAATCGAGATCAGATAGGTCAGCAGCGTCATCCAGATGCCGAGCGACATCGACACCGGCAGCTTCTCCTTGATGAGCTGAATCACGCTGATGTCGCGGAAATAGCTCTTGCCGAAATCGAACCGCGCGAAATTCCACACCATCAGCGCGAACCGCTCCGGCGCCGGCTTGTCGAAGCCGAACTGTTTCTCCAGGCTCTTGATGAAATCCGGATCGAGGCCCTGCGCGCCGCGATACTTCGAGTTCACCGCATCGGCCGATGCGCCGATCTGGCGCTGCGCGCCCATGTCGCCGCCGGACGAGCCCGAAATGCGCGAGCTTGCGCCGGTGTCGACGCCCGACAGTTGCGCGATGACACGCTCGACCGGGCCGCCCGGCGCGAACTGCACCACAACGAACGAAATGAAGAGGATTCCGAGCAGGGTCGGAATCATCAGCAGAAGGCGGCGTGCGATATAGGCGGCCATTTATTTCGCCTGTCCCGCTTTGGCGGCCCTGGACGGATCGGACCACCACAGGTCCGGCGCGCCGGTGCCGAGATATTTCGGCAGTTTGTCCGGATGGCCGAACACGTCCCAATAGGCGATCGGATGTGTATCGCGATACCACTGCGGCACCCAGTAGCGGCCGGCGCGAAACACGCGGTCGAAGGCGTGGCAGGCGATGCGCAGCTGGTCGCGGCTACCCGCGGCGATGATCGTTTCGATCAGCGCATCGAGCACCGGGTCGGCGATGCCGGCGAGATTCTGCGAGCCCTTGATCGCGGCGGCCTGCGACGAGAAGAACGTACGCAGCCCATCGCCCGGCGTCGACGACATGGTGAATCGCTCGATGGCGATATCGAAATCGAAATCGTCGATGCGGGCGCGGTACTGCACCGGATCGACGATGCGCAGCGTGGCCGAAATGCCGAGGGTGGCGAGGTTCTTGATGTAGGGCGCGTGGTGCGGCTGGAACGACGGCTCGTAATTCAGAAACTCGATCCTGAATTCATCGCCGTTCGGCAGGAGTCGCTTGCCGTTCTTGACCGGACACCCCGCATCGCGCAGCAACTGGACGGCCTTGCGCAGCAGAGCGCGGTCCTGCCCGGTGCCGTCCGACACCGGCGGCACGAACGGCTCGCCGAACACTTCGTCCGGCACCTTGCCGCGGAACGGTTCGAGCAGCTTCAGCTCTTCCGGCGACGGCTTGCCCTTGGCCATCAGGTCGGAATTCTGGAACGGCGACACCGTGCGCGCATAGGCGCCGTACATGATGGTCTTGTTGGTCCATTCGAAATCGAAGGCGTAGTTGAGCGCCTCGCGCACGCGCCGGTCCTTGAACTGCTCGCGGCGCATGTTGAGGAACCAGCCCTGCGCACCGGACGGCAGTTGATCGGGCAGCGTCTCGCGCTTGACGCGGCCGTCCTTCACCGCGGGAAAATCGTAGCGCGTCGCCCAGACCCGAGAGGTGAATTCTTCGCGATAAAGGTAGTTGCGCGCGGTGAAGCCTTCGAAGGCGACATCGCGGTCGCGATAGAATTCGTAGCGCACCGTGTCGAAATTGTAGATGCCGCGATTGACCGGCAGGTCCTTGGCCCACCAGTCCTTGACGCGATCGTATTCGATGAAGCGGCCGACCTCGAACTTGCCGACCTTGTACGGTCCGGAGCCGAGCGGAATATCGAGCGTCGATTCCTCGAAAGGATGTTTGGCGTAATAGGCCTTTGAAAAGATCGGCAGCCCCGCCACCAGCAATGGCACGTCGCGGCCGCGCTTCTCGGCAAAGCTCACCGTCACGACCGCATCATCCTGCGCGTCGGCCTTGATGACGTCACGCATCTGCTGGCGGATGATCGGGTGGCCCTTGTCCTTCAGCGTGTTCAGCGAGAACGCGACATCCTGCGCGGTGAGCCTGCTGCCGTCATGGAAGCGCGCCTCGGGCCGCATCCGGAAGCGATAGGTCAGCCCATCGGGCGAAATCGTCACCGCCTGCGCCGCGAGGCCATACATCGCGTCGGGCTCGTCGCCTGCGCGCGCCATCAGCGTGGTGAAGGTCTGCTCCATGCCGATCGCGCCCTCGCCTTTGAGGATGAAGGCATTGAGCGAATTGAACGTCAGGAACGACTGGTTGTTCATCCGCGCCCACGGAATGGTCGAGAACAACCCGCCCTTGGGCGCGCCGAGATTGACGTAATCGAAATGCGTGAACCCGGCGGGATATTTGAGGTCGCCGAACGCCGAGATGCCGTGCACCTCGCCCTCGGCGGCCTTCGCGAACGGCGAGCAGATCACGCCGGCCGCCGCGGCGGCGCTGCCGATCACCAGAACGTGGCGGCGGGTCAGCCCGGTCAAGAACGTTGTCCGATCTTGTCGGCCTTGGCCTTGTCGAACCACCAGATGTCCGGAAACGCCGACAGGCCGTATTTCGGCATGGTGTCCGGACGGCTGAACCGATCCCAGCGCGCGGTGCGGACCTTCGAGTAAGTCCACTGCGGCACCACGAAATGATGCCACAGCAGGACGCGGTCGAACGCCTTGGTGGCGGCGACGAGATCGTCGCGATCGGTGGCGAAGATCACGCGCTCGATCAGCTTGTCGATCGCCGGGTTGGCGATGCCGATAAGGTTGCGCGAACCGGCACGGCTGGCCGCCTGCGAGCCCCAGAACTCGCGTTGCTCGTTGCCCGGCGACAGCGACTGTGGCCACGACGCCACGATCATGTCGAAGTCCCAGTTGCGCAGCCGGTTCTCGTACTGCGCGGCATCGACGGTGCGGATGCTGACGGTGATGCCGAGCCGCTCCAGCGACGGCTTGAAGAACAGCAGAACGCGTTCGAAGGCCGGGTCCTGCGTCAGCATCTCGATCTCGAACGGCGCGCCATCCTTGCCGGTGAGCTTGCGGTTCTTGACCTCGAAGCCGGCCTCCTTGAGCAGCTTCATCCCCTCGCGCAGATTGCTGCGCACGTTCTGAGGATTGCCGCCGACCGGATTCTTGAATTCGGTAGTGAAGACTTCCGGCGGCACCTGGCCGCGCACGGTCTCGAGAATTTCCAGTTCGCGCCCCGACGGCAGGCCGCGCGAGGCCAGCTCCGTGCCCTCGAAATAGCTGGCGATGCGCGTGTACTGGCCGAAGAAGATCTGCTTGTTCATTTCCTCGAAGTCGAACGCATAGTTCAGCGCGTGGCGCACGCGCGCATCCTTGAACTTGTCGCGGCGGATGTTCATGGCGAACGCCTGCATGATTCCGGACGAGCGATTGGGAAATTCCTCCAGCACCACGCGCTTGTCATTGACCGCCGGAAAATCGTAGGCCGTCGCCCAGTTCTTGGCGCTGTTCTCGGTGCGCCAGTCGACCTGATCGCCCTTGAAGGCTTCGAGTGCGACGGTGGTGTCGCGGAAGTACTCGAAGCGCAGTTCGTCGAAATTGTTGCGCCCGATATTGACGTTGAGGTCGCGGCCCCAATAGTCGGTCACGCGCTCCAGCGCCACCGAGCGGCCGGGAGAGAAATTCTTGATCCGGTAAGGCCCGCTCGACAGCGGCGGCTCCAGCGTGGTGGCGCTGATGTCGCGCTTCTCGCCGTTGCTGTTCGTCCCCTCCCACCAGTGCTTGGGCAGCACCAGCAACTGGCCGACGATCTGCGGCAATTCGCGATTGCCCGGCGAGTCGAACGTGAACTTGATGTCGCGCTCGCCGCTCTTCTCGGCCTTCACCACGTGCCGGTAGTAGGCCGAGTAGAACGGATGATGGGTCTTGAAGGCGTCGAACGAGAAGATCACGTCGTCTGGCGTCACCGGCTTGCCGTCGTGCCATTTGGCGCCGGCGCGCAGGCGATAGGTGACCCACGAATAATCGGCCGGATAGCTGATCGCCTCGGCGAGCAGGCCGTACTGGGTCGACACCTCATCCATCGACGAGATGGTCAGCGCCTCGAAGATGTCGCCGATCGCGCCGAGCGAGCCTTTGACGCCCGCGATCACCGGATTGAAATTGTCGAACGTGCCGACCGCGATCCGCCGCACCGTGCCGCCCTTCGGCGCATCGGGATTGACGTAATCGAAGCGCTTGAATCCGGCCGGATATTTGACGTCGCCGAACAGCGAGAGGCTGTGGGTCCAGGCGGCCTCGGTCGCGGCGGCCGGCTGGGCGTGGGCGGCGCTGCTCAGCGGCAGGCCGACAGCACTCTTCAGGAGGGGCGTGGCGGCGATGAAGGCGCCGCTGCGGAGAAGATGCCGTCGCGAAATGGTCAAGCCTAAGGTCCTGTTGCTGTTTCCGAAATCTGCTTAAAGGAACATCGCGGCAAGGTCTTGAGGGATTATGTCGGTTTTTGGATAGGATACCAGTCCGCCAACCGCGCCGGTGCGGCCAAAAGCCCTGCTGTTTCAACAACAACCTGCAACGAAAAACGGCCAGGCAAGCCTGGCCGTTTTCGCATTAAATTACAGTAACCGGCGGCCTTATTGGGCGGCCGGAAGCGGCTCGGGATGATCCGACAGGGTGCGCAGATAGGCGATCACGTCGGCGCGCTCGCTGTCCTTGCTGATGCCGGCGAAGCCCATCGCGGTGCCGGGGACGAAGCCCTTCGGCGACTTGAGGAACGCATCGAGGTCGTCGTAGCTCCACTTGCCGCCCTTGGCCTTCATGGCCGCAGAGAAGTTGAAGCCACGGCCTTCGCCGCGGGCCTCGCCCACGATGCCGTAGAGGTTCGGACCGACCTTGTTCGGGCCGCCCTTCTCGAAGGTGTGGCAGGCCGCGCACTTCTTGGCAGCGGACGCGCCCTTGTCGGCAGATGCGGTCTGCAGCAGCTTGGCGATTGGCACGTGCTCGGCGGCCTTCGGCGCTTCGCCGCCGCCGGTGGTTTCCTTGACCGCGATTTCAAAACCCGGCTTCTCGACATGGGCCGGTGCGAAAATCGCGTTCGCGGTGAAATTGGTGACGAGAAGGACCAGGCATGTGCCGAGCACGGCGCCCATGATTTTGTTGAGTTCGAAGGAGTCCATTGTCGCTCAGGCCCCGGCCGGAATGTTGCATTCGAGGCCCCCGGAAAGGCCAAAAACGCTAGGAAAGATCAAGGATAGCCGCAATGCGGCCAATGGTTGGGGAATAACGGTTTGCCCGCGTTCTGGCAACCCGTATAAACGCGCGACTCCTGAACAACACCCGGCATTTTGCCGCCGGTTTCGCGGTTTTCCAGCCCCCGATCGCCATGCCCGAAACGTCCCGATTGATCCTGATTCCCGCTCGCATGGCGGCGACCCGCCTGCCCGGCAAACCCCTGCTCGACATCGCCGGGCTGCCGATGATCGTGCACGTCCTGCGCCGCGCCGAGGCGGCCGGGATCGGCCGTGCGGTGGTGGCGACCGACTCGTCCGACATCGCGGCCGCAGTGGCGGCCCATGGCGGCGAGGCGGTGATGACCCGCGCCGACCATCCGTCGGGCTCCGACCGGATTTTCGAGGCCCTGACCCGGCTCGATCCCGATGGGCACGTAGATACCGTCATCAATGTGCAGGGCGACCTGCCCACTCTCGAACCGGGCGACCTGAAGGCCGTGCTGGCGCCGCTCGCCGACCTCGCCGTCGATATCGCGACCCTCGCCGCCGTGATCCGCAAGGACGAGGAGCACACCAATCCGAACGTCGTGAAAGTCGTCGGCAGCGAGACCGGCCCGGCGCGGCTGCGCGCGCTGTATTTTACCCGCGCCACGGCCCCCCATGGCGACGGGCCGCGCTACCATCACATCGGACTTTACGCCTATCGCCGCGCGGCGCTCGAGCGCTTCATCGCGCTGCCGCCGTCGCCGCTGGAGCAGCGCGAGAAACTCGAGCAGTTGCGCGCGCTGGAAGCCGGCATGCGGATCGACGTCGCCGTGGTTGACTCCGTGCCGCTGGGCGTCGATACGCCTCATGACCTCGAGACCGCCCGCCAGATCCTGTCGGCCCGGCCCAACACCTAAGCACAGCAAAGCGAGCCAGCCGATGAAGATCGCATTCCAGGGAGAGCCCGGCGCGAACTCCCATATCGCCATCGTCGAGGCCTATCCGGACGCCGAGCCCAAACCCTGCGCCACCTTCGAGGACGCGCTGGCCGCGATCTCGTCCGGCGAAGCCGATCTCGGCATGATCCCGATCGAGAATTCGGTCGCCGGCCGCGTCGCCGACATTCATCACCTGCTGCCGCAATCCGGGCTGTTCATCATCGGCGAGTGGTTTCTGCCGATCCGTCATCAATTGATGGCGCCGCGCGGCGCGACCCTCGACGGCATCAAGACCGTGGAAAGCCATGTCCACGCGCTCGGCCAGTGCCGCCGCATCATCCGCAAGCTCGGCGTCAGGGGAATCGTCGCCGCCGATACAGCAGGCTCCGCGCGCATCATCGCCGAACGGGGCGACAAGAGCTGCGCCGCGATCGCCTCGCGCCTCGCCGCCGACATCTACGGCCTCGATATCCTTGCGGAAGACGTCGAGGACGAAAGCCACAACACCACGCGCTTCGTGGTGCTGGCGCGCGAACCGAGATGGGCGCCGAAGGATTCCGGCCCGCTGGTGACCAGCTTCGTCTTCCGCGTGCGCAACCTGCCCGCCGCGCTCTACAAGGCGCTGGGCGGCTTCGCCACCAACGGCGTCAACATGACCAAGCTCGAAAGCTACATGGTCGAAGGCAATTTCTTCGCCACGCAATTCTATGCCGACGTCGACGGCCACCCCGAGGATCAAAACCTGGCCTATGCGCTGGAGGAGCTTGACTTCTTCTCCAAGGAATTACGCATCGTCGGCGTCTACCCCGCGCATCCGTTCCGCGCGACCTTCACCGAGAAGAACGGATAGCTCCCTCATAAGCGAGGTTCCTCGCTGCACGAAATGCCGGGAACTTCGCAACAACACGCATCCAGAAGGCAACCTGTCATGCTACGCATCTGGGGCCGCGCCAATTCGGTCAACGTGCAGAAAGTGCTGTGGTGCTGCGCTGAGATCGATCTGCCGTTCGAGCGGCGCGACGCCGGAATGCAGTTCGGCGTCAACGACCAGCCTGCCTATCTCGCGATGAATCCGACCGGCCGCATTCCGACAATCGAGGATGGCGATTTCCAGCTTTGGGAATCCCACGCCATTGTCCGTTACCTGGCTCTTCAATACGCTCCGGCCGCCGCGCTTTATCCGGCCGCGCCGAAGCACCGGGCCGGTGTGGAGCGATGGCTCGACTGGGCGCTGAGCACATTGCAGCCAGCCGAACGGCCTGTGTTCTGGGGCTACATTCGCACGCCACCGGATCAGAGGGACACCAAAGCCCTGCAAGAGCAGGCGAATGCGGTCGCCGCGTTATGGGCGATCATTGATCGACAGCTAGCGGGCCGCGATTTCCTCGAGGCGGATCAATTCACGCTCGCAGATCTCGTGCTCGGAACCTATGCGCGCCGGTGGTTCGGGATTCCGGACATAACCGCGCCGCCCATGCCGAATCTCAAGCGCTGGTACAACTCCCTGGAAACACGCGACGGCTTTCGGCGATACATCGCGCCGCCTCTCAGCTAAGCGACGCGAAACAGGATCGCCGTCTCAAGCCTGTGCGAGTTTCGCCACGCCGAACGCATCCGCCAGCAGGCTGTATGAGCGCTTGCGCGCATCGTGATCGTAGACCGCGGTGATCACCATCACCTCGTCGGCTTCGCTCGCCGAAATCAGCGGCGAGATCTTTTGCATCACGGTTGCCGGACTGCCGACGAACAGCCGCGACCGGTTGCGCGCGATATGGGCGCGCTCGGCCTCGCTGTAGGGATAGGCCAGCGCCTCCTCAACGCTCGGCAGCGGCGCGTATTGCCCGCGATCGCGCAGCAATCGGTTGAGGTCGGCGGACGACGCCAGCCGCTCGGCTTCCTCGTCGGTCTCGGCCATGATGACCGCGATGGCGAGAATGCCGTGCGGCGCGGCGCGCCAGCGCGACGGCTTGAAATGCGAACGATACCAGGTCAGCGCCTCGACCGCGTCGTGCGAGGCGAAGTGATGCGCGAAGGCGAAGCCCATGCCGACCTGCGCGGCAAGCTGCGCGCTGTAGTCGCTCGATCCCAGCAGCCAGATCGGCGGCAGCGGCGCATCGTTCGGCATCGCCAGCACGCTGTTATAGGGATGGTTCTCGGGAAACTCGCGGGTCTCCCACAGGGTCAGTTCGTGCAACCGCTCGAGGAAATCATCGCCCTCGCGGCCATCGAGCCGGCGGCGCAACGCATGCGCGGTGACATGATCGGTGCCCGGCGCGCGGCCGAGCCCGAGGTCGATGCGGCCGGGAAACAGCGCCTCCAGCATCTTGTAGCGTTCGGCCACCATCAGCGGCGCGTGGTTCGGCAGCATCACGCCGCCTGAGCCGACGCGGATATGTTCGGTCACGGCGGCAATCTGGCCGATCATGATGTCGGGCGACGGGCTCGCCACCGAAGGCAGGCTGTGATGCTCGGCCAGCCAGTAGCGGGTGTAGCCGAGGCGATCGACATGGCGCGCGAGATCGATGCTGTTGCGCAGCGATTGCGAGGGCGGCGTGGCGGTGGTGACGACCGAAAGGTCCAGAACGGAAAGCGCGGGCATGGCGCCAAGCTAGTGCCTGGATTCGCCAGAGACAAAGCCGGGCACACGCATAGCGGCTCTTCGCCTCCGCGCACGGAAATTTGTGGGCAGAAATTCGGGACCATGAGAAATGCTCGCTTATCCCACGCGACTGATGCCCGCTCAAGATTTATTTATATAAACAATTTCAATAAGATAAATGAATATGGCGATTAAGCGCGCCATACGACCCCTCTATTGAACCCATATATTTTACATCCCATTTCCCCTCTTATGGGCAATTTCCCACGTCATATCAGCCCATCGTGGGCTATCACCTGCCGGCTGTTTCCCCTATTTTGAGCGGAACCATCAGCGGCCGTGGGCCGCACGCCGGTGACCTGACCGGATCAGCCATTTCATCGCGTGGAGTTGCAAACGTCATGAGTGAGACGTCACCCCCGGCCCGCACGACTTCGCAGGCGCAAAAACTCCCCTCCATCTCCTTCGAGTTCTTTCCGCCCAAGACCGAGGACATGGAGCGCAGCCTGTGGGAGGTGATCAATCGTCTCGCGCCGCTATCGCCGGATTTCGTGTCGGTGACCTACGGCGCCGGCGGCTCGACCCGCGAACGCACCCATTCCACCATCGCCCGCATCCTGAAGGAGACCGATCTCATTCCGGCTGCGCACCTCACCTGCGTGAATGCCCCCCGCGCGGACATTGATGAGGTAGTGGCGCGCTATCATGACGTCGGCGTGCGCCACATCGTGGCGCTGCGCGGCGATCCGACCACCGGCATCGGCACGCCTTATGTCGCGCATCAGGACGGCTACCAGACCTCCGCCGAACTCGTGGCCAGCATCAAGACGCGCTATCCCGACATCGAGGTCACGGTGTCGGCGTATCCGGAGAAGCACCCCGAGAGCCGCGATTTCGACGCCGACCTCGACACGCTGCAAGCCAAGGTCGATGCCGGCGCGACGCGCGCCATCACCCAGGTCTTCTTCGACAACGACCTGTACTTCCGTTACCTCGACCGCGTGCGCGCCCGCGGCATCGATATTCCGATCCTGCCGGGCATCATGCCGATGCACAACTTCCGTCAGGCCAAGGGCTTCGTGACCCGCGCCGGCACCAGCGTGCCGTCCTGGCTGGAAGAGAAATTCGACGGCCTCGATAACGACGCCGAAACCCGCAAGCTGGTGGCGGCCACCGTCGCCGCCGGTCAGGTGCAGAAACTCGCCAAGCATGGCGTCGAGAATTTTCATTTCTACACCATGAACCGCGCCGACCTCGTGTTCGCGATCAGCCACCTGCTCGGCTATCGCCCGCAGGGTGCGCAGAAGGCGGCATGACGTTCATGGCTGTCATGGCCGGGCTCGTCCCGGCCAACCACGTCTTTGACGGATACGAAAAGAAGACGTGGATGCCCGGCACAAAGCCGGGCATGACGTTGAGAGGTTAGGTGACGTTGTGACGAACAAAGCGAATCCGGTAGCCGACAAATTCCGCGCGCTCGCCCGCGAGAAAATCCTCGTGCTCGACGGTGCGATGGGCACCATGATCCAAGGCCTCGAGTTCGACGAGGCGGCGTTTCGCGGCGAACGATTCAAGGACTTCCACCGCGACGTGCGCGGCAACAATGACCTTTTGATCCTGACGCAGGCGCAGGCGATCGAGGACATTCACCACGCCTACCTCAAGGCCGGCGCGGACATCGTCGCCACCAACACCTTCTCATCGACGTCGATCGCGCAGGCCGACTACGACATGTCGGAGCTGGCCTATGAGCTGAACCGCGATGGCGCAAAGCTCGCACGCAACGCCGCGCGGCGCGCCGAGGCCGAAGACGGCAAGCCGCGTTTCGTCGCCGGCGCGCTCGGCCCCACCAACCGCACCGCCTCGATCTCGCCGGACGTCGCCAATCCCGGCTATCGCGCGGTGACCTTCGACGATCTGCGCACCGCCTACGCTGAACAGATCAACGGCCTGCTCGATGGCGGCGCCGACCTGCTGCTGGTCGAAACCATTTTCGACACTTTGAACGCCAAGGCGGCGCTCTACGCCATTGCCGAAATCTCGGAAGAACGCGGCATCCAGGTGCCGGTGATGGTCTCCGGCACCATCACCGACAAATCCGGCCGCCTGCTGTCCGGCCAGTTACCTGAAGCGTTCTGGAATTCGATCCAGCACGCCGCTCCGATCACCGTCGGCTTCAACTGCGCGCTCGGCGCCGAAGATCTGCGCGCCCACATTGCCGACATCGGCCGCGTTGCCGATACGCTGGTCTGCGCCTATCCCAACGCCGGCCTGCCCAACGAATTCGGCCAGTATGATGAGAGCCCCGAGTACATGGCGCGCCTGATCGGCGAGTTCGCGCAGGCCGGCCTCGTCAACGTGGTCGGCGGCTGCTGCGGCACCACGCCGGATCACATCGCGGCCATCGCCGCCGCCGTTGCCCCGCACACGCCGCGCATCGTGCCGCAAATCGAACCGCGCCTGCACCTGTCAGGGCTCGAGCCGTTCGAACTGACGCCGGCGATCCCGTTCGTCAATGTCGGCGAACGCACCAACGTCACCGGCTCGGCGCGTTTCCGCAAACTGATCAAGAATGCCGATTACACAGCCGCGCTGGCGGTGGCGCGCGATCAGGTCGAGAACGGCGCGCAGGTCATCGACATCAACATGGACGAAGGCCTGCTGGATTCGAAGCAGGCGATGATCGACTTCCTCAACCTCGTCGCCTCGGAGCCGGACATCGCCAAGGTGCCGATCATGATCGACTCCTCGAAGTTCGACGTGATCGAGGCCGGCCTGAAGTGCGTGCAGGGCAAGCCCATCGTCAATTCGATCTCGCTGAAAGAAGGCGAGGAGAAGTTCATCCATGAAGCGACCATCGCGCGCCGCCACGGCGCCGCCGTGGTGGTGATGGCGTTCGACGAAACCGGACAGGCCGACACGTTCGAGCGCAAGACCGAAATCTGCAAGCGTGCCTACGACATTCTGGTCAACCGGCTGAACTTCCCGCCGCAGGACATCATCTTCGACCCGAATATTTTCGCGATCGCCACCGGCCTCGAAGAGCACAACAATTACGGCGTCGATTTCATCGAAGCGACGCGCTGGATCCGCCAGAACCTGCCGCATGCCCATATCTCCGGCGGCGTGTCGAACCTGTCGTTCTCGTTCCGCGGCAACGAGCCGGTGCGCGAGGCGATGCACTCTGTGTTCCTCTATCACGCCATCAAGGCGGGGATGGACATGGGCATCGTCAACGCCGGCCAGATGATCGTCTATGACGACATCGATCCGGAATTGCGCGAGGTCTGCGAGGACGTCGTGCTCAACCGCGATCCGGGCGCATCCGAACGTCTGCTGGCGATGGCCGAAAAATTCCGCGGACAGGAGAAGCAGGCCAAGGAGCAGGATCTCGCCTGGCGCGAATGGCCGGTGGAGAAGCGGCTCAGCCACGCGCTGGTGGGCGGCATCACCGAATACATCGAGCAGGATACGGAAGAGGCGCGGCAATCGCTCGACCGGCCGCTGTCGGTGATCGAGGGCCCGCTGATGGACGGCATGAACGTGGTCGGCGACCTGTTCGGTGCCGGCAAGATGTTTCTGCCGCAGGTGGTGAAATCCGCGCGCGTGATGAAGCAGGCGGTCGCCTACCTGATGCCGTTCATGGAGGAAGAGAAGCGCCGCAATCAGGAAGCGGGCATTGAGTCCGGCGCGCGGCAGTCGGCCGGCAAGATCGTGATGGCGACCGTGAAGGGCGACGTCCACGACATCGGCAAGAACATCGTCGGCATCGTGCTCCAGTGCAACAATTTTGAGGTCATCGACCTCGGCGTCATGGTGCCGGCGGCCAAGATTCTCGAAACTGCCAAGACCGAGGGCGCCGACATCATCGGCCTGTCCGGCCTGATCACGCCCTCGCTCGACGAAATGGCGTTCGTCGCCTCCGAACTGGAGCGGCAGGAATTCGACATTCCGCTCCTGATCGGCGGCGCCACCACCAGCCGCGTCCACACCGCGGTGAAGATCGATCCGCGCTATCAGCGCGGCCCGGTGGTCCACGTCAACGACGCCAGCCGCGCGGTCGGTGTCGCCTCGTCGCTGCTCTCCACCGACAGGCGCGCCAACTTCGTTGCCGACCTGCGCGCCGAGTACACCAGGATTTCGGACGCTCATTTCCGGGCGCAGCAGAACAAGAAGCGGCTGTCGCTGGACGATGCGCGCGCCAACGCGCTCAAGATCGACTGGGCCGCGACGACGCCGAAGAAGCCGTCGTTCCTCGGGGTGCGCAATTACAGCAACTATTCGCTGGCGGAGCTCGCCGACTACATCGACTGGACGCCGTTCTTCCAGGCGTGGGAATTGTCGGGACGTTTCCCGGCGATCCTGAAGGATCCGAAGATCGGCGACGTCGCGCAGTCGCTCTACGACGACGCGCGCAAGATGCTCGACACCATCATCGCCGAGAACTGGTTCACCGCCAACGCCACCGTCGGCTTCTGGCCGGCGAACACGATCGGCGACGACGTCGTGCTTTACAGCGACGAGGCCCGCACCACGCCGGTGGCGACGCTCCACACCTTGCGCCAGCAGCTCGAAAAGCGCGAGGGCCGCGCCAACCTGGCGCTGTCGGATTTCATCGCGCCCAGGGACAGCGGCGTGCCGGACTATATCGGTGCGTTCGTGGTGACGGCCGGAATCGGCGAAGAGACCATCACCACGCGCTTCAAGAAGGCCAACGACGATTACTCGTCGATCCTGGTCAAGGCGCTGGCCGACCGTCTCGCCGAAGCGTTTGCCGAGCGAATGCACGAACGCGTGCGCAAGGAATTGTGGGGCTACGCGCCGGATGAGAAACTGAGCGCCGAGGATCTCATTCTCGAGAAGTATCGCGGCATCCGTCCGGCCCCGGGCTATCCGGCCCAGCCCGATCACACCGAGAAGACCACGCTCTTCAAACTGCTCGATGCCGAGCACAATGCCGGCGTGACGCTCACCGAAAGCCTTGCGATGTGACCGGGCTCGTCGGTCTCCGGCGTGTATTACAGCCATCCGCAGAGCGAATATTTCGGCGTCGGCAAGGTCGAGCGCGACCAGATGGAGGACTACGCCGCACGCAAGGGCGTCTCGCTCGCGGAAACCGAGCGCTGGCTCGCGCCGATCCTCAATTACATCCCGTCGGCCAACTCCAATCCGGCGCCAACGGCAAAAGACGCGAGCGACGATGTGTCGTCGCATCCGGCCGGCTGCACCTGCGCCTTCCATCTGCAGTATCGCAAGAAGGCCGCGCAGGCGGGCTGACCCGGGTGAGATCCGTGTCCCGGGCGCGATGCAGGGTGAAACACTGCTTCGCAGATCCGGGACACAGAAGTCTCACCCCTTCGAGACGCGCGACACACCGCCGCCATCACACGCGTTTGAACACGCAGTTCCCGGGAACCGGAACCCGGCGAGTGAACGTCGGTTGAACCGGCGCTAACCGCCGGTTGAAACGCCGTCGGTTCGGCTCCCAAACACAAGGAAGCAGCATCATGAAAAACGTGACGTTTCTCGCCGCGGCTTTCGTTTCGACCGCTCTCATCGCAACGCCTGCTCTGGCGCAGAGTTCACCCCAGCCTGCGGCAGGAGATCAGGTCAGGGCCAAAACGGAGATGAAGACTCCGAAGGCCAGGAAGATGCACACCTCGCACGTGCGGCATCACCCCCGGCACCACGCCCGGATGCAGCGACAGGCGCCGGCCTATCGGGAATCCGCCGATAGCGGCTTCTGGCCGGGTCAGGTCGTCGGCGGCGCGATCGGCGCAGCGGGCACCATCGCGGCAACGGCCGTTGGCACCGCGGGCGCCATCGCCGCGGCACCGTTCGAGGGGCCCTACTATAGCCGTCCCGCCGCTTATCGTTATGGCGGCAGCTATGCCTATACCGGCGAACCCGGATGGGAGTCGGGCTATTACGGCACCTATAGCTACGACGGCAATCCGATCGCCGGTTCGCCGAACTACGATGCACGAAACGGCTTCGCCTGCCGCCCCGGCACCATCACGAAGATCGGCAACGAGCGCGTGATCTGTCAGTAGTAACGACGTGACGGCATTCGCCGGAATCACCAGCGGCGGCCGGAGATTTTTCCGGCCGTCGCTTTTCGGATGTGCAGAGTGTTGCCCCTCATGGTGAGGAGCGGCCACCTGATAAACTCCGCCGCGTCTCGAACCATGAGGCCCATGAAAGTCGTGCCCCGGACGCGGTGCGGCATGCAATGCCGCTCCGCTGATCCGGGGCCGTTTCAAACTCCGAATGTGGAACGGCCCCGGATCAGCGTTTCACGCTGCGCAGCGTCCGGGGCACAAGGATTTCCTGCGCTACACCATGAAACTCACGCGGCCGGTGGCGAGATCGTGCATCGCGCCGACGATGCGCAGGCGCTTGGCCGCGACCAGCTCTTTCATGATCGGGC
The DNA here is from genome assembly GCA_051954725.1 of Afipia sp. Classification (GTDB taxonomy): domain Bacteria; phylum Pseudomonadota; class Alphaproteobacteria; order Rhizobiales; family Xanthobacteraceae; genus Afipia. The sequence goes on along the minus strand of JBQCHK010000023.1, from coordinate 6,430 downwards.
TTTTCCTGGTCAGCATCGCCACGCCCAGCTTCACATTGTTTTCGGCGACGGCCTGAACGAACGCTGCATTTTTCGAATCGCGCGCGCCGCCGGTCTTGGTCACCTTCACCGCCGGCTGGATGTTGGCCAGCATCGCCGTGAGATTGCCGAGCTTGACGTGATCGATCGCGCCCTTGATGGCGCCGCACTCGCTATGGCCGAGCACGACAACAAGGGGCGTTCCCGTCACCTTGGTCGCGAATTCGAGACTGCCGATAATATCGGTGTTGATGAAATTGCCGGCGACGCGGGCACAGAACACGTCGCCAATGCGCTGGTCGAACACCAGTTCGGGCGGCACGCGGGAATCGATGCAGCCGACGATGGTCGCGAACGGCGCCTGCCCACTCGCCGTGCCCTTCACCTGCGCCATGAGATCGCAATTGATCGTCTTGCCGGAGATGAAACGCGTGTTGCCTTCCTTGAGGCGATTGATCGCATCATCCGGCGAAACGCTCTTCTGAAGATCGCGCGTCATCACCGCGCAGGCGTCGGCGGCGTGAGTGGCATTCGAGGCAAGTGTTGAAGCGACAGTCAGCGACGCACAGGTGCAGAATGCACGGCGGCTCAGCATGATGGCAACTCCTGGCAAATATCCAAAGGGACAAGCGCCGCACCCTCGGCGCGGCACCTGACACTTTCGCGCCAAAGCCGTTAACGAGAACCGAGCAAAGCCGACAAAAGTTGTCTCAAGAGCCGCGCGCCCCTACGCCTCACCGGGATCGCTCGATAGCACCCCCTTCACCGCCTGCGCCCAGCCGGTGAGTTTGCGCGTGCGGGTCGCCGCGCTCATGTTCGGCTTGAAGCGATGCTCGAGCCGCCAGCTATCGGCGAAGCGCGCCGGCTCCGGATAGACGCCCGCGCCAAGGCCGGCGAGATAGGCCGCGCCGAGCGCAGTGGTTTCCTGAATCATCGGGCGGTCCACCGGCGCGTTGAGCAGGTCGGCGAGACGCTGCATGGTCCAGTCGGACGCGGTCATGCCGCCATCGACGCGCAGCACGATGTGCGCCGCCTGCGCGCCCGGCCAGTCGGCGCGCATCGCCTCCCACAGGTCGCAGGTCTGGTAGCACACGCTTTCCAGCGCGGCATGGGCCAGCTCGGCCGGACCGGTGTTGCGCGTCAGGCCGAACAATGCGCCGCGCACCCGCGGATTCCAGTACGGCGCGCCGAGCCCGACGAACGCCGGCACCAGATACACCGACTGCATCGAGTCCGACTGATCGGCGAGCGGCCCGGTTTCGCTGGCGTGCTTGATGATGCCGAGACCGTCGCGCAGCCACTGCACCGCCGAGCCGGCGACGAAGATCGAGCCTTCGAGCGCGTAGGTGCGCTGGCCGCCGAGCTGATAGGCGATGGTGGTGAGCAGCTTGTTCTTCGAGGCCACTGCCGTGGTGCCGGTGTTGAGCAGCGCGAAGCAGCCGGTGCCGTAGGTCGATTTGATCATGCCCGGCGTGAAGCAGGCCTGGCCGATGGTGGCAGCCTGCTGGTCGCCGGCGATGCCGCGAATGGCGATGCTGCCGCCGAACAGTTCCGGCACGCTCTCGCCGAACTCCGCCGAAGAGTCCTTGACCTCCGGCAGCATCGAGCGCGGCACCCGCAGCAGTTTGAGCAAGTCGTCGTCCCACTGTCCGGTGTGGATGTTGAACAGCAGCGTGCGCGAGGCGTTGGTGGCGTCGGTGGCGTGGACCTTGCCGCCGGTCAGCCGCCACAGCAGATAGCAGTCCACCGTGCCGAACATCAGTTCGCCGCGCTCGGCGCGGGCGCGCGCGCCGGGAACGGAATCGAGAATCCACGCGATCTTGGTGCCGGAGAAATAGGGATCGATGATCAGACCGGTGCGCTCGCTGATCAGCGGCTCTTGTCCTTCCGCCTTGAGCTTCGCGCAGATGTCGGCGGTGCGGCGGTCCTGCCAGACGATGGCGCGCCCCACCGCCTGCCCGGTGGCGCGGTCCCACACCACCGTGGTCTCGCGCTGATTGGTGATGCCGATGGCGGCAATGTCGGATGCCTTGACGTCGGCCTTGCGGATGGCCTCGCGGCAGGTCGCCACGGTCGAGGCCCAGATGTCCTCGGGCTCATGCTCGACCCAGCCCGACGCCGGAAAATGCTGCTGGAATTCCTGCTGTGCCAGAGCGGCGATGGAAATGTCCGCGCGAAACACGATCGCCCGCGACGAGGTTGTGCCCTGATCGATGGCGAGAATGTAGGAACCCATGACGCTTCCTCGAATGACTTTCGTTTTGATTGCGAAACGCAACCAAATCGATTGTTCGAGCAAAGGTCAAGGGAAGGGAGCGGTGGTGGGAAGTAACTCAAACCGAGAGCTGCGCGCCAGCCGACAGATGCCTGTTGCGTCCCTCCCCCTTGCGGGGAGGGTCGCATAGGCGACCTTTGGTCGCCGTACTTGAAACGACGCCGATGCTTCGCATCGGCTATGGCGAAGCGGAGGCCGGGGTGGGGATTTCAACAACGCCCCCCACCCGGCGCCTGTTCGCTCCGCTCACATGCGCCACCCTCCCCGCAAGGGGGAGGGATAGGAAGCCGTGCTCGGAACACGTCCGACATAAAATACAGCCCCTCATGGTGAGGGCGAGGCGCAGCCTCGCGTCTCGAGCCATGAGGCCATGAAAGTCGTGCCCCGGACGCGTGTGCGGCATGAAATGCCGCTCCGCTGATCCAGGGTCGTTGCGACGTCCGAAGATGGAACGGTCCCGGATCAGCAGCGCATCGTTTCACGCTGCGCGGCATCCGGGACACACAATTCATCCTGCAAGACGCGATCGGTCGGATCGCACCTCAGGATGAGGACTCTCGTTCGGGCGACTACACCGACGCGGTGGTCACGCCGCCGTCGATGACGATGGTCTGGCCGGTCATGAAGGTCGAGGCGTCGGAGGCGAGATAGGCGACCGCGCCCGCGATTTCGTGCGGCTCGCCGATGCGGCGCAGCGGCGTGGTCGCGGTGCGGCGCTTGAGGTTCGCCTCGTCTTCCCACAGCGCGCGGGCGAAGTCGGTTTTGACCAGGCCCGGCGCGATGCAGTTGACGCGCACGTTCTTCGGGCCCCATTCGCCGGCAAGGCTGCGCGCCAGCGCGAAGTCCGCCGCCTTGGAGATGCCGTAGGCGCCGATCACCGTCGAGCCGCGCAGGCCGCCGATGCTCGAAATGATCACCACCGAGCCGCCGCCGCGCTCGACCATCTTCGGCACCGCCAGCGAGCACAGCCAGATGTTGCTCTTGACGTTCGAGCCCATGATCTTGTCGAAGGCCTCGTCGGTGATGTCGAGCAGCGGGCCGTAATACGGATTGACCGCGGCGTTGCAGACCAGCACGTCGAGCTGGCCGTAATGCTTGATGGTGCCGTTGACCAGCGCTTCGACTTCCTCCCGGCGGCTGATGTTGCAGGGGATGACGTGGGCGTCGCCTCCTGCCTTCTTGATACCTTCGGCCACCGCCTCGCAGGCGTCGGCCTTGCGGCTCGAGATCACCACCTTGGCGCCGAGGCTGGCGAGCAGTTCGGCCGAGGCGCGGCCGATGCCGCGGCTCGAGCCGGTGACGATGGCGACCTTGCCGGCGAGATCGAAGGGCGTGTTTTTCATATCGGCGCTTCCTGTGGTTTTGTTATTCTCTTGTCATGGCCGGATTTATTCCGGCCATCCGCGTCTTTGCACGGTCGATCTAAGACGTGGATGCCCGGCACAAGGCCGGGCATGACGACCGTGATGTAAGGTCGAGACGTTCGGGAAGTCTCAGATCAGGCTGCCCTGCTCGCTGACCCGGCGCAGGTGATAGTCCGTGTCGCCGAAGGTGCTTTCGATCATGGTCAGCCGCTTGAAGTAGTGGCCGATCTTGGCCTCCATGGTCATGCCGATGCCGCCATGAAGCTGGATTGCCTGCTGGCCGACGAACTTCAGCGACTTGCCGATCTGCACCTTGGCCGCCGCCACGGTCTGGGCGCGCTCCTTGGCGTCCAGGTCGGTCGCCATCGCCGCCAGCATCGCCATGCTGCGGGCCTGTTCGAGGAACACGAACATATCCGCGGCGCGATGCTGCAGCGTCTGGAAGCTGCCGATGGTGACGCCGAACTGCTTGCGGGTCTTCAGGTACTCGATCGTCGTCTTGAGCGATTCATCCATCGCGCCGACGGCTTCGGCGCACATCGCGATGCGCGCCTCGTCGACCACGCGCTCCATCAGCGGCAGCGCATTCTCGGGATCGCCGATCGCCGCATCGGCGCCGACCTCGACGCCGGACAAGGTGATATCGGCCGCGTGCTGCGCGTCCTGGGTCGCATAGCCCTTGATGCTGACGCCCTTGGCGTCGGCCGGCACCAGGAACAGGCCGATGCCGGTACGGTCGGTCTGGCCGCCCTTGGTGCGCGCGCTGACGATCAGCGTATCTGCGGACGCGCCGTTGAGCACGACGAACTTCTCGCCGTCGATCACCCAGCCGTCGCCCTTCTTCTTCGCCGTGGTCGACACGTCGGCGAGATCGTAGCGCGAGTCCTTCTCGAGCTGCGCGAAAGCCAGCGTCTTGCTGCCGTCGATGATCGCGGGCAGATACTTTTCCTTCTGCGCCGCCGAACCGCCGTGACGCAGGAAGCCGCCGCCGAGCACCACGGTCGCCAGATACGGCTCGAGCACCAGCGCACGGCCGAGCGCTTCCATCACGATCATGGTTTCGACCGGGCCGCCGCCGAAGCCGCCATCGTTTTCGGAGAACGGCAGACCGAGCAGCCCCTGCTCCGCCAGCTTGCTCCAGATCGCCTTGCTCCAGCCGCCCTTCTCCTGGGCGTATTTCTTGCGCTGCTCGAAGTCATACGAATCGGCCAGCAGGCCGTCGATGCTGTCTTTCAGCAGGCGCTGCTCCTCGGACAGATCAAAATCCATTTTTTCTTTCTCCGGCTAACCAAACGGATGCACATGTTGTTGTCATGGCCGGGCTCGTCCCGGCCATCCACGTCTTTGCATTTTCGAAACAAGACGTGGATGCCCGGCACAAGGCCGGGCATGACGGGACTAAAAAGAACTACAACCCCAGCACAGCCTTGGTGATGATGTTGCGCTGAATCTCGTTCGAGCCGCCGTAGATCGACACCTTGCGGTAGTTGAAGTAGGCTGGCGCGATGTGGCTCGCCCAGCTCGCTTCCTCGTTGCTCTTGTCGTCTTCCGGCACGTAAGGCAGCGCGAACGGCCCGGTGATCTCGAGCAGCAGTTCGGTGATGCTCTGCTGGATCTCCGAACCCTTGATCTTGAGGATCGAGGACGCCGGGTCCGGCTTGCCCTTGCCGTTCTTGCTCTCGTTGGCCACCACGCGCATCTGCGTCAGTTCGAGCGCCTTGAGCTCGATCTCGGTCGCCGCCAGCTTCTCGCGGAAACGCGAATCCTCGAGCAGCGGCTTGCCGCCGGACTTGACCTGGGAGGCCAGCTGGCGAATGCGGCGGATGCGCTCCTTCGACATGCCGACGCGGGCGATGTTGGTGCGCTCGTTGCCGAGCAGGAACTTGGCGTAATCCCAGCCCTTGTTCTCCTGACCGACGAGGTTGCTGACCGGCACTTCGACGTCGTCGAAGAACACTTCGTTGACCTCACGGCCGCCGTCGATGGTCTGGATCGGACGCACGGTGACGCCGCGCGACTTCATGTCGAACAGGATGAACGAGATGCCTTCCTGCTTCTTCGCGTCGGGATTGGTGCGGCACAGGCAGAAGATCCAGTCGGCGTACTGCGCCAGCGTGGTCCAGGTCTTCTGGCCGTTGATGATGTAGACGTCGCCCTTGCGCTTGGCGGTGGTCTTGAGCGAGGCGAGGTCCGAACCCGAACCCGGCTCCGAGAAGCCCTGGCACCACCAGTCGTCGAGGTTGGCGATGCGCGGCAGGTAATACTTCTTCTGCTCTTCGTTGCCGAAGGTGTAGATCACCGGCCCGACCATGTTGACGCCGAAGGGCAGCGGCGACGGCGCGGGCGCCGACTGCAGTTCCTCGAGGAAGATATACTGCTGCACCGGGGTCCAGCCCGTGCCGCCGTATTCCTTCGGCCAATGCGGCACCGCCCATCCCTTCTTGTTGAGGATGCGCTGCCAGTTGACGAGGTCTTCCTTGCTGGTGTGACGGCCTTCGATCAGCTTTTCGCGGATCGCCGGCGGCACGTTCTCCTTGAAGAAGGTGCGCACTTCGTCGCGAAACGCGAGTTCTTCCTTGGTGAAATTGAGATCCATCGGATCCTCCCTTAAGCGAATTGCAGCAGTGCAATGTCTTGACGTGCGTCGTGCCCGCGTTCGCCGGGCCGGCCCCCCTTCGTTGTACTGCAGGGTCTAGAAAAAGGCCGCTGCACCCATGGCCCCCCCCCAGCCCATGGTAACGCCGCCCGACTTTGGCATTCGGCGCCCGCCGGA
>JBQCHK010000022.1:0-123728 GCA_051954725.1 Afipia sp. | reverse complement strand
ATATGGGCGACGATGGAAAAGTTGCGGATATTGGCTATGGGAGAGGTCGTCATGGGGCGCGGGATAGCATCCGGTCGAACAGCGGGCAAGCAAGGGTCAAGTGCGATAAGCGCGTTCCGGAGGTTTCCGCGCTACTGACCTTGGCGACCGATGCCGGTCACTCGTCCTCGTTGAATTTGTTGCCGATGAGTTCGGCGATCGCGGCGATCGCGGCTTTGGCTTCGGGGCCGGTTGCCGACACCGTGATCGTTGTTCCGATTCCGGCGGCCAGCATCATCAACCCCATGATCGAATTGCCGCCGACCGTCTCGCCGTTGCGCGTCACGCTGACGTCGGCGTTGAAGCGCTCGACCATCTGAACGAATTTCGCGGACGCCCTCGCATGCAGACCGCGCTTGTTGACGATCGGGATTTCGCGGGAGACCGCGCCCGGAGCAGCAGATCCTCTCGCCGTCGTCGGCGCATCGTTCGACGAGACTGCGTCGTCCGGCTTTCCGGTCATTTCCCGGCAAGCACGCGGCTGGCGATCGTCACGTATTTACGCCCGGCCTCCTGCGCCATCGCGATGGCGTCGGGCAGCGTGCGCTCCTCGCGCACCTTGGCGAGCTTGACGAGCATCGGAAGATTGATGCCCGCCAGCACCTCGACCTTGGGTCGGCTCATGCAGGAGATCGCGAGGTTTGAAGGCGTGCCGCCGAACATGTCGGTGAGAATGGCGACGCCGTCGCCGCTGTCGACGCGGTTGACGGCTTCGATGATGTCGCCCCGGCACAAATCGGCATCGTCTTCGGCGCCGATGGTGATGGCTTCAATTTGCTTCTGCGGGCCCATTACATGTTCGAGCGCCGCCTTGAACTCATCGGCGAGGCGCCCGTGGGTCACAAGTACCAGACCAATCATTGAAAACTCCTCGCGGGTGCTCTTGGTGCACCGCACGAACGGGCCACTTTGACCATCCCGAGCCCTCACGCAAGGGGGAGCGACCGGTTTTTCCCTGAAAAGCGTGGCCGCTCTGTGAGCCGCGATGGCTACTTCGTGGCTATAGTTGGATTTATATGGTTACCAGATTCCCCCCGGCAATCGGTAGTAAGGTTGAGTGTCGCTGCAGCCCGGCATGGTCGTGAGCGCGGCGATGGTCATCGGAAGTGGCGAAAAGGCTGGTGCGACCGGGATTCGGGCCAGTTCGACCCCTAATATGGTGGCTTGCAGGGCATTGGCCGGGGGAAGCCGCTCGGCATCGGACGCGTCGAGATCGACCACGAGGCCGACCGGCGCCTCCGCGACAAAATCGCTGCGGCGAATGCCGAGCCCGCGGATTTCGATCAGTCCCTCAAGTTCGGGGGGCGGCCTGACGAGAAGACGATCGCGAACGAGTTCCAGGCAAAGGCGGTCGTCGCCGACCAGCGTCGCTGGCGGGATCAGGCCGCTACGGCCGGCCAGCATGAGATCGAAGGCGAGGCGGGACTTGCCGGCGCCGGAGGGCCCGCGGATCAGAACGGCGCGATCTCCCACCAGAACCGCGGAGCCATGGATTGTCGAACCGGATGGCACGGTCATGTCGCCGGAAGCCGGACCACGAAGCGCGCGCCCGCGATCCGCGTATCGCCCTGGGCGTCGGTCGGCCCGGGACGGTTTTCCGCCCAGATGCGACCGCGATGCGCCTCGATGATCTGCTTGGAGATCGACAGGCCGAGGCCGGAGTTCTGGCCGAAACCCTGGTGCGGCCGGTCGGTGTAGAAGCGTTCGAACACGCGCTCCAGCGCATCGGGCCGAATGCCCGGCCCGTCGTCGTCCACCACGATCTCGATTTCGGATTTCAGTCTCCGGCACACGATGCGCACACGGCCGCCGGATTTCGAGAATGATTGCGCATTGGTCAGCAGATTGGAGATGACCTGGCCGAGCCGCAAGTCATGCCCCGGTATCGAGAAGGTATCGGCCCGGTTGCCTTCGAAGCGCACGTCTACGCCGACGTCGTGGCCGAGCCTGGTTTCGTTCGCAACCGACGTCAGGGTGGTCAGCAAGCGCCGGACATCGACCGGGGCCACGTCCGTGCGCTGCAATTCGGCGTCGAGACGGCTGGCGTCGGATATGTCGGAGATCAGGCGATCGAGCCGGCGCACGTCGTGCGAGATCACCGCGAGCAGACGACCGCGGCTGTCGTCGGTCTTGGCCAGCGGAAGGGTTTCGACCGCCGAGCGCATCGACGTCAGCGGATTTTTCAGTTCGTGGGCGACGTCGGCGGCGAAACGCTCGATGTCGTCGATGCGCTTGTAAAGCGCGTTGGTCATGTCGCGCAACGCGCCCGAGAGGTGACCAATTTCGTCGCCGCGGCCAGAGAAATCCGGAATCTCGACACGCGTCTTGATGCGGCGGCGTACCCGCTCGGCGCTTTCCGCAAGTCGTCGCACCGGTCCGGCGATGGTCGAAGCGAACAGCAGCGACAGCACGATCATGACCGCGGCGGCGATACCGAACACTTTCAGAATGGCGAGGCGCTCCGCGGTCACCATCTGGTCGATGTCGTCACCCTGAGTCGACAGCATCAACGCGCCGTGGACGGCGCGAAAGCGCTGCACCGGCACCGCGACCGAGACGATGACCTCGCCACGGTCGTTGATCCGCACCATGCTGGCCTTGCGGCCATTCAGGGCCTCCTGGACTTCCTGATAGCCGTTGCCGTTCTCGGGTCCGAGCTCGCGGTAGAGCGGCAGGTCGCCGCGATTGAGCCAGGTGCGAATGGCGATCATCGTTCGTTCGGCAAGGCCGGGTTTCTCGGCCGATGGCGGCGCGAGTTCGAAGCGCAGCACGTCGCCGCGTCCGTAAAGATTGCGGCTGTCGAGGGTCAGCACTCCGTCGCGATCGTAGATGCGGGCGCGCGTCTTGGTCGGCGAGATCAGGCGGCGCAACACCGGAGCGACGCGCTCGGGATTGATCGGAAATTCGATGCCCGACAACAATTCTTCGCTCGGGCCGTAGCTTTCGCCGGTCTTGAGGTCGCTCAGCCGGTCGGGATCAACGGTGATGGTGTTGGTTTCAACAGTCGCCGACGCCGCGATGGCGCCGGCGATAATCTCGGCCTGGACCAGAAGACTTTGCGCCCGGGCGTCGATCAGGCCGGCGCGGAACTGCGACAAATACAGCGTGCCGGTGACAAGCGCTATCAGGCCGACGAGGTTGAGCGAAACAATGCGCCGGGTCAGGCTCGAGAAGGTGAGGGCAGTAAAGTAACGCCAGCCGCGCTTGAGCACGTCGACGGGCCGCCAGTGGGTGCGGGGAGCCGCAACCTCTTCAGCAGCGGACTCGACGTCCGGCGCGATGGACGGCGCCGCGTCATCGTCGTGCTGGTTTCGATCCTGCTGCGTTCGATCAAGCAATCGCCGGCCTGCCTGGTTGTTTCGGGTGCAGCATTTTAACCCGCTTGCGCCCGGGTGTCAGCCAACGCAAGCGGCGGCAGGGGCGTGGTTTATGCCGCTTCCTTGAAGCGATAACCCACCCCATACAGGGTTTCGATCATCTCGAACTCGTCGTCGACGACCTTGAACTTCTTGCGCAGCCGCTTGATGTGGCTGTCGATGGTGCGATCGTCCACATAGACCTGATCGTCGTAAGCGGCGTCCATCAGCGCGTTGCGGCTCTTCACCACACCGGGGCGTGTCGCCAGCGCCTGCAGGATCAGGAACTCGGTGACGGTCAGGGTCACCGGCTCATTCTTCCAGGTGCAGGTGTGGCGCTCAGGGTCCATGCGCAGCATGCCGCGCTCGAGCGCCTTGGCATCTAATTCCTTCTGCGCCACGGCAGGGTCCTTCGGCACCGAACGGCGCAGCACCGCCTTGACGCGCTCGACCAGCCGGCGCTGCGAGAACGGTTTGCGGATGAAATCGTCGGCGCCCATCTTGAGGCCGAACAATTCGTCGATCTCCTCGTCCTTCGACGTCAGGAAGATCACCGGCAGGTCGGACTTCTGGCGCAGGCGGCGCAGCGTTTCCATGCCGTCCATGCGGGGCATCTTGATGTCGAGGATGGCCATGTCGGGCGGCGAGGTCTTGAACCCTTCGAGCGCAGAAGCCCCGTCGGTGTAAGTCATGATGCGGTAGCCTTCGGCTTCCAGCGCAATCGAGACCGATGTCAGGATGTTGCGATCGTCGTCGACCAGAGCGATTGTGGGCATGAGCCTGCTTTCCAAAACCGGGTTTTGCATGAGCGAACGGTTCAACCAAGAAGCCGTACGAAATAAGGCAATCGGGGTTGCCCAACCAGCAATGCAAGCTGGGCTGAAATGTGACCGGGTTCCCGTCGCCCCGATATAGGGCCTAAATCCGGTCAAAAAACCCCTCTGATCTAGAAAAGCCGCAACCTGCCAACGAGTTCCAGCCGATCCCATGCGCCCGACCAGCCAGAAGCCTGCCGACATCACCCGTTCCCTGCTCCGTCGCAGCCGGCAGGGGGCGCTGGGAACCCTCATGCCGGATTCCGGCGACCCCTATTGCTCGCTGGTCAATGTCGCGACCACGCCCGGCGGGGCGCCCATCCTGCTGATCTCCCGGCTGGCGGTCCATACCCGGAATATCCTCGTGGATGCCCGGGTCTCGCTGATGCTGGACGAGCGTGGCCCCGGCGATCCCCTGGAGGGCGCCCGGATCATGCTGGCAGGAGCGGCCGAGCAGGTGCCCGAGGGGCAGGTCGAGGCGGTGCGCCGCCGCTATCTCGCCGCGCATCCGTCGGCGGACGTCTTCGTGGACTTTCCCGATTTCCTCTTCGTCACCCTGCGGCTGCGAAACGCTCATCTGGTCGCCGGGTTCGGCAAGATCGTCGATCTGCCGGCGACGGATTTTCTGACGCCGACCGAGGGGGCGGAAAGCCTCATCGCAGCGGAGGTTGACATCGTGACGCACATGAATGCCGATCATTTGAGCACGATGAATCTTTATGCGACTGCGTTGCTGGATGCGGAGCCTGGCGATTGGCGTTGTACCGGCTGCGACCCCGACGGTCTGGACCTTCAGGCGGGAGCTCGTGTGGCGCGGCTGGCCTTTCCGGCGCGGATTCAATCGCCTGCCGCGCTGCGGCAAACTTTAAAGGAGATGGCGGAGCGCGCCCGCGCGGGGCACGCATGATGTGTGAGACATCAAGCGTTGCGGCCTTTGCTACCGCATCAACCAAATTTTGCCCGATCAGCTTGGCAAGTTCTTAATCCGACACTAAGACATCGCCGTATCGAGGCTGGGGCGTTATAGTCTCAGCACCCTGTGGCGATCGCGCGCTTGCAACCTGTCGCGCTTCATCGACCGCGGATTCCTGGGAGGACCCTTTCGTGAAAGAGACTGGCGTACGTAACGGTGCCTTCGGCGCCGATAAATTCGGTTTCAAAAATCTTGCTGCGGTAAACTGGAATTTCGGCGCTGCGCCGCTTTACGAACACGCTCTTCGCGCGAATGAAGCTGTGCTCACCGCACAAGGTGCGCTGTGTGCCGAGACCGGCGTCTTCACGGGCCGCAGCCCGAAAGACAAATTCACGGTCCGCGACGCCAACACCGACAAGACGATGTGGTGGGACGGCAATCAGTCCATCACCTCCGAACAGTTCGAAGCGATCTACCAGGACTTCCTCAAACATGCCGAAGGCATGACGCTGTTCGCGCAAGACCTCTATGGCGGCGCTGATCCGAAATTCCACATCAAGGTTCGCGTCTTTACCGAACTCGCCTGGCACTCTCTCTTCATTCGCACGCTGCTGCGCCGCCCCGAAATGGCCGAGCTTGCCAGCTTCGTTCCCGAGCTCACCATCATCGATCTTCCGAGCTTCCGCGCCGATCCCAAGCGTCATGGCGTGCGCTCGGAGAACGTCGTCGCGATCGACTTCACCCGCAAGATCGTGCTGATCGGCGGCAGCCAGTATGCCGGCGAAATGAAGAAGTCGGTGTTCACCACCTTGAACTACTATCTGCCGGCGCAGGGCGTGATGCCGATGCACTGCTCCGCCAACGTCGGTGACGATGGCGACAGCGCGATCTTCTTCGGCCTGTCCGGCACGGGCAAGACCACGTTGTCCGCCGATCCGAACCGCACGCTCATCGGCGACGTTGAGCACGGCTGGGGGCCGGACGGTATCTTCAATTTCGAAGGCGGCTGCTACGCCAAGACCATCAAGCTGTCGCGCGAGGCGGAGCCTGCGATCTACGACGCCAGCATGCAGTTCGGTGCGGTGCTCGAGAACGTCGTGCTCGATCCGGTGACCCGCGAGCCTGATTTCGACGACGGCTCCAAGACCGAGAACACCCGCTCCGCCTATCCGCTCGAGGCGATTCCGAATGCGTCGCGCACCGGCCGCGCCGGTCAGCCGAAGAATCTGGTGATGCTTGCCGCCGACGCGTTCGGCGTGCTGCCGCCGATTGCCAAGCTGACGCCGGCGCAGGCCATGTACCACTTCCTGTCGGGTTACACCGCGAAGGTCGCGGGCACCGAGCGCGGTCTCGGCAACGAGCCGCAGCCGGAATTCTCGGCGTGCTTCGGCTCGCCGTTCCTGCCGCGCGATCCGGCCGAATACGGCAACATGCTGCGTGAGCTGGTCGCCAAGCACAACGTCGATTGCTGGCTGGTCAACACCGGCTGGACCGGCGGCAAGTACGGCGTCGGCAGCCGCATGCCGATCAAGGTGACGCGCGCGCTGCTCACTGCCGCGCTCAACGGCTCGCTGCGCAATGCTACCTTCCGCACCGACAAGTATTTCGGCTTCGCGGTGCCGACCGCGCTGGACGGCGTGCCGTCGGAAATCCTCGATCCGGTGAACACCTGGAAGGACAAGGCGGAGTTCGACAAGACCGCGCGCGGTCTGGTCGGCATGTTCCAGAAGAACTTCGCCAAGTTCGAGAAGCACGTCGACGCCGAGGTCCTCGCGGCCGCGCCCGACGTCAAGCTCGCGGCGGAATGATCGATTTCCAAACGTGAAAAACAAAGGGCGGCCCCATCGGCGCCCTTTTTTTGTCCATGGCGTTTTCGAGCGAAGTGGATGCCGGCGCGTCAAGAAAACGCGTCAAACAAACGAGTTTTGCTTACGCCTTGAAGTAACAGGTCTGCGTGGTGGTCGCGAGCAGGCGTCCGTCCGGTGACCAGAGCTGGCCGGTCTGATCGCTGAAGCTCTTGTGAAAGATGTTGGCGTCGGCCACGCCGAGCACCGTCGTTGTGTCTTCCGCCGCGAGATCGGCCGCGTCGGCGTGAAAGGCAGTGGTGAGCGACACGGTGCCGATCGGCACGATCACGCCAAGCACGTGGAAGATGCGTGCGAAGAATGTGTCGGACATCGACAGCAACGATGGAAAATCAACGGTGCGCGGTGTCGCGTCGCTCAGCCACATCTTGGAGAACGCGCTGGCCGGATTCTCGCGGCGCGTTTCTCCGTTGTAATCCGGCGTGCCTTCGACGAAACGGAATTGATACTGCTGCGCCCAGTTGGCGATGCCTGCGCTGACCAGCGGCGCGATCGTGCCGGGCGCAGGTGCCGTAGGCATGGTTGTCTGCTGATGGGACCACGACTCGCGCCGGGTCGCGAACACGGCGGTTGCGAAAGCAACCACGCCGTTGTCGCCCTGCGTCAGTTCAGCCATCCAGTGCTGGGTGGAGCGCGTGGCGCGCATCAGGCGCACTTGCACCTCGAATTCGCCTTTAGTCAGCGGCGCGCAAAAATTCACGGTCACGGTCAGCGGATCGCCGGCGCGATCGGGATGGCCCTGCATTGCCCGCAGCAGCGTCGCGCCGGTGGCGCCGCCGAACGGGCCGACGAACGCCCAATAGTCCTCGCTCGCGGTGCCGCGAAGGCGGCCATCGATCAGGGTTGTTTGCGTCGCGCGATCGAACGGGTGGGCGCTGTCGCCAGATGTCTTCTCAAGCGTCTTTTCAAGCATTGTCGGCTCCGGGTTTTGTCCACTTATCGCGACAACGCATTTGAGTTCAATGACGTGCGGCGTAATGACGGCTATGCGTGGCAGAGCGCCGCCGGGCGGCGGCGACCTGCACCTTCAGGTATCGTGCGCGGCTGGCGCGGCAGGCAAATACGCGACTGCCAATGCCTGCCCGCTATGTTGCGACAATCATTCGAGCGTGATGTTCGCGGTCTTGATCACCTTGGCCCACTTGTCCGCCTCGCTGCGGATATAGGCGGCCATTTCCTCCGGCGTGCTCTGCAGCGGATCGACGCCGGCCGCGAGCAGCTTCTTCTTCACTTCCGCATCGCTCACTGCCTTGAGATAGGCGTCGCGCAATTTGGCGATGATCGCTGGCGGCGTCTTCTTCGGCGCAACGAAGCCCTGCCAGGCCCAGGCCTCGAAGCCCGGCACCACGGCGGATACCGGCGGCACGCCGGGCAGGCCATAGAATTCGCCGGGCGACGCGACCGCGATCGCCTTGATGCCCTTGAGCGAAAATTGCGCCCGCGCGCTGGCGAAATCGACGAACATCATGCCGATCTGGCCGCTGGCGAGATCCTGCAGGGCCGGCCCCGCGCCCTTGTAGGGCACGTGGTTGATCTTGATGCCGGTCTGCTGCGCCAGCAGTTCGGCGGCGAGATGGAAGGGCGAGCCGACACCGGCGCTGGCATAGTCGATCGAGCCCGGCGCTTTCTTCGCGGCGTCGATCAGCTCTTTCACCGAGCCGACATTGAGCTTGTCAGTGTTGACCAGAAGTACGATGGCGAAGCGACCGGTGAGCGAGATCGGGGCGAAATCCTTCTCCACGTCATAGGGCAGCTTTTTGTACAGGCTGCGGTTGGAGGCATAGGTCGAGGTGTCGCCGAGCAGGAAGGTGTAGCCGTCAGGTTCGGCGTGAGCCACGGCATCGGCGCCGATGTTGGTGCCGGCGCCCGGCCGGTTCTCGACCACGATCTGCTGGCCCAGCGTTTTCGACATCGATGTGCCCGCAAGCCGCGCGAAGAAGTCGGTGCCGCCACCAGCGGCGTAAGGCACGACAAGGCGCACCGGCTTGGTGGGATAGGCGTCGTCGGCAAACGCGCCGCGCGACGTCAGGGCTGCGGCCGAGGCAAGCGTAGCGGCGAGAAACGAACGGCGATCAAATGACATGGATGGCTCCCTGTACCACCGGCATGACGCGGCGGCTTTATCGCGAGGCTTTGCGCGCCGCGGATTGAATTGCCCGAAGGCTAGCAAGTTGGTGTGAAGCGGAGAAGCTGGCTTCCGGAAGCGATCGCCTGCCGCGCGGCAAAGTTTGTGGTGTGCATCCCTTGTCATAAGAACAAATAAAGAACATATTAGTAAGTCTTTGATATAGCGTGATGATTCGAGGCTTTTCGAACCCCATATCTAGCGTTTCACCACCGTGTTGAGGACTACATGTCCACTATTGCCTTCGACCAGTTCGCCCTGACCCGCATCGCCGATTTCGCCCGCTCGCTATCGCGGCTGCACCAGACCGCGCGCCGCCGCGCCGTGGACGACGACCAGTTCGACCGCGCCTTCAACGCGGTGTGCATGTCGATCTGGGGCTACACCACCGACGACTTTTGCGACCGCATGTTTCCGGTCGCGGATCACGAATTCCTCGATACGCTGGACGAAGCGCGCGCGCGGATCTTCGCGGCGGAGCAGGGCTACGATCTCGTCGATGACGACGGCATCCTCACCGACTGGTGGGGCTTCTGCTGGATGATCCTCGCCGAAAAACGCGGTTTGCTGACGCCGGAGAACAAGGCGATCGCGCGCATGGAAATGGAAGAGCGCTATCTCGCCGCGCCGAATGTGATCGGCGTCATCGTCGGGCGATGATGGAGGCGCATGATGATGCGCCTCGTCCGTTGAACTCAATCGAGTTCGGCGCGCTTTGCCTTTCGCGGACTAATCTTCAGCGAGATGGTCGAGGACGACACATCGGTATCGCCCAACGCTCCGGTGACATCGGGTTCGGCAACGCCGCGATGATCGGAAATGTGAGCGCTGACCGGTGCGACTTTCATCTCGCCGAGCCGGGCCCGATCATCTGCTGACAGGCCGGGATAGCTGTTGACCGGCGTGAATTCTGCGGCGCGATCATTGCCGATGTGAACGCCGGTATAGGCGACGAGGCCATTATTGGTAGCGACCACGTCACCGGGGCGCAGGGTGGTGTCGAGTGACAGGTCGATCGGGGCGAGGCCGCCGGAATCGCGTCCATTGCAGGTGCAGTCGGCTTTCACCGCCTTGCGATAGGCGAAGGCATTGACCATGTCGGGATAACGTTCGCCGGACGGCGTGATGGCGCGCTCGATATCCGGCCCTGAGAACACCTTGGTGACGCTGGCCGGACAGAAGGCCTGGCAGGTCTGGGCCGCGCTTGCGCCGCGCACCGTGACTGGGAAATAGCGGCCGTCGCAGGTCCGTACGCAATAAACCGCATAACGTCCGTTGCTGATGCCGACCTGCGGGACTGGCGATGGCGCCGAAGGATCAGCGGCGGGAGTGTTCCCCGTCAGCCCGCCGAACAGAAGATCCAGAAAACCTGCCGCAGCGGGGCGTGGCGTCAGCGCAAGAGATGCCGTGATGAGAATTGAACACGCGAACGAGGCCCCATATGGCTTGCGCGATTGGCGCAACTTCCGACGCAACACGACTTCACCCTCGTTCGACCGACGCAACGCGCACGTTGATCGGAGCCTTCATTGGCCCCGAACTCCCTTCAATTTTAATGAAAGATGGTAAACGCGCGGTTAGGACAGGACGGGAGGACCGCACCGTCATTACGGATGGCGCTGCCGCGCCTCTCGCAGCCTGACCATCACCAGAAGCGCCAGGTTTGCAGGCGTCGGAATGCCAAACGCAGCGCCTTTGCGAACGACGTAGCCGTTGAGGTGATCAATCTCGCTGGGCTTGCCACGCGCGAGGTCCTGCGCAGTCGAGGAATATTGCAGGGGCATGGTGCCGGCCAGCGCCAGCACCATCTCGGTGATGTCGTGCGGCAGACTGACGCCGAGTGCCCGTGCGACGGCAGCACATTCATCGATAACGATCCGGATAACGTCCGCTACTCCCTGCACCTCAAGCATCGGGCCGTAAGGCAGTTCGGCCACGGCAGACAGGGCATTGTAGGTGCAGTTGGTCGTCAGCTTGGTCCACAGCGTGTCGGTGACGCGATCGGAGACGGTGGTGGGAATCGACGCAGCGCCAAACTGCCGGGCGATGTCCGTGCTGGCCTGCGACGCGCCGATAATCAACTCGCCCCGGCCATGGTGCCGCACGTGACCGGGGCCGGCCATTTCGACCGCGACATAAACCGCCGCAGGGACAGCAACCGGTGCGATCAGCGGTTGCAGCCGCTCGGCATTGTCGACACCGTTCTGCAGGCACAGCACGGTCGCATCCCGCTTCAGATAGGAGGCAATGGACTGTCCGGCGGCTTCGGTGTCAGTGGACTTCACGCAAAACAGAACCACGTCGGCGTCCGCGACACCGGATGCCTCGGTGGTGGCCTGGACCGGAATGCGATCCTGAGCGCCGCCGCTCTCGAAGATCAACCCGTGCTGCGCGATGGCCTCTACATGAGCGGGCCGCGCGATCAGCGTGACGTCGTGACCGGCACGGGCAAGACGCGCGCCGAAATAACATCCGACGGCGCCCGCACCCATGACGGCGATTTTCATGCGCGATCCGTCAGAAGAACAGGAAGGTCGCGAGAATGAAGGTGGGGATCAGGACAAGTCCGGACCACACCATATAGCCGAAGAAGCTTGGCATCTTCACGCCGGCTTGCCGCGCGATGGCGTAGACCATGAAGTTCGGTGCGTTGCCGATATAAGTGTTCGCACCCATGAACACCGCGCCGGACGAAATCGCGGCAAGCGTCGCGGCCTGTGCGGTCATCAATGTCTGCGGGTCGCCGCCGGCGAGCTGGAAGAACACCAGATAGGTCGGCGCGTTGTCGAGGAATGACGACAGGCCGCCGGTCAGCCAGAAGTAGGCGGCGGGATTGTTGCTGCCGTCCGTATGGGTGACGAGTGCGATCAATGGTGCGAATGGCCCCTGAGCGCCAGCCTGCAGCATGGCCATGACGGGCACGATGCAGATGAAAATGCCGGCGAACAGGATCGCGACCTCCTGGATAGGCCCCCACGAAAAACCGTTGGCGGCGCGGTCCTTCTTCTTCGTCAGCATCATCGAGACGATGGTGCAGATGACGAAGATTGCATCGCGCAGCAGATCCTGGAGTTGAAGCTCGGCGCCGGAAATCGTGAACGAAATTCCGGGCTTCCACTTGGCGCTGGTCAGAATCGCGGCGATCACCACGGCAAGCAGGATGAAATTGACCTTGCCATGGATATGTACCGGCGAATCCGGCGTCGGATCCTTGGGATGGCCGTGAATGCGGTCCAGTCGATGGCAATAGAGATCGATTACGGTGAACACCGCGAGCACGATGGCGGCAACGGTCAGTGTTTCCAACCACAGATGCTGCGTGGTCCAGAAGAACTCAACGCCCTTGAGGAAGCCGATGAACAGCGGCGGATCGCCCAGCGGCGACAGCGAGCCGCCGATATTCGCGACGAGGAAAATGAAGAACACGATGACATGCACGTTGTGGCGGCGATCGTCGTTGGCGCGGATCAGCGGCCGGATCAGGATCATCGCCGCGCCGGTGGTCCCGACGATGCTGGCGAGCACCGTGCCGATCGCGAGCAGGACGGTGTTGGTCAGCACACTGTCATGCAGGTTGCCTTCGACGTAGATGCCGCCGGCGATGGTGAACAGCGCCAGCAGCAAAAGGATAAACGGCATGTATTCGAGGAAGGCGGTGTGCGCCAGCGCCGACGATACAGTGTGCAAATCGAGGGTCGCGAACATCGGCAGCACGATCAGCGCGGCCCAGAACGTGGCGAACTTGCCGAAATGATGTTCCCACACGTGAGGGTAGAACACCGGTCCTGTGGCGATGCTCAGCAGAATGCCGACGAACGGCAGTGCCCAGAGCAGCGACAGTTTGCCGCCATCGAGCCCTTCGGCAGCGAATGCCGGCGCCGGCACAGCCGCAGCGAGTGCGAAGATGGCGCCTGCGAGAAGCGTGCGGCCCACAGCCGCACCGGAAAAGCGGCGCATGATATGTCCCCCGATGATTGCGCGTGACTGGTTTGTCGTGATCGGGGCCAAGATCGCGCCCGGTGTCAACCCCCGCAATCGTCGCGCTCAGGAGCCGAGAAATTCTCCGGCTTTGTAGAGCGAGCGAAATGGTATTTTTGCTTCGGCGAAGGATTCGGCTGCGCCCTCGTCGCGGTCGACCATGGTGAACACGAGCACAACCTCGCCTCCGGCATCGCGCACGGCATCCACCGCCTTGATCGCAGAGCCTCCGGTGGTGGTGACGTCCTCGACGATGACGATACGCTTGCCCTGCAAGGTCTCGCCTTTCGCGAGGCCTTCGACCGCGAGCCGCGCGCCGTGTTCCTTCGGCTTCTTGCGTACGAAGAAAGCCGCGATCGGCTTGCCCTTCATCCACGAGAGCTGGGCAATGGCGCCGGCCAGCGGCACCGCGCCCATCTCCAACCCGCCGATATAGTCGATGCCGTCGTCCTTCAGCGCATCGAGCGAAAGTTCCGCCAACAGCGCCGCGCCTTCGGGGTCGAGCATGGTCGGCTTGAGGTTGAAATAGAAATCGCTTTTGCGACCGGAGGCGAGGGTGATCTCGCCGCGCCCGAACGAGCGAGTGCGAATGATCTCGGCAAGGCGAGCACGGGAGGCTGAAATGGACACGGGCGATCTCTTCAATGCGGAAATTTGGCGGAATTTAGCGCCGGGCGCGTGGACATTCCAGAGCGGATCGCGCACCGTCAACAGTGCGCCAGCACGAAGAATTGGCAAGGGAATTGGAATGACGATTGAACTTTACACCTGGAATACGCCGAATGGCCGCAAGATCAGTGTCGCTCTGGAGGAAATGGGACTGCCCTATAAGGTCCACCCTATCAACATCACCAAGAACGAGCAGTTCGCGCCGGATTTTCTCAAGATCAGCCCCAACAACAAGATCCCGGCGATCATCGATCCGGAGGGTCCGCACGGCAAACCGGTGAGTGTGTTCGAATCCGGTGCGATCCTGCTCTATCTCGGCGAGAAGACCGGCAAATTCCTGCCCAAGGATCTGGGCGAGCGGATTCCGGTGCTGGAATGGCTGATGTGGCAGATGGGCGGCTTTGGCCCGATGCCGGGCCAGGTGCACCACTTCATCGCGCTGGAGAGCGAGCAGGATCGTCGTTATGGCCTCGATCGCTTCTCGAAAGAAACGCGTCGTCTTTACGGTGTGCTCGATCGCCGGCTCGCGGATTGCGAGTTCGTTGCAGACAAGCTCTCGATTGCCGACTTTGCCATTCTGGGCTGGGCATGGCGGCATGAGCGCCACAAGGTTCCGCTCGCTGATTTTCCCAATGTCGAACGCTGGTACGCAAACCTGATGGCACGACCAGGCGTGAAAAAGGGATTCGAGGTGAAGCTGGATTGATCCGGCGACAGGCGCATTCAAACCGGTCCTGCCGTTCGCTCTCTCATGGACGGCGCGATCGGTATGGGCGCGCCTGTTCTTGCGTTAGCTGCGGTTGGTGCTCACCGCGAACCAGATTGCGATGCCGGCCAGCAGAACGGCCAGCACCCGCCGCATCGTACGGCGCGTTTCGGGTGTTTTGATCGTGCTCTGAAGATGGTTGGCGAGGACAACGATCACCACATGGATGAATGTTGCGATGGCGACATAGATCGCCGACAGCAGCAGCGTCTGACTCATCACCGAGCCCTGAGAAATCCGTATGAACTCCGGCAGCACCGCAACGTAGAAAACCGCAGCTTTCGGATTAAGCAGGTTCGTGACAAGCCCGCGGCGAAACGCGATACCGGGCGAAAGAGCGTGATTTGCGAACGCTGCGGGCGAGACCTCGCGCTCGGCGGCCCATGCCTCCCAGGCGAGCCATAGCAGATAGAGAACGCCAGCCCATCGCAGCGCGTCGTAGAGAAATCTCGAATTGGCGATCACGGTGCCAAGACCCAGCGCCGCAGCCACGCCGTAAACGGACAGGCCCAGTGCAATCCCGGCCACGGCGGCAAAGCCGACGTGCCGGCCCTGCGCCAGCGACAGTGCGGCCAGATAGGCCATGTTCGGCCCCGGCGTCATTTCAATGACGAATGATGTGAGCGCGAAAGCCGGCAGTGAACTGGCGGCCAGATCGCTCATCCTTAGTGCGCCTCGTCCCAGTTGCTCGCGGCGCGGGCGTCGACATGCAGCGGGACTGACATCGCTACCGCCGGGAACGGCGCCTCTTCCATGACTTTCTGAATCACCGGAAGCGTTGCCTCGACCTCATTGTCGGGAACTTCGAAAATCAATTCGTCATGGACTTGCAGAAGCATCTGCGCTGACAGATTTTTTTCGATGAGTGCATCGTCCATCCGGATCATGGCGCGGCGGATGATGTCGGCAGCCGTGCCCTGCAGGCGCGCGTTGATCGCGGCGCGTTCGTTGAACGCGCGGATCGACGGGTTGCTGGCTTTGATGTCCGGATAGTGACACTTGCGGCCGAACAGCGTTTCGACATAGCCGTGCTCGCGGCAGAAGTCGCGGGTCGCGTCCATGTAGGCGCGGATGCCGGGGAAGCGCTCGAAATACTTGCGGATGTACGCACCAGCCTCGTCGCGCGGAATGCCGAGCTGGTTGGCAAGGCCGAACGCCGAAATGCCGTAGATAATGCCGAAATTGATCGCCTTGGCGCGGCGGCGGATTTCGGCCGGCATGTCCTTGATCGGCACGCCGAACATTTCCGACGCCGTCATCGCGTGAATGTCGAGGCCGTCCTTGAACGCCTGCCTGAGGGTCGGAATGTCGGCGATCTCGGCGAGCAGCCGCAGTTCGATCTGCGAATAGTCCGCCGACACCAGCTTGTGGCCCGGCGTGGCGACGAAGGCCCTGCGGATCTTGCGGCCCTCCTCGTTACGCACCGGAATGTTCTGCAGGTTCGGTTCGTTCGACGACAGTCGGCCGGTGGTCGTTGCCGCCAGCGCATAGGTAGTGTGGATACGCTGGGTCTGCGGATGTACGTAGGCCGGCAGCGCATCGGTGTAGGTCGATTTCAGTTTCGACACCTGACGCCAGTCGAGAATCTTGCGCGGAAACTCGTGGCCTTCATCGGCGAGGTCCTCAAGAATAGCAGCCGATGTCGACCATGCGCCGGTCTTGGTTTTCTGCCCGCCGGGCAGGCCCATCTTCCCGAAGATGATATCGCCAAGCTGTTTCGGGCTGCCGGGATTGACCGGCTCGCCCGCGAGTTCCTGAATCTCGGACTCAACACGCGCCGCGATCTGGGCGAATTCACCCGACAGCCGCGCCAGCACTTGCCTGTCGATGCTGATGCCGCGACGTTCCATGCGGCCGAGCACCGGCACCAGCGGTCGTTCGAGTGTCTCATAAACCGTGTTCATGCGTTCGGCGACCAGCCGCGCCTTGAACAGCAGCCACAACCGCAGGATCACGTCCGCGTCCTCGGCGGCATATTCGGTGGCGCGCTCGATCGTCGCCTGATCGAGCGTGATCCGGTTCTTGCCGCTGCCGACGATGTCGGCGTGGCTGATGGTGGCGTGGTTGAGCAGGTTTTCGGCCAGGGCATCGAGGCCATGGCTGGCGCGCCCGGCGTCGAGCACATACGACATCAGTTGCACGTCGTCGATGGTGCGCAACGTCACACCGTGCTGCGCGAGCAGTACGGTGTTGAATTTGACGTTGAAGCCGGATTTCAGGACAGACTGAGTCTCGAACAGGATGCGCAGGGCATCGAAAACTTTCGTTGCTTCGATCTGGCCGTCCTCGAGTCCGCCTGAAAACAGATCCGAATTGCCGGCTTTCTTGTGGCCGATCGGGATATAGCAGGCCTCGTTGGGCGACAGCGCCAGCGCGACGCCGCAGATGTCGGCCTGCATCGGGTCGTCCGATGTCGCCTTCACATCGATTGCGACATGGCCAAGGTCATGGGCACGATCGATCCACGTCTTGAGGACGTCGAAGCTGCGCACGGCAACATATTTGCTACGATCAACCGGCGTCCTGTGCGCGTTCGCCGCGCGGGCCTCCGCCAGAGCCGTCGGCGTCAGCGGGCCTGTTGCGGCTGTGCCGGATGCGGATTTGCGCGTCGTCGCCGGCGACAGCGTTCCTCTGGCGCGGGAATCCGGTTCGCCGCCGAGGGATGGTGTTTCTGGCGAATTCGCATCCGGCGCCGAACGTGAGAATTCGCTTTTCAGCTTATCGTCGGGGGCGATGTCGGCCGCATCGATCTGGGCATACTCGGCGACCCGGCGCGTCAGGGTGGTAAATTCCATCGCTTTCAGGAAAGCGATCAGCTTGCGAGAATCCGGTTCGTGCACCGCCAGTTCGTCGAGCGGCACATCGAGCTTGACGTGGTCATCGAGCAGCACGAGGCGGCGCGAGATGCGCGCTTTTCCCGCATTCTCGATCAGTGCCTCGCGGCGTTTCGGCTGCTTGATTTCGCCAGCGCGCGCCAGCAGCGTCTCGAGGTCGCCGTACTCTGTGATGAGTTGCGCCGCGGTCTTGATGCCGATGCCTGGTACGCCGGGAACGTTATCCACGGAATCGCCGGCCAGAGCCTGGACCTCGACCACTTTTTCTGGCGGCACACCGAATTTCTCGATCACTTCGGGAATCCCGAGGCGACGGTCCTTCATGGTGTCGTACATGGTGACGCAATCGGTGACGAGCTGCATCAGATCCTTGTCGGATGACACGATCGTCGCCGTCGCCCCGCGCTCGCAGGCTTCTCGCACATAGGTGGCGATCAGGTCGTCCGCTTCGAAGCCAAGTTGTTCGATGCAGGGCAGGTCGAAAGCAAGCACCGCCTCGCGGATCAGGGCGAATTGCGGGATCAGGTCGTCCGGCGCCGGCGGCCGGTGCGCCTTGTATTCGGGGAAGAAGTCATTGCGGAACGTCTTCTCCGATTTGTCGAAGATGATCGCAAGATGGGTCGGCCGGTTGTCCGGCGGCATGTCGCGCATCAGTTTCCACAGCATGTTGCAGAAACCGAGCACGGCATTGACCTGCAATCCGTCGGATTTGCGGTTCAGGGGCGGCAGCGCGTGATACGCCCGAAAGATGTAGGACGAGCCATCGACCAGGAAGATATGATCGCCCTTGCCCGGTGCCTTGACCCCGGCGGGCGGCCTGGGCGCGGCCTTTGCGGGTGCGATCCCGGGTGCCTTGGCGGCGGCAGGTTTCTTGTCCGTGGGCTTCTTGGTGGGAGGTGCGGGCTTTTTCGGCATGGCGGCAACTTAAGGATTTTAGCTGCGATTGACAGCCCTCCGCATGGCAAATGCGCACGGATTCTCGTCGTGCCGGGCCTCGGCCCCGGGGGCGCTCCGTTGACCTCGGGAAATGAAAATGGCCGGGACAAGCCCGGCCATGGCAACGTGAAGGTTTTCTATTCCGCCGCCTGCAGCGCGATCCGGGGTTTTGGCGGCGCGATCCAGAACAGCGCCGGTCGCTCGAACAGGAAGTTGAGGCCGGCGCGTTTCGCAGCCCACCACATCGCCAGAGCGCCGAGCACGCCCATGGTGGTGACAATCATTGCGATCACGCCGACGTCGCTAATGATGCCGGTCTTCAACAGCAATGCACGGGTGGTCGCCATCGGCAGGAAGAAGGCCAGATAGATCACGATCGAGTGCTCGCCGCAAAAGCGCAGGCCATCCAGCCACCGCTTTCGTGCCAGCAGGACGCCAGTGGTGATGATGGCGCAGGCGCCGGCGAAGCCGAGCGCGAGCGAGATCACAGGCAGAGTGCTGACGCCGGCGGATACGAGGCTTGCATTGACCACGAACCATACCGCCAGCGCGCCAAGCGCCAGCATCGGCCAGGCGCGAGCGCGGTCGGCCATCGCGAACACAGTATTGGCGAACAAGTATCCGGAATAGAAGTAGACGAAGCGGGCGGCGAACTCGTCGATCACAGTCCAGCCAGTGGAGATGTGTGACATCTCGAGCGCCGCGCCGACGAACCAGATGGCCGCTGGAGGAATGCGCAGTGTGGCCTTGGTGACGACAAAAAAGATCGGCAGCAGGTAGATGAACCACAGCGTGCCGAACGGCTCGATGAAGGATTCGAGGTACATGACACCGACGTGACTCCAGCCGCCTTCCGCAGCCATGCCTGGCGCCTTGAATGCGAACTGGATCGTCACCCACAGGACATAAAAATAGGCAAAATGCATCACCTTGCGGTCGAGATAAGTGCGCCAGTCGCGGTTAACGACGCGGGCCAGGAACAGGCCCGAGATCAGGAAGAAATCGGGCATCCGGAAGGGACGGGCGAACTCGACCACATGATGCATGAATCCGGCTTTTCCCGCCGCCAGTTCGACGCCGAGGGTCGAGTGCATCATGACCACCATGACGATGCAGATGCCTTTGGCGTAATCGACCCAGTCGACACGCTCGGCAGACGCGGTGTGGGCTGCGAGGGATGCTGTCTCGTTACCGTTCATGGCTGTCCCGTTTCAGGATGGTTGCGCCCATTATCGGGGCGAAGGGGTTTCGGACCCCTTTATTCATCCAAATGTTATGCCAGGTACTTGTGAGGTATTCCGCCATGATCCGGTTTCCGTTCCGCCTTAAAACGCGCTAAGACGCGCGCGAATGTCGCGAAAATCCCGCCTTTCACGTTAACCAACACAGGACAGGTTTTTGCATGCGAATTGCCATGATCGGCACGGGTTACGTGGGCCTGGTATCCGGCGCCTGCTTCGCGGATTTCGGTCACCGGGTGACGTGTGTCGATACCGACGCAAGCAAGATCTCGGCGCTGATGCGCGGCGAGATTCCGATTTTCGAGCCTGATCTCGACCGGCTTGTTGAAGCGTCCGTGAAAGCGGGACGGCTGGACTTCACCACCGATCTTGCTGGCCCGGTTGCGGAGGCTGACGCGGTTTTCATCGCGGTCGGGACGCCGTCACGCCGCGGCGACGGCCATGCGGATTTGAGCTATGTCTATGCTGCGGCGCGCGAGATTGCCGCCGCCTTGAAAGGCTTCACGGTCGTCGTAACCAAATCGACCGTGCCGGTCGGTACCGGCGACGAGGTCGAACGCATCATTCGCGAAACCAATCCGCAAGCGGATGTGGCGGTTGCATCCAATCCTGAGTTCCTGCGTGAGGGCGCGGCGATTCGCGACTTCAAGCACCCGGATCGTATCGTTGTGGGCACCAGCAACGAGCGTGCGAGAAAAGTTCTCGGTGAGGTCTATCGCCCGCTGTATCTCAATCAGGCGCCGATCATGTACACGGCGCGGCGCACAGCCGAGCTGATCAAATACGCGGCCAACGCGTTTCTCGCGACCAAGATCACCTTCATCAACGAGATCGCGGATCTGTCCGAGAAAGTCGGCGCAGACGTCCAGGAAGTGGCGCGCGGGATCGGCCTCGACAACCGCATCGGTGCGAAGTTTCTCAATGCGGGTCCCGGCTTCGGCGGCTCGTGTTTTCCCAAGGATACCCGCGCGCTGGTGAAGACGGCGCTCGATCATGACGTGCCGCTGCGGATCGTTGAAGCCGTGCTGGCTGTCAACGACAACCGCAAGCGCGCGATGGCGCGCAAGGTCGCGCATGCGCTGGGAGGCAACCTGCGTGGCAAGACGGTCGCCGTGCTCGGCCTCACCTTCAAGCCGGAAACCGACGACATGCGCGAAGCTCCGTCGATCCCGCTGGTCACCGGCCTGCTCGATCTTGGCGCAAATGTCCGCGCTTACGATCCGGTCGGAATGGATCTGGCCAAGCATGAGTTACCGGACATCGCTTATTGTGCGGACGCCTATGAATGCGCCAAGGGGGCAGATGCGCTTGTCATTGTCACTGAGTGGGTTCAGTTCCGCGCCCTCGATCTGGCAAGACTGAAACGCGAGATGGCGACGCCGGTGATCGTCGATCTGCGCAACATCTATCGCAGCGAGGACATGGAAACCCACGGCTTCACGTATGAGAGCGTCGGGCGGGGGGCGTAAGCCAGCCAGGCTGGTTCAGGCGATCTTGCGTCAGATTTGGGCCTTTTCTTCCCTCTCCCCTTGTGGGAGAGGGTGGCGAGATCGAGTGGAACGAGATCGAGCCGGGTGAGGGGCCGAACAGCTCTCTGCTCTCTCCCCTCATCCGGTTTCTCGCTGTGCTCGAAACCGCCCGCTCCCACAAGGGGAGTGGGTGAAGATGCGAGCGCCCCTTTGACAACAATCTTCACCACGCCTCTTCCCATTGACGCCGTTCTCGATGAACTGACGGCCACGCTGGCGCGCAGCAACACCGCCGTGCTGGTGGCGCCGCCGGGCGCGGGCAAGACCACGCGGGTGCCGCTTGCGCTGCTCGATGCGGAATGGACCAAAGGCGGGAAGATCATCGTGCTGGAGCCGCGCCGGATCGCGGCGCGGGCGGCAGCCGACCGCATGGCGCAGACGCTCGGTGAGAAAACCGGCGAGACGGTTGGCTATCGCGTGCGCTTTGGCTCCAAAGTCTCGCGCGCAACGCGGATCGAGGTCGTCACCGAGGGGATTTTCTCTCGCCAGATTCTGGCTGATCCCGAACTGAACGGCGTCGCCGCCGTGCTGTTCGATGAATTTCACGAGCGCTCGCTGGATGCGGATCTGGGCCTTGCTTTGGCGCGGGACACGCAAAGTGGATTGCGCAACGATCTGCGCATTCTGGTGATGTCGGCGACGCTCGACGGCGCGCGGGTTGCCAAGCTTTTAGGCGATGCGCCGGTGGTCGCCAGCGAAGGCCGCGCCTTTCCGGTCGAGACGCGCTATCTCGGCCGTAAACCCGATGCGCCGCTCGAACGCCAGATGGCTGATGCGATCGCCGGCGCGCTGCGCTCCGATGCTGGATCGGTGCTGGCATTTCTGCCCGGCGCTGCGGAAATCCGCCGCACCGAGACCATGCTGAGCGAACGGGTCAACGATCCGCACATCGAGATCGTGCCGTTGTTTGGCGCACTCGATGCCGCCGTGCAGGATCGGGCCATTGCACCTGCGCCGAAGGGCAGACGCAAGGTTGTGCTGGCGACATCGATCGCCGAGACATCGCTCACCATCGACGGCGTGCGCATCGTGGTCGATTCCGGCATGGCGCGCGTGCCGCGTTATGAGCCGGACATCGGGCTGACTCGACTGGAGACCATTCGCGCGTCGCGCGCCGCGGTCGATCAGCGCCGTGGCCGCGCCGGGCGCACTGAGCCGGGCGTCTGCTATCGCCTGTGGGATGAGCCGCAGACCGCGGCGTTTGAAGCCTTCACGCGTCCGGAGATTCTGTCGGCGGATTTATCGTCGCTGGTGCTCGATCTTGCAGAGTGGGGTGTGAATGATCCGGCCTCGCTGGCGTTTCTCGATCCCCCGCCGCTGCCGGCCCTGACGGAAGCGCGCGCGTTGCTGCGTGAACTCGATGCGCTCGATGACGGTGGCCGGATCACGGCCGAGGGCAAAAGCCTGCGTGCGCTTGCCTTGCCGCCGCGGCTCGCGCGCATGATCGTCGACGCGCATCGTCTTGGCGCGGGCGAACAGGCCGCCGAGATCGCGGTGATCCTCACCGAGCGCGGGCTGGGCGGTGACAGCGTCGATCTCGACGCACGGCTTCACAATTTCAGTCGGGATCGTTCGCCACGTGCGAGTGGAGCCCGGCAACTGGCACAGCGCTGGACCGCACAAGTTGGAAGAGGTTCGTCGCCCGACTCGCCCGTTTTTGTCCAGAGCACCGATCGGGGTGAGGGACTGTCCACCGGCTTCATTCTCGCACGCGCCTTTCCCGATCGCGTCGCCAGGAATCGCGGCAAGGGCAGCTTCACCCTCGCCAACGGACGGGGCGCATCGATCGATCTGACGTCGCCGCTGGCGCGCGCGCCTTATGTCGCCGTCGCGGAGCTCACGGGGACGGCGGCGAACGGGCGTATCCTGCTGGCGGCGCCGATCACGCAAGAGGAGATCGAAACGCAGTTCGCCGCTCATATTGAGAATGCCGACGAGGTGACCTTCGAGCGCAACGCCATGGCGTTGCGGGCGCGTCGCCGCAGGAAGCTTCATGCCATCACGCTGTCGGAGCAGCCGTTGACTATCACGCCGTCGGCAGACACCGCGCGGGTGCTGGCGGACGGGCTGGTTGCAGCCGGGCTCGATCGCCTGCCATGGTCGAAGGCGCTGAAGCAATGGCGCGATCGCGTGATGTTTTTGCGCGCGGCATCGCCCGACGAATGGCCTGATCTATCTGACGCAGCCTTGGCTGAAACGCGCGCCGAATGGCTGGTGCCGGCGCTTTACGACAAGACCTCACTGGCTGATTTCAGCGCGTCCGATATGTCCGATGCGCTCATGGCCCTGTTGCCATGGGGGCGGCGCGCCCAGCTTGATCGCGAAGCGCCGACTCATTTCGAGGCGCCGACAGGAACGGCGGTGCCGATCGACTATGAGGCCGAGGAAGGCCCAAAAATTTCCATTCGGCTCCAGGAACTGTTCGGCCTCAACATCCACCCTTCCATCGCGAAGGGCAGGCTGCCGCTTGTGGTGGAACTGCTGTCGCCGGCGCATCGGCCGGTACAGGTCACGCGCGACCTGCCGGGGTTCTGGCGCGGCAGTTACGCGGCCGTGCGAGCCGACCTGCGCGGTCGCTATCCGCGTCATCCATGGCCGGAAGATCCGGCGAACGCCGAAGCGACGCGCAGAGCCAAGCCGCGCGGAACCTGAGCGCAGGCCGAGCGGAACCTCGCGTATTAACCCTTTGCTTACCCTTTTCGCTCAAACACCGGCGGTGTCGTGTTGCTGGCCGCCGCGATTTCAGGCCGGTGTGGTCAAATGTCCGGCGTGATCTGAAGCGGGCGTGAGCGTCATGCGTAGCATAATGATTGTCGCGGCGATTCTGGCGGTGCTCGGCACGGCGATGGCCAATCTCGCCGACAAGATGACCGACGCCAGGGCCCAGACAACGGCGGCCCAGCGCGCCAAATCCATGAACGCTTTCGCCGCGATGCAGCCGGATATTCAGCAGGCCGGCGTGCGCAATCTCGTCATTCCGCGCGATCGTCGCGGTCATTTCCAGACCGATGGGCGAATCGATGGCCAGCGTATCGGCTTCATGGTCGATACCGGTGCGTCGGTGATCGCGCTCAATGAATCGTCCGCGGCACGTATCGGCGTGCGGCCATCGCGCGGCGACTATACCGCGCTGGTTTCGACAGCCAACGGCACGATCAAGGCGGCGCGCACACGGTTGGCGATGGTCGATGTCGGCGGCCTGATCGTGCGCGATGTCGACGCCATGGTACTGCCCGACGAAGCATTGTCGGAGAACCTGCTTGGCTTGTCGTTCCTGTCCAAGCTCAAGCGCTTTGAATTCGCCAACGGCCAGTTGGTGCTCGAGCAGTAAAAGCATCTCAGCGGGATATGCCTTGCCCTGAGGAGCGCGCACCTTGCGCGCATCTCGAAGGATGAGGCCTCATGGTTCGAGGCGCGAGGCTGAGCCTCGTCCTCACCGTGAAGAGGATTTACCTCTGTCTGAACACCACGCTGAGATTGTTGGCCGGCATCGGCGTGACTGTCGGCGCAGAAAAACCGGCGCCCTCTGCAACGGCTGCGACCTCGTCGAGATGCCGTAATCCCCATTCGGAGCTGCGCGCTCTCAGATTGGCATCGAATGCCTCGTTGCTTGGCGCGGTGGCGACGTCAGTCTGGATATAGGGGCCATAAAGATAAAGCGGCGCGCCCGCCGGCAGGATGCGGGCCGCTCCGCGCATAAGGCCCAGGGTCGCGGCCCATGGCGAGATATGGATCATGTTGATGCACAGGATCGCATCAGCCTGGGCAACCGGCCATTGGCCGGATGATGCGTCGAGCATCAGCGGTGGACGGATGTTGGCGAGGCGAGTTTCCGCCGTCCATGCCGCAATGCTGCGCAGCGCATCTGCCTCCGGGTCGGTGGGTTGAAAGGTCAGGTCCGGCATGGCCCGGGCGAAATGTGCCACATGCTCGCCGCTGCCGCTGGCGATCTCCAGTACGAGGCCGGAAGGCGGTAGCACACCGCGCAGGACATCGAGGATGGCGTCGCGATTGCGCTGGGTGGCCGGGTAATAAAGGCGGTCGTCTGTCATGGTCGTATCGATCTTATTGATGCAATGGTGGCGCTGCCAAACTGCCGTAATTCGCTTCTAAGCCCATGGTCCCGCCTTTCCACCGCGCATGGCATTCGCTAAAGCTGTGGAACTTAAACCAATTCCTTTGTCACGAGGCGATTGAATGTTTCCCAAGCCGAAACCCGTGCTGGTTCCGAACACCTATGCCTATGAGTCCGAGCCGATGGTCAAGGCCACGGGCTTCCGCGAATACGACGCGCGCTGGCTGTTCGGCAAGGAAATCAACCTGATGGGAATTCAGGCGCTGGGCATGGGGCTCGGCACCATGATCGGCGAGATGGGCGCGAAACAGGAGATCGTGACCGCGCACGATTTCCGCGGCTATTCGGCGTCGATCAAATACGCGCTGATCTCCGGCCTGCTCGCTTCTGGCTGCAAGGTTCATGACATCGGGCTGGCGGTGACGCCGATGGCCTATTTCGCGCAGTTCGATCTCGATGTGCCGTGCGTCGCCATGGTCACCGCCTCGCATAACGATAATGGCTGGACCGGCGTGAAGATGGGCGCCAATCGGCCGCTGACCTTCGGTCCGGACGAGATGACGCGGCTCAAGGAGATTGTTCTCAACGCCGAGTTCAAGCTGAAGCCGGCTGGCTCCTATCAGTTTCACGAGAATTTCCCGGCGCGCTATATCGCCGATCTTACCAACCGGCCGAAGCTGAAGCGCAAGCTCAAGGTGGTGGTCGCCTGCGGCAATGGCACCGCCGGCGCATTCGCGCCCAAGGTGATGGAGGCGATCGGCTGCGAGGTGATTCCACTCGACACCGAGCTCGATCACACTTTCCCGAAGTACAATCCCAATCCCGAAGACATGGAAATGCTGCACGCGATCCGTGACGCGGTGCTTGAGCACAAAGCCGATGTCGGTCTTGGGTTCGATGGCGACGGCGACCGATGCGGCGTGGTCGATGACACCGGCGAGGAGATTTTCGCCGACAAGGTCGGCGTGATGCTGGCTCGCGATATGTCGGCGATCCACAAGAACGCCGAGTTCGTGGTCGACGTGAAATCGACCGGGCTTTTCGTCACGGACCCCGTCTTGCAGAAGCAGGGCGCCAAGGCGACCTACTGGAAGACCGGTCATTCGTACATGAAGCGCCGCACCAATGAACTGAAGGCGCTGGCCGGATTCGAGAAGTCGGGTCATTTCTTCTTCAATGCCCCGGTTGGCCGCGGTTACGACGATGGTCTCGTGTCGGCGATTGCGGTGTGCGAAATGCTTGACCGCGCGCCGGGCAAAAAAATGTCAGATCTCAAGAACGCGCTGCCCAAGACCTGGTCGTCGCCGACCATGTCGCCGCACTGCGCCGACGAGGCCAAGTACGGGGTGGTCGATCAGGTGGTGAAACACTTCGAGGATGTGAAGGCGAAGGGCGGGAAGGTCGCCGGTCAGCCGATCCGCGATCTGGTTACGGTCAACGGTGTGCGCGTCACCTGCGAGGACGGCAGCTGGGGCCTGGTGCGTGCATCGTCGAACAAGCCGGAGCTTGTCGTGGTCGTCGAAAGCCCGGTGTCCGAACAGCGGATGCGCGACATGTTCGAAGCGATGGACGGCGTGCTGCGTACACATCCCGAGGTCGGCGAGTACAACCAGAAGATTTGACGCAGACTTTGGTGCCTTCACCTCTCTCCGCTGAAACGGGGAGAGGGGATATCCCCGATCAGCCTCTCCAGCTCACGTTCCGCCTGCGTCACGAAGCGTTCCTTGTGACGCACGCTGAAGAAGCGGCGTTTCGGCAGCGGCATTGCGAGTTCGACCAGTCCGCCGGATTTCAGCAGGTTCACGATCACCAGCTTCGAGATGATGGTGGCGCCGGCGCCTGCAGCGACAGCGCTGCGCACCGATTCGTTGGATGGCAGTGCCAATCCAATTCGGATGTCCTTCGGCGCAAGACCGAATCCTGACAAGGTTGCTTCGAGCACATGGCGCGTGCCGGATCCAGGCTCCCGGGCGACCCATGTCGTCTCTCTAAGTTGGGCGGGTTCGAGCGACGCCCGTTTCGCCCAGGGATGCGTCGCGCCGACAACGAGCACCAGTTCGTCCTCGGCGACCGGTGTTATCGACAGCGCCGGGTCGTCGATTTCACCCTCCACATAACCGACGTCGGCAAGGCCGTCGCGCACCCGGAGTGCAACCTGTTCGGTGTTGCCGATGGCGAGGTCGAGCGTGATGCCGGGGTGCTGTTGATGATAGTGGTGCAGGAGCGGCGGCAGCCAGTAGTTTCCGACAGTCTGACTCGCGGAGATCGACAGTGATCCGCGTGTCAGCCCGGCGAGGTCCGCCAGCACGGTCTCCGCGGCGGACGCGCGCGCCAGCACCGCGCGCGCTTCGATCAGGAACAGCCGTCCAGCTTCGGTCAGTTTGATGTTGCGTCCGATCCGGTCGAACAGTTTTGTCGCGTAGCGCGCCTCGAGTGTGGCGATAGCAGCGCTGGTGGCCGATTGAGTCAGATGAAGCGCGCTGGCGGCGCGGGTCATATGTTCCTGTTCGGCGACTGCGACAAAGATGCGAAGCTGTTCGAGGGTCATAACGCTCCGGATGTTACGTTGTCAGCTTTACCAGCATCAGGCTGAAGCTGGCGATAAATGCGAAAGCTGCTGCACCGAGCGCGAGCGGGCGCAGGCCCTTGGCGCGCAGCTTCGCGATATCGGTGGACAACCCCATCGCCGCCAGCGCCATCGACAGCAGGAATGTCGTCACCGAAACGATCGTCGCCTTGATGTCGGCCGGCACGACGATCACGCTGTTGATGGCGACCAGCGCGATGAAGCCAAGCACGAACCAGGGCATGGGCGCGCGCGCGTGAGCCTTGGTTCCCCGCCGGCTGGCGATCAGGCCAAGCGCAATCACCACCGGCGCGAGCATCGCGACGCGGGACAGTTTGGCGATGGTGCCGAATTCCCCCGCCTGCTTGCCGTCCTGAAACGCAGCAGCGATCACCTGCGCGATTTCGTGGATCGATGCGCCGCTCCACAGGCCGTAGGCGCGCGGATCGAGATGAAGCAGGGCAGGCAGCAGAGGATAGAGGAACATCGCGATCGAGCCGAACACCGTCACACAGGCCACCGCATAGGCGACGTCCTCGTCATGGGCATTGGTGACGGTGTTGGTGGCGATCACCGCCGATGCGCCGCAGATCGACGTGCCGGCCGCGATCAGTTGCGTCAGCTTCGTCTCGACGCCGAGCAGCCGGCCACACCAGGTGGTGAACAGGAAAGTCGCGACCAGTGTGAGCGCGATCACGGCGAGACCCGCGGCGCCAACGTCGGCGATCTGTGCTGCGGTGAGCTGCAGCCCGAGCAGGATGATGGCGAAACGCAGGAGGCGTTTCAGCGCGAAGGTGACGCCGTCCCGCGCGCGGGATGGCGTTCCGACCAGATTGTGAAAGGCGATACCGAGCACGATCGACAGGATCAGCGGACTCAGCGCGGTGACGCCGGGCAGTTCGTGAAGCCCAAAGGCCGCAGTGGCGATCAGTGCGGCGAGGAAAACGCCGGGCCAGATGCTTGATGATGCTCTGCTGCCGTGATGAGCCTGCGCCTCGGGCGCCAGGGAGGAAGAAATAATGGTCATGGCCGTGCTCCGTATTGCCGACCTTCCAGAAATCGCAGAACCGATAATTAATCTAATTGATTATATGCTTCATTCCAATCGTTAAAATCGATTGATTGGTGCAAACTGTCTTCCGCCGTCGAATTTTCGAGGAACGCCAGCGTGTGTTGGTCGATGGGTTTGAAAAATTGTCCTGCGGATTACGCCGCTGCCGGGACCGGCAGGGCAGTCACCGACTTGATCTTTTCCATCGCGAAACGTGAGGTCACGTTTTTCAGCGCCACGGCGGCGATCAGTTTTTTATAGAACACGTCGTAGCTCTGCATGTCTGCGACCACAACGCGCAGCATGTAATCGACGTCGCCGGCCATGCGATAGAATTCCATCACTTCCGGCATGGCGCTGACGGCGTCCGCGAACTTCTTCAGCCAGGCGTCCGAGTGGTCGCCACTCTCCACCGACACGAATACCGTAATCCCGAGTCCGATCTTGTTCTGATCGACCAGCGCCACACGGCGCAGGATGATGCCTTCGGCTTCCAGCCGCTGGATCCGCTTCCAGCACGGCGTCGAGGACAGGCCGACCCGGTCACCGATTTCGGCGACGGACAGCGATGCGTCGTCCTGCAGGACGGTCAGGATCTTGCGGTCGATGGCATCGAGGCGGCGTTGGCTCTCGGCGGGCGGTGCCGCGGCAATGTCGGACATCAGAAGAACTTTCTTCCATAAATGAGGGCAAGAAGCCTCATATACAGAAAAAAATTCTAAGGCAAGTTGAATGTCTCCGGGTCCCGCCGCCTCAGGCGAGCTTCAATGCCGGGCTTTCCTGCAAAAGGGCTTCAACTTCAGTGCGTTGCGGGGAGGCGAAGGCGCCACCGAACCGGGTGCATTTGAGCGCAGCTGCGGCCGACGAGAACCGCATGGCATGCTCCAGAGGCTGTTTCTCGGCGACCGCGAGGGCGAAGGCGCCATGGAAGACATCGCCGGCGCCCAGGGTGTCCACGGTATGGACCGGGAAAGAGGGCAGGTGGTGCGGCTTATGCTCCTCGTCGAGCCACAGCATGCCCTGCGCGCCGTTGGTCACGGCGAGAAAGGCAGGAGTCAGCTCGGCGATCTTGCGCAGCGCCTCGGTATCGTCGGTGAGGCCGGCGGTGGCATGGAGGGCCTCGGCCGAAAAGACGATGTGGCTTGATGCGACGAGCAGGCCCTCGCGCAGCGACATGATGTAGTCGGCGTCGAGAATCACCGGAATGCCGCGCGCCATGGCTTCGACGCAAATGTCGGTGACGAACTCCGCACAGCGGCTCTCGGTCAGGATGGCGTCGCAATCCTTCAGCAGTTCGTCGGCATCCGGCAGCTTCACTTTCCACAGTGCGGGATCGCGATAGGTGACGATGGTGCGTTCACCGGTCTGGTCGATCATGATGTTGGAAATCGGCGTTACCAGCCCCGGCATGTGGATGACGGCACTGCCGTCGATGCCTTCACGCTTCATGTCGTCGAACATGTACATGCTCGATTTCTCGCGCGCGTCGCCCATCGGACCGGACATCAGGACGCGTCCGCCGAGGCGGGTGATCGCAACCCCGGCGTTGAAGGCGTTGCCGCCGCTCAACTCGCTGTAATGCGTCGCGCGTTTTTTGTTGCCGCGCGCGGGCAATTCATTGACGCGAAAAATCAGATCGCGCACCGGCATGCCGATACAAAGGATGCGTGGAGGCTTGGCAGGCGGCTTGTCCTGAAAATTCATGATTGCTTCCTTCGGCCGGTGGCGGAGCGGCGGTTGGGAACTCGATAGGGACAATCAATGAACGGGGATCAGGTTCCCCGAATCGGAAGGGTCAGGCGGTGTCCTGCACCCACTGCGCCAGAAGATGATGCGCGATTGCGACGGGATGAGGGCCGGTGTGGCCGTCGGGATGATCACGCTTCAGCATCGCGACCACGTCGGATCGATCGAACCAGCGCGCATCCTCAAGTTCGTTCCTGTCGACGATGATGTCGGTGGTGACCGCGCGCGCCGTGCAGCCGATCATCAGTGACGACGGATAGGGCCACGGCTGCGTCATGTAATACCGCACGTCGGTGCACTGGATGTTGGATTCCTCGAGAATCTCACGGCGCACGGCGTCCTCAATGGTTTCCGCGGCCTCGACGAAGCCGGCGAGGCACGACCACATCCCTGCGGGAAACTGCGACTGGCGGCCGAGCAGACACTTGTCGCCTGAGGTCACCAGCATGATGACGACAGGGTCGGTGCGCGGAAAATGCTCGGCCTTGCAGCTTGGGCAATCGCGGCGCCAGCCGCCCTGGGACATCGTGGTGCGGGCGCCGCAATTGGCGCAGAAGCCATGGCGCTGATGCCACGACACCAGTGACTTGGCCATCGCGATGGTCGACAGTTCGTGAGGCGGCACGCGGCCCTGCGCGGCCAGCGCGCGCAGGTTCTCGACAATGACGTCGCTGCGCCCCAGCAGATCTTCGACGGCTGCGGCGCTGATGCCCATGCCGAACACCGCGGCGCCGTCCTTCAATCCGAGAAAGATTGTGCCGGGATTGGCGCCGAATTTCCGCGCCTCCGCGAGGGTCACCAATGCGCGGTCACCGTCCGCTCCTTGCGTGATCAATAACGAGTCACGATGCACGACGTAAGCGCGCGCGTCGCGGTGGTCCTCAAGCTTGAACAGCTTGTCGTCGTCAGTGCGCAGATGTGCGGCGCGGTCGATCGGATGGGACACGAAGCCCGGTTGGCCGAGCGGGAAGAAATCATTGATTGTCATGGGTATCAGGTCAGCCAGATTTTGCGCCGCAGGGCGCCGATGAAGGTTTCGAGTTCTTGCGGATCGTGATCGATCGCCGGCGCGATGCCCCAGACCGGTCGCGGCCATGCGGCGTCGCCGATGCGCCGGGCGATGATGTGGACATGGAGTTGCGGCACCATGTTGCCGAGCGCGGCGATGTTCAGCTTGTCCGGTTTCGAGACGTCCTTCAGCGCGCGCGCCACGCGATTGATCTCGGTGGTCAACTGCGCCTGCTCGACTTCGTCAAGGTCGATAAGTTCGGTCACATCGGGGCGGCGCGGCACCAGCAGTAGCCAGGGATAATTGGCGTCCTTGATGACGAGGACCCGGGACAGCGGCAGGTTGCCAATGTTGACGGTGTCTTTTTCGAGCTGGGGATGAAGCGTCCAGGCGGAAGAGGCAGGCATTTTTGTTCTCTGGGTTCCCCGTAGCCTCGCAGACCGCCGCCGTCGAAACAACACCGCTTGTGCTGACCGCGGGTTGGGTCATCCACGCTTTTTCGCACGCTTCGGAATCGGGCGTGAAGGCGCTCTCCGCCATTTTTTTAATGATTACAGCAAGGTTCGGGATGACGACAATGCCGCAGGCGGATTCCGGCGCTTGCTTTCCCGGCGCTTTGGCCCCAAATAGGCAGCGGGAGATTGGCGGTGGACGAACCACTCGCCAACCGGGTCAGGTCCGGAAGGAAGCAGCCCTAACGAGAACCGGCTCGGGTCGCTCGTCAGTCTCCTACCTCTTCATTTCAGGCGCCAGTCAGGGCGCTGATGTCCGGCGCGACGCGCGGGATTCGCGGATTGGTGCTTTCCGCAGTTATGGCGTGATGGGACAAATCGCGGATCGCTTGATGACCGACGCTGGCAGTTCCCCAAACGATCAGGATGCGCAGGGCGGTTTCGCGCTTGGCGCGACCGGGCCGGCCAACGGCTACCGGGTGCTGGCGCGCAAATATCGCCCGACCAATTTTGGCGATCTGATCGGCCAGGAGGCCATGGTCCGCACCATCTCGAATGCCTTCGAGACGGGCCGAATTCCGCAAGCCTGGATTCTGACCGGCGTTCGTGGCGTCGGCAAAACGACCACGGCGCGCATCCTCGCCCGCGCGCTCAACTATGAATTACCCGATGGTTCGGTGAAGGGCCCGACCATCCACATGCCGACGCCCGGCCTGCATTGTCAGGCGATCATGGAAAGCCGGCACATCGACGTGCTGGAAATGGACGCGGCATCTCACACCGGCATCGACGATGTGCGCCAGATCACCGATGGCGTGCGCTACGCGCCCTCAAGTGCGCGCTATAAGGTCTACATCATCGACGAGGTCCACATGCTGTCGGAGAAGGCGTTCAACGCCTTCCTCAAGACGCTGGAGGAGCCGCCGGAGCACGCCAAGTTCGTGTTCGCCACCACGGAAATTCGCAAGGTTCCGATCACGGTGCTGTCGCGCTGCCAGCGCTTTGACCTCCGCCGTGTCGATGCCGATGTGCTGATGTCGCATCTCGCCGGCATTGCGCAGAAGGAAAACGTCGAGATCGAAGCCGAAGCGCTGGGCCTCGTGGCGCGCGCGGCCGAGGGTTCGGTGCGCGATTCGCTGTCGTTGCTCGATCAGGCGATCGCGCACGCAGCAGGGCAGGTGCGAGCGGAAGACGTGCGGCAGATGCTCGGTCTTGCCGACCGCACCCGCATTATCGACTTGTTCGAGCACCTCGCCAAAGGTGACATCGCCAGCGCATTCAAGGAATTCCGCGAGCAGTATGACGTTGGCGCCGATCCGGTGGTGGTGCTCAGTGATCTCGCCGAATTCGTCAATTTCGTTACCCGCGTGAAAGTGGTGCCGGCGACCGCCGACAATCTGGCGCTGGGCGAAACCGAGCGGACGCGCGGCCGCGACTTCGCGGCCAAGCTCTCGATGCGGGTGCTGTCGCGAATGTGGCAGATGCTGCTCAAGGGTATCGCCGAAGTGCAGGGCGCGACGCGTCCGCAGGCCGCCGCCGAAATGGTGCTGGTCCGCATCGCCTATGCCGCCGACCTGCCGACGCCGGACGAAGCGATCCGGATGATCGATCAGAATGGCGGCGCCTCGCCGTCGCTTGGCGGCAACGGCTCGGGCGCATCGTCGCGCGCGCCGGCGCCCGCCCAGTCATTTGATCAGGCGCCGTCGCCCCGCGCCATGGCGCCTACCGCATCTCGGGGTGGTTATGACAC
Source organism: Afipia sp. (assembly GCA_051954725.1). Lineage (GTDB taxonomy): Bacteria > Pseudomonadota > Alphaproteobacteria > Rhizobiales > Xanthobacteraceae > Afipia. Next base: position 90,013 of record JBQCHK010000022.1, on the reverse strand, counting down.
CACGGCGCGCGCACCGGTGGTGCAGCCGGTCGCCAATTCCGAGCCGGCCCAGCCGCAGTTGCGGATCGGGACCTACGCCGAGCTCGTCGCGCTTGCCAGCGAGAAGCGCGATCTTCAGGTGAAGTCGGCACTGGAGGCCGATCTGCGTCTGGTGCGAATGGAAGACGGCCGTCTCGAAGTCGCGCTGGAGAGCCATGCATCGCGCGCGATCATCGGTGATCTGGCACGCAAGCTGGAGTTCTGGACCGGGCGGCGCTGGACGGTGATCGTGTCCAACGAAGCCGGCCAGCCCACGTTGCGCGCGCAGGCGCTGGCGAAGAAGGAACAACTCACGGTCGGCGTTCATGCCGATCCGCGCATTCAGGCGGTAATGGCGCGCTTTCCCGGCGCGCAGGTGATCGACGTGCGCAGCCTCGCGCCAGAACCGCCGGATGATGCGGTTGCCGACGACGGCCTCGAGCCCGACGACAACGACGATCTCTGATCGATCAGGAAGGACGACCCATGGCTGATTTTCTCGGCATGATGAAAAAGGCGCAGCAACTGCAATCGAAGATGCAGGAGTTGCAGGCGGAGCTTGACCACGTCGAGGTCGAAGGTACGGCCGGTGGCGGCATGGTAACCGTACGCATGACGGCAAAGGGCGAAGCCAAGGGCATCAGCATCGATCCGTCGCTGATGAAGGCCGAAGAGCGCGAGATTCTCGAGGATTTGCTGGTTACCGCGCATAACGATGCGCGCCGCAAGGCGGAAGCCGCGATGCAGGAAAAGATGCAGTCCCTGACTGGCGGACTTGGCCTGCCGCCGGGGCTGGGTCTCGGCTAGATCGGATTCCAACCGACATGGCTGCCGCGGTTGCCGGCCCCGAAATCGAGAAGCTGATTCAGTTGCTGGCGCGCTTGCCGGGCCTTGGCCCGCGCTCCGCGCGCCGCGCGGCGTTGCATCTTATCAAGAAGCGCGAAGCGCTGATGGCGCCGCTGGCGTCGGCGCTGCAGGTTGCGATAGAGAAGATCCAGGTCTGCCAGACCTGCGGCAACATCGATACGCACAATCCCTGCACGGTATGCACCGATCCGCGGCGCGATCCTTCGATCATCGTCGTGGTGGCGGACGTTTCGGATTTGTGGGCGCTGGAGCGCGCCAACGCCACCAGCGGCCGCTATCATGTGCTTGGCGCAACGTTGTCGCCGCTGGACGGCATCGGTCCTCAGGATCTCACCATCGATGCACTGGTGGCGCGGGCGCTTGATCCGCAGGTGACTGAAATCATCCTGGCGCTCAACGCCACGGTCGATGGCCAGACCACGGCTCACTACATCACCGACATGCTGCAAGACGCCAACGTCAAGGTGACGCGGCTGGCCCATGGCGTACCGGTGGGCGGTGAACTCGATTATCTCGACGAGGGCACGCTGTCGGCGGCGATGCGCCAGCGTACGCTGTTCTGAGTTGGCGCTAACCGGTCTTTCCCATCGTTTCGAAATGGCCGCGCCGCTGAAGCCAGGCAAGCAGGATCAGGCTCGGGATCGCCACCAGCACGCAGATGACAAAGAACAGCGGCCAGCCCGTGGCCTTTGCGACATAACCCGCCCCTGATGACAGATAGGTGCGCCCTACTGCAGAGAGCGCGGTGAGCAGCGCATACTGCGTCGCCGTGTGCAGCGGATTGCGGCACAGCGCCGACAGGTAGGCAACGAAGATCACGGTGCCGACCGCGCTGGTGAAATTTTCGGCGGTGATCGCGAACGCCAGCGCCCATTGGTTGACGCCGACAATGGCGAGCCATGAGAACGACAGGTTGGCGATCGCCTGCACGAGGCCGCCGATCCACAGGCACGTGGTCAGCGAATAGGCGCGAGCGAGAAAGCCGCCGGCGAAGCCGCCGATCAGGGTTGCGGCGAGGCCGACGCCCTTGACGATGGCGGCGTAGTCGTTGCGGGAAAAGCCAAGATCGATCACGAACGGCGCGGTCATGGTGCCGGAGAACGCGTCGGTGAACTTGAACAGCACCACGAACGCCAGTACGGCCCAGGCGTCCTTGCGGCCAAGAAACTCAGAGAACGCGCCGATTGCGGCCGTGAGGACGCGCCGGAAAGCGGTTTCACCGGATGTCTCCGCGTCGGCGCGGCGAGATTGCTCGGGCTCTGTGGCAATCAGCGCGGTGAGCGTGCCGATCAATACGAGGGCCGCCATCGCCACATAGCCCCACATCCATGCGGCGTGACGCGGCAATCCGGAGGATTCGAACGCGCTGACCATGAACAGCGCGCCGGCGGTGGAGACCAGCATGCCGATGCGATAGGCCGCGACATAGGACGCCATGCCGGCGGCCTGTTCGCTCTCAGGCAGGCTTTCAACGCGGAAGGCGTCGACCACAATGTCCTGCGTTGAGGACGCCGCCGCCACCAGCAAGGCCGCGCAGGCGACATAGAATGGCGAACGTGCCGGATCGCTGACGGCCAGCAGGAGGATCGCGCCGATCAGGAGAAATTGCGACAGCACCAGCCAGCCGCGCCTGCGACCCAGGAAATGGGTAAGGAAAGGGACGTGAAGCGCGTCGACCAGCGGCGCCCAGAGAAATTTCAGCGTGTAGGGCGTGCCGACCAATGCGAACAGGCCGATGGTGCCGAGATCGACGCCGGCCTCGCGCATCCACACCAGAAGCGTCGAGCCGGAGAGCGCCAGCGGAAGGCCCGAGGAGAAGCCAAGGAACAGCACGACCAGCACGCGCGGCTGCAGGTAGACCGCCATGGTCTCGCGCCAAGTCGGACGCGCCGCTGCGGGGGTATCGGCCGGAACCGGTTTGGTGGGCTGAGAATCCATCCGGGGTTGGTAGCAGATTCGTGTGATCTTTCCCCCCGTCGTCCCCGCGCCGGCGGGGACGGCAACTATGGCGAGCGCAGGGGGAAAGTCGCTGGAATCACTCTCCCGCCTGCAGCTTGCGCGGGGCGGCGAACAGTTCAGGTGCCTTGGCCGCGGGCGCTTCCTGTGCATCGGTCGTTGTCTCGAAATCGAGTTCCTCGATTTTGGCGGCGCGTTTGCCGATCTTGTTGACCGAGATCAGCACTTGGCGGACATCCTCGTTGACCTGATCGAAATGGCTGCCGAGCTTGCTGACACGGTCGCGCAGCCGTTCGACATCGCCCATCATGTTCATAACCTCGGTGCGGATCTGGTCGGCGGCGTCACGCATCCGCGCGTCCTTGAGGATCTGCTGCATGACCTGGATCGCGAGCATCAGGAGCGAAGGCGACACCAGCACCACCCGGGCGCGATAGGCCTTCTGGATCACATCGTCGAAGCCGTCATGGATTTCGGCGTAAACCGATTCCGACGGCACAAACATCAGGGCCGTATCCTGGGTCTCGCCGGGAATGAGATATTTGTCGGCGATATCCGAGACGTGCTTCATCACGTCCTGACGCAGGCGCTGGGTGGCGAATTTCTTTTCATCGTCAGAGCGCGCGTCGCGTAGCGCCGTCACCGCCTCGAGCGGAAACTTGGCGTCGATGCACAGCGGCCGCTGATCCGGCAGGAACACCACGCAATCCGGGCGCTTTCCGGTCGAGAGCGTATGCTGAAAGGCGAAGGAGCCCTTCGGCATGCCGTCCTGCACGATTGCTTCCATCCGCGCCTGCCCGAACGCGCCGCGCGATTGTTTGTTGGCCAGCACGTCGCGCAGCGTCGTCACCTGCGTGGTCAGGTCGGTGAGGTTCTTGTGGGCGTTGTCGATGATGCCGAGGCGCTCGTGCAGCACGCGCAGCGAATCCATCGTGCTGCGCGTGGTCTGTTCCATCGACTGGCCGACCCGCTGGGTGACGGAATCGAGCCGCTCGTTGACGGCGCGTGCCATTTCCACCTGCCGTCCGACCAGCGCCTGGCCCATGGCATCGACCCGGCCGGTGGCCTCGCTCTGGATACGCAGCACCTCGCTGAGCCGTTCTTCCAGTTCATCGGCGCGGATTGCCTGGGCCATCGCCATCTCGGCGCCCCGGCGGCCAGAGCGGGCGATCACGATCGCGATGACGAGCAGGAGGATGAGCGCCAGCACGCCGAAGGCGATCAGGGAAGCACCGGTGCGAACCGGCATGTCGCCGATCATGAAAAGGATGTCGTTCATGCGCGCAATCTAGCACGATTCGACAAGATGAGAACAAAAAGGGAACATATAGGGTTAACAAATCGCTGATTTTTATAGTTAACGGGAAGTTAATCGGGGTGTCGCCGAATGCCGGATTTGCCCGAGAAGCCATTTGACCGCGCGAACCGCGCCCATTACATCGCCCGCATGGCCATTCGTGAAATCATCAATTTGCCGGACGAACGTCTGCGGCTCGTTTCCAAACCCGTCGAGGTGATCACCCCCGAGGTGCGCGCGCTCGCCGAGGACATGTTCGAAACCATGTACGACGCGCCCGGCATCGGGCTCGCGGCGATCCAGGTTGCGGTTCCGCTCCGCCTGATCACCATGGATCTCTCCAAGAAAGAGGGCGAGACCAACCCGCGCGTCTTCATCAATCCCGAGATTCTTACGTCGTCCGACGACCTTTCCGTTTATGAGGAGGGCTGTCTGTCGATTCCGGAATACTATGAAGAAGTCGAGCGGCCGGCGCAGGTGCGCGTCCGTTTCATGGATCTTGAGGGCAAGATTCATGAGGAAGATGCCGAGGGGCTTTACGCCACCTGCATCCAGCACGAGATCGATCATCTCAACGGCGTGCTGTTCATCGATTACCTGTCGAAGCTCAAGCGCGACATGGTGATGAAGAAATTCAGGAAGGCCGCCAAGCTCGCGGCGAAGTAGCCGGGGCTGCCGATGCCGCTTCGTCTCATTTTCATGGGCACGCCGGACTTTGCGGTGCCGACCCTTCTCGAACTCGCAGCCCATGGTCACGAGATTGCGGCGGTCTATACCCGCGCACCGAAGCCGGCCGGTCGCGGCATGAAGCTGCAGGCGACGCCGGTGGAGATCGAGGCCCGGCGGCTCGGCATTCCGGTGCTGACGCCCAAGACTTTGAAGACGCCTGAAGCCGAGGCAGAATTTCGCGCCAACAATGCGGATGCGGCCGTGGTCGTCGCTTATGGCATGATCCTGCCGCAGAACATCCTGAATGCGGTGCCGCTCGGCTGTTTCAACCTTCATGCCTCGCTGCTGCCGCGCTGGCGCGGCGCCGCGCCGCTCAATCGCGCCATCATGGCCGGCGATACCGAGAGCGGCGTGATGGTGATGAAAATGGATGTCGGGCTCGACACCGGCGATGTCGCGATGGCCGAACGTATTCCTGTGACGGACGCCATGACGACACGCGAACTTCACGATGCGCTGGCGCCGCTCGGCGCTGACCTGATGGTGCGAGCGATCGGTGCGCTGGAGCGCGGTGGGCTGCGCCTGACGCCACAGGACCAAGCCGGTGTCACATATGCCGCCAAGATCGATAAGGCGGAAGCGCGGATCGACTGGACCAAGCCGGCACGCGAGGTGCTGCGCCACATCCATGGCCTGTCGCCATTCCCCGGCGCTTGGTGCGAGATACCAATCGATGGCGAGCAGGTGCGGGTGAAAATTCTTCGCTGCGAGATGGCGAAGGGGACCGGAGCGCTCGGCGAACTGCTCGGCGACGATCTGACCATTGCTTGCGGCGTGGACGCGATCCGCGTGCTTGAACTGCAGCGCGCCGGCAAGCAGCCGATGAAAGCGCTGGACTTCCTGCGCGGCACGCCGCTGAAGCCTGGTGTCCGGACGACCTGATGCCGCGCTACAAGCTCACCATCGAATATGACGGCGCGCCGTTCTGCGGCTGGCAATATCAGGAGAACGGCCCGTCGGTGCAGGGCGCGCTGGAAGCCGCCGTCAAGGCGATGACCGGCGAGGCCGTCCGCGTCCATGGCGCGGGCCGCACCGATGCCGGCGTCCACGCTCTGGCGCAGGTGGCGCATATCGATCTGGTGAAGGACTATCGCGCCGATCGCGTGCGCGATGCGCTGAACGCCCATCTGCGGCCTCATCCGATCGGCGTTCTGTCCGCAGAGATCGTGCCTGACACGTTCGAGGCGCGGTTCTCCGCGATCCGGCGTCATTATCTTTATCGCATCGCCAATCGCCGTGCGAACCTCGCGCTCGGCGTCGGTCACGCCTGGCGAGTGGCGCGTCCGCTCGATGTGGCGGCAATGCACGAGGCGGCGCAGGTGCTGATCGGCAAGCACGATTTCACGACGTTCCGCGACACCGAGTGTCAGGCCAAGTCGCCGGAAAAAACCCTCGACGTGCTCAATGTTGCGCGCAACGGCGATGAGGTGCGCATCGTCACATCGGCGCGCTCGTTTCTGCACAGCCAGGTGCGCTCCATGGTCGGTTCGTTGGTGTGGGTCGGTCATGGGAAGTGGAGCGCCAAGGATTTGCGCGCGGCGCTCGATGCGCGCAACCGCGCCGCTTGTGGGCCCGTTGCGCCGCCGGACGGGCTATACCTGGTGCAGGTCGATTATTGACGACCGAGAACGTCGCGCGCGAGTGCGTCCCAGAACAGATCTTCGCCGTTCGCCACGTTGGCGGTCCAGTGTTCGTGAGCGAAGTCGTTGGCGTCGTCGGTGATGAACTTGAACGCGCGCCATGGCACGCCGAACTGCGTGCAGACCCGCGCGATGGCGAACAATTCCATATCCACCATATCGACCTTGTTCTCGGCAAGCCACGGATCGGGCGCCGTGACGAAGCTGTCACCGGTGCCGCATACCACAGTGCCGAAGCCCGAGGTCAGGATCGTGGCCTCGTCGCACAGCGGCGTGACGCCGCGCGGCGCCAGCGGCATCGCCATCATGTCGCGCTGGACCACGCGCGCGACTTCAAGCAGGCCGACGATGCCGTCGGCGATTTTTCCGGCCGTGCCGTAATTGACGATAAGGCGCGGCTTCTCCGCGATGAGTGCGGATGTCGTCGCCATTGCAGTGTTGATCTTGCCGACGCCGGTATAGATCACCTTCACGCCACGAGGCGCGCGCGATGCCTTGAGTTCCCTCTCGAGCGCAGTGAGAACGAGGACGTCGCTCACGCGAAATAGCGGTCCAGGATGCCGCGATAGATTGTCGTCAGCCGTTCGAGATCGGCTACGGGGGTGCGCTCGTCGATCTGGTGCATGGTCTGGCCGACAAGGCCGAATTCCAGCACCGGGCAATAGTTGGTGATGAAGCGCGCGTCGGAGGTACCGCCGCCGGTGTTGAGGTCGGGCCTGCGGCCGGTTTCCGCTTCGATTGCCGCGACCACAAGGTCGGTGAACGCACCGGGTTTGGTGCGGAACACGTTAGCGTTCGACGGCTCCCAGACGACATGGGCCTTGATACGGTTGCCACTAGCTTTCGCCACCCGCGCTTCGATCAGGTCGCGAAGCGAGTCCTGCGTATGGCAGTCGTTATGGCGGATGTTGAAGCGCGCCCGCGCCTGCGCAGGAATCACGTTCCACGCGCGATTGCCGACATCAAGTGAAGTGAATTCGAGGTTCGACGGCTGGAAATGCTCGGTGCCGCTATCCAGCGGCTCAGCGCTCAGTGCGGCAACCAGCGTGGCGATGTCGGGTACAGGGTTCGAGGCGCGATGCGGATAGGCGACATGGCCCTGCACGCCTTCGACGATCAATGTTCCGGACAGCGAGCCGCGACGCCCGATCTTGACGCAGTCGCCGAGCTCGTTGACGTTGCTGGGTTCGCCGAGCACGCAGTGATCGAATTTCTCGCCGCGTTCAGCTGCCCACTGCAAGAGCTTCACGGTGCCGTTGACCGCAACCCCTTCTTCATCGCCAGTGATGAGGAACGAAATCGAGCCCTTGGGCTTGCCGCCATGGGCAGCGAGGTAATCGAGCGTTGCCGCGACCGAACAGGCGATCGCGCCCTTCATGTCCACCGCGCCGCGCCCATAGAGCACGCCGTCCTTGATGTCGCCGGAGAATGCGCCGTGGCTCCACGCCGCATCGTCGCCCGGCGGCACAACGTCGGTATGGCCGGCGAAGGTGATGTGCGGCGCGGTGCTGCCGATGCGAGCGTAGAGATTTTCGACATCGTCGGCGCCGGGTTCGCTGAATGTGACGCGATGGACCTCGAAACCGGCGGCCTTCAGCGTGGTTTCAAGCAGGCCGAGCGCGCCGCCCTCCGCCGGCGTCACCGACGCGCAGCGGACGAGATCGCGGGTGAGGGTGACGGCGTCGGTCATGATCGGACAATCAGTCCCGCAGCAGTTCGTTGATGCTGGTCTTGGAACGGGTCTTCTCGTCGACACGCTTGACGATGACGGCGCAGGACAGCGACGGACCCGGCGAGCCATCCTTCAGCGGCTTGCCCGGCATCGAGCCCGGGACCACGACCGAATACGATGGCACTTCGCCGATGAACACTTCGCCGGTCTCGCGATCGACGATCTTGGTGGATGCGCCGAGGAATACGCCCATCGACAGCACCGCGCCCTTGCGGACGATCACGCCTTCGGCGACTTCCGAGCGCGCGCCGATGAAGCAGTCATCCTCGACGATGACCGGGCCGGCCTGCAGCGGCTCCAACACGCCGCCGATGCCGACGCCGCCGGAGATGTGCACGTTCTTGCCGATCTGCGCGCAGGAGCCGACCGTGGACCAGGTGTCCACCATGGTCGATTCATCGACATAGGCGCCGAGATTGACGAAGGAGGGCATCAGCACGACGTTCTTGGCGATGAAGGCCGAGCGGCGCACGATCGCGCCGGGCACGGCACGGAAGCCGGCATCGCGGAAACGATTCTCGCCCCAGCCCTCGAACTTCGAGGGTACCTTGTCCCACCAGTTGGCGCCGCCCGGGCCACCCGGAATGGTGGCCATGTCGTTGAGGCGGAACGACAGCAGCACCGCCTTCTTCAGCCATTGATGAACCTTCCATTGGCCGTCGGCCTGCCGCTCGGCGACACGGGCCTCGCCCTTGTCCAGAAGGTCGAGCGCATGATCGACAGCCTCGCGCACTTCGCCTTTGGTCCCGGAATTGACGGTGTCGCGGGCGTCGAAGGCAGCGTTGAGCGTGGTCTCAAGAGCGGAGAGGGACATTTTCATTCCTTGGAAGATGGCCGAAAGCAGCAGGCAAACGTGTGCTTTTGTCGGGATTCGAGCGGCTTGAGTCAAGCAGGGAGGTTTTGCGTCGCATTTACCCGGCGAGCAGTTTCTGCAGAAATCCCGTCAGATCGTCTGTGATGTGATCCACATGGCCGGCGTCGCGGCCTTCCAGCTCCCAGTCTTCACGCACCACGTTCTTGGTGCCGTCGGGCACCACCAGCGTTGTGGTCATGCCGAGGTCGTGCGGCACCACGAGGTTGCGGGCAAGATCTTCGAACATCGCCGCTTTCGCCGGATCGACGCCATGCAGCTTGAGAAAGCGTTGATAGGTGCGGCTGGCAGGCTTGGGTTCGAGTTCGGCGGAGACGATGTCGAACACGTCCTCGAAATGCCTGCCGATGCCGAGGCGTTCCAGCACCTTGCCGGCATGGGCCCGCGAGCCGTTGGTCAGGATCAGCTTGCGGCCCGGCAGTTTCTCGATCGCGGCACCCATCGCCGGATTTGGCTCAAGCGGCGAGTGATCGATTTCATGGACGTAGGCCAGGAAGTCGTCGGCATGGATGCCGTGCTCGGTCATCATGCCACGCATCGTGGTGCCGTAGCGGCGATAATAGTCCTTCTGAATCTTGAACGCTTCGTCTTTCGGCACTTTCAGATAGTCGGCAACGAAGTCGCGAATCCGGACGTCGACCTGCTGCCACAGATTGACGTGATGCGGATACAGCGTGTTGTCGAGATCGAACACCCAGGTCTCGATATGGTCGAATGTGCGCTTGGGAGAGAGGGTCATGGCATTCCGAATCTCAATGTCCTGCCGCTATCCACGGCGATATCCACCGCCGCGTAGCCGGTGGCGTTGAATCCGCGCGCGTCGCAATCACGCTGCTGATTGGTTTCGAACTGGCTTTCGCGGCTGCAAAGCGTCGTGCTGCCGCCCCAGTTGAGCGGCCTGCCGCTGATCTTGATGGTGCGCCCGTCATTATCGACGGCTTCGGCGAAACTGAAAACCTGTTTCGGCTGGCCGGTGATGTCGGGATGCAGGCACTTACCCGGTTCAATGCGATACCAGCCGCGCGTGGTCAGGGTCTTGCCGTCTTCGGTGCCGATCGAGGCCATGACGCGATAACGGGTATCGTTGCACCACGTCAGGCCCGGTCCGGTTGGCGCCTGCACGGCCTTGACCATGCGCTGGAAGAAATCGGGTGCTTTCACCACGTCGGCGCCAAGACCGTGAGCCTTGAGAAAGGCCGCGAGCGCGGCCTGTGTTTTGGGGCCATCGACGCCGTCAATCGGCGAAGCATCGTAACCCGCGATCACCAGCAGTCGCTGGATCGCGGCCAATCGTGCCTGCTCGTCGTCATACTCGCTTCCTTCTGCGAGGTAGGTGACGGCGTTGCCATCGTCGCCAACCGACGGCTTGACCTCGGTGAACGGAGCCGCAGTCTGATTGCCACGACAGTCGCGCGCCGCGGCGATCACAAAGTCATCGGCTGCGATGCACAGCCTGTCGGTGCCATTCTGCGGGATCGGAGAGGCGCCATAAACCGGCAGCGCGCGAGCATGCAGCAGGATGCGGTCGGCGCTCAGCGTGCCCTGGGCGATGGTGCGGCAAGTGGCAGGATCGATGCGAAACCAGCCACGGGTGGCGGTTGCGCCCTTGTCGTCGATGCCGATGGCGGCTTCGACGATGTAACTCATACGGTTGCAGATACTGAAATCGGCGCGGGCAGCGGCGGCGGTAAAGAACAGCGCGAAACAGGCCGCGATCAGGATGAGCACCCGTTTGGTTATGACGTGCGCACTGCTCCTCGTCATGGCCGGGCAGCGTCCTGGCCATCCACGTCTGCTATGAGTTGTGCGAGAAGACGTGGACGCCCGGCACAGGGCCGGGCATGACGGAGACAAGTCGAGCGCCCCGCGCATCACTTGTGGATCAGCGTGCCGGTGCCCTGATTGGTGAACAGTTCCAGCAGCACCGCGTGCGGGGTCTTGCCGTCGATGATGACGACGCCCTCGACGCCGGCTTCCAGCGCATAAATGCAGGTTTCGACCTTCGGGATCATCCCGCCGGAGATCGTGCCATCGGCGATCAGCTTGCGGGCGTCCTTTACCGACAGTTCGGGAATGAGCTTCTTCGACTTGTCGAGCACGCCCGGCACGTCGGTCAGCAGAAGAAGCCGCTTGGCCTTGAGTGCGCCGGCGACTGCGCCGGCGAACGTATCGGCGTTGACGTTGAAAGTCTGCCCGTCCTTCGAGGCCGCAACCGGCGCGAGCACCGGAATGAGTTCGTAGCCGATCAGCTGGTTGAGCAGGGTGAGATCGACTTTGTCCGGTTCGCCGACGAAGCCGAGATCGATGATCTTCTCGATGTTCGAATCCGGATCGACCATGGTCCGCGTCGCCTTGACGGCGGTGACCATGTTGCCGTCCTTGCCGGACAGGCCGACGGCCTTGCCGCCGGCTTCGTTGATGTGGCTGACGATCTGCTTGTTGATCGAACCCGCCAGAACCATTTCGACGATTTCGATGGTCGCGGCGTCGGTGATGCGCAGGCCGGCCGCGAATTCCGACTTGATTCCAAGCCGCGCCAGCATCGAGGCGATCTGCGGGCCGCCTCCGTGCACCACCACCGGGTTGATCGCGGTCTGCTCGAGCAACACGATGTCGCGCGCAAACTGCCGCGCCAGGTCTTCCTGCCCCATGGCATGGCCGCCGTATTTGATGACGATGGTTTCCTCGTCATACTGCTGCATGTGCGGCAGCGCTTCGGAGAGGATGCGGGCCTGATCCTGCGGGCTGATATTGGTGGGCAGATCGATCATGAAACGGTCTCGTTCTCGCGGCGTCGCCGCGTTCTAGCCCATTGCCGTGCCCGCGCAAAGCGCCGAAAGCCGGCCGTCGCACCGGTTCGGTTTGCTAGTCTTTCCGCGGCAACGCCGCTGCCAGCGCGAGCGCCAGCCAGCTCAGGATCAGCAGCGTGCCGCCGGTCGGTGCCGCCATCGGAAACAGGCTGCGGCCGGCGTACTGCCGCAGAACGAGATCGCCCGCGAACAGCCCTCCGCCTGCGACGAAGCCCCATGCGGCTGCGTGCCCGGCATGGCGCTGCACGAGGCCATTGACCGCCAGCAACGTCGCGCCGATGACGGCGCTGGCGTGGAACAGCAGCATCGATGACGCCGAGGCGAGACGCGATGCATCCGGCTGGTGGGCGGCTGCGGCTGCGAGGCCGACGCCGGCCGCGCCCATGAGGCCTGCACAGATCAGGCCGGCCCGTGTCGCGAAACCGAGGGTCATGACGCGCGCTCCCGCATCACCTTCACCATGGCTGCCCGCAGTTCAGGCATGCCCGAACCGGTCCGCGATGAAGTCACAAGCAGCTCCGGAAAAGCCGCCGGATGCTTGCGCAACTCCTCGGTGACTGCGGCGATGGTCGCGTCGAGTTCCGATGGCTTGACCTGATCGGCCTTGGTCAGAACGATCTGGTAGCTGACGGCCGATTTGTCGAAGGTGGTGAGAATGTCGTTGTCGACATCCTTGATGCCATGGCGCGAGTCGATGAGCACATAGACGCGGGCGAGGTTGGCGCGGCCTTGCAGGTATTTGTGGATCAGCGCGGTCCACGACGCGACTTTCGTCTTGGGCGCGGCGGCGTAGCCGTAGCCCGGCATGTCGACCAGGCGCAGTTGCATCTCCCTGCCGTCGGATGTCGCGGTCGGCCCCTCGAAGAAAATCAGTTCCTGGGTGCGGCCCGGTGTGTGCGATGTGCGCGCCAGCGCGTTGCGGTTGGTCAACGCGTTGATCAGGCTCGACTTGCCGACGTTGGATCGTCCGGCGAAAGCGACCTCCACACCCGCCATCGGCGGCAGCGTCTCGATCGACGGTGCTGCCCAGAAAAACTGCCAGTCGCCTGCGAACAGCTTTCGGCCGGCTTCGATCAGGTCCGCGTCGGTATCGGGGGTCATAAGCGCCGCTCTGTTTCGTTCACTGACAGTTCATAGCCGTCCAATCGGTCTCGCACCATGCCCCGGAAACGAGATGCCCGGCGCGAGGCCGGGCATGACGTGGCGAGGAGTCGCTGGCGTGGCGGTTGGCCGCTAACTCGATTTCTTGCCCGCGAACGTTGCCTTGAGATTGTCGAACAGTTCGATCTTGGCGCCGTTCTTCTGCATGATGACGCTCTGCTGGATCACCGACAGGGTGTTGTTCCACGCCCAGTAGATCACGAGACCGGCCGGGAACGACGCCAGCATGAACGTGAAGATCAGCGGCATCCAGTCGAAGATCATCTTCTGGGTCGGATCGGGCGGCGTCGGGTTCAGCTTCATCTGGAACCACATCGTGATGCCCATGATGATCGGCCACAGGCCGAGCGCGAGATAATGCCCGATGACCGGCACATGGGTCGGATCGAACGACAACAGGCCGAACAGGTTGAAGAGGTTGGTCGGATCCGGCGCGGAGAGGTCGTGAATCCAGCCGAAGAACGGCGCGTGCCGCATTTCGATGGTGACGAACAGCACCTTGTAGAGGGAGAAGAACACAGGGATCTGGATCGCGATCGGCAGACACCCTGCGATCGGATTGATCTTCTCCTTCTTGTAGATCTCCATCATCTCCTGCTGCTGCTTCACGCGGTCGTCAGGATATTTCTCCTTGAGCGCGGCAAGCTGCGGCTGGACGGCCTTCATCTTGGCCATCGAAGCGTAGGACTTGTTGGCGAGCGGGAAGAACACCGCCTTCACGAGCACCGTCACCAGCAGGATGGCGACGCCGAAATTGCCGACCAGGTGATAGAGGTGGTCGATCAGCCAGAACATCGGCTTGGTGATGAAATAGAACCAGCCCCAGTCGATCAGCAGTTCAAAGCGATTGAGCTTGAGCTGGCTGTCGTAGGCGTTGATGACCGCGCTTTCCTTGGCGCCGGCGAACAGGTGTACGCTGGAGGACGCCGTGCCGCCGATCGCGACGTTGATCGGGTCAAGCAGATAGTCGGTCTGGTAGGTGTGGACGTTGTTGATCACGTTCGACGAGAAACGGGCCTGCAGCTGCGCCGACGGATCGGGCAACAGCGCCGACGCCCAGTACTTGTCGGTCATGCCCATCCAGCCGTTGGTGACCTTGAAGGCGACCGATTTTTCCTCGTCGATCTTCTTGTAGGAATATTCCTGCAATCCCTTGTCGCCGAGCACGCCGACGAGGCCTTCATGCAGGATGTAATAGCCCGACGTGTGCGGCGTGCCGTGACGCGAAATCAGGCCGAACGGATAGATGGTTGCGGCAACCGCGCCGGCATTCGACACGTCGTCCTTGATCGTGAACATGTACTTGTCATCGATCGAGATCGTGCGCTTGAAGGTGAGCCCTTCGCCGTTGTCCCAGGTCAGGGTCACCGGCGTCGATGCGGTCAGGTTGTTCGAGCCTTCCTGCTTCCACACCGTATTCTGGTTCGGCATCTTGACGGTCGATCCGGCGGCCGGAACGAAGCCGAACTCGGCGTAGTACGGTTCACGCGATCCCGACGGCGAGAACAGCACGATCGCCGGCGACTTCGGGTCGACAGTCTCGCGGTATTTCACCAGCGCGACGTCGTCGATGCGGGCGCCCTTGAGCGAGATGCTGCCGATCACGTTCGGTGTGTCGATCTTGACGCGCGCGGTCTCGGCGATGACCTCGGCGCGGTCCCGGGCCGGCGCGGTGCTGGCCTGTTGGGCCGGCGTCTGTTGTGCCGGTGCGTTGCCCGCGGCCGGCGGTGTCGAGCCCGGCGCCGTGCTGGTCGCCGTGCCCGATTTGGCGGCCTTCTGCTGAAGCTGCTGCGCCTGCTGGGCGGCGCGCTGCTTTTCCATCTGGGGGATGTTGTAGAAATACTGCCAGCCGAGCAGCACGATGCCAGACAGAATGACGGCGATAATGGTGTTGCGATTGTCGGTCATCGATCAGGTCTCGTCATTCCGTTCGGCAGGTTTCGGGGAAGTCTGTCGCTGGGTCGTCCGGTTCCCGGCGTGCCCAAGGCGCCGTAGCGCTGCGTGGAAGTCGTCGAGCATCGCTGCGAACCCGCGCTCAAGCGCGGCCCGGCGGCCAACTATCACATAATCATGGTGGGGTCGCATGGATATGACGTCCGCGCGCTTCACCAATTCGCGAAGACGGCGACGCACCCGGTTGCGTTCGGTGGCGGTGCCAACCTTCTTGGTAACGGTAAAACCGACCCGGATCGGGCCGGTATCGTCGCGGCGCCGGGACTGGACCACAAAGGCGGCGCTGGCCATGCGCGGGCCACTGGCGGCAGCAAGAAAGTCCGCGCGACGCTTCAACCGGTCCATGACATCAACCGGCGCATGAAAAGGTCTCTTGAGAGGCCGGTCAGGCGCTCAGACGCTTGCGGCCACGAGAGCGGCGCGCGGCGAGAACCTTGCGACCACCGGTGGTAGCCTGACGGGCGCGAAAGCCGTGGCGGCGCTTACGCACCAGTTTGCTGGGTTGATAGGTCCGCTTCACGGGTCGTACTCCGGTGACCGGGCAATGTGCCGAGTTCGTTAATCATGGTGCAAATCCGCAAGATGGCGGTTCAGGGAAGGGCAAACCAGCGCCTAAAATGAACCGGCCCGGTCGAGCCGGGCCATCGCGGACAGTTGGCGGGCTTATACGGGACCGGCCTGTTTTCGTCAATCTTGGGATATAAGAGAGTGGTCCGTCGCGGAACGGCCTATTGCCGCAGCGGGACCCGTGATTGTGACGCTTTTTCAGGGATTTGACGGAAGCCCGATCAGGGCGCATCGTTCCACCCTGCGGGGCGGGTCGGTGGATTGGAGGCGCAAAGCGTGCCGGAGGGCGAGGAACCTGTCGATCTGACGCCGCCGCGGTCATGGCCGGGGCGGGGGATCGGCCTGTCCGGCAAGCTGCTTCTGCTGACGATTCCTCTGGTGATGATCGCCGAGGTCCTGATCTATGTGCCCTCGATCGCGAATTTCCGCGTCAACCGGCTGAACGATCGCCTGGCCGCCGCCAATACGGCGGCGCTGGTGCTCGACGCCGCGCCGACCGGCACGGTGCCGGATTCGCTTGCCAGGCAAATTCTTGAAAGCATCGGAGCGCGTGCGGTCGCGATCAAGATGGGCCAGCAGCGACGCCTGCTTGCGATCGCCGATATGCCGCCCGCGGTCGATCATGACATCGACATGCGCGAGCTGACGCCATGGCAGGCGATCATCGGCGCGTTCGAGACGATGATCGAGAGCGGCGACGAGGTGATGCGGATCATCGGGCCTGCGCCACGCGGCGGACAGTTCATCGAAGTCGTGGTCGATGAAAAGCCGCTGCGCAAATCGATGTATCGTTTCTCGGTGAATCTCCTGCTGGTGTCGCTGGTGATTTCGGTGATCACCGCGGCCCTGGTCTATCTGGCGTTGCACTACCTGTTTGTTCGTCCGATGCGGCGGATGACGGCGAATCTGGTGGAATTTCACGCCAATCCGGAAAACGTCGCGAGGATTGCCGTGCCGTCACGGCGCAAGGACGAGATCGGCGTTGCCGAGCGTGAGCTCGCGGACATGCAGCGCGATCTGGTCTCGATGCTTCATCAGAAGAGCCATCTCGCGGCGCTCGGTCTGGCGGTGTCGAAGATCAATCACGACCTGCGCAACCTGCTGGCGTCGTCGCAGCTGATCTCCGACCAGTTGGCGAGCGTTCCCGATCCGCGCGTGCAACGCTTTGCGCCGAAGCTGATGCGTTCACTGGAGCGCGCCATCGCGTTCTGTCAATCGACGTTGTCCTACGGTAAGGCGCAGGAAGCCGCCCCGGACCGGCGCATGATTGCCATCGAGCCGATCGTCAACGAGGTACGCGAATCCACGGGTCTTGCCGCCGAAACGTCGGTCATCTGGATCAATGCCGTCGAGCGCGGCCTTGTGGCCGACGCCGATCCTGACCAGCTGTTCCGGGTGCTGCTCAATCTGGTGCGCAATGCCGCGCAGGCACTGGAAAGCCACGAGGTCGGCGAAGGATCGCCGAAGCAGATTCGCGTTGCAGGCCGCCGCGAAGGGGCGGTCACCATCATCGAAATATCCGATACCGGCCCAGGTGTGCCGGTGAAGGCGCGTGAGCATCTGTTCGAGGCGTTCCAGGGTTCGTCGCGGGACGGCGGCACCGGCCTCGGGCTGGCGATAGCCGCCGAACTGATCCGTGCCCATGGCGGCGACCTTCATCTCGTGGAAGGCACCATCGGGGCGACGTTCCGGATCGCCATTCCGGATCGCCCGGTCGCGCTGGATGACCACCGCAATGAGCGGGCACGAGCGCAGTTCCACGCGTGATTTCAGGGTTTTAATGGCTGGGAAGAGGGCGCCTGACGATCTCGCGGATTCCGGCGCGGCGGACGGATTTTCGTTCCCTTCGAGGCTTGCCAAGCCGGTCCGGAGCCGTTAGCTATGGCGCTCTTCGCGAGGGGGCTTTCGCCCATTCCATCCGCGATACGCGCGCCCGTAGCTCAGCTGGATAGAGCACCAGACTACGAATCTGGGGGTCAGAGGTTCGAATCCTTTCGGGCGCGCCATCTTCGCATTCGCGTTCGCTTCCTGGCCTTCCCTTCTCTCATTGCCTGCTCATGACAGGGCGCGACAAAGTGCGCTCCGAATTCGGCGTTGTTGCCGGGCGAGCGGCCTTCCCTGTCATTCGCATTCGCACGGCATTGGTGTATCGCTGCAGCCTCTGCAAGCGCCTGACCGGCATCTTGCCCTGCCTGCTCTCCGTTCCAAAAGGCCGTGCAAGGATTCGAACTCGGTAATTCCCGTCTTTCCGACTAGAGACAGGAGCCGGGCAGGAAGTCCCGATCGTCAGGAAATGAAATCCGGGGTGTTTGAAAATGGTTGAAGCGGCGGCGTCGCGTCCAAGGATCTTGCTGGTCTCGCTCGGGGGGACCATCACCATGACGTCGGGCGCCGGGCCCGGCATCGTGCCGACCCTGACCGGAGCCGATCTCGTGCGTGCCGTGCCGGCATTGGCTGAAGTCGCCGAGATTGAAGCCATATCGCCATTCAGGTTGCCGGGGCCGTCCCTGACGCTTGCCAATCTTCGCGACGTCGCGCGCCTTCTCAATGAAAGACTCGCCGGCGATATCTCAGGCGCCATCGTCGTGCAGGGCACCGACACCATCGAGGAAACGGCCTTCGTGCTCGACCTTCTCGTCGATAGCGACAAGCCGGTGGTGGTCACCGGCGCCATGCGCGGCGCCGAGGCTCCCGGAGCGGACGGCCCGGCCAATCTGCTCGCCAGCGCAATCGTAGCCGGATCGCAGGCGGCGCGTTGTCTCGGCGCACTCGTGGTGCTCAACGACACCATTCACGCCGCACGCTTCGTACAGAAGGCGAGCACATTCCTGCCGTCGACGTTCACGTCTTTCTCGGGTGGCCCGCTTGGCTGTGTGATCGAAGGAACGGTGCGTATCGATGTGCGGGTCAAGCGGCAGCCGATTATCGCGAACGGCTGCGAGGGGACCGATCCGCCGGTGGCATTGCTGACTGCTTCACTGGGCGACGATGGACGCCTGCTCCCCGTTCTGCCGGCGCTCGGTTATCGCGGGCTCGTCGTCGAAGCGATGGGCGTAGGGCATATGCCCGGGGCCATGGTGCAGGGACTCACCGATCTTGCCAAAACCATGCCCGTCATTCTTAGTTCTCGCGTCGCTTCGGGATCGGTGTTTGCGAGGACGTATGGATTTCCCGGCTCGGAGACCGATCTTCTCGGCCGCGGCCTGATCGGGGCCGGTTCGCTGGGCGGATTAAAGGCGCGTCTTTTGTTATCGCTGCTGCTTGGCGTCGGCCTTGAAGGGGAAAAACTGCGCGGCGAGTTCGAAAGGTTCGTGGCCTCATAGGCTCGGGGCGTCGGCATGCCTCTTCGATGAGAGGTCGCGGGCTTTGCTTCCACCGCTGCGCGGACGGCCTGACATGAAATGGGTGGCCGCATTGTTCGGCCACCCATTTCAGTTCGCAATTTTTCCCGGACAGCGCGCCATGATCGAAACGGCGCGCGGGCGCAGGGTTACGCGTTCGATCCGCCGACGACGATCTTCTCGCTCAGCTTCTGGTCAACCACATCGACGGTGCGGTCGATTTCCGCATTGGGCATGCCCAGCTGATGCGAAATCAGCTTCACGAGAAGGTCGACACGCTCGATGAACGGTGCGCCGCTGGCGACCGCGCGGGCCGCGGACGACGGCTTGAGAAGGCTTTCCGCAGCCTTGGCGTATTTCGCGAACGGCACCTGATCCTCAGGGTCGGCACCCAGCCGCCGCGCGACGGCGTCGACGTGGTTGTAGATCGACTCGGAAAGCTTCAGGTCGCCATGGACCGCATCCCGGATCGGCTGGGGATCGGTCGGCGTGATGCAGCGATAGTTGCCCGTCAGCAGCATCGACCATTTGGCGAGCGGAACGAACAGCGAGTCGAACACCTTGAGCTTCACCGGAACGTCCTGGCCATCGAGCTTTACCGCATCGATGCCGGCCTCCAGTTCGCGAAGCACCTTGTTGTGTTGCTCGTCTTCGAACGTCGCAGCCTTGAAATTCGTCGGCAGCCCCACGTGAAGAACGTTCGCTCCTTCTTCCGGCGGGCGGAAGGCTTGCGGATCGGGTGAGCAAAGCGACACCAGTCCCGGCTTGAAGCGCTCCCACACCTGGGCATTGGTATAGGCTTCTTCGAGGTCCATGCCTTCGAGCGCCTTGATCCGCTTGAGATAGGGCAGCGGCGGCATGTTCATGATCGAGAGGCAGGGCAACTTGGCCTCGGCGATCTTGATCATCAGGACGCGGATGGTGTGGTTGGTGTACTGCGGCTCCTGCATGGCCAGAGCGACCATGTCGTAACGCGACAGGTCAACCTTGTCGGGCGAGGTCGCGTCCAGCTTTCCGGGCAGATCGCGCGAGAAGATTGAGCGATGCGCCGGTTCGTCGCGCAGCTTGATGCGAACTTCGGTGCCTTCGTTGTTGATCAGTTCTGCAGTCTTCTTGCGGCACACGAGGGTCACGTTGTGACCGGCCATCAAGAGCTTCGTTGCCAGCAGTGAGCCGTACGAAGCTCCGAGAATAAGTACGTTACGCGCCATGCTCTCTCATCCATCGATTGGGCTGCATTGCCCTAACCAGGCCGAAACTGGAAAATTGTTTCATATCAGGATCGTGCCTCGACTGAGGCGCCGGCCTGCCTAGCCCTCGCGACTGCAGGGGAAATTGCCCCTTCGTGCAAGGGGCGCCTCTGTCTATCGCAAATCAAGGGGCGTCACAATCGCGCAACGGGCGCGCGTTTCGCCGGCCTCAATCCGTTGCGGTCGGTTTCGGAGCCCGGTCGTCAGCCGAGCGCGTTCGTCGCTGTCTGGAGCCAGTAGGTCAGGACACTGGCGGCAAGGGCCGCGATCGAGGCGATGAGAAATCTTATCCCGAAGGCCCGGCTTCCGAATGCCACGGCATAGGCAGCCTTTGACACTGAATTGCTGATGACCGCTGTCGCGATGGCGGCAATGGCAATCGGTTCGGACAGTTGGGCGGTCATATTCGTAACGGCAATGACGGCGGCATCGACATCGGCAAGTCCCGATATTGCGGAGACTGCGATCAGGCCGCTGCTGCCATAGACGCTCGCGGCCGCGCGCGCCAGAAACGCGACAACGGTCAGCATCAGCGCCATCTTGACAACCGAGTCGAGATCGAACGGATTTTTCGGCTGATCCTTCGTGGCGTGTCCCTCGTCGTGACGCGCGAATATCCAGGCGAACGCCACCATGGTCGCGCACGCCACGCCGAGGGGCAGAAACAGCAGTCGGCCAAGCGGCGCGGCCAGAAGCCCGATCAACATCGCTGTCCGCAGGTACGACACCGCACAGGCGGACAATGCACCTGCAGCGAGCGTACGAGGATTGCCTTCCGCGGCTGACTGGCGGGCATTTGTCAGCGTGGCAGCAGTGGACGAAATCAGTCCGCCGATTGCGCCGGCAACGAGTTCGCCACGCGTCGCGCCGAGCAGACGCACGGCGATATAGCCGCAATAGGAAATCGCGGCGAGTATCACGACCAGCAGCCAGGTTTTGGCAGGCGAAACCCCTCCGAACGGTCCGATCGGTTTGTCCGGCAGCAGGGGGAAGATGACGAAGGTCATGCTCAGCAGCACGATGGCCGAGCGCAGTTCGGGCCAGGTCAAGCGTTGCACGAAGCCGTGGAGCATCTCGCGGCTGGCAAGGATCGCGACCATCGCAACGCCAGCGGCAGCGGTAAGGGTCAGATCCCCGACCACTGCCAGCGTGCCGAGGGCGAACGTCAGCAAGGCGGCGATAGTCGTCGTTACGCTGAAACTGCCGTCGGCAATGGCCTCGCGATACTGGTAGGCGGCGAAGATGACGGCGAATGCGATAAAAAGGCCGGTGATCAGGATCGCCGCGCCGGGCGATTCAAGGCCCGATGCCCTGGCCAGCAGGCCGGTCACGCCGCCCAGTATTCCGATCAGACTGAATGTCCTGACGCCGGCTGTACGCTGCCCTTGCTGCTCGTTGCGTTCGTGCCAATGGCGTTCGATGCCGACGATCGCACCGATGGCCAAAGCGAAAATCAGGCGCTGAAAAAGATCGATCCCGTCCATACCGCCATATCGGATCGCGTCTTGCCGGCGGTCAAGCGGAGCGGGTGTCCGCGATGTCGCATCCAACAACCGGAAGCTCTCGCCCGTGCAGGGCGTGCCGTGCAACGGTGGCGCTCTTGCAAATTAAATAGATATTTCAAATATATAGATCCGATGCCTCGCGCGGCGTTATGTTGGCGTGCCCTCTGCCGGATCGCGCGATGCTTGCAGGCGTGGCGGGGCCGCCTCAGCCGAGGCGAGCCGCGCCAAAAGGGTGTGGAACCAATAAATGAGCGGCGCATTACACTGGGTTGCGAGCAGGAATGATCATGGCGACGCCGACCAAACGGACGACCGACGAAGGCAAGGCACTCGAGAGCGAACGAATATTCCGGCTCCTGGTAAATGGGGTGGTCGACTACGCCATCTACATGTTGAGTCCCGAAGGCATCGTCAGCAACTGGAATGCCGGGGGACAAAGGATCAAGGGCTATTCAGCCGACGAGATCGTCGGTCAGCATTTCTCCCGATTCTACACCGATGCCGACCGGGCGGCCGGGCGGCCTGCGCGTGCGCTTGAGATTGCACGGACCACTGGCCGTTACGAGGAAGACGGGTGGCGCGTCCGCAAAGACGGGACATTTTTCTGGGCCAGCGTCGTCATCGATCCCGTGCGCGACGACGACGGGGAGTTGATCGGCTTTGCCAAGATCACGCGCGACATCACCGAACGGCGCGAGGCCCAGCAGAAACTTCAGCGGGTGGAGCGACAACTGGCCGAGGCGCAAAAGCTGGATGCTCTGGGCCAGTTGACCGGCGGGATCGCTCACGACTTCAACAATCTCCTGATGATTATTTCGGGCAGCGCGCATGCTCTGAGGAGAGTCGCCGCCAGCGATCCTCGCGCGTTCAAAGCGTTGCAGGCGATCGAAGGAGCGGCGCAGCGGGGCGGCGCCTTGACGCGACAGCTTCTGACCTTCGCGCGACGGCAGCAACTCAATCCTCAGGCGATCAACGTGGCCCACAGCGTTGCGGTCCTGTCGGATGTCCTCGAAAGCGGCGTCGGTTCGCAGGTGCATCTGATGTTCGACATCGATCCGCGAACATGGCCGGTCATTGTCGATCCGGCTGAATTTGAAACAGCGCTGGTTAATCTGGTGCTGAACGCGCGTGATGCGATGCACAAGGGTGGCACGATTACGGTCAGTGCGACGAATCTGGCCGACAGTGAGCAGGGTGAGCGCGTCGAGATCACAGTGTCCGACACCGGCGAAGGCATCGCGCCCGACGTATTGGCCAAGGTGTTCGATCCGTTTTTCACGACCAAGCCGACGGGGAAGGGAACGGGCCTCGGTCTTTCACAGGTGCATGGTTTCGTTCACCAGGCGGGCGGAGATGTTCGAATCGAGAGCGAACTCGGAGAGGGCACCTCGGTTGTCATCACGCTGCCGCGTGCGCAGGCTGAGGAGGCCGATTGTCGGGGCGACAGTTCCGCAGTTGGCTGGGGAAAGGTTCTGCTGGTCGAGGACAATCCCGATGTGGCGTCCGCCAGCACCATTCTGCTCGAGCAATTGGGCTATTCGGTGCGCTGGGTGCCGAACGCGAGCGAGGCGTTGCGGGAAGTTGAGAAGAACGACGTCGATCTGGTGTTTAGCGACGTCGTCATGCCCGGGGAGATGGATGGCCTGTCGCTTGCGCGCGCCATTCGGCATCAACGGCCGGATCTGCCGGTTCTTCTGGCCACGGGATACAGCGACGCTGCGCGAGAGGCGATGGCGAAGTTTCCCATGATCCGCAAGCCTTACGAGTTGCAGGATCTCAGCCGTGCACTGACGGCGCTCCGCACGCGCTGACACGCTCCGCGTAAAATCCTGTCTTCCGTCAATGGCGGCAGGGCGTGCAGCCCTGCGCGGTTTTGTGCTGCACAATGAGCGTCGCCGCGCCGCAGCTAACTCACAGTTGTCTGACATCCCACAAGAGTCACTGGCGATTGCCAGAAAAATCGGTTCTACTCAGGGCATTGGTTTTCTGCAGACGTACTTCCTTACGGCCTCACGTGTTCAAGAGGCGGAGCAAATCCGCCCATGCACCAACGAGATGCCGGGGTTACCCCGGCGCAATCAGGGAGGGAATGCCATGACCAAGACGACGCCGCCTGGCCACAAGGGATCGAAAGCCGATCCAGCCAAACGCGGGTTTACCCGACGACAATTTGTTGCGACGACTGCGGTGGCTTCCGCCGCCATGCTGTCTTCACCGTTCGTTCGCGGCGCGTACGCCGCGGGCAAGCTGTCGATGGCGTTCTGGGATCATTGGGTCCCCGGCGCCAACAACACCATGACCAAGCTGGTCAATGAGTGGGCTGAAAAGGAGAAAGTCGAAGTCGCAATCGATTATGTGACGTCGCAGGGTAACAAGAACCTCCTGATGATCGCGGCGGAATCGCAGGCCAAGGCCGGCCATGATCTGTTGGCGATGCCGACCTGGTGGCCGCAGGCGCAGGCCGATCAGCTGGAGCCGCTCAACGATGTCATGGAGCCATTGATCAAGCAGAACGGCAAGGTGAACGCGACCGTCGAGTATCTTGGCGTGGCGAACGGCAAATGGCTCGGCGTTCCGGCCACCGCGGGAAGCCAGATCAAGGGCCCATGCTCGCGCATCGACCTGATGAAGAAGCTGGCCAACATCGACGTGCAGGCGATGTTCCCGGCGGGAAGCGAGCCCAAGGCGGACAACTGGACGCTCGATACGTTCCTGAAGGCGGCCGAAGCGTGCCAGAAGGGCGGCCATGCTTTCGGCATCGGGCTGGGCGAGACGACGGACAGCGTCGATTCCGCCGGAGCGTTCCTGCTGTCGTTTGGCGGTGCGCTGGTCGACGCCAAGGGCAACATCACCGTCAAGAGCGATCCTGTCAGGCAATGGCTGGACTTCTACAAGAAGCTGATGGGCTTCTTGCCCGCGGATGTCACCGCCTGGGATGACGCGTCGAACAATAAATGGCTGATCTCCGGCAACGGCGCGCTGATCATGAACCCGCCGAGTTCATGGGCGGTGGCCAAGCGCGATGCGCCGCAGGTTGCCGAGCAATGCTGGACCCACGGCATGCCGGCGGGGCCGAAAGGCCGCTTCGCGCCGTTCCTTCCGTTCTTCTGGTCGGTGTGGAGTTTCTCGAAGAACAAGGCGGCTGCGAAGAGTCTGCTCACCCATCTGTCGCAACCGGCGTCCGCCGAAGCGCTGGTCAACGCCAGCGGCGGCTATGATCTGCCGGCCTTCGCCAACATGACCAAGTTCAAGGTCTGGGCCGAAGAGGGACCGCCGAAGGGCACGCTGTTCAGCTATCCCGATCCGTATCATCTGCAGACCTTGTCGATCGCGGCCTCTCCGGCGCCGCCGAAGATCGCGCAGCAGATCTACGCGCAGGCGACGCTGACCAAGATGTGCGTGCGTCATTTCCAGGGCGAGCCCATGGAGAAGACACTGGCCTGGGCGGAGAGCGAAGTCGAAGGCTTCATGCGGACCTGACGGGCTTCCGGGCGCCGAACGGATTTTCTGCTGCGAGTACTGGTAGGTGGGCGCAGTAGATGTCCGGTCCGCGGAAGGAAGTGGCGCGTGCCGTGGGGGCGGCACTCGCAGGCGCATCGCTCAAGCTGCTCGTTGAGGCCATTGCCGGATCGGCCGCCGTTGGCGGCGAAATATCCGGATCGCAAATGGCGGCGTACCCATCCAGGCACGCAGCCCACGAAACGTCCGAAGGGGGAAGGACGGCCGAGTTCCCACAAGAGGAGCCGGTCGCGCCTCTCGCGGTCAGGTCAAGGAGAGGAGGGCTCCATGGTCGATGTCGCCCAGCGAACGGTCGCGAACGCCAGCGTCAAGCCGCGCGTGAAACGGCGCGGCAGCGCTCAGAAATTTTTCCAGCGCAAATCCACCATCGCGTTCTTCATGGCGCTGCCGTTGATCCTGCTGATCGCCTGTCTGGTGGTCTATCCGGCGTTTTATTCGGTACATCTGGCGACATTGAACAAGTCGATGCAGCGCTTCGTCGGCTTCGGCAATTTCAAGTTTCTGTTCACGCGCGAAACCTTCTGGATGGTGGTGTGGCAATCGTGCCTGTTCGCCATCACGGCGGTGATCTTCAAGGCGCTGATCGGGTTCATCGGCGCGCATTTCGTTCACAACCTGCCGGCCAAAGGGCAGCGCAAATGGCGCGGCATGCTGCTGGTGCCGTGGGTCATCCCGCCGGCAATGAGCACGCTCGGCTGGCTGTGGTTGTTCGATCCGTCCTACAGCGCCTTTAACTGGATTCTGGCGCATTTCGGCATCGGTCCGATTCCCTGGACGGGGGATGCCGCCTGGGCGCGGTTCTCGGTGATCCTGGTCAACATCTGGGCCGGCGCGCCGTTCTTCCTGATCATGTATCTCGCAGCGCTGAAATCGGTGCCGGAGCATCTTTATGAAGCGGCCGCGATCGACGGCGCCAACTGGTGGCAGCGCATCTGGTACGTGACGCTGCCGATGATGCGCAACATCATCGCGATCACGGCGCTGTTCTCCCTGATCGTGACCTTCGCCAATTTCGATATCGTGCGCATCCTCACCGCGGGCGGCCCGCTCGACAAGACACATCTGTTCGCGACCTGGGCGTTCCGCATCGGCATCGAGGGCAGCGACATTCCGCTTGGCGCATCGATCTCGCTGTTCATGGTGCCGATCCTCGCCATCGCGGCGGTGTTCATCCTGCGCGACATCAACAAGCGCGGCAACGAAGCGTAGCGGGGATGGCGATGACGACGATTGCACTCGACAAGGCCGGTCCGAGCCGCTCCAAACACAGCATGAGCCGCGACCGCACATGGGCGCTGCGCTGGTCCTATTTCTTTCTCGTGCTGTTTGCGATCTTCTTCCTGTTTCCTCCGCTCTACATGCTGATCACATCGCTCAAGACCAGTGCCGAGATTTCGGCGGCGACCAATCCCTGGTGGGTCTACAATCCGACGCTGGAGAACTATATCGGGCTGCTGACATCGAGCCAGTTCCTGATCTTCTTCAGGAATTCGGTGATGGTGTCCGTACTCGTCGTCGCGATCACCATGCTGATCTCGATTCCGGCGGCGTTCGCGCTGGCGCGCATGCGATTCTGGGGATCGGCGATGCTCGCGACCGGTGTGTTCCTGACCTACCTCGTGCCGGATACGCTGCTGTTCATCCCGCTGTTCAAGATGTTCGCGACGTTTCATGACTGGACCGGGATCCAGTTGATCAATCACTGGTACGTGCTGGTGATCATCTATCCGACGCTGACGGTGCCGTTCTGCACCTGGATCATGATCGGCTATTTCGCCTCGATCCCGAAAGAACTTGATGAGGCCGCAATCGTCGACGGCGCGAGCTGGCTGCAGACGCTGACGCGGATTTTCGTTCCGGTGGCGCTGCCGGGCATCCTTGCCGCGACGATCTTTGCGTTCACTGTGAGCTGGGCGCAGTTCCTGTACCCCATCGCGTTCACCACCTCGGTCGATCAACTGGTGCTGCCGGCCGGCATCATTACTACGCTGATCAAGGGCGACGTATTCAACTGGGGGCAGATCATGACCGGCGCGCTGCTCGGCGCGGCGCCACCGCTGATCATCTATGCCTTCCTGATGGACTACTACATTTCCGGCCTGACCGCCGGCGCGACCAAGGGGTGACCGGACATGGCTGATGTGACTCTGCGCAAGATCGTGAAAATGTATGATGACGTCGAGGCTGTGCGCGGCATCGATCTCGATATCGCCGACCACGAGTTCGTGGTGCTGGTCGGGCCGTCCGGTTGCGGCAAATCGACCACGCTGCGGATGATCGCCGGACTTGAGGATATCAGCGACGGCGATGTGATGATCGGCGGGGAAGTCGTCAACGATGTGCCGCCCAAGGATCGCGACATCGCCATGGTGTTCCAGAACTACGCTCTGTACCCGCATATGACGGTGGCTGAGAACATGTCGTTCGGCCTGCGGCTGAAGCGGTTTCCCAAAGCCGAGATCAGGAAGCGCGTCGATGAAGCGGCGCGAATTCTCGATATTGCCGAATTGCTCGACCGCAAGCCGAAGGCGCTCTCCGGCGGCCAGCGCCAGCGCGTCGCCATGGGGCGCGCCATCGTGCGCGATCCGAAGGTGTTTCTGTTCGACGAGCCGCTGTCCAATCTGGATGCCAAGCTTCGCGTGCAGATGCGCACCGAGATCAAGAAGGTTCATCAGAAGGTGCGCACGACGACGGTTTACGTAACCCACGATCAGGTCGAGGCGATGACCCTGGCAGACCGCGTCGTGGTGATGAACAAGGGCCGCATCGAACAGGTCGGTCCGCCGAACGAGCTATACTTCTCGCCGCGCACGCGGTTCGTGGCCGGGTTCATCGGCTCGCCGGCGATGAACTTCCTGCCGGTGACGCTGGAGGAATCGGGCGGCGCGCTGGCGGCGCGCCTGTCGGATCAGGTGGTACTGCCGATTCCGGCCGCGCGGACCGAGCGCTACAAGAGTTATGTCGGCCGCAACAACATCACGCTCGGCCTGCGACCCGAGCATCTCGTCGAGGCGCGGCCTCATATGGAGCCCGGCGTTGCAACCCTGACCGCGCGGCCGGACGTGATCGAACCGATGGGAATGGAAACGCTGATTTACTTCAAGATCGGCGACGCCGAGATTTGCGGCCGGGTCACGCCGAACGCCGGGGCGCGTGTTGGCGAGCCGATTCAGTTGGCTGCGGACATGAACCACATGCATCTGATCGATGCCGGCACGGGGCTGGTGATCTAGGGCGCCTTGTTGCCGACCGGGGGCCGGGCTCGTCCCGCATCGCAGCGTGTTCACGCTGCGAAAAGTTGCGCTTCCTTGTTGCTCTCTTGTCCGGATTGTTTTCTGATTGCCCGCCGGCCGTTCGCTACACGCGGGTGCGTCCGGTCCCGCCGATGCGCTTTCCAGCCTTGAAGGTCCCTCATGACAAACAACAAGAAACGAAATCCCGAAACGCTGCGCAGCGCGCGCTGGTTCGCACCCGATGATTTGCGCTCGTTCGGACATCGGTCACGGGCGATGCAGATGGGCTACGCGCCGGAGGAATGGGCCGGCCGCCCGGTCATCGCCATTCTCAATACGTGGTCGGATGCGCAGCCCTGCCATATGCATTTCAAGAGCCGCGTCGATGACGTGAAGCGCGGCGTTCTGATGGCCGGTGGCTTTCCGATGGAACTTCCGGCGCTGTCGCTGTCGGAGTCTTTTCTCAAGCCGACCACGATGCTCTATCGCAACCTGCTGGCGATGGATGTCGAGGAACTGTTGCGCGGCCATCCGGTCGATGGCGTGGTGCTGATGGGCGGCTGCGACAAGACCACGCCGGCGCTGCTGCTCGGCGCCACCAGCGTTGGCTTGCCTGCGATCTATCTGCCCGCGGGCCCGATGCTGCGCGGCAACTGGCAGGGCAAGATTCTCGGCTCGGGCTCCGATGCCTGGAAATACTGGGATGAGCGCCGCGCCGGCAAGATCAGCGATGCCGATTGGGTCAACATGGAAGCCGGGATCGCGCGCAGCTACGGCACCTGCATGACCATGGGCACCGCCAGCACCATGACCGCGATCGCGGAGGCGATCGGCATGACGCTGCCCGGGGCGTCGTCGATCCCGGCGGCGGACGCCGGTCATATCCGCATGAGTTCGGACGCCGGCCGCCGCATCGTCGAAATGGTCTGGGAGGATCTGACGCCGAAGCTGATCCAGACGCGCCACGCATTCGAGAACGCCATCACGGTCGCCATGGCCATGGGCTGTTCGACCAACGCGATCATCCACGTGATCGCGCAGGCGCGCCGCGCCGGGCACGATATCGGCCTCGACGATTTCGAGGCGGCAAGCCGCAAGGTGCCGGTGATCGCCAATGTCCGGCCCAGCGGCGACAAGTACCTGATGGAAGATTTCTTCTATGCCGGTGGCTTGCCCGGCCTGATGAACCGGATCAGAGACCATCTGCATCTCGATGCGATGACCGTGACCGGCAAAACGCTGGGCGATAATATCGAGGGTGCGCGGGTCTACAATGACGATGTGATCCGAACCGTCGATAATCCGATCTATGCCGAAGGCGCGCTGGCGGTGCTGCGCGGCAATCTCGCGCCCGACGGCTGCGTCATCAAGCCGAGCGCCTGCGATCCGCGCTTTCTCAAGCATACCGGCCCGGCGCTGGTGTTCGACGATTATCCGTCGATGAAAAAGGCAATCGACGATCCGAATCTCGACGTCACCGCCGATCATGTCCTGATCCTGCGCAACGCCGGACCGCAGGGCGGCCCCGGCATGCCGGAATGGGGCATGCTGCCGATCCCGACCAAGCTGGTGAAGCAGGGCGTGCGCGATATGGTGCGGCTGTCGGATGCGCGGATGAGCGGCACCAGCTACGGCGCCTGCATCCTGCACGTCTCTCCGGAATCCTATATCGGCGGACCGCTGGCGCTGGTGCGCACCGGGGACATGATTTCCCTCGATGTCGACGCGCGCACCATCAATCTCGACGTGCCGGAAGCGGAGCTTGCCAAGCGGCGCAGTGAATGGAACGCGCCCGAACCGCGTTACGAGCGCGGCTATGGCTGGATGTTCACCCGCCATATCCGGCAAGCCAACGACGGCTGCGATTTCGATTTCCTCGAGACCGGTTTCGGCGCGCCGGTGAGCGAGCCGGTGATCTATTGAACGCATACAGCGAGTGAATTCCATGCCTTTGAATCCGCAAACCCGCGACAAGCTCAGGACCGTCAGCACCGCAACGGTCGCAACCGCGCTCTACAAGCGCGGCTTCCGTAATCAGGCGATCCAGGACGTGCATCCGCTGGGCGCCAACCAGCCCACGATGGTTGGAGAAGCATTCACCCTGCGCTACATGCCGGCGCGCGAGGACCTCAACCCGATCACGGTCTTCCGCGATCGCTCGCACCCGCAGCGCAAGGCGGTGGAGGATTGTCCGCCGGGCGCGGTGCTGGTGATGGACAGCCGCAAGGATGCGCGTGCGGCTTCAGCCGGCTCCATCCTGATCACGCGGCTGATGCAGCGCGGCGTCGCCGGCGTGGTCACCGACGGCGGCTTTCGCGATTCCGTCGAAATCGGCCAGCTCAATTTCCCGGCCTATCATCATCGTCCCAGTGCGCCGACCAACCTGACGCTGCATCAGGCGATCGACATCAATGTGCCGATCGGGTGCGGCGATGCGCCGGTGTTTCCCGGAGATGTCATTCTGGGTGACGGCGATGGCGTGATCGTGATTCCTGCGAATATCGCCGACGAGATCGCGGCCGAGGCAGTCGAGATGACCGCGTTCGAGGATTTCGTTGCCGAGCAGGTGCGCAAGGGGCGCTCGATCTTCGGGCTTTATCCTGCGACCGACGACCAGACGATGGTTGATTTCGCAGCTTGGCGAAAAGCCAACGGGCGCTGAACGACTCGAAAGCGGAATGCGTCATTGCCGGGCTCGACCCGGCAATCCATCATCGCGAAAGGTTTGTGTGTTGATGGATGCCCGGATCAAGTCCGGGCATGACGATCTAGGGGTGTCAGCCAGCCTGCGCCTGATCCGCCGATCCCGGACGGAAGAAGAACGAGGCCTTCTGTCGTTCCTCCGCCTGCAGCTTGGCGCGCACCCGCATCAGATCCTTCCAGCCGATATAGCCGACCAGGCTGTTGTCGTCGCGCGACACCACCGGCAGATGCGCAACGTTGACCTGCGACAGCCGGTCGGCCAGCGCCTCGAGATATTCATCGGGATAGGCGAGGGTGATCCTGCTTCCGGCGAGCAACTGGCCGAGCGTCGACGTGCGATGCTTGCCGGCGCGTCGCCAGCGTAGCACCGAGGGTGGATCGACAATACCGAGAACGTGCCGATTTTCGTCGATGACCGGAAAGCTCGGATGGTTCGCCCGTGGGCTGGTGAGAAACGCGGCCGCGCCATGCAGTGTCATGGTTGCCGGCACGGTCTCCACCGCCGTCGTCATCACTTCGCGCACCCGGGTCAGCGCAAACGGATCGACGCGATACTCGCGCACCAGATGGTGGCCGCGCCGCGCCACCTTCTCGGTGAGGATCGAGCGCTTCATCAGCAGCACGGTAACAAGATGCGCGGTGCCGCAGGCGGCGACCAGGGGCAGGAGCACGTGCGTGTTGCCGGTCAGTTCGACCGCGAAGAAGGTCGCGGTCAACGGCGAGCGCATGGTGCCGCCCATGGTGGCGGCCATGGCCAGCAATGCCCAGAAGCCCGGGCTGGCCGAGGGCAGATAGCCGGATAGCGCGGTGCCCATGGCTCCGCCCATGATCAGCAGCGGCGCCAGCACGCCGCCCGAGGTGCCGGAGCCCAGCGCGACCGACCAGATGATGGCCTTCACCACCAGCAGCAGGAGCGCGGCTTTTGGTAGCACGTCGCCCTGCAGCATCCCGGAAATGTTGTCGTAGCCGACGCTAAGCGCCTGCGGTTCGAGCAGGCCGCCGATGCCGACCACGAGGCCGCCGATCATCGGCCACCACATCCAGTGGATCGGCAGCTTCAGAAAAACATCCTCGCAGCCATAGACCAGTTGGGTCAGTAGCCCGGAGAGCAACCCGCTTAGAATGCCGATCAACACCCAGGCGCTGAGCTGGATCAGCGAGATATCGATGCCGCCGGTGAACGGAAACAGCGGCGCCGGCATGTGCAAGAAGGTGCGTTCGACTGCGGCGACCACGGCGGCGACCGTGACCGGAATGAAGCTGCGGGGCGTCCATTCGAACAACAGGAGTTCGACGGCGAGCATGATTGCGGCAATCGGCGTGCCGAACACCGTGGTCATGCCGGCGGCCGCGCCTGCGACCAAAAGCGTCTTGCGTTCGTTGTCGCTGACCGGAAGCATCTGCGCGATCAGCGAGCCGATGGCGCCGCCGGTCATGATGATCGGACCTTCGGCGCCAAACGGGCCGCCGGTGCCGATCGCCACCGCGGAGGACAGAGGTTTGAGCACTGCGACCTTGGCATCGAGCCGCGAGCGCCCGAGCAGGATGGCCTCGATCGCTTCCGGAATGCCGTGGCCGCGGATCTTTTCGCTGCCGTATCGCGCCATCAGTCCGATGATCAGCGAGCCCGCCACCGGCACGAGAACTGTCCACAGGCCGAGCGGGGAATGCTCGATTTTGAGCTCGGTCAAGCTGAACTGTCCGAAATATGCGATGTTGGTGGCGAGCCGGATCAGATCGAGGAGAAGGACACCGGCGATGACACCCGCGGTGGCGACGATCACCGCGATGCCGGCGATGACCAGAACGCGCGGTTCGGTTGTAAAATCGCCCAGATGGCGGATGGCCTTGGCAGACGCTCTTGATTTCGCGGACGGAACGCTCATGGACGCTGGTTGCTCGGGGATGGGTTGATGTTGGGCGGTGTCGTATCGCATTACGATATAAATAGGCAAGCAGACGAAGACGGATGGCAGCAATGAAAAAAACGGCCAAAACGGCCTCCGGTGCCGGAAAACGGCGCCCCACCCAGGCGGACTACGAGGCGCTGTCCCAGTTCCGTTACCTGATCCGGTGCTTTCTCGAATTCAGCCAGAACGCCGCGCGTGCCGCCGGCCTGACGCCGCGTCACCATCAGGCGCTGCTGGCGATCCGCGGCTACCCGGGTGGAAAGTCGGTCACCATCGGCGATCTTGCCGAGCGGCTCAGGATACGCCACCACACTGCGGTCGAACTGGTTGATCGGCTGTCGGAGGCCGGGCTGGTGGAGCGCGTCGTCGATCCGGATGACCAGAGGCGCGTGCTGCTCGGCTTGACCAGCCTCGCCACGGAACACCTCGCGCAGCTATCGTCGGCGCATCTCGATGAACTGTCGCGGATCGAGCCGCTGCTCAAGCAGGTTCTGTCACGGTCGCGCAAGGCGGGCTGACTGACTTGGCTTCGTCATCCGGCGTAGACGTCACTGCGGATGCTGAGCGGTCGGATGCAGAACAGGCCGATAACCGGCGCGAAGCGCGTTGAGCGTTGATGGCGGCGTGATCAGCATCGGCGCGGTGATCGGCTGATCTGTTGTCCGGTAACCATCGGGAGTCCATCGCTGCGGCACGCCGCGTGCGATCAGATAGGGCTGGTCGTTTGCCGCGATCATCGCTCCATCGGGCAGTTCGCTGACCGGATCGCGCAGCGGATGAAGCTGCTTGATCCGGTTTCCGAGGCGCTCGCGGTGAAGGATGTCATCCATGGCGGAGGCGCGCGGCGAAGCGATGCCGTTGCCGCGCGCGAAGGCGTCGCGAAAGGCGGTTGCATCCGTGTAACGACAGAAGAAACAGGGGCGATGACCGGCGGCGAATGCGGTGGCCTCATCGAGAAAGAACAACTCGGTCCAGCTTCGTCCGCCCATCACCTTGCGGCGGCGGCCCTTGTACTCGCAGACGCAGACGATCCAGGCTTTGGTGCTCCAGCGTTTTT
The DNA here is from genome assembly GCA_051954725.1 of Afipia sp. Lineage (GTDB taxonomy): Bacteria > Pseudomonadota > Alphaproteobacteria > Rhizobiales > Xanthobacteraceae > Afipia. The sequence continues at coordinate 55,894 of JBQCHK010000022.1, read as the reverse complement.
TCAACAGCGTGCGGGTCGCGGGATCGTGGATGATGCCGCGGTTGCCGGTGAACAGGCCGCGCTGCGGCATGGCGACAACATCGCCAAACGGCGTGACACGATTTTGCAGGGGCATCAGCGCCAGCCTTTGTTAGCAGGAATCGCCGCGATCTTACGCCGTTGCCGCGCCGTTGTCGGCGGTCGCGCAAGGCGATCAGGTCATCGGTTTGTTGCGCGCCGCTTCGATCAGCCACGAACGGAAGGCATCGAGTTTCGGCGAGTGCGAGCGCTCCTTCGGCGTCACGAGATAAAAGCCGGCGTCAGCGGGCAGCGCGATCTTGAACGGCACCACGAGGCGGCCTTTGGCGATGTCGTCCTCGACATAGCTGGTGCGTCCGATGGCGACGCCCATGCCGTCGATCGCCGCCTGCAGCGTGACGAAGGTGAGATCGAACGACACGCCATGGCTGCGCGGCAGCTCCAGTCCAGCGGCCGTCAGCCACAGTTGCCAGTCGTCGCTCATGCCGCCGGCGGTGTGCAGCAGCGTGTGATGGGCGAGGTCTTCGGGCGTTTCGAGCTTGCGCGCGCCCTTCAGCAAGGCCGGTGAGCACACCGGGAAAATTTCGTCGGCCATCAGCCAGTCGGCGCGCAGGCCCGGCCATTGGCCGTGGCCGTAACGGATCGCGGCATCGACATCGTCGTCGCGGAAATCGATCAGTTCGATCGAGGTTGTGATGCGCACATCGATGGTGGGCGCGATGTCCTGAAAGCCATTGAGCCGCGGCAGCAGCCATTTCGCGGCGAAGGATGCGAGCGTGCTGACGGTGAGGACATTGTCGTTCTCCCTGCGCCGCAATCGATCGGTGGCAAGCCGCAAATCCTGAAACGCCGCGCGCACGCCGGGCAGATAGTTGCGCGCCTGCGGTGTCAGCGTGAGCGAACGCTTCTCGCGCACGAACAGCTTGATGCCGAGTTCGTCTTCCAGCCGCCGGATCTGATGGCTGATCGCGGTCTGGGTCACGTTCAATTCGGCGGCGGCCAGCGTGAAGGAGAGATGGCGCGCGGCGGCCTCGAATGCGCGCAGTCCATTGAGGGAGGGCAGGCGTGAGGCCATGGCGCTCTATCCATGAGGTTTTGTCATAGATTTGCGGACAAAGTGTCGTTTGTCAACGCGCGGAAGCAGGACGATATTGCACTCAACAGCAGATTTATGGAGGCGATCATGGCCACCTGCACAGCCGAAAAGATGACAAATCATCATCAAGTTCCGGAAATACCGCTTGGTCATCCGGATATTGTGACGGGACTGCGGCAACTGCTCCGGACCTGGCACAACCGCTTCGAGCAGCGCTACGAGCTGGCGCGGTTCAGCGAGCGCGACCTCAATGACGTCGGCCTGACCTGGGATGACGTCGCCCATGAGGTAGACAAGCCGTTTTGGCGGGCATGACGCCAAAGCCCTGACCGGCGGCGCCCCAATGGCCGGCGGTCCTTTTTCTTCCGACCACGAGAATCGACGAGGCCAGCCATGCTTGCGTTCCGGCCCGAGGACTTCGCGCAATATGCGGACATCATCAGCATCGGCGGCGGCCGCACCGCCGTCGTGCGCTTTGTGGAATCGCCGGATGCGGATGCCGTGCTGGCCTACTTCCGCAATCTGTCGGCGCAGAGCCGTCACGACCGTTTTCTCGGCGGCGCCAGCGAACTGCCGCCCAACGAACTCGAGAAGATTCTCCACGTCGGCGACGACAATCATTTCGGGGTGATCGTTGACATCGCGATCGACGACGTCCGCACGATCATCGGCGAGGCACGTTATATCATCGACGACGACAGCGGCATGTTCGAATTCGGCATGTCGATCGGGGACGCGTGGCAGAAGCGGGGCGTCGGCACCGCGCTGATCGCCAACCTCGCGTGCCGGGCGGCCGCGCTCGGCGCAAGGCAGATGATCGGCGACACGCTGCGCAGCAACGCGCCGATGATCGCCCTGGCGCGCAAATCAGGATTCGATTTCACCACGACGCCGGGCGACTGGCAGCAGGTTCGCTTTGTGAAAAGCATCCGCACCGAACCGCAGGATATTCCGTGCGCCAACTGGAGGCGCGCCGCCATTGAGGCGATGCCGGTGAACGCGCCGATCTGATATCGGCGTTATTTTCCCTTGAAGTTGGGTTTGCGCTTGTCGATGAAGGCCTGCACCGCCTCGCGGTGATCGTCCGTCGCCGCCGCGCGCACCAGCCGCTCGGCTTCGTGGTCGAGGGCGGTGTCGAAGTCGAACGACAGCGCCTCGTCGAGATTGTTCTTCATGTAGCGCAGCGCCACGGTGGGGCCTTCCGCCAGCGTCCTGGCGAGCGCAAAGGCGTCGGCCCGCAAGGAATCGTCCGGCACCACGCGATTGACGAGGCCGATGGCCTCGCAGCGTTTCGCATCAACCTTGTCCGCCAGGAACATCAGTTCGCGCGCCCGCGATGTGCCGACGAGGCGCGTCAACAGCCAGGCGATGCCGTAATCGCCGCTGAGGCCGACCTTCATATAGCCGGTGCTGACGAAGGCCGATTCCGCGGCGATGCGCATGTCGCAGGCCAGCGCGATCGACAGGCCCGCACCGGCGGCGGCGCCGGGCAGCGCGGCGATGGTCGGCTTGCGCACCGACACCAGCGCGCCGGTCAGCGCACGCTGGCGCTGCTGCAGATCGAGCACGCGCTCATCGAAGCTCATGTGCTTCTTGCTGCTGTTCGCGCCCATGCCCTTGACGTCGCCGCCGGCGCAGAAGGCGGTACCCGCGCCGGTGATCAGCAACGCGCCGACGCCGGAGTCCTCGCCGCAGCGCTTGATCATGGCGCGCAGCGCCGGGCTGAGCTTGTCGGACAGCGCATTGCGCGCCTGCGGCCGGTTCAGCGTGATGGTGGCGACGCGATCCTGTACCGAACACAGCAGTTCGTCGGTGCCGGTGTCGATGGAAACCGCGTTGGTAGCCGGTGTGTTCATGTCGTCGTCCCTGATGTCGCTTGTATCGTCCGTTCGGGAGCCGGACTGTGAATGCAGCGCAGCGCGTTGGCCAGAAAAAATCCGCGCAACCCTGTCATGACCGTGTAAAGTTGAGCGCTAACCTGCTGCCTTCTGATTGCGGATCCCCGAATCCAACCGACCGGAGACCCCCATGCGTCGATTTTTAACAATCCTTGCCGCGCTGGCTTCGCTGAGCCTGACCAATTGCGGATACAACGCCATTCAGCAGAACGACGAAGCCGTCAAATCGAGCTGGTCCGAGGTGGTCAACCAGTATCAGCGCCGCGCCGATCTCGTGCCCAACCTCGTCAATTCGGTGAAGGGATTCGCGCAGCAGGAAAAGGACGTGCTGCTCGGCGTGACCAATGCCCGCGCCAAGGTCGGCAGCGTGCAGGTGACGCCCGAAGTGCTGAACGATCCGGCGGCGTTCCAGAAGTTCCAGCAGGCGCAGAGCGAACTGACCGGCGCGCTGTCGCGATTGCTGGTGGTGACCGAGAATTATCCGCAGCTCAAGTCGGACCAGCTGTTCCGCGATCTGGTGGCGCAGCTCGAAGGCACCGAGAACCGCATCACGGTGGCGCGCAATCGCTACATCAAGGCGGTGCAGGATTATAACGTCGGCATCCGCACCTTCCCGAACAACCTGACCGCCATGGTGTTCGGCTACAAGCCGAAGGCCAATTTCACGGTCGACAACGAGAAGTCGATCTCCACCGCACCGAAGGTGGATTTCAACGTGCCGCCTCCGGCTCCGAAGGCTCCTGCGCCGGCACCGGCTCCCGCTCCGGCTGCGCAGGCTCCGCCGCCGCCGCCCGCCGCACCGACGCCGCCACCGCCTGCGCCCCCTGCGGCAACCCCTTCGACAGCCCCTTCGGCACCTGCGCCTGCACCGGCAACGCCACCCGCGGCGGCTCCGTCGCCGGCGTCTCCACCGGCGTCGCCGCCGTCGCCTCCGGCTGAGCCGGCCAATCCTCCGGCAGCAGCGCCCGAGCCTGCGCCCGCGAAGTAAGTGCGCGGGCGGGCGGCCATCGCGGTGTCCGTTGTGAGAGCGATCGTTGTCGCTCTCACGCTGTGCTGGGCGTTTGCCGCGGCGGCGGATGTCGCCGTGCCGCCGCTCACCGGCCGCGTGGTCGATCAGACCGGCACGCTCGATGCCGCGCAGGACGCCGATCTCGAACAGAAACTGAAATCGTTCGAGGATCGCAAGGGCAGCCAGATCGCGGTGCTGATCGTGCCGACCACGGCACCGGAAACCATCGAGCAGTATTCCATCCGTGTGGTCGACCAGTGGAAGCTCGGCCGGAAAAAGGTCGATGACGGCGCGCTGCTGCTGGTCGCCAAGGACGATCGCAAGCTACGCATCGAGGTCGGTTACGGCCTCGAAGGCGCGCTCAACGATGCGACAACAAAACGCATCATCGACGAGATCATCACGCCGCGTTTCCGCAACGGCGATTTCGCCGGCGGCATCGAGGCCGGCGTTGACCGCATGATGTCCGTCATCGACGGCGAGCCGCTGCCCGCACCGGCCGAGCGGTCGAATATGCCGCAGGGAACATGGGATGCGATCGGAGAGTTTTTCCCGGTCATCATTATAATGACGCTGGTGGTCGGCGGAATCCTGCGGGCCATCTTCGGGCCCTTCCTTGGGGCTCTCGTCACCGGCGGCGGCGTTGCGTTTGTCGTCTGGCTGTTTGTCGGTGTCCTTGCTATCGCGGGCTTCGCCGGTCTGATCGCGTTCGTGTTCACGCTGTTCGGATCGTTCGCATCGACGGGGCGCGGTGGCGGCGGATACGGCGGCGGGTCGGGCTGGGGCCGCTCCGGGTCGGGTGGTGGTGGATTCAGCGGCGGCGGCGGTTCCTTCGGCGGGGGCGGCGCCTCGGGCAGTTGGTAAGAGATGGGCATCAAACGGATCAGCAAACATCTTCTTCTCAACCGCTGGCGTGTTCGCCGGGCGTTTCCGCGCAACGCGCTCGCCAATATCGAACAGGCGATCAAGGCCAGCGAACGCGGCCATGGCGGACAGGTGCGCTTCGTGGTGGAAGGCGCGCTCGACGGCGCGCCGCTGTTCAGCGATCAATCGCCGCGCGCCCGCGCGCTCGATATTTTCTCGCAACTGCGGATATGGGACACCGAGAACAACAACGGCGTGCTGATCTATCTGCTGCTGGCCGACCGCAAGGTGGAGATCATCGCCGATCGCGGCATTGATGCGAAGGTGCGCAAGGCGGCGTGGGAAGACATCTGCCACGCCATGGAAGCCGAGTTTCGCAATCGTCATTTCGAGGCCGGCGTGGTCAACGGCATTGCTTCGGTGTCGCGCCTGCTCGCCGAACATTTTCCCGCGCCATCATCGCGCAACGAACTGCCCGACGCGCCATTGGTGATGTGATTGTCTGTTTTTCTGTTGAGCTGGAGAGATAAACTCGATCTCTCCACGCGTCTTCCCGGCGCAGGCCGAAGCAGGATCGGAGTTTGGAGTCGTTGCGAGTGCAACATCTTCTCCTCATGGTGAGAAGGCGCGACGCGCCGTCTCGAACCATGAGGCCACGGCGGGGATGATACTGGCCTCATCCTTCGAGACGCGCGCAAGAGCGCGCTCCTCAGGATGAGAGAAGGCATGTTTACTGGATGTCATAGCCGGGTATAGCCGTTCGGAGAAGGGCGCAGCTTCCTCTCGCCTATGTACCGGCCGTCCCGCTGAGGGATGCCCTGTGCCGCCTGATCGAGATCACCGAAGCAAGTCCGGCCATGACAATCAGGAAGACGCGTGCCCCGGATGCTGCGCAGCGTGAAACGATGCGCTGCTGATCCGGGGCCGCTCCAATCTCCCAATCTGGAAGAGTCCCGGGTCTGCGAAGCAGCGTGTGTCCGCTGCGTCGCGCCCGGGACACAAAACCTCTATCCCCCCGCCATCAGCGTGGCGTTGCCGCCGGCCGCGGCGGTGTTGATCGACACCGTCTGCTCGGTGGCGAAGCGGGCGAGATAATGCGGCCCGCCGGCCTTCGGGCCTGTCCCCGATAATCCGAAGCCGCCGAACGGCTGCACGCCGACCACGGCGCCGATCATGTTGCGGTTGACGTAGACGTTGCCGGTCTGCAGTCGCGCGGTCACGGTCTCGACCGTCTCGTCGATGCGCGAATGAATGCCGAGCGTCAGGCCGTAGCCGCTGGCCTCGATGGCGCGCAGAACATGATCGAGTTCGGACGCGTCATAGCGCACCACATGCAGGATCGGGCCGAACACTTCGTCCGTCAGGCGTGCGGCGCTGTCGAGTTCGAACACATGCGGAGCGACGAAATTTCCTTCGTGCGGCGCGTCGCCGGCGAAATGCACCCGCGCCTCGCGCGTCATGGCCGCGATATGGGCCTCGAGTTTCTGTTTGGCCTCGGCGTCGATCACCGGGCCGACATGGGTCGAGGGATCGCGCGGATCGCCGATGCGCAGTTCGCGCGCGGCGCCGACAATCATCTCGATCATGCGGTCGGCGACGTCGCGCTGCACGAACAGGAGCCGCAGCGCCGAGCAGCGTTGCCCGGCGGAGCGGAACGCGGAGGTCACGACATCGTCCGCGACCTGTTCGGGCAGCGCGGTGGCATCGACAATCATCGCATTGATGCCGCCGGTCTCGGCGATCAGCGGCACGATCGGGCCATCCTTGGCGGCAAGCGCGCGGTTGATGGCGCGCGCCACGTCCGTCGAGCCGGTGAACACCACGCCGGCGATGTCGCGGTGCGCGACCAGCGCCGCGCCGATGCGGCCGTCGCCCTGCGCGAGCTGAAGAACCGACGGCGGCACGCCAACCTCATGGAGCAGGCGCACGGCCTCGGCGGCGATCAGCGGCGTCTGCTCGGCGGGTTTGGCGATGACGCAATTGCCCGCCATCAGCGCGGCGGCGATCTGGCCCATGAAAATCGCCAGCGGAAAATTCCACGGCGAGATCGCGGCGAAGGTGCCGCGCCCGCGCAGCCGCAGGGTGTTGCTCTCGCCGGTGGGGCCGGGCAGCGCGGTGTCGGCAAACTGCGCGCGGCCCTCGCTCGCGTAATAGCGGCAGAAGTCGATGGCCTCGCGCACTTCGGAGACCGCGTCGTCGATGGTCTTGCCGCCTTCGTCCTGCAGGAATGCGATAAAGCGCGCCTTGCGATGCTCGAGCAGATCGGCGGCCTTCTCAAGGATCGTTGCCCGCGTGGAGGCCGGCGGCGCGCTCCATGCGCGAAACGCGGCGCGGGCGCTCGCGACGAGATCGTCGATCTGCGCCGCTGTGGTCTCGGGCGCCGGCGCGAGCCTCAGTTGCCTGCGCTCGTCCGCGACCGCATCGAGCAACTGGCCGAGCGCGGCGCGATCGCCGAATTCGATGCCGTGCGAGTTCTTGCGCGGCAGATAAAGGTCGGGCGGCGTCGGCAAATGCGGATTGGCGGCCTGCTCGGCCGTTCCAATCTCTGCTTCCGGCCGCCGCAGCAGCGCCTTGACCGGAACAGAATCGTCGGCGGCCTGCGCGACGAACGACGAGTTCGCGCCGTTCTCCAGCAGGCGGCGCACGAGATAGGCGAGCAGGTCGCGGTGGCTGCCCACCGGCGCATAGGTGCGGCACGCCAGCGCCGGGCGATCCTCGGCCAGTTTGGCGTAGAGCGCATCGCCCATGCCGTGCAGGCGCTGCAGTTCATAGCCGCCGCTCGTGCCCGCAAGATCGATCACGGTCGCCACCGACAGCGCGTTGTGGGTGGCGAATTGCGGATAGAGTCGCGGGCGCAGCGCCAGCAGCTTGCGCGCGCAGGCGATGTAGTTGAGATCGGTCATCGCCTTGCGGGTGAACACCGGATAGTTATCGAGGCCGCGTTCCTGCGCGCGCTTGATCTCGGTGTCCCAATAGGCGCCCTTGACCAGCCGCACCATCAGGCGGCGATCGAGCCGCGCGGCGATTTCGCCGATATAGTCGATCACGTCGGCCGCGCGTTTCTGATAGGCCTGGATCGCGAGGCCGAAGCCCGCCCATCCCGCGAGGGAGGAGTCCGCCAGCACGGCGGCGATGACGTCGAGCGACAGCTCGAGCCGGTCGGCTTCCTCGGCATCGACGGTGAAATTGAGGTCGTACGACTTCGCCTTGCGCGCCAGTTCGATGACGCGCGGCACCAGTTCGACCATCACCTGATCGCGGTTCAGCGCGTCATAGCGCGGATGCAGCGCCGACAGCTTCACCGAAATGCCGGGGCGATCCGGCAGCGGCCTGTTGCCGGCGGCGCGGCCGATGGCGTCGATGGCGGTGGCGTAGGACGAGAAGTAGCGCCGTGCGTCGGCGGCGGTGCGCGCGCCTTCGCCGAGCATGTCGAACGAATAGCGGTGGGCGTGATCGCGGTCGCGGCCTGCGCGCTCCAATGCGGCGTCGATGGTTTCGCCGAGCACGAAATGATTGCCCATCAGCCGCATTGCCTGACGGGTGGCGACGCGGATCGCCGGCGCGCCGATGCGCTTGGCGAGTTTGCCGAGCGTGTCCTGCGGCGTCTCGCCCGGCTGGATGACGCGCGCCGACAGGCCGAGCGCCCAAGCCGAGGCGTTGACGAGAAACGCGTCGGACCTGATGCGATGATGGATGAAGTCGCCCTGGCCGAGCTTGTCCTCGATGAACTGGTCGGCGGTCGCGGCATCCGGCACACGCAGCAGCGCTTCGGCCAGCACCATCAGCGCGAGGCCTTCTTTGGTCGAGAGCGAGAACTCGCGCAGCATGTCCTCGACGCCGCTGACGCTGCCGCTGGATTCGCGGATCGCATGGACCAGCCGCGCCGCCATCGCGTCGATCCGCGCATCGGCGTTCGGGTTGAGCGAGGCCTGCGCAAGCAGGGGGCCGGCGAGGGCGGCGTCATCGGGCGCGTAGGGCGCGGCAAAGGCGGGCAGCGGCGGATCGGGGCTGAGCATGGACATCCTCATTAAATATGCCCGGATTCTAACTTTGACCCCTTCCGCAGTTCGATAGACAAATTCGCAGTTCTGCTTTATAAAATGCGGAAGTTTGCGTTATTGTCCGTACAAATGAGCGAAATCGACAAAATCGACCGAAAAATCCTCGCGACGCTGCAAAGCGACGGGCGCATCGCCAATGTCGAACTGGCGGAGCGCATCGGCCTGTCGCCGACCTCGATCGGCGAGCGACTGAAACGGCTGCAGCGCGACGGCTTCGTCGAGGGCTATGGCGCGCGGCTCAATCCGCATCGTCTCGGCTTCGGTCTTCTGGTGTTTGTCGAGGTGCTGCTCGACAAGACCACGCCCGATGTGTTCGAGCGGTTTGCGGAGGCGGTGCGCCGCGCGCCGGAAGTGCTCGAGTGCCACATGGTGGCGGGCGGATTCGATTATCTGGTGAAAACCCGCGTCGCCGACATGACGGCGTATCGGCGCTTTCTCGGCGAAACACTGCTGGCGTTTCCCGGCGTGCGCGAAACCCGCACCTACGCGGTGATGGAAGAGGTCAAGCGCGACGCGCCGTTGCCGGTGTGACGGAACTCACAGGCGCGCGCATCGCGGCGACGTCAAGTCTTGTTGGTCGCGCGGAATTCGCCATACTCGCCTGCGTGTTCAACGGGCAGGGTGATCGCGTGTCTCGAATCGTTTCCCGCATCGCGGCGCTTGTTGCGCCGAGCGTCGTCGTGGCTGCCATGAGCGGCGCGCCGCTCGCCGCCGCGATGGACCTCACACCCGAGCAGGGCCAGCTCTTTACGTCGGTGTCGATCAATCCGCCGAACGCGCACCAGATGACGGTGTGCTACGGCTTCGGCTGCCGCCGCCGCGCGATGCTGGATTTCTCCGCCGCCGACCGCCGCACGTTGACCAATATTCTCGCGTCGGGCCGCGCCTCGGCCGCGGCCGAGCGTGTGGCGATCCAGAAGGCGGTGGTGTGGTTCGATCGCCGGGTCGGGCCGATGATCGGCACCGACAAGCGCGTCGCCAATGCCGACATCCGCGCCGGCTCCGACGCCACCAATTTCGATTGCTTCGACACCACGCGCAACGCGGCGAGTCTTCTGCTGGTGCTGCGCGAATGGGGGTTGCTGAAGCATCACACCGTGGACAATCCGCGCTATCGCGGCAACCCGTTCAAGATGCAGTTGCCGCACAACACCGCGGTGATCCGCGACACCACGACCGGCGTGAAATGGGTGGTCGATATGTGGCCGACCAAATACGCCCAGGTGCCCGACGTGATGCCGCTGGCGCGCTGGCTCAACGAGAGTTGAGGGGGCGGGCAACGCTGCGCTGGTTATTCCTCCCCACAAGGGGAAGGGACGATGAATGCGATCGCGATGCGTAGCTCGCCACCGTTTGTTACCAATCATTCGTGAATGGCGTGCAGTCGCGCAGAACGCTGCGCGATCTTATCCCTCCCCCTTGTGGGGAGGGTCGACCGGCGTCAGCCGGTCGGGGTGGGGGTCTTCAACTCCGCAATAATCGTCTCCGTGACGCCCTCCAGATTCCGATCAATTCGGAATTCCAGAATCTGAGCACGCGAAAACCTTGCTCTACCAGGAATGCATCACGTTTAGCGTCGCGCCGAATGTGAGTCGGCAGGCCATGCTGTCCGCCATCCACCTCGATTACGAGGCGCTGGTGGAAGCAGGCGAAGTCAACGATGTAATCGCCAACGGGCGCCTGCCTGCGGAAGTGATGGCCGAATTGCTTTAACGAGCGCAGTTTGTTCCACAGTTTGACTTCCTGTGGCGTAAGTTGCTTCCGGAGCTTGCGCGCGCTCTCATTGGCCATTGGATTTGCCGCTCACCCCACCCGGCCGACCTGCGGTCGGCCACCCTCCCCATCAAGGGGAGGGATAATCCCGCCGCGGCATTGTGCGGAAACGCGCGACGATCACAAGGGAGGAAGCCACCAATAGGGCGGGGATTGAGTTGCGTGTTTAACTCCCTCCCCCTTGTGGGGAGGGTCGGCGAGCAGCGCGAGCCGGGGTGGGGGTGAGCGGCACGTCGCGCTTCCGGTTGCTTGACCTCCAACCCCCACCCGACGCATTGCTCGCTTCGCTCTCAATGCGCCACCCTCCCCACAAGGGGGAGGGATGACGCCGCCGCGAGTTACCTTCTTTGCTCTCCCTCTCCCCCGGGGGAAGTGGGGAAGGAGAACGGTTCATCCCTTCTTCGGCCAGTAGCGATCGCGCAGATGGCGCTTGACCAGCTTGCCGGTCGGCGTGCGCGGCAGCTCGGCCTCGAAGTCCACGCTCTTCGGGCATTTGATCGGAGACAGATGCTGGCGGCAGAACACGATGAGGTCGGCCTCCAGCTGCTTGCCGGCCATCGCCATGTCATGCGGCTGCACCACGGCTTTCACTTCCTCGCCCATTTCCTCGTTGGGCACGCCGAACACGGCGACGTCCGCCACCGCCGGATGCGTGATCAACACATCCTCGGTTTCCTGCGGGTAGATGTTCACGCCGCCGGAAATGATCATGTAGGACTTGCGGTCGGTGAGATAGAGATAGCCCTCGTCGTCGACATAGCCGACGTCGCCGAGCGTCGACCAGCCCTTGTCGTTGAAGGCGCGCTTGGTCTTGTCGGGATCGTTGTGATAGGCGAACGCCGGCGCGTCGGCGAAATACACCGTGCCGATCTCGCCCGCGGGCAGTTCGTTGTCGCTCTCGTCGAGAATCCTGATCTTGCCGACCACGGCCTTGCCGACTGTGCCGCGATGGCTCAGCCATTCCTGCGAGTTCGACACGGTGACGCCGTTGCCTTCCGAGCCGGCGTAATACTCGATCAGGATCGGTCCCCACCACTCGATCATCCTGGCTTTGACGTCGGGCGGGCAGGGCGCAGCGGCGTGAACCGCGCCTTTCAGCGTCGAGATGTCGTAGCGGCCGCGCACGTCGTCCGCGAGTTTCAGCATGCGCACGAACATGGTGGGCACGAGCTGCGAATGGGTGACGCGGTGGCGCTCGACGAGGCGCAGATACTCTTCGGCGTCGAAGTTCTCCATGATCACCGAGGTGCCGCCGAGCACGCCGACCATCATGTTGAAGCGCAGCGGAGCTGCATGATAGAGCGGCGCCGGCGACAGGTAGACGCTGTCCGCCGAGATGCCGCACATCTTCTCGCACAGCAGCCGCAGGAACGGATTGGGCGCGAGGATCGATGGCTCGGTCACGGTGCGCTTGATGCCCTTGGGGCGTCCCGTGGTGCCCGATGAATAGAGCATGTCGTAGCCGGCGGATTCATCGGCGATCGGCGTGGCCGGCTGCGCGGCGACCTCGTCGTCCCACGAGCGGAAGCCGGGACGCGGCTGTCCGGTCATGAAGAAGATGGGCGACGCATCTCCCTTGGCGGCCAGCGGAGCGATGACGTCGGCGCATTTCGCCGAGGTGATCATCACCTTGGCGCCGCAGTCCTTGACGATGTAGGCGATTTCGTCGGCGGTGAGATAGCGGCTGATCGCGGTGTAGTAGATGCCGCTGCGCTGCGCCGCCCAGCAGATTTCCATGAAGGCGAGCGAGTTCTCCATCAGCAGCGCGATGTGGTCGCCGGTGTTCACGCCAAGCTTGCGCAACAGGTGCGCGCCCTGATTGGAGCGCTGGTCGAGCTTGCCGTAGCTGAGGGTGTCGCCGGATTTCGCCATCCGGTAGGCGATCTTCTCGGGCGAAGTGCGGGCGTGAAGCGAAGGATGAGTCATAGGGGCTCTGTGAAATTGATTGGAGGCTAAAAAGAATTCGGGCGGCCGCTGGTTCAGCAGGCCGCCCGATGTGTCGTCAGAGCCGTTCGACGATGGTGACGTTGGCCATGCCGCCGCCCTCGCACATGGTCTGCAGACCATAGCGCTTGTTGTGTGCTTTCAGCGCATGGAGCAGCGTGGTCATCAGCTTGGTGCCGGAGCCGCCGAGCGGATGGCCGAGCGCGATGGCGCCGCCGTTGACATTGAGGCGGGCCGGATCGCCGCCGGTGTCCTTGAGCCAGGCGAGCGGCACCGGCGCGAAGGCTTCGTTGACCTCGAACAGGTCGATGTCGTCGATCGACATGCCGGCCTTCTTGAGCGCGCGATGGGTGGCGGGCAGCGGCGCTTCGAGCATGATCACCGGATCGCCGCCCATCACGGTCAGATGATGGATGCGGGCCATCGGCGCGACGCCGAGGGACTTGAGACCCTTCTCGTTGACCACCAGCACGCCGGATGCGCCGTCGCAGATCTGGCTGGCGTTGGCGGCGGTGATGCTGCCGCCGTCCTGCAGCAGCTTCACGCTCTTGATGCCGTCGAGCGTGGCGTCGAAACGAATGCCTTCGTCGATGTGATGGGTGTCGGTCGAGCCGTCATCGCGGGTGATGGTGAGCGGAACGATCTCATCCCTGAACGCGCCCGATTGCGTGGCGGCGATCGCGCGCTGGTGGCTCTCGAATGCATATTCGTCGAGCTGGTCCTTGGTCAGCCCGTACTTCTTCGACATCATTTCGGCGCCGGTGAACTGGCTGAACTGGATGCCGGGATATTCCTGCTCCAGCTTCGGGCTCTTGTAATGGCCGAAGCCGTTCTTGGCGGGCAGCGACGAGGCGAGGCCCATCGGCACCCGCGTCATGCCTTCGACGCCGGCGGCGATCACGATGTCCTGCGTTCCCGACATCACCGCCTGCGCGGCGAAATGCAGCGCCTGCTGCGACGAGCCGCATTGACGGTCGATCGAGGTGCCGGGCACATGCTCCGGAAGCTTCGAGGCCATCACCGCGTTGCGCGCGACATTGTTGGACTGTTCGCCGGTCTGCATCACGCAGCCCATGATGACGTCCTCGATCTGGCCGGGATCGACCTGCGAGCGATCGACCAGCGCGTCGATCACCGACGCGGCGAGGTCCACCGGATGCCAGCCGGCGAGGCGTCCGCCCTTGCGGCCTCCGGCGGTGCGTGCTGCGGCGACGATATAGGCTTCGGCCATGTGCGTTCTCCCTCGGGATGTTCTTGTCCGTCGGCGGGGATTAAAGGAGCGACGCCGGATTTAGTCAATCGGTCAATTAACTCTTGAGCCGGAGGTGATCATCGGCTTAGCTGCGCGCCGGATCACGTGGAACTGCCATGGCCCCAAAGCCGTCATCGAAACCCTCGCGCCTGCCGCCGCCGCCCGCGGACGAGGCGCCGATGAATCCGACCGCTGCAAAACTTCTGGTTGCGGCGGGCGACCTCATGACCGAGAAAAACTCGGTCGATATTTCGCTGAGCGATATTGCCCAGCGCTCGGGCATCAATGCCGCGCTGGTGAAATATCATTTCGGCAACAAGGAGGGGCTGCTGCTCGCCCTGCTGGCGCGCGACGCCCGCGCCGAGATCGTCAATCTCGACTTTCTGGTCGACCAGCCGATTTCGCCGACCGAAAAGATGCGCCTGCATATCGCGGGCATCATCAACGCCTATTACCGCTTCCCCTACATGAACCGGCTGATTCATTTCCTGCTCAACGACAGCGTGCCGGAAACCAGCCGCGAGGTGGTGAACTTCTTCGTCAAGCCGCTGCTCGATCTGCAGCGCCGCATTCTCGAGGAAGGCGTTGCCGCCGGCGAATTCCGCAAGGTGGACCCGGTGATGTTCTATATCGGCCTCGTCGGCGCCTGCGATCATCTGTTCTATCGCCGCCGGTCGATTTCGGATGCGGCCGGAATCGGCCCGGTCACCGACGACATCCGCCGCCGTTACATTGCACATATGATCGAGATGACCCTTGGCGGCCTCAGGCCGTCCGGCGAGAATGCCGCGCAGGGCAAGGCCTCCGCCGCCCGGCCGAAGGTCACCGCGATCAAGGCCGCGCGAAAGACAGCGACTGTGAAAGGGCGGCCATAGCGCGGCCGTAAAAGCCGCCATAAAAAACGACAAGCGACCAACGACAATAACAACAAGATCAACGAACGCATTCGGGAGAAGCGCATGACAGGAGCAAACCAGGCGACGGGACCGCTGCGCGGCGTGCGCGTCGTGGAATTCGCCGGCATCGGCCCCGGGCCGTACGCCGCGATGCTGCTGTCCGACATGGGCGCGGACGTCGTCACCATCGCGCGGCCCGGCAAGGGCAAGCAGGACGTGCGCAATTTCGTCGCGCGCGGCCGCAGGGTTGTCGAGCTCGATCTCAAGAATCCCGATCACGTGGCGCAGGCGCTCGACCTGATCGGCGCCGCCGACATCCTGATCGAAGGCTTTCGCCCCAAGGTGATGGAGCGGCTCGGGCTCGGGCCGGACGAGGCGCTCAAGCGCAATCCGCGGCTGGTCTATGGCCGCATGACCGGCTGGGGCCAGGAAGGCCCGCTGGCGCAGGCTGCCGGTCATGACATCAACTACATCGCGATCACCGGCGCGCTGGATTCGTTTCGCTCGCCGCACGGCGATCCGGTGTCGCCGCTCAACCTCGTCGGGGACTATGGCGGCGGCGCGCTGTTTCTCGTGGTCGGCGTGCTCGCCGCGCTGACCGATGCGCGCAGCTCCGGCAAGGGGCAGGTGGTCGACGCCGCGATGTGCGACGGCGTCTCGTCCATGCTCACCATGTTCCATGCTTTGCAGGCAATGGGACGCTGGACCGACCAGCCGCGCACCAACATGCTCGACGGCGGCGCGCATTTTTATCGCACCTATCAGTGCAAGGACGGCGGCTACATGGCGATCGGCGCGATCGAGCCGCAGTTCTATGCCGAGCTGCGCGAGCGCGCCGGGCTGCACGATGCGGCGTTCGACAAGCATCTGTCGCGCGGCGACTGGCCGGCGCTGCAGGAGCGGATGACCGACATCTTCAAGAGAAAGACGCGCGACGAATGGGCGACGCTGCTGGAGGGCACCGACGCCTGCGCCGCCGCCGTGGTCGGCCTGTTCGAGGCGCCGTCGCATCCGCATCTCGCGGCGCGCCAGACCTTCGTGACCCATGACGGCTACGTGCAGCCGGCGCCGGCGCCACGCTTTTCGCGCACGCCGTCGGCGATTCAGGGCACCGCCGCCGTCGAACCCGTTGATGCTGCCGAACTCGTCCGGCAGTGGTCGAACACTCCGTCCCTTAAACTCGCATAGCAAACAGGAAGACTGCACATGCAACTCAAGGATGTTTCCGTTCTCGTCACCGGCGGCGGCTCGGGCCTCGGCGCCGCCACCGCGCGCGCCATGGCGGCCAAGGGCGCCAAGGTCGCGGTGATCGACATGAACAAGGAAGGCGCGGAAAAGGTCGCCGCCGAGATCGGCGGTCTCGCGCTGGTCGGCGACGTGTCCGAGGAAGCGCCGGTCAAGGCCGCCATCGAGAAGGCGGAAGCCGCGCACGGCGTGATCCGCGTGCTGGTGAACTGCGCCGGCATCGGCGGCGCGGTGAAGACCGTGAGCAAGAACGGCGCCTATCCGCTCGATCACTTCACCCGCATCATCAAGGTCAACCTGATCGGCTCGTTCAACTGCATCCGTCTCGTCGCCGAGCGCATGCAGACCGCGGCGCCCATCGGCGAGGAGCGCGGCGTGTGCATCAACACCGCGAGCGTGGCCGCGTTCGACGGCCAGATCGGCCAGGCGGCCTATTCGGCGTCGAAGGGCGGCATCGTCGGCCTCACTTTGCCGGTGGCGCGCGATCTTGCCTCGCTCAACATCCGCGTCATGACGATTGCGCCCGGCCTGTTCCTGACGCCGCTGCTGATGGGCCTGTCGGAAGAGGCGCGCGAAAGCCTCGGCAAGCAGGTGCCGCATCCGGCGCGCCTCGGCGATCCGAAGGAATACGCCCAGCTCGCGGTCTCGATCGTCGAGAACCCGATGCTCAACGGCGAAACCATCCGTCTCGACGGCGCGATCCGCATGGCGCCGCGCTAACGCCACACAACCTGGGTCCGGCAGCGACGCCGCAAGAAGCGCGCGCCGGACGCCACGGGAGGAAATGCATGGACGCGATTGTCACACCGTCATCGACGAAGGCCCCGTTCCGCAAGGTCAACTGGCTTGCGCGCGACATCGCGGTGGAGCGGCGCGACGACGGCGTCATCGTCCTGAAGTCGCGCATTCCGCTGATGGACTTCGAGCGCCACATTCCCGCGGCGCTGGCGCGCTGGGCGCGGCAGAAGCCCGACCACGTCTGGCTCGCGCAACGCAAGGGCGCGGATCGCCAATGGCGCAAGGTGTCCTATGGCGAAGCGAAACAAACCGTCGATGCGCTGACGCAAGGCCTGCTCGATCTCGATCTGCCGCCGAAACGCCCGCTGGTGATTCTCAGCGGCAACTCCATCGAGCACGCGCTGATGACGCAGGCTGCGATGCAGGCGCGGATTCCGGTGGCCCCGCTGTCGCCGGCCTATTCGCTGATGAGCCAGGACCACGCCAAGCTCAAATATGTGTTCGACCTGATCAAGCCGGCGGCGGTGATGGTGCAGGACGGCGCGCAGTTCGGCAAGGCGCTCGCCGCTCTCGATCTCGCCGGCATCACCGTGATTCATGTCGATCGTGCCGCGGACGGAATCGAAAGTCTCGCCTACGCCGATCTCGCGGCGACGCCGGTGACCTCCGCGGTCGAGGAATCGATCGCCCAGATCGCGCCCGATACGGTCGGCAAATTGCTGTTCACCTCGGGCTCGACCGGCATGCCGAAAGCGGTGATGAACACCCAGCGCATGATGTGCGCCAACGCCGCGATGATGATGCAGGTGCGCCCGCGCGATCCCGATGGTCCGTCGCCGGTGTTTCTCGACTGGATGCCGTGGAATCATACCATGGGCGGCAACGCGCTGTTCAATCCGGCGCTGATCGAGGGCGGCACTCTTTATATCGACGATGGCCGCCCGGTGCCGGGCCAGTTCGAGGAAACGTTGCGCAATCTGCGCGAGGTGTCGCCGACCTATTACGCCAACGTTCCGGCCGGCTATGCCGCGCTGGCGGCGGTGATGGAGAAGGACGACGAATTGTGCCGCGGCTTCTTCAAGAATCTCGGCCTCGTCGCCTATGGCGGCGCGCGGCTGCCGGACGATCTCTATGACCGGATCCAGGCGTTGGCGGTGCGCACCACCGGCGAGCGCATCGTGTTCTACACCGGCTGGGGTTCGACCGAGACCGCGCCGACCTCGACCGGCACCTATTGGGACACCGAGCGCGTCGGCCTGATCGGCCTGCCGTTTCCCGGCGTCGAACTCAAGCTGGTGCCGTTCGGCCCGAAATACGAACTGCGCCTGCGCGGCATCAACGTGATGCCGGGCTATTATGCGCAGCCGGAACTCACTCGCGCTGCATTCGACGATGAAGGTTTTTACAAGATCGGCGATGCCGGCGTGTTCGTCGATCCCGACGATCCGTCGCAGGGTCTGATTTTTTCCGGCCGCGTCGCCGAGGACTTCAAGCTCACCACCGGCACCTTCGTGCAGGTCGGATCGTTGCGGGTCGCGGCCATCGCGGCGGCCTCGCCGGTGGTTCAGGATGCATTGGTCACCGGACATGACCGCGACTATGTCGGTCTGCTGGTGTGGCCGAACCTCGATGCCTGCCGGCTTGCGATCAACGATCCGCAGGCGACGTTCGCGGATGTCGCGAAACACCCGGCGATCGTCGCGCGGCTGCGCGAGGGCCTGCGCGCGCACAACGCCGAGGCGGGCACCTCGAGCAGCCTGCGCATCGCGCGGGCGATGCTGATGAGCGAGCCGCCCTCGATCGACGGCGGCGAACTGACCGACAAGGGTTACATCAACCAGAGCGCCGGGCTGGAGCGCCGCAAGGCTCTGGTGGATCGCCTTTACGCGGCGTCGCCCGACGGCGACGTGATCGTGTTGTGATGAGAGGGTTGCGAGGGTCTCCCGTGTCCCGGGCGCGATGCAATGCGTCAGCATTGCTTCGCAGAACCGGGACCGTACCGAGCGCGGAGTGTGGAACGGCCCCGGATCAGCAGCGCACCGCTTATGCGCTGCGCAGCATCCGGGGCACGATGAGGACCTGATGGATCAGACCTACGTTATAGAAAGGCCACCGGCATGAACTTCGATTTCTCCGACGACCAGAAACAATTGCGCGATCAGGCGCGGCGCTTCCTCACCGAGCGATGCCCGCCGAAGGCGGTGCGCGCGGTGCTCGAAGGCGGTGCGCCCTACGATGCCGGATTGTGGAAGGGTCTCGCCGAGATGGGCTTCCTCGGCGTTGCGATTCCGGAGGAGTTCGGGGGCGCGGGCGCGGGCCATCTCGAACTGTGCGTGATCGCCGAGGAACTCGGCCGCGTGCTGGCGCCGGTGCCGTTTTCCTCGACCATCTATCTCGCCGCCGAAGCGATCATGATCGCCGGCAGCGACGCGCAGAAAAAGAAATGGCTGCCCGCGATTGCGTCGGGAGAGGCGATCGGCACGCTGGCGCTGTTCGAGGGCAAGGGCAATCCCTCGCCCAAGGCGATCAAGGCGGCGGTGACGAACGGTGCGCTGAGCGGCACCAAGTCGCCGGTGGCGGACGGGGCGATCGCGGATTTCGCCGTGGTGGCCGCGCGCACCGGCAGCAGCGGGCGCGAAACCGACATCTCGCTGTTCATCGTCGATCTCAAGGGCGACGGCGTCACTCGCCGCACGCTGCACAACCTCGACCAGTCGCATAACCAGGCCGAGATTGTGTTCGACAAGTGCAAGGCCGAGCCGCTCGGCCCCGCGACCGAGGGCTGGAGCATCCTCACCCGCGTGCTCGACCGCGCCGCGGTGCTGACGGGGTTCGAGCAGGTCGGCGGCGCCGACCGCGCGCTGGAAATGGGCCGCGACTATGCGCTGGACCGCATCGCCTTCGGCCGTCCGATCGGATCGTTCCAGGCGGTGAAGCACATCCTCGCCGACATGTATGTGGCGGCGACGCTGGCGCGTTCGAACTGCTACTACGGGGCGTGGGCGCTCTCGACCAACGCGCCCGAACTGCCGGAAGCCGCCGCCACCGCGCGCATCAGCGCGACGCAGGCGTTCCAGCATTGCGCCAAGAACAACATCCAGGTTCACGGCGGCATGGGCTTCACCTGGGAATTCGACTGTCATCTTTATTATCGCCGCGCCAATGCGCAGGCGCTCGCACTCGGAAGCCAGACCTACTGGGAGAACCAGTTGATCGACCGGATGCGCGCCCGCAATGCCGTCGCCTGACACGGAAAGGACAACGCCATGAATTTCGACGATACACCGCAGGAAGCCGCGTTCCGTGCCGAGGCCCGGGCCTGGATCGAAGCCAACGCGCCGAAGGAACTGCACGAGGAACTGTCGCAGCCGACGGTCGGCCGCATCCGGCTGCGCAACCACGACATTCTCGAGGTCTCCAAGGCCTGGCAGAAAAAGAAGGCCGAGGCCGGCTGGGCCTGTCTGCACTGGCCGAAGGAATATGGCGGCCGCGGCGCGTCGCCGATCGAGCGCGTGATCTGGCAGCAGGAAGAAGGCGTCTACGGCAAGCTCGAAGGCGCGTTCCTGATCGGGCAGGGCATGTGCGGCCCGACGCTGATGGCGTTCGGCAGCGACGAGCACAAGGCGAAGTATCTGCCGCCGCTCGCCTCCGGCGAGCATGTGTGGTGCCAGTTGTTCTCCGAACCCGCGGCGGGCTCGGACGTCGCCGGCCTGCGCACCCGCGCCGAGAAGAAGGGCGACGACTGGATCATCAACGGCCAGAAGGTGTGGACCACCGGCGCGCATTTCTCGGACTACGGCATCGTCATCACCCGCACCGATCCGACCCAGCCCAAGCACAAGGGCCTCACCATGTTCTGGCTGGACATGAAGGCGCCCGGCGTGGTGGTGAAGCCGATCAAGCAGGCCAACGGCCAGTCGGAGTTCAACGAGGTCTACTTCACCGACGTGAAGATCCCGGACTCGCAGCGGCTCGGCAAGGTCAATGACGGCTGGAACGTGTCGCTCACCACGCTGATGAACGAGCGCATGTCGATCGGCTTCCGGCAGGCGACCGGCTTCCCCGAACTGTTCGCGTTCTGCAGCAACCTGATGCTCGAGGATGGTCTTGCCATCGACGACAAGAACGTTCGCTCGAAGCTCGCCCAGTGGGCAGTGAAGGCGAGCGGGCTGAAATACACCAGCTATCGTTCGATCTCGGCGCTGTCGCGCGGCCAGCGGCCGGGACCGGAGAACTCCATCGGCAAGCTGGTGGCGGGCACCATGCTGCAGGACATCGCAACCTACGCGATGGATCTGCAGGGCGCGGCCGGCATGTTGACCGACGCCGACAGCGTCGCGGCGGCGGGCCAGTTCCAGGCGATCCTGCTGCGCTCTCCGTCGGACCGCATTGCGGGCGGCACCGACGAAATCCTGCGCAACATCATCGCCGAACGTGTGCTCGGCCTGCCGGGCGATATCCGCGTCGACAAGGATGTGCCGTTCAACGAAATCCCGACGCGCGGCCGCTGAGGCCGCGCGATTGCACTTTGAAAGTTGACCATGACCAAGACGAATGGCGGCGCCGAGCCGATTGACGTTCTCGAAACCCTGCTGGCGTCCCGCTATTCGTGCCGGGCGTTCAGGCCCGATCCGGTGCCGCGCGGCACCATCGACCGCATCCTCACCGCCGCGCAGCGCACGGCGTCGTGGTGCAACAGCCAGCCCTGGCAACTGACCATCGCCAGCGGGCAGGCGGCGCAGGATTTCAGCGCCGATGTCTACAAGGCCGCGAGCGCGGGGACGCCGGCCGCGCCGGACTTCCCGGTCCCGCGCGAATATCGCGGTGTCTATCTCGAGCGGCGGCGCGAAAGCGGCTTCCTGCTCTACAACACGCTCGGCATTCCGCGCGGCGACAAGGCCGGCTACGCCAAACAGATGCTGGAGAACTTCCGATTCTTCGGCGCGCCGCATGTCGCGCTCATCACCACCGATGAAGCGCTGGGCATCTATGGGGCGGTCGATTGCGGCGGCTTCGTCAGCACCTTCATGCTGGCGGCGCAGGCGCTCGGAGTTGCGACCGTGCCGCAGGCGGCGCTTGCCGGCTATCCCGATCTGGCGCGCAAGCATTTCGGCTTTGGCGACGACCGGCGGATGGTGTGCGGCATTTCGTTCGGCTACGCCGACGAGGAGCACCTCGTGAACAGCTATCGCACCAGCCGCGCCACCATCGGCGACACGGTGACGTTCGTCGGCGAGTGACGATTCGTAGCGTTTTCAGGCGAAGCACCCTCGGGCATCGACCCGAGGGTGCCAGCGGTTCGCGTCAGGAAAACGCGTCCGACAAAAACCGAATCACCGCAGCATCGCCCGGTTCCATCGTTTCTCACCGTTCCGTAAACGGCTGTGGACAACGGGACGCGTGGTTAACTGGCCGTTAGGAAATTGCATCGCATCTTTCCTGAAACGGAGTGATGCCCATGTGGTCAAGCCATTCTGCCGTCGATAGCGATGCGTGCCCGGTTGGTGATGAGATGCTCGGAAGCCTGTACCGGGCGAGCGAACACGGCCTGCCGATGCTGGTGGAATCAGTCTCGGGAGACGTGCGGGCGATGCTGGCGCTGTACTGCTATCGCCGCGCCCATCTTCATTCGATGAGTCTTGCCATCGCCGCGACCTGCTCGGAGCGCGATCTGGTCGAGCAGGGCGGCATCGCCGGCTCGACGCTGTTCGCGATGTCGCGCGAAGCCCCGCAGGCAGCGTCCTCGTCCGGCCGCCGTTCGATCACGCTGTCGACTACGCCGCTGTCGCCGATCGCCGCGCTCGACGACGATCTCGATGACGATCTGCCGGAACCTGTGACGGCGTAAGACCAGAACTCCGTCATGCCCGGCAATGACAGGTCTGTGACCGGATGATCGCTCGCTTTCTTCCCTTCCCACAGGGGGAGGGATGAAAATGCATCACCTTGAGTCTTAAGCTACGATAAGCGCCGCCAGCCCAAAACGCCGCCGCGCCAGTGTGCATTCGGGATCGCCCGGCATGCACGCGCGGCAGACATCCGGCCTGACCTCGTAGATTCCGCACGCCGTCGCCTCGCCGATCTTTCCGCTCAGGGCGCAGCAGCGGTCGCCGTCGCACTTCATGCCGGATTGCCGCTCGTTGACGAATTGTTCCGGGATGAGATCGAGCGCGGCGTCGTCCTCGGTCGAGAAGCGCGGCCAGTTGCGCGAATAGGCGCAGCACGCGCCGCAGGACTGGCACGGGTTGTGAAGATCGGTGGTCTCGGATGCGCCTGTGGTCACGCCGCAGGCCTAACAGATCGCGTGCCGGGTTCAAGAGCGCCTGCACCGGCCGGCGCGCGGGGATCACGTTGTCGCCAGCAGTTTCTTGAGTTCCACCACTTCCGCCTCGAGTTCGGCGATGCGCTGATCGCGCGCGTTGATCACGGCGGACACGTCGGCGACGTCGAGCTTTTGCGGAATGTGCTGCGGGCAGTTCATGTCCCACGCCTTGACCGTGAACAGGATCGCCTGTTCCGGGCGCGCCCTGTAGCCGCGCGGCATCAGTGAGGCGACCAGCGCCGGATCGTCCTCGATCACCTTGGCTTCGCCCCAGATCTTGATGCGGCGGCGATGCACGTAATCGATCAGGAAAATATAGGCTTTCGGGTTCTCGCTGAGATTGCCCTGGGTGATGTACTGCCGGTTGCCGGCGAAATCCGCGAACGCCAGCGTGGTCTTGTCGAGAATCCTGATGAAGCCGGCCGGTCCGCCGCGATGCTGGATATAGGGCTGCCCCGCCGCGCTGGCGGTGGCGAGGAAGAAACTGGTCTGCTCGCCGATGAAGGCGGCAAGATCGTCGTCGATCTCGGTGCGCCAGCCGCCGCGCTCCTCGACGCGGGCATAGGCCTCGCGCGAACCCTTGCGGGACTGGATCGCCTTCACGGCCGGCGTGAAGCCGACATCGCTGGAATAGACGTCACCGGAAAAAGCAGCTGTATCGGACATGACAGGTCTCGTGTTCGGCGGCGCGAGGCGCAGCGCCGATGGGATCGTAGCGTGATGGCTGTCAATATGGATGCTGGCCGAAGCCAGGGTAATTATGATGATTGACACTATATTGTTGCAGAATATGAAATGGTGCCATGGATCGCATCGATGCCATGAACGTCTTCGTCGCGGTGGCGGACCAGCAGGGGTTCGCGCCCGCCGCGCGCAAGCTCGGGCTGTCGACCTCGGCGGTGACGCGCATGGTCGCGGCGCTGGAGGACAAGGTCGGCGCGCGGCTGCTGCAGCGGACCACACGCTCGGTGACGCTGACTGACGTCGGCACGCGTTATCTCGAACGGGCGCGCCGCATCCTCGCCGACATCGAGGAGGCCGAAGCCTCGACCCGCGCCGAACGCACCCAGCCCTCCGGCCGCCTTGTGGTCTCCGCGCCGCTGGTGTTCGGCCGCCTGCACGTTCGCCCGCTGATCACGGCGTATCTGGAGCGTTATCCCGAGGTCAGCGCCGAGCTGCGCCTGTCCGACCGCATGGTCAATCTCGTCGAGGACGGCATCGACATCGCGGTGCGCGTCGGCGAACTGGCGGATTCGACGCTGGTGGCGCGCCACATCGGCGACATGCGCCGTCTCACGGTGGCCTCGCCCGATTATCTCAAGCGGCGCGGCGTGCCGAAGGCGCCGCTCGATCTCGCCGGCCACGACCTGATCCTGTTCACCAGCACCAGCACGCTGTCGGACTGGCGGTTCGTCGATCACGGCAAGGATGTGCGCGTGCCGCGCTCCTCGCGCTTCGCCACCAACAGCGCCGACGCGGCGATCCAGCACGCGGAGCAGGGCGGCGGTGTCGCGCTGGTGCTGGCCTATCAGGCGGCGGACGCCATCGCCCATGGCCGGCTGCAGATCCTGCTCGCCGATTACGAACCGCCGCCGTCGCCGATCCATCTGGTCTATCCGACCTCGCGGCTGCTATCGGCCAAGGTCAGGACCTTCGTCGATACGGTGGTCGAACTCGCCCAGCAATGGCGATTCAACGTGATGTGACGCTCTTCAGCGTGACGCCTGTCCGTGCGCGGCGGTCTGCGCGGCCTGGCCGGATTTCGCACGTACGATCTTGAACGTGCCGTTGGCCCGCGCGCACGGCACGCCGTCGGCGGTGACGAGACATTGCGCGAAGCAGAGCGAGCCGCCGAGCCTGACGAAATTCGTTTCCACCGCGAGCCACTGGCCGATATTGGCGGAGCCGAGAAAGTCGATGCCGAGATTCACCGTCACCAGCCGCTGCGGTTCGCTCATCTGCGCCGCGCAGCTCAGCCCCATGGCGTTGTCGGCGAGCGTGGTGATCAATCCGCCATGCACGAGGCCGCGCGAGTTGGTGTGCGGCGGGGAAAGACGCAGCCCGATGATCACCGCCTGCGGTGTTGTCTTCGAGTAAAGCGGCTCCCATGGATCGGTCATCGGGCTTGAGCGGAAATGGCGCGCAAAGCCCGGCGGAACGGCGTCGTCGATTGCCGCGTGCGGGGGCGTTGTGGACCGGGTCATGGCGTCCTCGCTGGATGAGAAGGGCCGCGGCGATGTGAGCCGCGGTGCATGACCGTGATTGTAGCGGCGCTGCGAAAGCGGTGGCGTTTGAAACGAGGCGGGCGCTGCAGTTTGAAACGGGGGTGTTTCTGCCAAAGAAGTGCGCTCACACTCGTCTTCGACGAGCTATGGCGAGAGGGAAGAAAGGACGTGGATGGCCGGACTAAATCCGGCCATGACGAGCCGAGATATTTGTTTCTGTCATGGCCGGGCTTGTCCCGGCCATCCACGTCTTGCAAATTGCATCATGGCTGGCGGGTTCGTCTATATTCTGACAAACCGACCGAACGGCACGCTCTACGTCGGCGTGACCAGTGATCTCGTTCGCCGAATTTACGAACATCGATCGGGGTTTGTCGATGGCTTCACCAAACGCCATGGACTGAAGCTGCTCGTCTATTTCGAACAGTTCAATGACATTCGCGAGGCGATCCAGCGCGAGCACAACATCAAGCATTGGCCGCGCACGTGGAAGGTGAGGAAGATTCTCGCGGAAAATCCTGATTGGAACGATCTTTATCCGAGGATCACTGAATAAAATCGTGGATGCCCGGGTCATAGGCGAGCGGAAGCGACGCCGTTCTTCGAACGGCTATGCCTGGGCATGACGGTTCAGTGCAAGACCGCAGGTTCTAGAACGGCAGCCCGACGTAATTCTCCGACAGCGACGCGGTCGCGGCCTGCGAGGCGACGAGATAATCCAGTTCCGCAAGCTGGATGCGGGCGCTGAAGCCGTCGGTGTCCGGGAAGCGGTGGAGCACCGAGGTCATCCACCACGAGAAGCGCTCGGCCTTCCACACCCGCGCCAGCGCGCGGCGCGAATAATCGTCGAGGGCGGCCTGCGATTTGTCGGCATAGAATTCGCGCAGCGCCTGCGACAGGTAATGTACATCGCTGGTGGCGAGGTTGAGGCCCTTGGCGCCGGTCGGCGGCACGATATGCGCGGCGTCGCCGGCCAGGAACAGCCGCCCGAACCGCATCGGCTCGGCGACGAACGAGCGCAGCGGCGCGATGCTTTTTTCGATCGAGGGTCCGGTGACGAGATGATCCACCGCTTCCTCGTCGAGGCGATGCTTGAGTTCTTCCCAGAAGCGATCGTCCGGCCACTGGTCGATGTGATCGTCGAGCGAGCACTGGACATAATAACGGCTGCGGTGGGTCGAGCGCATCGAGCACAACGCGAAGCCGCGCGCGTGGTTGGCGTAGATCAGTTCGGGCGACACCGGCGGAGTTTCCGAGAGGATACCAAGCCACCCGAACGGATAGACGCGCTCGAAGGTTTTCAGCGCGTCGGCCGGAATACTGGGACGACACACGCCGTGGAAGCCGTCGCAACCGGCGATGAAATCGCACTCCAGTTCGTGCGCAACGCCGTCCTTGACGTAACGCACGCGCGGACGCTCGCGGTCGAAATCATGAATGGTGACATCGGCGGCTTCGTAAACGGTGGTTCTGCCGGCCTTTTCGCGCGCATCCATCAGGTCGCGTGTCACTTCGGTCTGGCCGTAGATGGTGACGGTCTTGCCGCCGGTCGCGGCTTTCATGTCGATGCGATGACGCGCGCCGCCGAATGCGAGTTCGATTCCGTCATGCACCAAACCTTCGCGGTGCAACCGCGCCGCGGCGCCGACTTCCTCGAGCAGATCGACGGTACCCTGTTCCAGAACCCCGGCGCGAATGCGCCCGAGCACATAGTCGCCGCTCTTGCGTTCGAGAATGACGTTGTCGATGCCGTAATGATGCAGCAACTGGCCGAGCAACAGGCCGGCAGGTCCGGCTCCGACAATCGCAACCTGTGTCCGCACCCCGCGCTCCCGTGAAATGAGCGGCGAATTCACTCCGGCGCCGCGCCCGGACTTGCAAAGATGGTTATACCATATAACAATACGTGGAAAGGGCGCTCGAACAGCCCGCAAAAAGTCTTACAGGGAGAGACGCTGATGAGAAAATCACTGCTGGCGCTGCTGCTTGCCGCGTCCGTGACGCCCGCTTTCACGCCCGCCGTCGCGCAGGACAAGACGGTCAACCTGAAAGTGTCGATCTGGCTGCCGCCGGCGCATCCGCTGGTGCCCTCGACGCAGGCCTGGGCCAAGGACATCGAGAAGGCCTCGAACGGCACGATCAAGATGACGATCTTCCCGTCCGAACAGCTCGGCAAGGCGTTCGATCATTACGACATGGCGCGCGACGGCATCGCCGACGTGACCTACGTCAACCCGGGCTATCAGCCCGGCCGCTTCCCGATCATCGCGGCGGGCCAGCTTCCGTTCACCTTCAAGGACGGCAAGAAGGGCACGCTGGCGCTCAACGAATGGTACCACAAGTATGCGGACAAGGAGATGAAGGACACCAAGCTGTGCTTCGCCTTCATCCACGATCCCGGCGCGTTCCACGGCAAGAAGAAGATCGTGGTGCCGAGCGACCTCAAGGGCGTCAAGGTGCGTCCGGCGCAGAGCACGATCGGCGAGATGGTGAAGCTGCTCGGCGGCACCAATGTTCAGGCTTCGGCGCCGGAATCGCGCGATGCGCTGGAGCGCGGCGTCGCCGACGAGATCACCTTCCCGTGGGGCTCGGTGTTCCTGTTCGGTATCGACAAGGTGACCAAGTATCACATGGACGTGCCGCTCTATACGACCGTGTTCACCTACAACATCAATCTCAAGGCCTATAACGCGATGTCCGATGCCCAGAAGAAGGTCATCGACGATCATTGCACGCCGGAGTGGGCCTCCAAGGTGGTCGATCCGTGGAACGACTTCGAGTTCAAGGGCCGCGCCAAGATGAAGGCGCTCAAGGACCACGAGGTCTATCCGCTGTCGCCCGAGCAACTGGCGGAGTGGAAGAAGGCGACCGAGCCGCTGAAGGCAAGCTGGGCCGAAGGCGTGAAGAAGGCCGGCGGCGATCCGGTCAAGATCGAGGCCGATCTGCAGGCCGCGCTGAAGAAGTACGACGCGGGGTTCTGACGTTACCGTTCTACCTCTCCCCGTTCTTGCGGGGAGAGGTCGGCACGCGAAGCGTGACGGGTGAGGGGCGTCCCCGGGGACGCTACAGCCCCTCACCCCGACCCTCTCCCGCTCAAGCGCACGGGGAGAGGGAGCAGTGCAATCCGCAGGACATCCATGACCGCCAGCCAGCCCGAAGTTTCCAGTGACGGCGTCATCACCGGCCCTCCGGAGCCGGTGCGCAAGAATCCGATGGACCGCTTCATCGATTCGATCGAATGGGTGGCGGCGGCGTTCGTCGGCATCGTGGCGCTGAACACCTTCATCGCCGTGTTCCTGCGCAAGTTCTTCGCGGTGACGATCCCGGACTATTACGATTTCGGGCGCCTGCTGCTCGGCATCCTGATCTTCTGGGGTATCGCGGCGACGAGCTATCGCGGCACCCACATCACCGTCGATCTCGTGTGGGCCAACGCGACGCCGAAATATCAGCGCTGGATCGACATCTTCGCGACGCTGGTGCTGCTGTTCGTGGTGACGGTGCAGACCTATACGCTGTTCGACAAGGTGGTGACGACCTATTACGACAACGTCCTCACCTACGATCTGCGGCTGCCGAACTGGCCGTTCTTCGCGGTGGCCTGGCTCGGCGACGTCTCCGCGGTGATCCTGATCGCCATCCGCACCTGGCGGCTGATCTTCTATCCCGACCTGATGCACGATCCGAAGATCAAGACCGCGGAGTGATGCGATGCTGAGCAATGAAGCGGTCGCCGTCATCGGCTTCGTCAGCCTGTTCGCGATGATGCTGCTGCGCGTGCCGGTCGGGATGGCGATGGGCCTCGTCGGCATCACCGGCTTCGGCTATCTCACCGGGTTCGAGCCGGCGCTGAAGCTGGTCGGCCAGACGGTGATGCGCACGGTGACCGACTACACCTTCGGCGTGATCCCGATGTTCCTGCTGATGGGCGCGTTCGTATCGGTGTCGGGCATCAGCCGCGAACTGTTCCGCGCCGCCAACACCTTCGTCGGCCACTGGAAGGGCGGCCTCGGCATCGCCACCATCGCCGCCTGCGGCGGCTTCGCCGCGATCTCCGGCTCCTCGGTCGCCACCGCCGCGACATTCTCGGCGGTGGCCTATCCCGAGATGCGCCGCTTCGGCTATCCGCAATCCTTCGCCACCGGCGTGATCGCGGTAGGCGGCACGCTCGGCGCGATGCTGCCGCCGTCCACCGTGCTCGCGGTCTACGGCATCATCACCCAGCAGGACATCGGCAAGCTGTTCATCGCCGGCGTCATTCCCGGCCTGCTCGCGATCGTGATGCACATGATCACGATCTTCATCATCGGGACCGTGAAGCCGGGCTTCCTGCCGAGCGCGCCGAAAAGCCCGTGGAAGGACCGGCTGCATGCGCTGCGCGACGTGTGGTCGCCGCTGGCGCTGTTCATCTTCGTGATCGGCGGGCTTTATGGCGGCTTCTTCATTCCGACCGAAGCGGGCGCGGTCGGCGCGGTCGGCGCGTTCCTGATCGGCATCATGCGCGGCAAGCTGTCGAAGGACGGCATCCTGCAGTCGCTGCTGCAGGCGACGCGCACCGCGGCGGCGGTGTTCACCATCCTGATCGGCGCGCTGTGCTTCGGCTACTTCCTCACCATCACCCAGACGCCGCAGCACGTCACCGAATTCCTCACCGGCCTCGGCATCGGCAAATACGGCGTGCTGGCGCTGATCCTGATGATGTATCTCGTGCTCGGCTGCCTGATGGATGCCATGGCGATGGTGATCCTGACCGTGCCGATCGTGTTTCCGGTCGTCACCGCGCTCGGCTTCGATCCGATCTGGTTCGGCGTCATCATCGTGATGACGGTGGAGCTTGGCCTCATTCATCCGCCGGTCGGGATGAACGTGTTCGTGATCAAGAGCGTGATCAAGGACGTGAACATGTCCACGGTGTTCCTCGGCGTGCTGCCGTTCGTCATCACCGACCTGATCCGCCTCGTGATCCTCATTACGTTTCCGCTGCTCGCCATCTGGCTGCCGCAGCGCATGATGGGGTAGGGCGATGACTCCGACGCTTTCCACGAAATACGTCTTCAGCCTCGCGATCAGGGTCGGCGAGCCGATCTCGGCGGGAGAGACCGATACCGGGACGCGTCGCGTGATCCCGATTTTGGGCGGCGAGGTGAAGGGCGGGACCATGCGCGGGACGATCTTTCCGTGCGGCGCTGATTTCCAGATCATCCGGCCCAACGGCTTCACCGAACTCGAGGCCAAATATGCCTTCGCGATGGACGACGGCGCGGTGATCTATATCGAGAACATCGGCATCCGCTTCGGGCCGCAGGACGCGCTCGATCGCATCAGGCGTGGCGAGCCGGTGGACCCGAAGCTGATCTATTTCCGCAGCGTGCCGCGGTTCGAGACCGGCAGCGACAACTATCGCTGGCTGACGGAGAACCTGTTTGTCGGCGTCGGCACGCGGCATCCGGATCGCGTCGAACTCGACGTGCACCAGGTGCTCTAGCGTCCGGATGTTCGCCGGGTGTGATCGAGATATTCGCGCTGTTGCGCTGAATCGTCATGCCCGGGCCTGACCCGGGCATCCATCAATAAAGTGGGGAGTCCTTTTAGATGGATTGCCGGGACAAGCCCGGCCATGACAGAAGAATAGGTTGAACTTCGCCGCCGCAGTGTTTTTTCCCTCTCCCACGAGGGGAGAGGGAAGTAGCCCTCAGGTCAACCGAGCGCCATTACGGCCCAGCGCTAGAGCGCGCCCGCCATTGACTCGCACCCAAATCGTTATAGTCTATAACTATTCTTCCCAGCACAGAGATCGGCATGCCCCAGGCTTCTTCCGCGATCACCTCCGCCTCATCGCTGCTGGCGATCGAGAAGGTCGGCGCGGTGCTCACCGTGGGCCTCAACCGCCCGGCGAAACGCAACGCGCTCAACGACGGCATCATCGCCGAGATCGAGCACTGCTTCGCCGGACTGCCGGACGACATCGGCGCGGTGGTGCTGCATGGCATCGGCGAGCATTTCTCGTCTGGCCTCGACCTGTCCGAACTGTCCGAGCGCGACGCCACCGAAGGGCTGATGCATTCGCGGGTGTGGCATCGCGCGTTCGACAAGATCCAGTTTTCGCGCGTGCCGGTGATCGCGGCGCTCAAGGGCGCGGTGATCGGCGGCGGGCTGGAGCTGGCCTGCGCCGCGCATATCCGCGTCGCCGAACCGTCAACCTATTTCGCGTTGCCCGAAGGGCAGCGCGGCATTTTCGTCGGCGGCGGCGCGTCGGTGCGCCTGCCGCGCCTGATCGGCGTGGCGCGGATGGCCGACATGATGCTGACCGGCCGCATGTACAATGCCGAGGAGGGCGTCACCCAGGGCTTCACGCAATATCTGGTCGAGGCCGGGAGGGGCTTCGACAAGGCGATGGAGCTTGCGGAGCGGGTGTCGCAGAATGCGCCGCTGACGAATTTCGCGGTGCTGCAGGCGCTGCCGATGATCGCTGAATGCAATCCGCAGGCGGGGCTGCTGATGGAATCGCTGATGGCGACGGTGGCGCAGAGCGACAGGGAGGCCAAGGCCCGCATTCGCGCCTTCCTCGACCGCAAGGCCGCGAAAGTAAAGCCGACCTGACATGGCGGACAATATGGCGGAGCGATCGACCATGGCGGATGTGACGGGCGCGGGGCGGGCCGCCAGTCCGCATCCGCTGCGGCCGATCTCGTTCGGCAATCCGTCAGTGACCGTCGAGCGCAGAAGCGACGGCACCATCTATCTGCGCCCGACCGCGGCGCTCGCCGATTATCCGGTGCGCCTCACCGATCGCCTGTATCACTGGGCGGATGCGGCGCCCGAGCGCGTGTTCATGGCCGAGCGCAACCCAAGCGGCGGCTGGCGCACGCTGACATATAAAGAGCTGCTGGCCGCGAGCCGCCGCATCGCCTCGGCATTGATCGCGCGCGGGCTTTCCGCCGACAGGCCGCTGGTGATCCTGTCGGGCAATTCGATCGACCACGCGCTGATGGCGTTCGGCGCGTTTCATGCCGGAGTGCCGTTCTGCCCGGTGTCGGCGGCTTATTCGCTGGTGTCGAAGGATTACGGCAAGCTCGCTCATGTCATGCGTCTGCTGACGCCGGGGCTGGTGTTCGCCGACGACGGCGCGAAGTTCTCGGACGCCTTGCGCGCCAATGTGCCGGCTGATGTCGAGATCGCGGTGACGCGTGGCGAGGTCGAGGGGCGGCGTGCGACACGGCTCGCCGAACTGCTGGCGACGCCGGATCATGCGCAACTCGACGCCGCGCATGATGCGATCGGTCCCGACACCGTGGCGAAGTTCCTGCTCACCTCGGGCTCGACCGGGATGCCCAAGGCGGTCATCAACACCCAGCGCATGATCTGCGCCAATCAGGTGATGCTGCGCGAAACGCTGGCGTTCCTGAAAGACGAGCCGCCGGTGATCGTGGACTGGCTGCCGTGGAATCACACATTCGGCGGCAACCACAATATCGGGCTGACGCTGTTCAACGGCGGCTCGATGTATCTCGACGAAGGCAAGCCGATGCCCGGCGGGATCGAGGAAACGGTGCGCAACCTGCGCGAGATTTCGCCGACGGTGTATTTCAACGTGCCCAAGGGCTACGAGTCGCTGCTGCCCTATCTGCGCAGCGACGCCGGCCTGCGCAAGAAATTCTTCGGCCGCCTGCACGCGATGTTTTTCAGCGGCGCGGCGCTCGCCCCGCACATCTGGAACGAACTCGACGACATCGCCGCGCAGGAAACCGGCCACCGCGTGCCGATGCTCACGGGCCTCGGCGCAACCGAGACCTCGCCGTTCTTCATGTCGGTGACGCCGCTCACCAGCCGCTCCGGCCATGTCGGCCTGCCGGTGGCGGGCAACGACGCCAAGCTGGTGCCCAACAACGGCAAGCTCGAAGTGCGCGCCAGGGGGCCCAACGTGATGCCGGGCTACTGGCGTCAGCCTGACCTCAGCACCGCCGCGTTCGACGAGGAGGGCTTCTACAAGTTCGGCGACGCCATCAAGCCGGCCAACCCCGACAATCTCGACGAAGGGTTCGATTTCGACGGCCGCATCTCGGAGGATTTCAAACTTAGCAGCGGCACCTGGGTCAGCGTCGGTCCGCTGCGGGCGCGGTTCGTCGCCGCCTGCGCGCCGCTGGTGCGCGATGTGGTGATCGCCGGGATCAATCGCGATCATCTCGCCGCGCTGGTGATCCTCGATCTCGATGGCTGCCGCAGCCTCAATCCGGATTTGCCCGCGGGCGATATTTCCGCCGCCGCGTCCGACCCGGCCATTCGCGCCGAATTTCGCAAGCGCTTCGAACATTTCCTCGGCACGGCGACCGGCTCGTCCACGCGCGTCACGCGCGCGGTGCTGCTCGCTACGCCGCTGTCGATCGATCGCGGCGAGGTCACCGACAAAGGTTCGGTCAACCAGCGCGCGGTGCTCGACCATCGCGCGGCGGTGGTGGAGGATCTCTACCGCGATCCGCCGTCGCCGCGGGTGATCGCACTGCAATAATCACGAGATGGCCGACGACACCGGCCGCAAGGGAGGGTGGAATGAAGCTGAAGGATCAGGCGGCGATCGTCACCGGCGGCGCGTCCGGCCTTGGCGCCGCAACCGCGCGGCGGCTGGCGGCGGAAGGGGCGAAGGTCACGGTGTGCGATCTCAACACCAGGCTTGCCGAAGCCGTCGCGGCGGAAATCGGCGGCATCGCGGTGACCTGCGATGTCGGCGATGCGATCTCGGGCGAGGCCGCGATCATCGCCGCCGACAAGGCGCATGGCCCGGCGCGGGTGCTGGTGAATTGCGCCGGCATTGGCGTGGCGAAACGCGTGATCGGCAAGGACGGGCCGATGGCGCTGGCGGATTTCGACCGGGTCTTGCGGGTCAATCTGCTCGGCTCGTTCAACATGCTGCGGCTGGCCGCGGCGCAGATGGCGAAGCTGGAGCCTCTGGATACCGGCGAGCGCGGCGTGATCATTTCGACCGCGTCGGTCGCGGCCTATGAAGGCCAGATCGGGCAGGCGGCCTATTCGGCTTCGAAGGGCGGCATTGTCGGCATGACGCTGCCGATCGCGCGCGAACTGGCGCAGTTCGGCATTCGCGTGCTGACCATCGCGCCCGGCCTGTTCCTGACGCCGCTGCTGGCCAATTTGCCGCAGGAAGCACAGGACAGCCTCGGCGCCGCGATCCCGTTTCCCAGACGCCTTGGCGCCGCCGACGAATATGCCTCGCTTGCGATGCACATGATCGACAACCCTTATCTCAACGGCGAGGTGGTCCGCCTCGACGGCGCGCTGCGCATGGCTCCGCGTTAAGAACACCGCTAAGATCGGACCAGACCTGAACACCACGGACTTGCACTTAAAACGCCGAACAGCGAAAAAGCCTGTTCAACAGGGAGGAATTCCATGAAGAAGTTAATGTTGACCGCCGCGGCACTGGCCACATCGGCCATGCTGTCCGCGCCGGCGCTGGCGCAGAACAACGACATCACCATCGGCATTTCGATCGCCACCACGGGCCCCGCCGCCGCGCTCGGCATTCCGGAGCGCAACGCGCTCGAGTTCGTGCCGAAGGAAATCGGCGGCCACAAGCTCAACGTCATCGTGCTCGATGACGGCGGCGATCCGACCGCGGCCACCACCAACGCCCGCCGTTTCGTCACCGAATCCAAGGCCGATGTGATCATGGGATCGTCGACCACGCCGCCGAGCGTGGCGATCTCGACCGTCGCCAACGAAGCCGGTATTCCGCATCTCGGCCTTGCGCCGTTCCCGATCAACGAGCAGCGCGCCAAGTGGTCGGTGATGCTGCCGCAGGCCGTGCCGCTGGTCGGCAAGGCGCTGTACGATCACATGAAGGCGCATAACGTCAAAACCGTCGGCTATATCGGCTATTCCGATTCCTACGGCGACCTGTGGTTCAACGATCTCAAGAACCAGACCGGGCCGATGGGCATCAAGATCGTCGACGAAGAGCGCTTCGCCCGTCCCGATACGTCGGTGGCCGGTCAGGTTCTCAAGCTCGTTGCCGCCAATCCGGACGCGATCCTGGTCGGCGCATCGGGCACCGCCGCGGCCTTGCCGCAGCAGGCCCTGCGCGATCGCGGCTACAAGGGACTGATCTACCAGACCCACGGCGCGGCGAGCATGGACTTCATCCGCATCGCCGGAAAGTCGGCGGAAGGCGTGATCATGGTGTCCGGTCCGGTGATGTCGCCGGAAAGCCAGGCCGACACCGCGCTGACCAAGAAGCCCGGCATGGCGCTGAACACCGCCTACGAGAAGAAGTACGGCGCCAACAGCCGCAGCCAGTTCGCCGGTCACTCCTATGACGCGTTCCAGATTCTGCAGCGTGTCATCCCGGTGGCGCTGAAGACCGCCAAGCCCGGCACGCCGGAATTCCGCGAGGCGATCCGCAAGGCGCTCATGAGCGAAAAGGAAATCCCCGCGACGCAGGGCGTCTACAACTTCACCGAAAAGGATCGCAACGGCCTCGACCAGCGCTCGCGCATCCTGCTCACGGTGAAGGACGGCAAGTACGTTCTCGCCAAGTAAGCGCGCGGCATAGCGTTGACGGAAAGGCCCGGTCCGAAAGGATCGGGCCTTTTTGCTTGGGGGCTGAGAGTGTGATGGGTGGTCCGTCCAAACCCGAAGTGTCAAGCCCGGCCATGACAGATCTCATTCCTCGGATAGGGCGCGCCCGTCAACTTCGCTCCGCCGCCTAGCGGTGCTCGAAGCCCAGATAGCTCGCCACCACGCGCTGGTCGGCGGCGATCTCGTGGGCCGGACCGTTGAGAATGAATTCGCCCAGCTCCATGACCTAGGCGCGGTCGGCGATGCGCAGCGCGGCGTTGGCGTTCTGCTCAACCAGGAGGATCGAAACGCCGGCCTGCCGCAACTCGGTGATGGTGCGGAAGATGTCGGCGACGATCTTCGGCGCGAGGCCGAGGCTGGGTTCGTCCAGCATCAGCAGGCGCGGCTGGCTCATCAGCGCGCGGCCCATCGCGAGCATCTGCTGTTCGCCGCCGGACAGCGTGCCGGCGAGCTGCGGA
Organism: Afipia sp.; assembly: GCA_051954725.1. Taxonomy (GTDB): domain Bacteria; phylum Pseudomonadota; class Alphaproteobacteria; order Rhizobiales; family Xanthobacteraceae; genus Afipia. The sequence goes on along the minus strand of JBQCHK010000022.1, from coordinate 19,505 downwards.
CGGCGTTCCTTGAGGCGCGGAAACAGCGCGTAGACGCGCTCCAGTTCGCTTTGCGCCTTCGACGATGCGACACGGAAGCCGCCAAGCTGCAGATTCTCTTCCACCGTCATGGTGCCGAACAGCTCGCGATGCTCGGGCACGAGGCACAGCCCGGCGGCGACGCGATCCTCGATCTCGAGGCGTTCGACTTCGGTGCCGTCGAACGTCACGCGGCCCTTGAGCGGCAGGATGCCCATGATGGCGTTGAGCAGCGTGGTCTTGCCCGCGCCGTTGGCGCCGACGATGGTGACGATCTCGTTTTCGGCGACGTCGAGCGACACCTGACGCACCGCCTCGACCTTGCCGTAGGAAATCGAAACGTCGGAGACGTTCAGCAGCGCGCTCATGCGGCGTCTCCGAGATAGGCCTGGATGACATCCGGGTTCGACTTGATCTCGTCGGGCACGCCTTCGGCGATCTTGGTGCCGAATTCGAGCACCACCACGCGGTCGGCCAGGTTCATCACGAAGCCCATGTCGTGCTCGACCAGCAGCACCGACATGCCCTCGGCGCGCAACTGGCGCAGCAGGGCCGCGAGTTTTTCCTTCTCCAGATGACGCAGGCCGGCGGCCGGCTCGTCGAGCAGCAGCAGGATCGGATCGACGCACAGCGCACGCGCGATCTCGACGATGCGCTGCTGGCCGAGCGAGAGCGAACCGGCGAGCTGGTACATCTGGTCCTCGAGGCCGACGCGCTTGATCTGGCGCGCGGCCTCCGCAAGCAGTTTCGCCTCGTCGCCGCGATCGAGCCGCAGCATGCTCGCCACCGGCCCGGCCTCGCCGCGCAGATGCGCGCCGATGGCGACGTTTTCCAGCACCGTCATGTCGGGCACCAGCTTGACGTGCTGGAAGGTGCGCGCGATGCGCAGCTTCACGACCTCCTGCGGCGGAGCGTTGTCGATCGGCTTGCCGAGGAACGAGATGTTGCCGCGGGTCGATGTCAGGACGCCGGTGATCAGGTTGAAAGTCGTGCTCTTGCCCGCGCCGTTGGGGCCGATCAGCGCGACGATCTCCCGGGCGTTGACGTCGAAGCTGACATTGTTGACCGCGACCACGCCGCCGAATTCCTTGCGGGCATTGTCGATGTGCAGCAGCACGCCGTTGTCGAGGGCGGGGCGCGGGCGCGCATCGAGCGCGGCGTCCGGCGAGATCGGCTTTTCGTCGGGCTTGGAGGGCAGCCATGCCATCAGGCGCGGCCACAGGCCGGTGGGCGCAAGCTGCAGCAGCGCCACCAGCAGGATGCCGAACACGATGGTTTCCAACTGGCCGCTGCCGGGGAAGATGTAGGGCAGGTAGCCCTGCAGGATTTCCTTGAGGATGACGACCACACCGGCGCCGAGCACCGCGCCCCAGATGTAACCCGCGCCGCCGACCACGGCGATGAACAGATATTCGATGCCGGCATGAGCGCCGAACGGCGTCGGATTGGCCGCGCGCTGGAAGTGCGCATAAAGCCAGCCGGACAGGCCGGCGAGCACCGCCGCGTAGACGAACACCAGAAGCTTCGCGCCGGCGGTCTGCACGCCGAAGGCCTCGGCGGCGATATGGCCGCGGCGCAGCGCGCGGATGGCGCGGCCGGTGCGCGAGTCGAGCAGGTTCAGCGTCAGGATCGCGGCGATGATGACGAAAGCCCAGATCACGTAATAGATCCGGCCCGGATCGAGCAGCGTGACGGGGCCGATGCTCAGCGGCGGGATGCCGGAGATGCCGTCGTTGCGGCCGAGGAATTCGAGCTTGCTGAACAGGTAATAAAGGCTGATGCCCCAGGCGATGGTGCCGAGCGGCAGATAGTGGCCTGACAGGCGCACGGTGACGAGGCCGAGCAGCACCGCGGCAACGCCGCTGACGATCAGCGCCAGCGGCAGGGTGATCCAGGGTGACACGCCATAGGCGGTAGTGAGCACGGCGGTGGTATAGGCGCCGAAGCCGCAGAACGCCGCCTGTCCGAACGAGGTCAGGCCGCCGACGCCGGTGAGCAGCACGAGGCCCATCGCCACCAGCGCGGCGAGGCCGATATTGTCGAGCAGCACGATCCAGAACGGCGGCATCTCCGGAACGAACGGGATTGCCGCCATCACCAGCGCGAAGACGAGAATGGGAAGGTGCCTTGCCATCGCGATCAGTCCTTCTCTTCCTCGACTTCCGGGGCCGCGACCGAACGCAGCATCAGCACCGGAATGAGCAGGGTGAAGACGATCACTTCCTTGAAGTTGCTGGCGTAGAACGAGGAGAACGCCTCGACGAGGCCGACCACCAGCGCCGCTCCGGCGGTCACCGGATAGCTGACGAGGCCTCCGATGATGGCGGCGACGAAGCCTTTCAGGCCGATGAGAAAGCCGGAGTCGTAATACAGCGTCGTGATCGGCACGATCAGGATGCCGGAGATGCCGCCGATCAGCGCCGCGAGCAGGAACGCGGCCTGCCCCGACAGCGAGGTGCGGATGCCGACGAGGCGCGCGCCGAGGCGGTTGACGGCGGTGGCGCGCAGCGCGCGGCCATAGAGCGTGTAGCCGAAGAACAGCCACAGCGCGACGATCAGCGCCACGGTGATGCCGTAGACCGCGATGTTTTGCCCGGTGAAGCGCAGCGGACCCGCGACCATGGCGGCATCGGAAATCGCCGGGCCGCGCAGGCCTTCGGCGCCGAAGAACACCAGGCCGAAGCCCTGCATCGCCAGATGGCAGCCGACGGACGCGATCAGCAGCACCAGCACCGAGGTGTGCGCAATCGGCTGGAACGCGATGCGATAGAGATAAAGTCCGATCGGCGCGACGATCAGCAGCGCCAGCGCGATGTTGACGCCCACAGAGCTGTGCTGGCCGGCGAGCAGCCGGATCAGGACGAACACCGCGACAGGCAGGACGATGTCGACCAGCAGGGCGCGGATCACCACGCGGGTATGCATCGCCTTGCGCGCGCTGAACATATCGAAGGCGAAGGCGACGACGCCCATGCCGACGGCGAGCAGGGCGGTGCCGGGAATCTTGCCCTCGGCGAGCATGGCGTAGCTCAGCGCGCCGTAGGTGATGAACTCGCCTTGCGGAATGAGGATGACGCGGGTGACGGCGAACACCAGCACAAGCGCGAGACCCAAGAGCGCGTAGATCGCGCCGTTGGTAATTCCATCCTGCAGCAGAAACAGGAGAATTGTCGTGTCCAAAGCCGCGCGCTCCCCCTCCGGCATCGGGCCTGCGTCCGCGAGCGATGACCCGACAGCAAAACAGCGGTTGAAGTCCGCCGTGTCTATTTGATATGATCTATAACGATTATCAAATATAATCTCAAGGCCGCACAAAGCCCCGGCTGGCGCCGCGTCAGCCGCGAATGTACCGGCATAACGGGATGAGAGCGATGGCTGTTTCCAAGGCGCGGGCCGTCAGTCCACAGAAGGGGTCGCGCCCCGCCCGCAAGCCCTCCGGCAACGGCGCGGCGGAGGAGGCGGGGCCGCTTCAGATCGGCGAACTGTCCGAACGCCTCGGCTATCTGCTCAAGCGGGCGCAGCTGCGGATCTTCGAGGACTTCATCCGCTGCGTCGAGCCGCTGCAACTCACCCCCGCGCAGTTCTCGGTGCTGCTGCTGCTTGAGAAGAATCCCGGCCGCAACCAGACCGAGATCGCCACCACGCTCGGCATCCTGCGGCCGAATTTCGTGGCGATGCTCGACGGGCTGGAAAGCCGCCAATTGTGCATGCGCATCCGCTCCACCAACGACCGGCGCTCGCATATCCTGCAACTGACGGACAAGGGCCGCACCATCCTGGCGCGGGCGAAAAAGCTCGTCGCCACCAAGCACGAGGCGCGGCTCAGCGACCTGCTCGGCGCCGACAATCGCGAGGCGCTGCTCGCGATGCTCGACAAGATCGCGCGGGAGTTCTGAGGGCCGGTCCCGGGCTATTCCCCGATCCGCAGGATTGTGTTTCGAGGGATGATCTGTCCCGGGCGCGGCGCAGCGTTCTTTACGTTGCGACGCAGACCCGGGATCGGTCCAGACCCGGAGTTCGTGAAGGTCCCGGATCAGCAGCGCATCGCTTACGCGCTGCGCCGCATCCGGGACTCATCCTTCGAGACGCAGGCTGCGCCTGCTCCTCAGGATGAGGAGTGCCCTGAACGTCTGCATCTGAGCGGTCGTCATGGCCGGGACAGAGAATGCTCTTTCCTCTGCCACACAAGAGCGTTGACGCTCGTCGTCGGCGAGCGATGGGAGAGGGGATATTTACTGCAGTCGTCCCGGCGCACGCCGGGACCCAGACTCCCTGAGCATGGTTGGTTTGCCGGGAGCCGCGTTCCTCGTTTCGCAAAAGCATGCAGCGGTTATGGGTCCCGGCATGCGCCGGGACGACGCCGTGGGCCAGGACCATTGACGCTTGGACCGGACTTGCTCCCGGAATGAATCGAGAAAAGTCTCTCGCTCTCAATCGACGAGAATAACCCGGATGTCGTTGACGTTGGTCAGCGTCGGCCCGGTCACGAGAAGATCGCCGGTGGCCTCGAAGAACGTCGTCGCGTCATTGTTGTCGAGCGAGGCGCGCGGATCGAGCCTGAGCTCCCGGATCTTTGCGAAGGTGCGCTGATCGAGCACCGCACCGGCCGGATCGGTGGGCGAGCCCGCGCCGCCGTCGGCGCCGTCGGTGTCGGCGGCGATGGCGCAAATGCCGCTGCTGCCGGCGAGCTGCTCGGCCAGCGACAGCACGTATTCCTGATTGGGGCCGCCGCGTCCGTTGCCGCGCACGATCACCGTCAGTTCGCCGCCGGACATGATGGCGAGCCGCTTGCCTTTCGCTTTCGCGTCGAGCGCCAGTCCGGCGTGATCGGCGGCAACCTTGCGGGCCTCGCCTTCGAGATCGGCGCCGAGGTCGATCACTTCATAGCCTGCGTCCTTCGCCACGCGGATCGCGGCGTCGAGCGAGTCGCGCGGCCTGCCGATGATCTGGAATTGCGCGCGCTCGAAGACCTTGTCGCCCGGCTTGACGCTTTCGTTGGCAGGATCGTTCAGCGCACGGTGCACGGCCTCTTCCGGCGTCAGCGCATATTTCGCGACGATGGCGCGCGCATCCGCGAGGGTGGACGGATCGGGCACGGTGGGGCCTGAGGCGATCACCGCCGGATCGTCGTGCGGCACGTCGGAGATCGCCAGCGTGATAAGCTGCGCGGGATACGCGGCGCGCGCCAGCCGGCCGCCCTTGATGCGCGACAGATGCTTGCGCACGGTGTTCATTTCGCCGATCGGCGCGCCGGAGCGCAGCAGCGCCTTGTTCATCGCCTGCTTCTGGGCGAACGACACGCCCTCCACCGGCGCGATCCAGTTGGCCGAGCCACCGCCCGAGATCAGCGCCAGCACGAGATCGTCGCTGCCTGCTTCTTCCGCAAGCGCCAGCGTGCGCGCGGCGCCTTGCAGGCCTGCTTCGTCCGGCACCGGATGGCCGGCTTCGATCACCTCGATCCGCCGCGTCGGCACGCGATGGCCATGCCGGGTGGTGGCGATGCCGACGAGGCGCGCGGGATCAAGTCCGAGCTTGTCGATGTAATGGTGCTCGACCGCGGCGGCCATCGCGGCGGCAGCCTTGCCGGCGGCGAGACAGATCACGCGGCCCTTCGGCGCGGGCGGCAAATATGAAGACAGAATCTTATCCGGATGCGCGGCCGCGACGGCGGCATCGAAGATCGAGCGGAGCAGGGCGCGACGGTCGGTCATTGGTATGTCTTATGCCAATTGCGGTCTGCCCACAAAACAGGTCCGCGCCGTCCACGCAAGAAAAAACCCTCCGCGGATGACCGCGGAGGGATGTGAAGCGGGATTCCGATAGCCGGATGGATCAGCCGCTGAGATCGCCGCTGATGATGTCGCCGAACAGATTCCAGCGCTGGCCCGAGAATTTCATGAGCTGAAGCTGGCTGATCGGTGCGAAGTCCGTCGGGCTGGTGTTGATCTGGATGCCCGGCAGCAGATTGGTGGTGCGATAGTTCTTCAGGCTGGCGGCCTGCTTCATGATGTTGGCGCGGGTCAGGTTATCGCCGCACCGCTTCAGCACCTCGGCCAGGGTCTGGGCAACGTTGTAGCCGACCATGACGCTGCCATCGAGACGGTTGCCCTCCGGGAAGTGCTTGGTCAGGAAGTCGTCGAACGACTTCATTCCCGCGTTGTCCTTCCATTGCGGATCGGACGCATCCATCAGGTAGGCCGCCGAGATGATGTTCTGCGCATTCTCGAAGCCGGCGGGCTTGATCACCGAGCCGATCGAGGCCGAGACGTTGTTGAGGAAGTGGGTCGGCTTCCAGCCGATCTCCGCCACCTTCTTGATCGCCTGCGCCGCGAATTTCGGCGTCGTGATGTTCACGAACACGTCGGCGCCGGACGACTTGAGCTTGACGATATGGTTGTCGACCGTGGGTTCGGTCGTTTCATAGCTCTCCTCGGCGACGATCATGGTTTTGGCCTTGGCGCCGAGACCATCCATCAGTCCCTTGAGATAGTCCTTGCCGTAATCGTCGTTCTGATAGAGCACGGCGATCTTGGCGTTCGGCATGTTCTTCAGAATGTACTTCGCATAGATGCGGGTTTCGCTCTGGTAGTTGGGCTGCCAGCCCATCGTCCAGGGGAAGTGCTTCGGATCGTTCCACTTGGTGGCGCCGGTGGCGACGAACAGCTGCGGCACCTTCTTGGTGTTCATATATTTGTGAATGGCCGAGTTCGGCGGCGTGCCCAGCGAGTTGAAGATCAGCAGGACCTCATCGCTCTCGACGAGTTTGCGCGCCTGCTCCACCGTCTTCGGCGGGCTGTAGGCGTCGTCGTAGCTGATGAAGTTGATCTTGCGCCCGTTGATGCCGCCCTGCTCGTTGATCATCTTGAAGTAGGCGGCTTCGGTCCTGCCGATCACGCCATAGGCGGACGCAGGTCCGCTATAGGGCATGATGTTTCCGATCTTGATTTCGGTGTCGGTGGCGCCGGTATCGTACTTTTTCTGTGCCAGTGCGCCGCTGGTTGCGGCGGCAAGTAATCCGGTTGCCAGCAAGGTTGTGGCGAACCGCGACTGGATTCTGGTCATACTAACCTCTCCTGTTGTGGTGTGTGTCCTCTCTTTGCTTTTCTTGGATGACGGCTCTTGGCGGCCTCCTGAAGTGAAGACCTATCGGGGCCTCATTGCAACTAAAAGCCCCCGGCGGCGGGGGCCGCAGGGGGCTTTCGTTATCTGCAACCGGAACCGGCTATCCCGGGTCCGGAGGCCGGCGATGGATGTCTTAACCGCCGACCTCGGCGCTGATGACCTCGCCGAACAGGTTCCAGCGTTCGCCTTCGAACTTCATGAGCTGAAGCTGCTCAAGCGGCGCGAAGTCGGTGGCGCTGGTGGTGATCTTGATGCCCGGCAGCACGCCGTCGAGCTGCAGGCCCTTGATGCTCGCGGCCTGTTTCATGATGTTGGCGCGGGTGAGGTTGTCACCGCAGGCCTTCAGCACGTGGACCATGGTCTGCGCGGCGTTGAAGCCGTACATCACCGAGCCGTCGAGGCGGTTCGCTTCGGGGAAGTGCTTGGCGAGGAAGTCGTCGAACTTCTTCATGCCGGGATCGTCCTTCCACTGCGGATCGCTGGCATCCTTGGCGTAGGCGGCCGAGATGATGCCCTGCGAGTTCTCGTAGCCCGCCGGCTTGATGACGCTGCCGACCGAGGCGGCGACGTTGTTCAGGATGAACAGCGGCTTCCAGCCGAGCTCGGCGACCTTCTTGATCGACTGCGCGCCGAACTTCGGTGTCGTGAAGCTGATGAACACATCGGCGCCCTTCGACTTCAGCGCGACGATCTGTGCATCGACGGTCGGCACCGTCACTTCATAAGGCTCCTCGGCGACGATCATGGTCTTGGCCTTGGCGCCGAGCCCGTCGGTCAGGCCCTTGAGCATGTCCTTGCCGAAGTCGTCGTTCTGGTAAAGGATTCCGATCTTGGCGTTCGGCTTTTCCTTCATCAGGTACTTGGCATAGATGCGGCCCTCGCTCTGGTAGTTCGGCTGCCAGCCCATGGTCCAGGGGAAGTGCTTGGGGTCGTTCCACTTGGTCGCGCCGGTGGCGACGAACAGCTGCGGCACCTTCTTGCTGTTCATGTATTTCTGGATCGCCGAGTTGGACGGCGTGCCGAGAGAATTGAAGATGAACAGCACTTCGTCGCTCTCGACCAGCTTGCGGGCCTGTTCGACGGCCTTCGGCGGCGAGTAGCCGTCGTCATAGCTGACGAAGTTGATCTTGCGGCCGTTGATGCCGCCTTGCTCGTTGATCATCTTGAAGTAGGCGGCTTCGGTCTTGCCGATAATGCCATAGGCGGAAGCGGGGCCGCTGTAGGGCATGATATTGCCGATCTTGATTTCCTTATCGGTGGCGCCAGTGTCGTATTTCTTCTGGGCCATCGCACCGCTGCTGGCCATCGCCAGCAAACCGGCCGCCAGGAATGTGGTAGCGAGCCGGGACTGAGTTGTCGTCATAGTTTCCTCTCCTGTTTTTTTGCGTATCCTCACTTCTTTTCTTGACCGGAAGCTCTTGGTGGCTTCCTGAAAACTGAAGACCTTTCAGGGCTTCATTCAACAAAAAGCCCCCTGCGACGCAGTCGCAGAGGGCTCTCCGTTATCCGGAGATCACGGAACGGACGGTGGCTGGTTGTTTAACCACCGACCTCTCCGTTGATGATCGGTCCGAACAGTTCGTACTTCTCGCCCTTGAACCGCATCATCTGAAGCTGTTCGATCGGGTAGAAGTCCTTGTCGCTGGTGTTGATCTTCACGCCGGGCAGCAGGGTATCGGGCGCGAAGTCCTTCAGGCTCGCGGCCTGCTTCATGATGTTGGCGCGGGTCAGGTTGTCGCCGGCCTGCTTGAGCACCTGGACCATGGTCTGGGCCTGGCCGTAGCCGTAAACCACCGAACCGTCCGCCTTGTTGGCGTCGGGCGCGTACTTGGCGAGGAAGGCGTAGAATTTCTTCATGCCTTCGTCGTTGTCCCACTGCGGGTCCGCGCCGTCCTTGGCGTAGGCCGCCGACAGCAGGCCCTGGGCGTTCTCGAAGCCCGCGGGCTTGAGCACGCTGCCGACCGAGGCGCCGACGTTGCTCTGGAAGTACATCGGCTTCCAGCCCAGCTCGGCGACCTTCTTGATGCTCTGCGCGGCGAACTTCGGCGTGGTGATGCTGAAGTAGACGTCGGCACCGGAGGCCTTCAGCTTGACGATGTGCGAGTCGATGCTCGGCTCGGACACTTCATAGCTTTCCTCGGCGACGATCATCTTCTTGGCGGCTTCGCCGAGACCGTCCTTCAGGCCCTTGAGCAGGTCTTTGCCGAAGTCGTCGTTCTGGTAGAGGATCGCGACCTTGGCGTCGGGCTTGCTCGCCAGCAGATGCTTGGCGTAGATGCGGCCTTCGCTCTGATACGGCGGCTGCCAGCCCATGGTCCACGGGAACGCCTTCGGCTCGCCGAACTTGGTCGCGCCGGTGGCGACGAACAGTTGCGGCACCTTCTTGGCGTTCAGGTACTTCTGGATCGCCGAATTGGACGGCGTGCCGAGCGGGCCGAACACGAACAGCACTTCGTCGCTCTCGACCAGCTTGCGCGCCTGTTCGACGGCCTTCGGCGGGGAGTAGCCGTCATCATAGCTGATGAACTTGATCTTGCGGCCGTTGATGCCGCCCTGATCGTTGATCATCTTGAAGTAGGCTTCTTCCATCTTGCCGATCACGCCGTAGGCGGACGCCGGTCCGCTGTAGGGCATGATGTTGCCGATCTTGATTTCGGTATCGGAGGCACCGGTGTCGTATTTTTTTTGTGCGAATGCGCTTCCACCGGTGACGGCGAGCGCGAGCAGCGCCGTCGATACCGCAGCGACATTCAGTTTGACTTTCGCAGAAAACATAATTTCTCAATTTCCCTTTAGCTTGTGGAAGTAGTGCTCGAACGTACGGGCAACCTGCCTTGCCCCGTGCGGAACAAGGAAGATGACGGCGATCAGGAAGACGCCAAAGATCGCTCCGGAGAGTCCCTTGGAGAAACTTTCCGCGATGTTGGGAACGAAGACGATGAACGCCGAGCCGGCGAGCGAACCCGGCAGCCAGCCGACGCCGCCGACCACCATGCCGAGGAACAGCGCGATCGACAGCTGGATGGTGTAGCCGTCGGGCGCGACGAACTGCACCGCGATGGCGCCGAGCGCACCGGCGATGCCGGTAATGGCGGCGCTGATGCCGAACGCCAGCGTCTTGTAGAGCGACAGGTCGACGCCCATCGCGGACGCCGCGATCTGGTTGTCGCGGATCGCCATCATCGCGCGGCCGGAGCGCGAGTTGAGCAGGTTGACCGAGCCGATATAGAGCAGCAGCGAGACCGCCAGCGTGAAGTAGTACAGCCAGATGTCCTGCGAGATCGGCAGGCCGAACGGCGCGTCCGGCTTGGTGATGACGAGGCCCTGGACGCCGCCGGTCCATTCCTCGAAGACGCCGAGCTTCAGAAGCTGCGGCATCGCGGTCGCCAGCGCGAACGTCGCCAGCGCGAGATAGATCCCGCTGAGGCGCAGCGCCGGGAAACCGAACAGGAATCCGAAGATGAAGCAGATGAGGGCAGCCGCCGGCAGCGTCAGCACATAGTTGACGCCCATGTGCTCCATCATGATGCCGGCGGTATAGGCACCCACGGCGTAGAAGGCGCTCTGGCCGAGGGAGAACTGTCCGCTTCCTCCGGTCAGGATGTTGAGCGCCATGATCGCCAGCGCGTAGATCAGCCACATCGTCATCTGGAAGACGATGAAGTTCTTCACGAACAACGGCACGACAATGAGCAGCACCAGCATCACGAGGCTGGCCACCCGTCCCAGGGTCATGTTCTTGCGGGAGACGCCAGCGACGGCCGGAGTTTCCGAAACGGTTTCCTGAACTGCGGTCATGATTACACTCGCTGAACGATGGAGCGGCCGAAGAGGCCTGAAGGCTTGATGACGAGCACGGTGACGATCAGCGCCAGCGCGATCGGCAATTTCAGTTCATTGCCGACGCCGGGGATGTAGGTGCCCACGAGGTTCTCGAAGATGCCGACCAGGAAGCCGCCCATCACGGCGCCGAACGGGCTGCCCAGCCCGCCGAGCACCGCGGCCGCGAAGCCGTACAGCAGCACGCCGCCCATCATGTTCGGTTCGAGGAACACCACCGGCGCGATCAGCATGCCGGCGATGGCGCCGATGGCGCTCGCCATGCCCCAGCCGAGCGCGATCATCCAGCTCGTGTTGATGCCGACGAGGCGCGCCGATTCAGGCAGCGAGGCCGCGGCGCGCATCGCAAGACCGATCCGGGTGTAGCGGAAGAACAGGAACAGCAGCAGCAACAGGACCAGCGTGATTCCGATCATGCCGGCCTGATGGGTGCTGATGAGCTGGCTGCCGAGGAACGGCGACGAGCCGAACGGCGAGGGGAACTGCTTGATGGTGAAATCCCAGGTCAGGCCCGCGACGCTGTTCAGAATCGAGAACAGTGCGATGAAGCCGGCGACGAGGGTCAGCACCGGTGCGTTGGTCAGCGGCTTGAACAGCGCGCGCTCGATCACGACGCCGCCGACGAACGAAATCACCAGCGTCGCCACGAAGGCGGTCCAGTAGGGCACGCCCCACTGCATCAACTGCCAGGCGATGAAGGTCGAGAACATCGCCATTTCGCCCTGGGCGAAGTTCAGGTGGTCGATGGCCTGATAGATCATGACGATGGCCAGCGCCATGCACGCATAGATCGCGCCCGTGGCGATGCCGGCCAGGATTTGGTTGGTGAGAAGCTCCATGGCCGATTCCTCAATATCCGAGATATGATTTGCGAATGTTCTCGTCGCTCGCGATCTCGGCGGCGGCGCCGGACATCACGATGCGTCCGGTCTCGATCACAAACGCGGTTTCCGCGAGTTCAAGGGCGAGTTGAGCGTTCTGCTCGACGACCAGGATGGTCACCTTGTCCTCGCGGTTGATCTTGCCGAGAATCTTGAACAGGTCGCGCACGATCAGCGGTGCAAGGCCGAACGAAGGCTCGTCGAGCAGCATCAGCCGCGGCCGCAGCATCAGCGCGCGGGCCACCGCGAGCATTTGCTGCTCGCCGCCGGACAGCGTGCCGGCCTGCTGGGTATGACGCTGCTTCAGCACCGGGAAGTGCTCGTACATGCGCTCGATGTCGCTGGTGATCTGCGCGGTGTCCTTGCGCGAGATCGCGCCGAGCTGCAGGTTTTCCTCCACCGTCATGGTGGTGAAGGTGCCGCGGCCCTGCGGGACGTGGGCGATGCCGAGCCGCACGATGTTCTCGGTCGACTGGTTGGTCAGCGCCTTGCCTTCGAACTCGATATTGCCGGTGGATCGCACCATGTTGCAGATCGCGCGCAGCGTCGTGGTCTTGCCGGCGCCATTGGCGCCGAGCAGCGTGGTGACCGCTCCCTCGTTGATCGCGAGGTCGAGGCCGTGCAGGGCCTGAACCTGGCCGTAATAGGCGCGAAGATCGGATATTTTGAGCAACGCGGTCATGAATCCTTGCTCCCCAGATAAGCCTTGATGACATCGGGGTCGGACTGCACGGCGGCGGGCGTACCCTCTGCGAGTTTCTTTCCGAAGTTCAGCGCGACGACGTGATCGGCGATCGACATCACGAGTCCCATGTGATGTTCGACCAGGAGCACGGTCATCTTGCGCTCGTCGCGGATGCGGCGGATCAACGCACCGAGTTCGTAAACCTCCTCGTGGTTGAGGCCGCCCGCCGGTTCGTCGAGCAGCAGGATCTTCGGTTCCGCGGCAAGCGCGCGGCCGAGTTCGACCCGCTTCTGGGTGCCGAACGGCAGGCCGGCGACTTCGCGATAGGCGACGTCGTGAAGATCGAGATAGGTCAGGATTTCGTCGACGCGCTTGTTGAGCTCGATTTCCTCGCGGCGCACCCACGGCAGCTTGAGCGCATCGCTGACGATGTCGCTGTTGGTGCGGCAATGGCCGCCGATGCGGATGTTGTCCATCACGGTCAGGCGCGGGAACAGCGCGACGTTCTGGAACGTGCGGCCGATGCCGATTTCCGCGATGCGCGATGCATTCCGGCTGAGAATGCTCTGCCCCTCCATCAGGATATCGCCCTTGCTGGGGTGATAGAGGCGGCTGAGGCAGTTGAACAACGTGGTCTTGCCGGCGCCATTCGGACCGATCAGGCCCAGAATCTGGCCCTGTTTCATGTCGAAGGTCACACCATTGAGCGCGACGATGCCACCGAACACGACGCTCACGTCACGAACGGCGAGCAGGGGCTGTGTCCCCTGCGCATGCTGCATATCCGTCATCGGCCCGAACCCGCTGTGATGCGGTCGGTGCGAACGGCCCGATCGTCCGGGCGCTCTAGGTGGTTGCCATCACAGCGGCGGCGTTTTGATCCCTTCGTCGACACGTGCAAGTTTCCCTCCTGGTGGTTTCATTTTTTTGTTCTCTTTCACGTCCGGGGCGCGCGCGACGGTTCCGTTCAGCGCAAGCTCGATGCTCTTGACCATCGCCAGAAGGCGCGGGCCGATGTCGGTGAGCAATCGTTCCTCGGAAAATTTGAAAGCGGGCGCGCCGCAATTGAATGCGTAGGGGCCCGTGCCGTCGTTCAGCTTCAGCGCGACGCCGGCGGCATGGATGTCGTTGTGCCACTCGCCGGCCGAGATGGTGAAACCGTATTTGGCCTGGATCTCGGCCGAGCGCTCGATCCCCTCGCGGATCTTCGGCCACCGGCTGTTGCCGACATGTTCCCTGATTTCGTGCAGCAAAGCGGCGCGTTCGTCCTCGGGCAGCGCGAGCAGATAGGCGCGTCCCATCGCGGTGGTTGCAATCGGAACCCGCGATCCGACGTCGAGCAGCACGCCGACGGTGAGGCTGGAGCGGCTCTGGCCGAAATAGATCATGCTGAGGCGTTCACGCGCGCCGATCGCGACCGCGCCGCCGGTTTCGCGCATCAGTTGATCGCGATAGGGATCGGAGATGTGGCGCACGCCGAGATTGGTGAGCGCGGCGTAGCCCAATGCAATCGCCGCGGGCGCAAGCTGATACTTGTCGAAGCGCGGGACTGGTGTGAGGTATCCCAGTTTTGTCAGCGTGTATGTCAGACGCGACACCGTCGGCTTCGGCAAATTGGTGCGTGCGGCAATCTCCTGATTGCCGAGCAGGCCGTCATTGGGACGAAACGCGCGCAGAACGTCAAGCCCGCGCGACAGCGCGACGACGAAGCTGCGATCGGTCGTGACCTTTTTGCTTGAACGCTTCATTCCCTGGATCATTCTGTTCGTTGACAAGGCACGTGCTTCAAAATAAGCCTCGCTGTCAAGATGTGGAATTGTATTTCGCAGTGCGGAATACCCAAAAAGAAGTCCAAGGAGATGCCCGTGAGTGATGTGGTTACGCTTGAGCGTCGCGATGTTGTGGCGATTGTTACTGTCAACAATCCACCGGTGAATGCGTTGAGCGCGGCAGTCCGTCGCGGCATTGCCGAGAACATCAAGGCCGCTGCGGCTGATCCACAGATTCAGGCCGTCGTGCTCACCTGCGCCGGGCGCACCTTCATTGCCGGCGCCGACATCACCGAATTCGGCAAGCCGCCGCAGCCTCCGGGGCTCGGCGAAGTCATCGCCGACATCGAGAACTGCCCGAAGCCGGTGGTCGCCGCGATTCACGGCACCGCGCTTGGCGGCGGTCTTGAAGTCGCGCTCGGCTGTCACTTCCGCGTCGCCACCAAGGACGCGAAAATGGGCCTGCCCGAAGTGAAACTCGGCCTGCTGCCGGGCGCCGGTGGCACCCAGCGCCTGCCGCGCGCGGTCGGCCCGGTGCTTGGCGTGACCATGATCGTCACCGGCAATCCGATCGGCGCGCAGGAAGCGCTCAAGAACGGCCTGATCGAGGAAATCGTCGAGGGCGATCTGGCCGCGGGTGCGGAGGCCTTCGCGCGCAAGGTGCTGGCGGAGAAGCGTCCGCTGCGCCGCCTGCGCGACGACGATTCCAAGCTCGCCGCGGCCAAGGCCGACCGTTCGATCTTCACCAATGCGGCCGCCGCCGCCAACAAGCGCAACCGCGGGCTCGAAGCGCCGCTGGCCTGCGCCGAGGCGGTGAGCTGGACGCTCGACGTGCCGTTCGACGAAGCGCTCAAGAAGGAACGCGAGAGCTTCCTCAAGCTCGTCGCCGGCGATCAGTCGAAGGCGCAGCGTTATGCCTTCTTCGCCGAACGCGAAGCCGCCAAGGTCGCGGTGCCGGACGGCACCAAGCCGCGCGAGGTCAAGCAGGTCGCGATCATCGGCGCCGGCACCATGGGCGGCGGCATCGCCATGTCGTTCGCCAATGCCGGCATTCCAGTGACGCTGGTCGAAACCGGCGAGGAGCCGCTGAAGCGCGGCCTCGGCGTCATGCAGAAGAACTACGAAGCGACAGCGGCGCGCGGCGGCATTCCGGCGGATGCGCCGGCCAAGCGCATGGGCCTGATCACGGGCGTGGTCGGCCTCGAGAACGTCAAAGACGCCGACCTCATCATCGAGGCGGTGTTCGAGACCATGGCGGTGAAGAAAGAGGTCTTCACCAAGCTCGATCAGTTCGCCAAGCCCGGCGCCGTGCTGGCCAGCAACACCTCCTATCTCGACATCAACCAGATCGCCGCCACCACCAAGCGGCCGCAGGACGTGCTCGGCATGCACTTCTTCTCGCCGGCCAACGTCATGAAGCTGTGCGAGATCGTGCGGGGCGAGAAGACCGCGCCGGACGCGCTCATGACCGCGGTTGCGATTGCCAAGCGCATCGCCAAGGTGCCGGTGGTGGTCGGGGTGTGCGACGGCTTCGTCGGCAACCGCATGCTGGCGGCCCGCTCCAAGCAGTCCGAAAAATTCCTGTTCGAAGGCGCGCTGCCGCAGCAGGTCGACGCGGTGGTCACCAAGTTCGGCCTGCCGATGGGGCCGTTCGCGATGGGCGATCTCGCCGGCCTCGACATCGGCTGGCGCTCGCGCAAGGATCGCGGCATCAAGTCGGAAATCGCCGACGCGCTGTGCGAAGCCGGCCGCTTCGGCCAGAAGACCGGCAAGGGCTACTACAAGTATGAAGGCGGCTCGCGTGCGCCGCTGCCCGATCCGGAGGTCGAGAAGCTGATCGATGAGACGCTGGCCAAGCTCGGCCTCAAGCGCCGCCAGATCAGCGACGATGAAATCCTCGAGCGCATGGTCTATCCGATGATCAACGAGGGCGCGCGCATCCTCGAGGAGAAGATCGCGGCGCGTCCGAGCGACATCGACGTGGTCTGGCTCTACGGCTACGGCTGGCCGATCTATCGCGGCGGCCCGATGTTCTACGCCGATCAGGTCGGCCTCAAGCACATCGCCGATCGCCTGTCGTTCTACGCCAAGCAGACCAACGATCCGTCGCTCGAGCCGGCTCCGCTGCTCAAGCGCCTCGCTGATGAAGGGAAGACGTTTGCTTCGCTCGCCAAAGCGGGCTGACGCACATGACCCATCCCGGGGAACAGTTCTATCCCGAGGGCGTCCGCTGGGACGCCCCGATCGAACGCGGCTCTATACCGGACCTGCTGGCGAAATCGGCAGCGTCGTTCGGATCGCGCCCGGCGATCGAGTTCCGCGACCGGCCGATCAGCTTCACTGAATTGCAGGAGCTGGTCGATCGCGCTGCCGCTGCTTTTTTGCGGGCGGGATACGGCAAGGACTCGGCGATTGCGCTGTATCTCGGCAATTCGCCGGACCATCCGGTGAATTTCTTCGGCGGGCTGAAGGCGGGCGCGCGCCTCGTTCATCTCAGTCCACTGGATGGCGAGATCGCGCTGTCGCACAAGCTCAAGGACAGCGGCGCGCGGGTGCTGGTCACCAGCAATCTCGCGGCGCTGTTGCCGATGGCGCTGAAGTTTCTCGAGAAGGGCCTGCTCGACAGGCTGATCGTCTGCGACGATGCGCACTGGGGCGATGTCGGCAACCGTCTGCTGCCGCTTCCCGTCAATCCGGCGATCGTCACCTACAGCGATTTCGTCAAGGACGCGCAGCCGCCGGCATCGTGGCCGGCGATCAGCCCCGACGATATCGCCCTACTGCAATACACCGGCGGCACCACGGGTTTGCCCAAGGGTGCGATGCTGACCCACGGCAACCTGACCTCCGCCGTTTCGATCTATGATGTGTGGGGCGCGAAGGCGCGGGCCGAGCGCAACGTCGTCGAGCGCGTGATCTGCGTGCTGCCGCTGTTCCACATCTACGCGCTGACCGTGATCCTGCTTCGCTGCATCAAGATGGGCGATCTGATCTCGCTGCATCAGCGCTTCGATGTCGAGGCGGTGATGCGCGACATCGAGGTCAAGCGGGCGACCGCGTTCCCCGGCGTGCCGACGATGTGGATCGCGATCGCGAGCCTGCCCGATCTCGACAAGCGCGATCTGTCGTCGCTTGCGGTGGCGGGCTCGGGCGGCGCGCCGCTGCCGGTCGAGGTGGCGAAGATTTTCGAGCGCAAGACCGGCCTCACGCTGAAAAGCGGCTGGGGCATGACCGAGACCTGTTCGCCGGGCACCGGCCATCCGCCGACCGGCCCCGACAAGCCGGGCTCCATCGGCCTGATGCTGCCCGGCATTGAGATGGACGTGGTCTCGCTGGACGATCCGACGAAAGTTATGCCGACGGGCGAAACCGGCGAGATCCGCATTCGCGGTCCGAACGTCACCCGCGGTTACTGGAATCGCGAGAAGGACAGCGCGGCCTCGTTCGTCGGCGACCGTTTTCTGACCGGCGACATCGGCTATGTCGATAGCGACGGCTATTTCTATCTGGTCGATCGCAAGAAGGACATGATCATCTCCGGCGGCTTCAACGTCTACCCGCAGATGATCGAACAGGCGATCTACACCCATCCGTCGGTGCAGGAAGTTCTCGTCATCGGCATCCCCGACGATTATCGCGGCGAGGCGGCCAAGGCCTTCATTACGCTGCGCGCCGGCGCCGAGCCGTTCTCGATCGACGATCTGCGGGCGTTTCTTGCCGGCAAGGTCGGCAAGCACGAATTGCCGGCGGCGGTCGAATTCGTCGCGGAATTGCCGCGCACGCCGGTCGGCAAGCTGTCGCGCCACGAACTGCGTTCACAACAACTCACGCAACCTCAACAACAGCAACAACTCGCAACAGGAGCTCGCTCATGACCGATGCCGTTATCGTTTCCACAGCACGCACCCCGATCGGCAAGGCCTATCGCGGCGCCCTGAACAACACCGAAGGCGCGACCCTGTTTGGCCACGCGATCGGCGAAGCGGTCAAGCGCGCCAATGTCGATCCGTCCGAGATCGAGGACGTGGTGATGGGCGCGGCCCTGCAGCAGGGCGCGACCGGTGGCAACATCGCGCGCAAGGGTTTGTTGCGCGCCGGCATTCCGGTGACGGCCGGCGGCACCACCATCGACCGCCAGTGCGCCTCGGGCCTGCAGGCGATCGCGCTTGCGGCGCGTTCGGTGATCTTCGACGGCGTCGAGGTCGCTGTCGGCGGCGGCGGTGAATCGATCAGCCTGGTGCAGAACGATCACGCCAACAAATTCCATGCGGTCGATCCGGCGCTGGTGAAGATCAAGGGCGACGTCTACATGCCGATGATCGACACCGCCGAAGTCGTCGCCAAGCGCTACAACATCTCGCGCGAAGCGCAGGATGAGTATTCGCTGGAAAGCCAGCGCCGTACCGCGGCTGCCCAGCAGGGCGGCAAGTTCAAGGACGAGATCGCGCCGATCTCGACCTCGATGGCGGTCGTCGACAAGGCCACCAAGGAAGTCTCGTTCAAGGACGTGACCCTGTCCCAGGACGAAGGTCCGCGCCCCGACACCACCGCCGAAGGCCTCGCGGGCCTGAAGCCGGTGCGCGAAGGCGGCGTCATCACCGCCGGCAATGCCAGCCAGCTTTCGGACGGCGCCAGCGCCACCGTGATCATGAGCGACAAGGAAGCCGCCAAGCGCGGTCTCAAGCCGCTCGGCATCTTCCGCGGTTTCGTCGCGGCGGGCTGCGAGCCGGATGAAATGGGTATCGGCCCGGTGTTCGCGATTCCGCGCCTGCTGAAGCGTCATGGCCTCAAGATCGACGACATCGGCCTGTGGGAGCTCAATGAAGCGTTCGCCGTGCAGGTGATCTACTGCCGCGACAAGCTCGGCATCGATCCGGAGAAGCTCAACGTCAACGGCGGTTCGATCGCGGTCGGCCATCCCTATGGCATGACGGGCGCGCGTCTCACCGGCCACCTGCTGATCGAAGGCCGTCGCCGCAAGGCCAAGTACGGCGTCGTTACCATGTGCGTCGGCGGCGGCATGGGTGCAGCGGGCCTGTTCGAGATCCTGCAGTAACAAGAATTGTGGTCGTCCCGGCGAAAGCCGGGACGACGCACGTCCAGACATTTCCATGCTGCAAATAGCTTAAGGGAGGATACGATGGCTCTCCATTTAACCAAAGAAGAAATCGCGGTTAGCGACGAAGTGCG
>JBQCHK010000021.1:0-8277 GCA_051954725.1 Afipia sp. | reverse complement strand
CAACTGGCTCGGCGCCGACAGCATCGGCGTCGCCGTGGCATTGCTCAACATCGTCTGGGTGCCCGTGGTCGCCTTCGCCAACATCGCGGTGCCGGACCGCATCCTGACTCTGCCGATCCTCGCGGCTTTCATGGTCGCGGTCGCGCATTTCACCACGCTCTATCGGCTGCGGGTGAAGGTGCCGGTCTGGCAGAGGCTTGCCGCTGTGTTTGCGGCGATGTCCAGGCAGTGGACCGTTGCGCGCGCGGTCGGATCAGGGGTGCTGAAGGAGCGCCTGCCGTTCCTGCGCACCGCCAAGGGCGGCGCGACCCGCAAGGGCGATTTCCCGGCCTTCTGGGAGGCGGTGATCGCCGTACTCCTGCTCGTCGGCGCGACGACCCTCGTCGTCACCAATTACAAGCAGGTGCACGAGATCAATATCTTTGCTCTGGTCCTCGGGGTGCAGAGCCTGCCGTTCCTGTCGGCCGTCGCCATCGCGGTCCTCGAGAACTCCCGGGCCAACAAGTTCTCGTTCTGGCGTAACTCCACGATTCGCGCCGCCGAACTGATCGGTATCCGTTCGCCGGCGCCGCAGACCGCGATCAACGTGCAACAGCGTGTCGGATCGGAAATCCGACACGACGGCAAGTAAGGCGATCTTTCCACAGCCACCGGCGAAGCACACGCGGGCTTGACCCCATGCACCTCGCCCCCTACACACCGCGACGAGTGAGCGCGTAGCTCAGGTGGTAGAGCACGTGACTTTTAATCATGGGGTCGAGGGTTCGAGTCCCTCCGCGCTCACCAATGATATCAATGGGTTATCGGGACGTCTCGAACGAGGTAACCGTTTGATTACCCTACAGGGCAAGCCTGCCGATTTGCTCCGGCCATATCCCCCTCGCTGACGTATACATCCCACGGATTTTGTCAGCGGCAATCACCATTATGCTTCTCGATCAGTTCTCAATTCTTATCGCGATCGGCTTCTCGGGCGCGTCCCTGGGATTCGCGCTTTTCATGATGTGGATTGTCGGACGGTCGGAAAGCCACCTGCTCAGCTGGTCGATCGGCCTTGCCTTCATCGTGATGGGCGTGGCGTTCTTCGGCAGCGTCGTCATGCACTACGACAGCATCTTTCTGCTCGCATCCTTTCTGCTTCTGATTGTGGGATTCGGCCTGCTCTATTCAGGCGCGGCCAAATTCTGCTCCGGTCAAACCAATTGGCCAACCGCGGTTGCTCTCGTTACCGTTGGCATCGCAACGACGACTGCCGCGTTCGCGCTGGGTTATTCCGGCATTGGTACAATCGCAGGGAACGTGCTGATCGGTGCGCTGCTGTTCGCAACTGCTCGCCAGCATTGGGCCGCACGCGCGGAGTTTCCGCTTCTGATGTCCGCAAACGCGGTGCTCTATTTCATCGCGTCGGCGTCGTTCTTCGCTTGCGGGTATGCTCTCGCCAGTGAGGGACAGTTTGTCCTGACCGCAAGGCCCGCGAATTGGGCGGAGGATATCAACTCCATCGTCGTCATCGTCGGATTGACCGGCATCGGGACCGTTTCGCTCAGCCTCAATCAGGCGCGAATTTCGAATCGCCATAAGCGCGAGGCAATGACCGACGCCCTGACGGGGCTTTTGAACCGCAGAGCGCTGCTCCAGAGTCAGCCGGGCACAGTTCCGGTTGGTACCGCCCTTGTCGCGATGGATCTGGATCATTTCAAAACCATCAACGATCAGTTCGGGCACGATTCGGGCGATCAAACCCTGAGAGCTTTCGCCGAACTCATCCGGGCCAATATTCGGTCTGCCGACCTCGCCGCCAGAATCGGGGGCGAGGAATTTTGTGTGGTCCTGTCCGATTCGAGCGTGCGGTCGGCAGCGGCCATCGCCGAGCGAATTCGGGCGGAGACCGAGGCAATGACCGTGCGAACAGCTTCGGCCGCCATTCGGACGACCCTGAGCGCCGGCATCGCATACGCGACAGGCGCGGATACGATCCAGTCCTTGCTCATCCGGGCTGACGAGGCCCTTTATGAAGCCAAAGCCAGCGGTCGCAATCGCGTGAAGGTCCCAAGCCTCGCAACCCTGGCCGCATAGCCGGTTTTCGCACCGGCGCTACATCGTCACGCTTGCCGGAAACCCATCCGGAATGCGCCCCAGTGGCGGCCGCGCACGTAAATGGGCGCGGATAGATCGTTGAGCAGCACAAAGACCCCGCCGCCCATATCGCGACGATAGGTTTGCAACAGGAACGGCTTGGTATTGGAGCCGACTTTCTCCACCGCGCGATCCTTGAACAAGCGCCGGTTGCGGCAGTTGGTGGCGTTCCAGACCGGATCGTCGCCCTGGGGATGTCTGTAATTTGGATTGTGGGTCGGCAGATAGCCATCCCTGGCCCAGGCGACGCAGAACACGATGCGCGGATCGATTCCCTGAATCGGGTCCTGAATTGGCGGAAGAATCCGATCGGTGAACTCGACGTAGTCGGTCATGTACTGAGGCGGATTCGTCCCTGAAATCTCGCGATAGTTTCGGTCGAAGAGCCGGTCAGCAGTGATCTCGCCACGCGCGATCGCGGATTCGAAGGCCTCCGAAATGGCTTTTGCCGTATCGACGACGGCACGGATCAGGGGAGTATCCGACGTCTCGACGCCGCTGTTTGCGATCGCGTCGATCAGCTTCTCGGAGAAGCCAAGCAGCCCTTCCACCCGCTCGTCGGCGTGCTGGAGATCCCCGGAAGAGGCATCGACCCCTTTCACGAGTTCGCCCAGTTCGGCAATCGCCGTATCGCAGTGATCGAGATTGGCAGCCGCCGCCGACGCGATCGCGTTGATGTCCTCTCCCACGGCCGAGATGCCTTCATGGACCCGGACAATGACGCCCTGTATCTGATCAGCGCCGTCTCCCGCATCCTTGGCCTGGCGGGTTGCGGTGACACTCTCATCGATCAGGCTGCCGATCTGGGCATCGAGATCGCGGACGGTGTTGCTGATCTGCAGTGTTGCCTGACGGGTCGCCTCCGCGAGGCTCTTCACCTCGTTGGCGACCACGGCAAAGCCGCGTCCCGCCGATCCAGCACGCGCCGCTTCGATGGTGGCGTTCAGCGCCAGAAGGTTGGTCTGCTTGGCGATGCCTTCGATGGTTCCGGACACTGCTCCGACCTGAGACAGGACCGCGCCCACAGCGCCAAGCCGCTCCTCGATCCGTGACACTGCCCTGATCAGCTCGGCGATATGTTCGACAGCCGACACGACGACCGTGCGGGATTCGGCAATCTCCGAAACCGCCACCGTGGCCGCGGACTGAACCGCTCGCGCAGCCGCATCGATATTCCGGTTGGCTGACACCATCGTTTCGGTGGTGCGCTGCAGTTGGCCACACTGCTCCGACTGCCGTGAAACCCGCTCAGCCACATCGTGGACATTGCCAAGGACGTCAGCGAGTTCGACGCCGAGCCGGCCAACACCATTGCCGAGATCTTCGACCAGTTTTTCGCTGACGGACCGGGAAGGCGACGCGTCGTTGGGCGTATCCGGCTGGGGTTGCGCCATCGCAAAAACCCTCTTGATCAAAGGAAAAATGAAATGACCAAATTAGCAGCAATACTTACCCAACAAGGGTAAACAAGGACTTATGTGCCTGATTATGCGGCAATTTTGGTAGCCGGCCACCGCTAGGGCATCAGGACCGACGCTCCTCCTGCTCCTTGAGTTCCTCCTCGTCCAGTTCGCGCTTCGGCGAGGCGATGTCGCCATCGTCGGATGGATCGACCTCGAACGGCGCTCCTTCACCGGGCCAGCTCCGTTTACCGGGCTTGGGCTTCGTTCCGGTTTTCCGGGATGCGCCGCTGCTTCCCTTGCCATGTTTGCCCATCACGGTGCTCCTCTGCGAGGCCTGCATAGCCGCCTCTGGCTGTATCTGTGGTACCACATTCGCCGAGTCAGGGAGTGAGAAGCAACATGAGCGCGAGCGCCACGATTGAATCCGCTATTCAGGATTTCGATGTGCCAATTCAGTATATGCAGCGCACGCGCGACTACTATCTCGCCATTGGCTACGACATCCCCTACCGCTGGGCGCACAATGTCGAAACGCCGTTCCAGCCGCTGAAAAAGCCGCTGGCCAACGCACGTATCGCTATTGTGACCACGGCCGCGCGCTTCGATCCGACCAGGGGTGATCAGGGACCAGGCGCCGCCTACAACGGCAGCGCGAAGTTCTATCAGGTCTACGACGGCGATACGGCCAAAGACCACGACCTGCGCATTTCCCACATCGCATACGACCGCAAGCACACCTCGGCCACGGACAGCGGCACCTGGTTTCCCCTACCCCAACTGCGCCGCCTCGCGTCGGAAGGCCGGATCGGCGAGGTTGCGCCGCGCTTCTTCGGCGCCCCGACCAATCGCAGCCATCGTGTCACCGTGGAAACCGATGCCCCCGAGATTCTGGCCCGCTGCAAGGCGGATGGGGTCGACGCCGCCATCCTCGTTCCAAATTGCCCGGTCTGCCACCAGACCAGCGCGCTCGTCGCGCGACATCTCGAGGCCAACGGAATCTCGACGGTGGTGATGGGATGCGCCAAAGATATCGTGGAGCACGCGGGGGTCCCACGCTTCCTGTTCAGCGACTTCCCGCTGGGAAATTCGGCGGGTAAGCCTCACGATGCCCTCTCACAGGCATTCACCCTCGAACTGGCGCTGAAAGTCCTGGAAACAGCGCCTGCCGCCCGCACCACGGTCCAGTCGCCTCTGCGCTGGAGCGACGATGCGTCGTGGAAACTGGACTATAACAACGTCTCGAAAATGCCGCCTGAAGAACTGGCGCGCCGCCGCCGCGAATTCGACGCGCAGAAGGAAGCCGCGAAAGCTAATCGCACCGACGCGGCCTGACGCGATCAACCCTCGTCCGATGAAAGACCGGCTGCCTTGCGCAGCGCCGCGTTGATCCTGTCTTGCCA
Organism: Afipia sp.; assembly: GCA_051954725.1. Taxonomy (GTDB): domain Bacteria; phylum Pseudomonadota; class Alphaproteobacteria; order Rhizobiales; family Xanthobacteraceae; genus Afipia. The sequence continues at coordinate 3,338 of JBQCHK010000021.1, read as the reverse complement.
CCCCGGGCCGTCTTCCTGGAAATACGCAAGGACGTCCTGATCGATCCGCAACGAGACCTGCTCCTTCACGCCGGGGACAACGACCGTCTTCGGCAGCGGCGGTGCCTTTTTGGTCGTAGCCGCCTTGAATGCGGCCTCCGCTTCAGTCCTGGCATCATTCAGCGTACGGGGGCGCCGGGGTGGGTTTGACGACATCAGATTCCCTCGAACAAGGCTGTCGACAGATAACGCTCCGAGAACGACGGCACGACAGCCACGATGGTCTTGCCAACGTTCTCCGGCCGCTTGCCCAGCGCCATCGCAGCGGCGATGGCCGCGCCGGACGAAATCCCGCCGGGGATGCCTTCCATCCTTGCCATCGCACGCGACGTCTCGATCGCGGTGTCGCTATTGATCCGGACGATTTCATCGATCACCGAGCGATCCAGCACATCTGGAACGAAACCGGCGCCGATGCCCTGAATTTTGTGAGGCGAATGCTGCCCGCCCGAGAGAATGGCGCTTTCTTCCGGCTCAACCGCGACCACGCGTAGCGATGGCAGACGCGGTTTGAGCACCTGACCGACGCCCGTGATCGTACCGCCAGTGCCGACCCCTGCCACGAAAATATCCAGCTTGCCGCCAGTATCGTTCCATATCTCTTCCGCCGTGATCCGGCGATGGATGTCAGGATTGGCGAGGTTCTTGAATTGCTGCGGCATGATGGCCTTGGGCGTCGATCGCACCAGCTCCTCGGCCGTTGCGATCGCTCCTTTCATGCCTTGCGCAGCAGGCGTCAGGACGATCTCCGCACCGAGAAAGGCCAGCATCTTCCGCCGCTCGATCGACATCGATTCCGGCATCACGAGCTTGAGGCGATAGCCCCGTGACGCGGCGACATACGCCAGGGCAATGCCGGTGTTGCCCGACGTCGGCTCGATCAGCACCGTGTCGGGATCGATGACGCCTGCTTTTTCCATGGCGACAATCATCGCTGCGCCGATACGGTCCTTCACACTCGCTGCCGGGTTGAAATATTCAAGCTTAGCTAGAATTGTCGCCTTTACGCCGTGCTGCTGCGGCAGGCGACGCAAGCGGACCAGGGGCGTGTCGCCAATTGCATCAACAATGCTGTCGTAGACGCGGCCTCGTCCGGGCTTGTGCGACGAGGTATCAGCATTTGAAGACCCGTCCATGAATCAATCCTCCGAACTAAAATCCAATGCTGGAAGAATGACTTCCATGTTCGGCCATTATCCAGCGAGATGCCGCATACGCAAGAGGCGAGCGCGCACGCTTATAACGCGCTGCAGCACGAAAAGGCATTTCGTAAAAGAAACGCATTTGTGTTGCGACAATTTCAAACTCCTGCGCTATCGTCTGCACGAGATCGAGAAGCAGGGAGGTCACGATGCCAGCACTCGCTGAAATCCAGTCGACCACGCCTCACGCTCCGTTCATATCGTCGCGCACCAGCGAACGTCCCGTGTGCAAAATTTGCGCGGACTCGATGGTTGCCGCCGAGGCATCTGCCTTCGTCTCTGATGATGTCGTCAGCTATTTGTGGACATGCGACACATGCGGTTACGGGTTCGTAACAAAGCATGCGGTCAAAACGATGAAGTGTGCTTGAACCGAGCACAACCCTAACGCGGCGAGATGTCGCCCTTCTTCCATTCAGCTTTGGTCTGCGCACGAAAGTCTTCAAACGTGCCTGCGGCTATCGATGCTCGCGCTCCGCTCACAAGGCTTTGAAAATAGGCGATGTTGATTTCAGACAGCAGCATCGCGCCGAGCGTCTCGTTCGACTTGACCAGATGGTGCAAATAGGCACGCGCGTAGGTGCGTGCCGGCGGCCAGGAACTTTCCTCATCGAGCGGACGCGGATCGTCGGCATGGCGGGCGTTGCGAAGATTGACCGGCCCACGCCGCGTGAACGCATGGCCATGCCGGCCATTGCGCGTCGGCAGCACGCAATCGAACATATCGATGCCACGCGCGATCGCCTCGAGGATGTCATCGGGCGTTCCGACGCCCATGAGATAGCGCGGCCGATCCTGAGGCAGGATCGGCGCCACCTCCTCGATCATCGCGAGCATGACGTCCTGCGGCTCGCCGACCGCAAGACCTCCGACCGCATAGCCATGAAAGCCGATGTCGATCAGCGCTTTTGCGCTGTCATGGCGCAACGCCGGAATGTCGCCGCCCTGCACGATCCCGAACAGCATGTGACCAGGCGATGCCTGCTCGAAGGCGCGCTTGCAGCGTTCGGCCCACCGGATCGACAGTTGCATGGCGCGCTCGATATCCGCGCGCTCGGCGGGTAACCGGACACACTCGTCGAGCTGCATGGCTATGTCGGAGCCAAACAGACGCTGGACCTCGATGGCCCGCTCGGGAGACAGTTCAAGCGGCGATCCGTCGATGTGCGATCTGAACGTCACGCCCTGCTCGGTCACCTTGCGGAGCTGCGCCAGCGACATGACTTGAAAGCCGCCGGAGTCCGTCAGCATCGGCCCATTCCAGCCCGTGAATGTCTGCAATCCACCCAGCGCAGCGATACGCTCCGCGCCCGGGCGCAGCATCAGGTGATAGGTATTGCCGAGCACAATGTCGGCCCCGGCCTCGCGCACATCGCGCCAGTGGATTCCCTTCATCGCGCCGGCAGTCCCTACCGGCATGAACGCGGGGGTTCGCACCTCACCATGCGGCGTCGTCAGCACGCCGGTACGCGCCGTGCCGTCCTGTCCGAGAAGCCGGAAATGATTAGGAACTGTCATGCCGGGAACGTTATGCGTCAGGCGTCCGCCCGAAACAACAGGCTGGCGTCGCCGTAGGAGTAGAAGCGGTAACCGCTCCGGATCGCATGCGCGTAAGCCTGCTTCATGGTCTCCAGCCCGCTGAATGCCGACACCAGCATGAACAGCGTCGAGCGCGGCAGATGGAAGTTCGTCATGAGCACATCAACCGCGCGGAAGCGATAGCCCGGCGTGATGAAGATCTCGGTCTCGCCCTCGAACGGCGCGATCGTACCGTCCTCCCGCGCCGCGCTCTCGAGCAACCGCAGCGAGGTGGTTCCGACGGCGACGATCCGCCCGCCCTTTGCGCGGGCTGCCTTCAGTGTGCGCGCGGTCGCCTCCGAGATCGTGCCCCATTCCGCGTGCATGCGATGGGCTGCCGTGTCGTCGGCCTTGACCGGCAGGAACGTCCCTGCCCCCACGTGCAGGGTCAGCCGTTGCAGGCCGATGCCGCGGTCGCGCAGCGCCGTCTCGAGCCGCGGCGTGAAGTGCAGACCAGCCGTCGGAGCGGCGACCGCGCCCTCCTGGGTCGCGAACATCGTTTGAGAATCGTCGGCGTCG
>JBQCHK010000020.1:0-168843 GCA_051954725.1 Afipia sp. | reverse complement strand
TTGCCGGTATTCAGGCTGACATTCTGGCCGACCGTCGTGTAGTGCGAGGCCAGGATGTTCAGGACGTCGGCCATTCCGCGGCGCCTGACGTCAGGCGCGGCCGGACAGGCCGGCGGCGAGATTGCAGTTGATGTCGATCAGCGACTTCAGCTTCGCAGGATCGGGATTCATCTGCATGTCGACAGTCTGCTTCATCACGAAGACGCCGATGTTGGCGATGTTCTGGCGCACTTCTAGCGACTGCTGATTATCGCTGCTTTCCGCCGCGCTCATGAAGATCGACCACAGGCGGCGGTTGAACAGTAGCGCGTTATGCATGGCCTTGTCGGGACCGCTCCAGTTGGTCTGGATTTCCTGGAGCTGTCGTGCCGCCTTCAGCAACGCCTGGGCCTCGATTTCACGGGGAGACGACGATGTATGAGCCGTCCGGGCGTAGGCTTGAGCAGCATTCGACATTCAAAACCTCGGGGAAGCAGGAAGCGCGCGTCACTTCGGCGCTGCTCATTTTTATACCAGCACCGCCTTTAAAATATGGTTACCCGGCGTTTTCAAATGCGTCGGGAACACGGCAAACGGGTGCTGTAATCCGGCCGCGCGGCGGCGGAGCGAACGCGGCGGCGCCTCTTCGTTACGCGAGCCGCCGCGTTGTCACGGATCGTCAGCGCAGCAGTTGCAGCACGCTCTGTTGCGACTGGTTCGCCAGCGCGAGCGCGGACACCGCGATCGACTGGCGCGTCGACAGCGCCTGGCTGTTCGCCGCTTCCTCGTTGGTGTCGGCCAGCGTCAGGTTCGACGAGCCGGTCTGCAGCACGTTGATCAGGTTCTTCGAGAAGTCCTGACGGATCTGCACGACAGAGAGGTTCGAACCCAAAGCCGAAGCCTGCGAACGCAGCGCGCTCGAAGCGTCGTTCAACGAGGTCAGGATCTTGTTCGTCGAAGCGTTATCGACGAAGTCGGTTCCCGAGTTCAGCGTGCCGAGACCGAGGCCAGCCGGGTCGAAGGTGACGCCGGTGATGTTCAGGGTCGAGCTGCCGGTTTCGTTGAACACCAGCTTGAGCTGGTCGCCGTTGAGCAGGTTGATGCCGTTGAAGGAAGCATCCTGCGCAGTGGTGCGGATCTGGTCGATCACGTTGTTGTACTGGCTGACCAGGCTGGCGCGGGTGGCCTGCGAGTTCGGGTCACGAACCGCATTGTTGACCGTCACGCCGGAGAACAGCCCGCCCGGATCGGTCAGGGTGCCGCCGATCGCACCGATGTTGGCCGAAGCCGCATCGTTGGTCGTGGTCAGGGTGATCGCACCGGTCGTGCTGATGCTGGCCTGCAGGTTGTTGGCCGCAAGCTTCGCGTTCAGCTCGTCCAGGGTCGAGACTTCACCAGCCGAGTCGTCCGAACCGAAGGTGATCGTGGAGGCAGTGCCGCCGCCAGTCGCACCGATGGTCAGGGTCTTGCCCGAGAGGCCGGCGTCAGCCGGGGTGCTCTTCGCGGTCGTACCGGCGGTCAGGCCGAGCTTGGCCAGAGCGCCCGTCGAACCGGCGAGCGTGACGTCAGCAGCGGTACCAGCGTTGATCTGGATCTTGCCGTTGACCACGGTCGAGCCCGTGCCGCCGGTGATCGTGTCGATCTTGCCAAGCAGCGTCGTGACGTCGTCGGTGATGTTGACGTCGTTGCCGGTCGCACCCGACGCGACGAAGTTGATCGTCGTGCCGTTGATGGTGAGCGAGTCACCCGCGGTGAAGCCGGACTGCAGCGCATCGGTGCCAACCGCACCGCTGAGCTTGGTCGCGCCGGTGATCGCCGGAGCGGTCGCCGGGGTCGACAGACGCTCGGTCGTGCCGGCCGTGAGGCCGAGCTTGGTCAGCGCCGTGCCGCCGAGGGTCAGGTCTTCAGCCGTACCGGTGCTCACATTGAGCTTGCCGGCGGCAGCGCCCGTGGTGATGACCGACGAAGCGGTCGCGCCGGTCGCGCCGGTCACCGCATCGATGGCGCCGAGCACGTCGTCGACCGTCGCGGTCGCGAGATCGAGGTAGGTGGTGTCGGCAGCCGAACCAGCCGCACCGCCAGCGCCCGAGTCGTAGAACGCGATCGTCTGGTCGTTGACCGTGATCGTGTCGGTGGTGGTGATCGCCGAGGACAGCGAGTCCGAAGACGGGCTGGCCGCGCCGGCAAGCAGGGTCGCGCCGGTGATCGTGTCGTTCAGCGCAGCGCCGCCGCCACGGGTGACGTCGGAGATACCAAGCGCCGTAGCGATGTCCGTGCTGTCGGTATCGGTGCCGAGCGTGATGTCGGTGCCGGTGCCGGTCTGCAGCGAGATATGGCCGCTGGCGTCAACGGTTGCCGAGGTGCCCGCGCCAGCCGCTGTCTGGATGGCGGTGAGCACTTCGCCCACGGTCGAGGTCGTACCGGCGCCCAGACCGATGACGGTGTTGTTGCCCGTCGTGGTCGTCGCGGTGTCGGTGGCGTTGAACTCGATGGTGTTGCCGTTGATGGTCAGCGTCTTGCCGCCAAGCGCGCTGAGGTCGAGATAGGTCGCGCCGCCAGTATCGAGCGACGTAGCACCCGTCACGGCAGCAGGCGTGTTGTCCTGCAGAGCAACGGTGCCGACTTCGGTGGTGCTGGTGTAAGCGCTGAGCTTGTTGTTCGTGACAGCGGTCGCGCCGGCCACAACCGAGTTCGAGAACGTCGCGGTGACGTTGTTCGCGAGCTGGGTGCCGGTGACGCTGCTGGTGACCGCAGCGGTGGTGCCGAGCAGGTCGTTGGCGCTGATGCCCTTGCTGCCGGCGCTGGTCACCGTGGACTTGCTGTAGCCGACCGGGGTCTGCAGAGCCTGGTTGGCGATCGACTTCGCGGTATCGACCAGCTTCTGCAGCGAGGTGATGCCGGTGTTCGCGGCCTGCAGAACCTGCACGCCGTTGCCGATGCCATCGAGGAGGTTGTTGATGTCGCTGGCGCGCGAGTCGAGCGACTGGGCCGTGAAGTAGTTGGTCGGATTGTCGAGAGCGGTATTGACCTTCTTGCCGGTGGCGAGACGGGTCTGCGTGGTGGCGAGCAGGTCTGCGGTCGACTGAAGCGAGAGCAGGTTCTGGCGCACCGACGCCGAGAGGACGATATCAGACATGGAGTTACCTTTCTGGTGGACGCATGTGTACGACGCTGATGTTCATTCAGCGCTGAGCCCACGCAGAGTGGCGGCAACAACTGAAGAAGGTATGAATTGAACCCCTTCACTTGTCTGTGTCAGCGACACCTAACCGGCCGGGCCGGAATCGTTATCCCGCTGAATTTCCGAGACATTCGCAATCCGTCCGGCGGACCGCAGGTCGATTCCGTTTACCCCCCGTTAACCATAATTGGAAACGATCCCGGTCAGGTCAGCTGCGCCTGAAACCGGAACCCTGGAGATGTCCCATGGCGTTGAAAGTGGATCTCAAGCCACACGAGAAGATCATTATCGGCTCGTGCGTGATCACGAATACCGATCAGCGCGCGCGCCTGCTGATCGAAGGCGAACGCACGCCGGTGCTGCGGGAAAAAGACATTCTGACGCCCGCGACCGCCGACACGCCGGCCAAGCTGATCTATCTGGCGGTCCAGTTGATGTACATCTCGTCCGATCCGACGCAGCAGCATGAAGTCTATTTCGACCTCATGCGCCACGTTCTCGAAACCGAGCCCGGCGCCGCAGCGATGATCGGCGAGATCAACGATTACATTCTCAACGGCGATTACTATCGGGCGCTGAAGGAATCGAAGAAGCTGATCGCCCATGAGGAGCAGTTGCTCCAGCAGGCGCGGAGCCATCACCACGACCACATCCGCGGCGCGGCCTAGTCGCAACGCCATCCGGACGCGAGCCGCGCGCAGAACGCCGGCTCGCCGGGCTGCCGTTATCCAGCCGGCAGGAACTTGATCAGGCTCATCTGATAGAGCGACGCCGTCGTCTGATAGGAAGCCTGCAGGCTGGTCTGCAGCGCGAGAATTTTCGCCGCCACCTCGTTGTCGTCGATGCCCTGGATCGAATCCAGCAGCGTCTGCGCGATCGCGCCGGCCTGTTTCTGCCGATCGGTGGTGGTCTTGATCGACGCCTGCGCGCCGGCGAAGTCCGCCTGCACGTCCTGAATGGTTTGCTGTCCCGCCTGGACGCCAAGATTGTCGACGAGACGCGAATTGAGCGCGGTCAGTTGCGCGGTGGCGTTGGGATCGCTCGTGCTGGTGGTGACGGCGGCATAGACCGCCATGTTCTTGAGCGCGACGCGGAATGCATCTTCATCGGCGCGCGCGCCGTACTGCACGGTGATCGCGGTGTCGATACCCGCAACCGCGGTGCCGCGCGCCGGATCGGTGCCGGTCTCGCCGGTGTACCACGACACGGTGTTCGTGCTCGTGCCGTTGACCAGCGACGTTGCGGAATCGAACGGCGGCCCATCGACGCGCAGCGGCGGCGAGGAATCGAAGAAGTTGTTCGCGGCGGAGACCGCGGACGCCGCGACCAGCGACGTGTTGGCCAGCTTGCCGATCGCGGTGTTGAGCGCCGTGTTGAGATTGGCGGCGGTCGCGGCTGAATCCGCGCCGATCGCGAAGCTTCCTTCGGGCGTCGGCACGGTCGTGGACGCGGTAAGCGAGATGGTTTCGCTGGTGCCGTCCGGAAGGGTGAAGGTGAACTTCACCTTCTCGCCGTCGTTCGGATTGGTCGCGCCGAGATCGATCGACATCGACGACGGCGGAGCTGGCGCCACCGGCGGTGGACTGGGCGGCGCGGTGATCGTCGCTCCGGTGAGGGTCGACGAAATCGAATCGAGCTTGAGGCCGAACGGCGATTGCGTGGCGTCTTCGGAAATCGCTACCGACGTCGTCGTGGGCGAACTCACGGCGACGCGCCCCATGCCGTTGGCGCCGAGGTCCGCCTGCTTGCGCTCGTCGATCAATTGCCGAAGCCCGGCCTGCGTCGTGGTGCCGTTGAGAATGGCGTCGGCCGACGCGGTGGACGGCGTGTCGGTCGCGCGACCGGAAAACAGATAACGCCCCGCGGACGTGGTGTTGAGAAGCGCGATGGTCTGGGTGAACGACGCCATCGCGGTTTGCTGGCCCGCGGTCTGGCCGGTGTTGTCGAGCGTGAGCGACGCGCCGGCGGCCGCGGCCTTCACTTCGGACGTGGCGTCCGCGATGCCCTGCAGCGACAGGTTGACCACGTTGATGCGCGTGTTGAGATTGGTCGCCGTGTTGGCGTAGCTCGCGATGCTCGCGATCTGCGCGCGCAATCCGGTCGCGGTCGCCGCGTCGAAGCCGAGCCCGGCGTAAGTCGTCGATTTCTTTCCCGACGACAATTGCTGCGTCAGGGTATCGAGCTGACTCTTGATGCTGACGAGTTGCGAGCTGAGATACGACGTCCGGCCGCTTACGCCATCGATAGTCATCTAGACCTCATATTGATTGCAGCAGCGCCTGGAACATGGAATTGACGGTGGACATCACCCGCGCATTGGCGGCGTAGGCGCTTTGCAGCGCCAGCAGATTGGCCATCTCCTCGTCGATATCGACGCCGGACGACGAGCTCATTTTTTTCTGCAGCGTGTTCAGCACGACGTTCTGGCCGTCGGAGATCTGCTGCGCGGTTGCGGCCGCATCGCCCTGCATGCTGGTGAACTGCTGCGTGAAGCTGAGCAGCGTTCCCTTGAACGGCGAAGCCGCGGTGCCGATGCCGGTCTGGGGCGAATAGGTGTACGACGCGTTGGTGAGTTGCGAGAGGATATAATCCGAACGCGTGGTGTCGCCCGAGGCCGTCTGCGGCGACGTGCTGTAGACGATCAACCGCGATGGGTCGGCGAGCAGCGCCGGATTGATGGAAATGCGGCCTGCGAATCCCGTCTGCTGGGAGCCGGCCGCCGTGATCGCGCCGGTATAGGGATTGCCCGCATCGGTGAACAACGGCAGCTCCGGCCCGCCATTGATCAGCGATGTCGTCGTGGTCGTCACCGAGGCGGCGTTGATGTCCGACATGCCGCCGGCGCCGTCATCGAGAACGCGCAGCGTCGAGCCCGCCGGATTCGAGAACTGGATGTGCGCGCCGCCCAGCGCCGCATTGAGCTGCGACACCACCGACGCCATGCCGCCCGAAAAATCGACGCCGACCACCTGGTCGTTCGCCTCCGCGGTGGCCGTGTTCTGCAACGGCAGCACCGACGGATCGTCGACGCGCACGATCGAAACCGTGCGCTGAGTGTTCGTCGTCGTATCCGTATAGGTCAGGTGAACGACATTGCCGGCTTGCAGGCCCGACAGATCGAGATCGAAACCCGCGGGGGTTCCGGCCGGCACCGGCGCTGGCGGATAGGCAACGCCGTCGGTCGTGCGGTCGGACAACGCGCTCGCCATCGATGCGGCGAGCTGATCGACCTGCGCCTGAGCCTCGACCAGCGACTTGTCGCGCAGTTCGAGATAGGCCGCGATGGTGCCGGACCGGATCGCGCCGGTGGCGACGAGATCGATGCTGCCTCCGTTGGGAGAAACCACCGTGATCGATCCGACATTGCTCTGCGTCGGGTCGGAACTCCACGTGGTGTTCGGCGTCACCGTTCCTTGCGGATTGAACGACATCTGGATCGCTTCCGGCCCGCTGACGAGCTGCATGCCGGAGCCGCTGAACACCGAAACCTGATTGCCGCTGGTGACGACGCGCACGTCCATCAGTTGCGACAACTGGGTGATGTATTGATCGCGCTGGTCCATCAATGCGGCGGACGCGGTGTCCAGCGTGTTGTGGCCCTGCAACTGCTTGTTGATCGCGGCGATCTGTGTCATCGCGTTGTTGGCGATCGAGACCGCGTTGTTGATGCCGGATTCCGCGCTGGCGCGCAGCGACTGAATTCCCTGGGTCGCCGAATTGAGCTGCTGCGCCATCGCCTGCGCGGCGTTGAGCACGGCCTTGCGGGCGGACTGCGAGTCCGGGCTCGTCGACAGCGCCTGCAACGCGGTCGTCAGCGAATTGAACGCGCCTTCCATCGTGGCGCTCGAATCCGGATTGCCGAGGATGGTCTGGAGGTTGCTGAGGAAGTTCGCGCGCGTGCTCGCGTAGGACGCGCCCGACATTTCGGTGCGCAACTGGGTCTGGATGTACTGGTCGAGTTCGCGGTTGACGCCGACGACGCGCACGCTCGCGGCGTCGCCCGAGACGGTCTGAATCTGGTTGATCGTCTTGCGAACGTAGCCCGGCGTTTCGGTGTTCGCGACGTTGGACGAGACCAGCGCCAGGGCGGCCTGGTTGGCCCGCAGGCCGGCCATCGCTGTTGAGAGAGCCTGACTCAAACCCATGACTTGCTGCCCATCTCAATACGGGTTCTGAGCGCGCGGCGGCGGCTTACCGCAGCACGTTCAGAAGATCCTGCGCCATCTGGTTGGCCGTGGTGATCACCTTGGTGTTCGCCGAATAAGCCTGCTGGGTGACGATCAGCTTGGTGAACTCGTCGGCGATGTCGCTGTTCGAGCCTTCGAGCGAGGAGCCGACGATGGTGCCGCCCTTGCCGTACAGCGCCTGCCCCGACTCGTCGGTGGCTTCGAACGCGCCGCCGTCGATGCGCTTGAGGAAATTCGGGCCGTTGAACGTCGCCAGCGTGATCTGGGCGAGATCGATGTTGCGGCCGTTCGAGTAACTACCGACGACGCGGCCGTTGCTGCTGATCGCAACGGTCTGCAACTGACCGGCCGGGAAGCCGTCCTGGTGGATGTCGTTGACCTGCACGTTGCCATTGGCGTCGGCGAACTGGGTCACGCCGCTGGCGCCGAAGTTCACCGTGACGTTGCCGAGCGCGATGCCGCTGACGGTGGCGTTGTTGAGCGTCACCGACGACACTGCGGGATTCATCTGGCCGTTGGCGCCGAAGATGAAATCGGTGCCGACGTTCTCCCAGGCGACCGCAGCGCCCGTGGCGTTGGGATCGACCTGATAGAACAGATTCCATTTGTCGACATGACCGGCGCCGAGCGTCGCGCTGTCCACCTTGGCCCAGCGGAACTGCAGGCTGACCGGCGAACCGGAGACGTCGTAGGCGGTGGTCGCGCCGCCAGAAACCGATTCATCGATGAACGACTGAACGTCCGAACCGATCACGGTGCCGGTGCCCGGCGTGCCGCCGCCGAGACGGGAGGCCGTCACCGGAAGCGCGAGACCGAGCGCGGTGAAAGCGCCGGTGTTCGAGCTCGTGATCGTGAGATCGTTGGAAAGACCGGTGTGCATGGTCACGACACCGGTCCCGGACACGGTCGAAGGATTGGTGGTGTTGCCGTTCGCCGCGTCGATCTTGGCGAGCAGGTTGGCGACGGTGGAGTCGACCGGGATGTTGGTCGCATCGTCGAGACCGCCCGATGCGGTGAAGGTGATGGTCACGCCGTTGACGGTGACCGTGTCACCGACGGCGAAGTCGGTGGTCAGCGAGTCCGTGTTGGCAAGACCGGACAGCGTGGTCGCGCCGCTGATCGCGGTCGGCGTCGTCAGCTTGCTGTTTGATGCGGTGCCCGCGGACACGTTATCGAGATAGGGATTCGGCGGCGTGCCGACGGTGCGCGGGTTGGCGGTGAAGTCGCCGACGTTGAGCAGTTCGGACCCCGGCACCGAGTTGTCGTGCTTCGAGGTCAGCGGATAGCTCGCAAGGTTCGCGCGATAAGTGACCGAGGTCGTCGGCTGCGCCGGAAGGAAGTCGCTGCCGAAGCGCAGCACCTGCGGCACGCTGCCGGTGACGTTGCCCGTCGTCGGGTCGATCGGAATGCCTTCGAGATAGTAACCCGCGCCGTTGACGAGATAGCCGTTCTTGTCGAGCGTGAAGTCGCCGCGCCGTGTGTAGCGATCGACGCCGTCGAACACCGGCTGGTTGTCGGTGAAGCTGCCCGGCTTCTGCACGGCGAAGAAGCCATCGCCGTTGATCGCCATGTAGGTCGCAACCGCCGCGGCCTGAACGTCGCCCTGCACCGTGTTGGTTTCACGCGAGGCCGACGTCACGCTGCCGGCGAGCTGGCTCGTCGTCCCGGTGTCTGGGATGAGATCGAGGAAGCTGGTGTCGATGCGCTTGAACGCCGTCGTTTGCGAGTTGGCGATGTTGCCGGAGATGTTTTCCAGCGCGTAGGACTGGGCGCGCAGACCCGCGACGGACGTGGTGAGAGCCCCGAAGATACCCATAACATCGTCTCCAGCTTCGAATTCCGGGCGGCCCGCCGGTGCCTATGAATGGCCGCAATTCGAAGATGAAGTCGCAAACCCCGTGCCAACGCACAAAATTCATATAAATCAGATACTTAAATAAAAACCCCGGCCGCACGAGCCGGGGCACAATTGCCTAGCGCGGCAAGAATTGCCGCAACGGAACATGACCGAACGGTATCAGGACGAGGAGCCGTCCGCCGGTTTGAAGATCAGCGCATCGCCATCCATGCAGTAGCGCAGCCCGGTCGGCTTCGGGCCGTCATCGAAGACGTGACCAAGATGACCGCCGCAGCGGCGGCAATGCACTTCGGTGCGCACCATCAGCATGCTGCGATCCTCGGTGGTGCCGATGGCATTCGGCAGATGGTCATAGAAACTGGGCCAGCCGGTGCCGCTGTCGAACTTGGTTTCCGATGCGAACAGCGGCAAATCGCAGCCGGCGCAGGCGAAGACGCCCTTGCGCTTTTCATGGTTCAGCGGACTGGAGAACGGCGCCTCGGTGCCGTGCTCGCGCAGGATGTAATACTGCCGGGCGGTAAGCTGCTTCTTCCATTCGGCGGGGGTCTTTTCGATTTCGAACTTGCCCGCGGCTTCGGCCTTGTTCGACAGACCAAGCCAGCGCAGCGCGGCAAGGCCGCTCAGGCCGGCGGCGGAAGCGAGAAGAAAGCGGCGATTGGTCATGGCAAACTCCGTTCAGGCGTGACGTGGCTTTCACGCAGTTACGGGTCACAACACCGGAAGTTACATCCCCCGTCCCGGATGCAGGTCACATTCCCGCGAGGTCCGACCCGTTGCGCCGTGGCGGCTCGCGCATCGCCGCCGCACGCCGCGCCGCAGCCGCCGTGCGCGACCGGATGACAGCCGCGCGCGCTTCACGGGCCGCTTCCCGGGTTTGCTCGCGTGCACCGGCGCGTTCGCGGTAGCGCGCCAGAGCACCCATCACCGCCGCCTGACGCCGGGCCGCCCAGTCGATGACCTGACCGGCCACCCGCCCGGTGGTTCCGCCTGCCCAGACCAGTTCGAACGGCAGGAACAGCTTCCAGCGATCGTCGCCTTCCAGCATGCATGTGGCGATCAACTCGCCGGCCATCGCGGAGGTGTTGAGACCCTGCTGTCCGAAACCGCTGGCGATCCACAGCCCCTGACGCAACTGGCCGATCTGCGGCATGCCGTGCACGGTGTGACCGGACAGCCCGCCAAAGCAGTCCGCGATTTCAACCTGCCCGAGTTGCGGAAACACGGTCGCAATGCGCTGGCGGATCGTTTTGGCGAATTTCGCAGGATCGGCCTGCCATGTCGTTTGCGGCGACGACCACAACAACCGGTCGCCATCGACGATGCGGAAGTGATCGATGCCGTCCGCATCGACCACCGAACCTTTGAACGTCACGGCTTCGGCAAGGCGTTCGCCGAGCGGCGCGGTGAGCGCGGCATAGCGCCAGACCGGCAGCAGCGTCGCCGCGAGCCTTGTGCCGGCCGCGCCGATATGCGCATTGCCGGCGAGCACCACCTGGCCGGCGCGCAACCGCGCCGACGGCGTCACCACGCGCTTGCGCACACCGCCCGGATCGATGCTGACGACCGGCGTATCCTCGAAAATGCGCACCCCGGCCTGCTCGGCCATCGCGGCAAGACGATGGACGTAGGCGCGGCCGTCGATCTGAAACGCTTTCGGATAATGGATGGCGTGAAAATAGCGGCGAGTCTTGAGAATGTCGCGAACCCGCTCCGCCTGCCAGCCCTCGACATCCGCTCCGAAATCCTCGCCCAGCGTCTGCAGGCGACTGATCAGCCGATCGCCGGCATCGACGGTTGAGACCTCCAGCGCGCCCTCACTGAGGGTGGACTGAAGCCCGGCATCGTCCATGGCGGTTTTGCGAATGTAGTCCACGCCGGCCTGGGACAACGACCACAGGTCGCGGGCATTCTCGAAACCGACGCGTTCGATGAGACCGGACACCGGCACGCCATATCCCGGCATCACGGTGCCGAGATTATGCCCCGATGCATTCCAGCCGACCTGCCGCCCCTCGAGCACGGCAACGCTGGCACCGCGCCGCGCACACTCGCGCGCGACCGTCAGACCCGCAAGCCCGCCCCCCACGACGCAGACGTCGACATCGAGATCGAAACCGAGCTGCGAACGGCCGGGCGGCGCGGCAAACGGCGACTCCGCGATCCGGCCACTGGGTTCGTCTGCGACTGAATGTGTCATCGGATTTTCTTAGCCGCCGCTGCAATCCTTGTCACTTGTCCGGCTCCGGCTTGTACACTATTCCCCGGCTCAAGGACTTGTATCATCGGCTGTTGTCGAATCGAGGTCGCGCCATGCTCCGTCTGATGCTGCTGCGCCACGCCAAAACGGAACGTGACGCACCAACCGGAAACGACCGCGATCGCCGCCTCGACGAACGCGGTCATCGCGACGCCGCGGCCATGGCGCGATGGATGGCCGATCAGGGCTACGTTCCGGAACTGGCTCTGGTTTCTTCTGCAACGCGGGCGCAGCAAACCTGGGCCGCGCTTGCTCCGGTGATGCCCACCGTCAGCGTCGAAACCGTCGAGGACCTCTATCACGCCGATACGTCCGACCTGCTGCGGATCATTCGCATGACGGCGGCATCGGCTCCCAAAAGCCTGCTGATCGTGGGGCACAATCCGGGCCTCCACGAACTGGGCCTGACCCTTCCCGCGCGTGGCGACAAGAATGGATTGCGGGCACTGATCGAGAATCTCCCGACCATGGGGCTGGCGGTGATCGATTTTCCCGTCGACGACTGGACCGATGTCTCGTTCCGGAGCGGCACGCTGGCGCTGTTCCAAAGCCCCAAGCTTCTTCGACAGCCTTTTGCGAGCGACTAGACGATCCCATCGTGCCCAACCGGAATGACGGAGACGCAGATGTTCCAATCGATCCTCGTCCCTATCGATCTTGCCGACACCGACCTCGCCAAACCGGCCATCGAGACCGCCGCATCGCTGTCCAAATATTCCAGCGGACGCGTGCGTCTGCTCAATGTCATGCCGCTGACGCCTGTGATGCTGGCCGAGTACATTCCACCGGACTTTGACACGCAGCAGCGGCAATCGTCGGAGGACGCGCTCGCGATCGTCGCGCGCGAGTCCGGCATTGAAGCCAGCCGCATTTCATTCGCCGTTCGTCAGGGCGGCATCTATCACGAGATACTCGAGGAAGCGTCGCAGATCGGCGCCGACCTGATCGTCATGACATCGCATCGGCCCTCGATGCAGAGCTATTTCCTCGGCTCGAATGCCGGGCACGTGGTGCGCTATGCCAAGTGCTCGGTTCTGGTGGTCCGGCACTGACGTCACGGCAACAGATCAGGCGGCAGCGCATCGAGCGCGTAGCGCCCCGGCGCGTTGCGCCTGAGAAAACCCCCGATCTGCCAGCCAAACAACACGCCGAACCCCGCCAGGAAAAGAACAGCTGTGAACTGCCCGACCAGCAGTCCGCGAACGATCAGGCCAGCGATCGCAAGACCGATCAGCGCCATCAAACCCAGCCCGAGATAATAGAGTTTCGGATTGACGCCTCTGACCAGAACCACGTCCGGCTTATGTTCTGCCAGCCGCCGATGAAATTCGACGATGAACGCGCGGTAATCGTCATCCTGCGGCGACATCAACGCGATGGTGTGCCATGTCGTTGAATAAAGCGTGACGCGCTCGCCCATCGTGTCTTCGATGTCAGCGCGGAAACGCCGCGACTGCATCGACACCGGCTTGTAGGACAGGCGAACAGCCGCGATCTTGCGATAGGGCCAGACGCCGGACTTGCCGGAAGCGCTCCACCACAGCCCCTCGTCACGCAATTCGAATTGACGGGCCGACCCGATCAACGTGGGTTTGAAACTGTAGCGCAGGCCATCGCCTGACGGCGGCTGTGCGGATGTGCTGGCTGGTCCCCGGAAGATCAAATCGATGCCCCTCGCTTGCGCTTGCGCGCAACTCTATCTTACAACCATCAATACGGGGACCGGCTTGGTGACCCCGGTCGCCATCACGGTTAAAGCTCGCAGTCGAACGGTCGAAACCACATCGTCAAATCCACATCGGCGAAGCCACATCGGTCGAAGTCAGATTAGTCAAAGTCACATTAGTCGCAGTCACATAGTCCAAGTCATGGCCGGGACCACCACCTTTCCACGCCATCTTATTCTGGTCGGCGCCGCGGTCTTCGGGGTGCTGCTGGCGCTGGGCGTCCACATTCTCGGCCAGCGCTTCGGACTGTATGTCGGCGACCTGTGGACAACCGATGCCCCGGGGCTGATCCCGGCGACGGCCGCGATCGCATGGTGGCTGATCGCCGCGACCGCCTTCGTCGGCGGTTTCATGACAGCGTCACTGATGCACAGCGCGGTATCCGGCCAGATTCCGCGACGGATGCGGCATTTCCTGATCGCGGTCGGCGTGCTGCTGCTCGCGGCCGCCGGCCAGGCCGCTTCCGCGCCCAGCGCCATCCCGACGGTATCCGGCCTGCTCGCCGGCCTCATCGCTCTGGTGCTCGGCGCCATCATGGCTTTTTGCGGCGCGCATTTTGCGCTTCGCCGCGAATGACGTCCCTGTCACCAATCCTTCCATCGCGGCCGGCCAAACCGCGCGGCTTTTTGTCCCATCGATTCCGGATGTGCCATCGGCACCATCGAAGCGATCGATCGCGTTTTCCGAACCGCGCCGACGACCATCGACTTTATGGTGACAGGGATATGCTGTGCCGATCAGATCGGTCCGGCTATGTTATCCGGGCCTCTGACATCATGAATCCGGCCGCCAACCGGGCTTGTCATGTTTAAGCATGTCATATTGGGCCATGAGCTGTCGGAACAGCCGGTCTGCACCTATATGGAATTCGCAACACGGCCCCTTTTTTGGCCGCATTTCAGGCGCTGCAACAGCAACATGGACAGCACACCGCCCTATTTTGCCCGTATGGGATTTCGCGTATGAGTACCCGCGCAGCCGCTTGCTCCCCATCGTCTCAATCGGCTTATGTTTTTTGTTTGCTCCGCCGGGAGGACGAATGCACGATTTCCTGAGCATGCTTCGGCGCGTGTTTCACGACTGGATTGGCTGGAAACGGCTGGGTCTTGTCGCGAGCGTCGTCATCGTGGCCATCGCCATCATGCATCTCGTCCACACCCTCAAGGGTGTCGACACTGGGATGATCCTCACCGCGCTTGAAGAGAAATCGCCCAAACAGATCGCGCTTGCCGCGCTTTGCGTTTTCTGCGCGTTCTGCACCCTGACTTTCTACGATCTGTTCGCACTGCGCACGATCGGCAAGATGCACGTTCCTTACCGCATCGCCGCGCTATCGAGCTTCGCCAGCTATTCCATCGGCCATAACCTCGGCGCGACGGTTTTCACCGGCGGGGCGATCCGTTTCCGGATTTATTCCGACTGGAATCTGAGCGCGATCGACGTCGCGAAGATCTGTTTCATCTCCGGATTGACGTTCTGGCTCGGCAACAGCTTCGTGCTGGGGATCGGGATGGTCTGGCACCCGGCGGCGGCCTCCGCCATCGATCTGCTGCCGGAAGCCATCAACAGGCTGGTCGGCCTCGGCGTACTGGTCGGCATCGGCGGCTATCTGCTATGGCTGGCGATGGGTCGCAACCGCCGTGAATTGGGCAAGAATGGCTGGAAGGTCGTGCTGCCTTCGGCGCCGCTGACCTTGCTGCAAATCCTGATCGGCGTCGTCGATCTCGGCTTCTGCGCGCTCGCCATGTATCTGTTGATCCCGACCCAGCCCTACGTCGATTTCATGTCGATGGCGGTCGTTTTCATTCTGGCGACCCTGCTCGGCTTTGCCAGCCATGCTCCCGGCAGCCTCGGCGTGTTCGATGCCGCGATGCTGGTCGGCCTTCCCGAACTCGGCAAAGAGCAACTGCTGGCCTCGCTTCTGATCTTCCGTGTTCTCTACTTCCTGATTCCGTTCACGCTCGCCGTTACCATCATGGGCGTTCGCGAAATCTGGCTGAGCGTCTGGCTGCCCTGGCAGCGGCGCAAGGCGGGCAACCTCAGCCCGGCGCATGCGGTCGTGCAACCGAGCAAGACGCAACAAACGCAAGGATAAAAGGTTATTGTCCGCGCATCGCCGCGCGGCCGTTCTCACACTTTTGCCTTAACCGTGCGCTTCAAAACTTCATGACCCGACGCCGCGCATTTGTCCTTGCACTGCTGCTCGCGCTGCCGCTGGCTGCGCCGGCGCCGCTATTCGCCCAGCTTCTTCCGCAGCTCTTTCCTTCGACGCCGGAGCAAGCCCCGGCTCAGCAGGCACCCGCACAGCAGCCCCCCGCCCAGGCACCGGCTCCGGAAGCGCCGCTTCAACTCCCGTCAGCGACGCAGCCTGTCCAGCCGGCGACCAACACCGACCTGCAGATTTCGTGGGAGGTGCGGAACCGCTTCCGGCTGTTCCGCGAGGAGCGCGATTTCCGGTTGCAGGCGGATGCGTTGCGTGGCCAGACCGTGCTTGCATCCGAAGATACCCTCGAAATCCAGAGCGACGGCCGTGGCTGGGCGCGCAACACGTTCCGTCGCCTGTGCATCGATCAGGCCGGACGGGTCAACAAACCCTGCGTCCGCGACGGCGTGAAGGAAGACTATCTCGCGCCGGTCGATCATCCGGTCACCGTGCACCTGACCGGCACGATCCCGGTCGGCGCGACCTGCGCCTGGACGTTCGACGATGGTGAGGGGCAGCCACGCCAGCCGATCCTCGACTGCAGCGAACCGATCAATTTTCGAGCACGCTACGGCAAGTCGACCGTGGTGACCGTCGATGTTTCCAGCGGGGCCGAAGCACCACTGCGCGTGACAACGAACGTCGAAGTCCGCGACATTTTCATCGCCGGCCTCGGCGACTCCATCGCCTCGGGTGAAGGCAATCCCGATCTCGCGGTGGCGCTGTCCGATGAAGGCTTCTGCTTCCGTTCGTATCTCGGCGGCACCTCGGGACAGTATTTCCGTCCGAGCCGCGCCAACTTCAAGGGCACCCGTGCGTGCGAGGGCTCATCTGACGGCCCCAACGCCCTGCAAACCTGGCAGCGCTTCAGCGCGCAATGGCTCAACGCCGCCTGTCATCGTTCGCTCTACAGTTATCAGACGCGCGTCGCGCTGGCGCTGGCCGTGCGTCATCCGCACATCGCGGTAACCTATCTGCCGCTGGCATGTTCGGGCGCGACCATCGACGAAGGCCTGTTCGATTCGATGCCGGCGCGCGAATGTCTGGTGACGAAAAGATCGATGAACTGCCAGGGCACCGTGAACGCGCAACTATCGGAACTGCGCGAGGCGCTGGCGGCCGCGCAGAAGCGCATGCCCAGCCGCCGGCTCGATCTGGTGCTGCTGTCGGTCGGCGCCAACGACATCGACTTCTCGGGCCTCGTGGCCGACGTGATCGTCGACCAGACCACCGAACGCGCGATCTTTCAGCGCAGCGGCGTTCTCGGGTCGGTCGAGGATTCGCGCGCAACGCTGAAAAGCGAGTTGCCGCAACGCTTCCGCCGGCTGCGCAAGGCACTCAAGCCGCTCGTCGGCGGCGACCTGTCTCACGTCGTCTTCGTCTCCTATGGCAATCCCGCCCTCGCCAACGGCGCGCCGTGCCCCGGCGGACAGGCCGGATTCGACATTCACCCGGCCTTCAATGCCGATCCCCGCCGGCTCTCCCGGACCATCAACTTCGTCGAGAACGAATTCCTGCCGCAGATGAAAAACCTCGCCCAGTGCACCGGCGGCATCATCTGCGAGGGCCGCAGCGACGTGATGACGTTCGTTGACAGCCATCAGGCGGCGTTCGCGAACCACGGCTTCTGCGCGCGCGGACCGAACGATCCCGCCTTCGACCAGCAGTGTTTCCTCGCCAACGGCCACAGCTTCAACGACGACATCGTCGCCGCCGCGAACAATCCGATGGCCTGCGGCCAGCCGGCGAGCAAGTTCCGCGCGTATCTTCCACGCGCGCGCTGGATTCGCGACGCCAACGACAGCTACTTCGCGGCGATGACATATCCGCTCGCGAAAAAGACCTCGAGCCAGCCGTCGGACATTCACGATGCGACGTGGGGCGTGCTGTCCGCGGTGTATGGCGGCGCCATCCATCCCACCGCCGAAGGCCATGCGGCGATGGCGGATGCGGCGCTCCCGGCCGCGGCGGCCGTGCTCGGGCTCGGCGCGCCCGAGGCCGACGTCGTCAGCGAACCGCTGGCGCCGATGTCGCTGCCCTCGCTCCTGCCGTCGCCATCGCGACAGTAGCGATCAGTTGACGCCGAGCTTCTTCTGCAGGCTCGAGGATGACGTCGTGTACTGGAACACAAGGCGCTTGTCCGGATAGACGTAACGGTGCGCCTTCTGCGCCATCAGCGCGCCTTCGTGGAAGCCCGAAAGGATGAGCTTGAGCTTGCCGGGATAGGTGTTGATGTCACCGATTGCGAAGATGCCCGGCATGTTGGTCTCGAACGCTTCGGTATCCACCGGGATCAGATTGTTGTCGAGGTTGATGCCCCAGTCGGCGATCGGACCAAGCTTCATGGTCAACCCGAAGAACGGGAGGATCGTGTTGCAATCGACCTTGAAGGTCTGGCCGTCGTTGCCCTTGACCAGCGCCGCCGACAGCTTGCCGCCCTCGCCTTCCAGCCCCGTCACCTGACCGATGCGCAGGTCCATCTTGTCGGACGCGACCAGCGCACGCATCTGCTCCACGCTGTGCGGCGCGGCGCGGAAGTCATCGCGACGATGCAGCAGCGTTACGCGACGCGCGAGCGGCTGCAGGTTCAACGTCCAGTCGAGCGCCGAGTCGCCGCCGCCGACGATCAGCAGATCCTTGCCGCGGAATTCTTCCATCTTGCGCACGGCGTAGAACACCGAGGTGCCTTCATAGGCTTCGATGCCCGGCACAGGCGGCCGCTTGGGCTGGAACGATCCGCCGCCGGCGGCAATCACCACCACTTTGGTCTCGAACACCTTGCCGGCATCGGTGGTGACGCGGAACATCGGATCGCCGATCTTCTCGATCGACGCCACCATCTCGCTGAGATGGAAGGTCGGATTGAACGGCTTGATCTGCTCCATCAGCGCGTCGGTCAGGCCCTGACCGGTCACCTGCGGAATCCCCGGAATGTCGTAGATCGGTTTCTCCGGATAGAGCTCGGCGCATTGCCCGCCCAGCTTGTCGAGAATGTCGACAAGATGAACCTTCATATCGAGCAACCCCAGTTCGAAGACCGCGAACAGTCCGCAGGGGCCTGCGCCGATGATCAGTGCATCGGTCTTGATGACTTCACTCATGATCGTTCTTTGTCTGTCGTTAGCGTCAATGGCGGGGAATGGCCGGCTCCGAAGCCGTGTCCTTGAGATTTGTCTAGCCAAGGAGCGCCCGCCGGGAAAGCAATAATTGCGCGGCAGCTACCCGGGATAAGGCCTTGTGGGACTGGAATATTTCCATGTATGGGGCGTGGACTACCGGAGAACCGCCCGTGAACGCCCAAACCCGCCTCGAGATTCCGCTGCGACTGGAAGACTATCCTTTTCGCCTTTCGGACAACGTTCGCTTCGCCGATCTCGATCCCCAGTATCACGTCAACAACGTGGTCTATTCCACCTATTTCGAGACCGGCCGCGTCACGCTGATGCGCAATCCGGCCTATGGCCTGATGCCGGAGGGGCTGAGCTGGATGCTGGTGAAACTCGCGATCGATTTCCGCGCCGAGGTCAACTGGCCCGGGACCGTCGAGCTCGGTCTCGGCGTGTCGCGGATCGGCCGCACATCGGTGGCGTACAAGCAGGTCGTATTCTTCGAAGGAAAATGCGCCGCATCGTGCGAAGCGGTGACGGTCCTCGTCGACAAGCAGACACGAAGGCCGACGGTTCTGCCGGACGATCTGATCGCGAAGTTCGCCCCCTGGCTGCTGCGCGAAACGGCGAAGCCGGCGTAAACAGCCTCTCGCCGGGACGTCGCGTTCAGGCCTGACGTTCGGGCGTCGTGAGCTGCAGGCCGTCGAGATCGTCGGTCACCTTGATCTGGCACGACAGGCGCGAATTCGGCCGGACGTCATAACCGAAATCGAGCATGTCTTCTTCCATCGGCGTCGGGTCGCCGACCTTGGCGCGCCAGGCTTCATCGACATAGACGTGGCACGTCGCGCAGGCGCATGCGCCGCCGCATTCCGCTTCGATTCCGGGAATAGCGTTGCGAATGGCCGCTTCCATCACCGTCGAACCAGCCTCGGCGTCAACAGTGCGGGTTGTGCCTGCGTGATCGGTAAAGTTGATTTTGACCATGATGTCTCGCGCTGCCGGAAGAAGGATAACGAGGCAGTCCTATAACGGGTCAATCCCGGCCGCGCCAGCGCCCGCCAACAAAAGAACCCGGCGTCCGCTCGGAATCAGGATTGGTCGAGGATAATGCCGATCGCGGCGCGCGCCTCATCGACCGCGACGGTCAGATCGCGCAGAGTGTCGGCCACCCCGTTTTTCGCGCGCAAGGCGGCCTCGAAGGACTGGGCGGCATCAGCGACGCCGAAAGCGCCGATGGCACGGGCGGAGCCCTTCAGCGTGTGGGCCAGCATGGGCGCTTCAGGCGGCATGTCAGCGAGCCGGCCAGCCAGATCGCGCGCTTGATCGGCGAACAGCGACAGCACTTCCCGCTCGAGGCTGCGCTCGCCAAGGGTCATCTGGCGCAAATGCGCGGTGTCGATCGCGGTCTGATCGGGAACCAGTGAGGGCGAAGGCATCCAGACAATCTGTTCCTGAAGGGACGGCATGGCGAACCAGACATGTTTGCCACGCCAAACAGCCGGCGTGGGTCTCCAGCCAAGCACGGCAGTGGTTAACGAAACCTTGTCCGCCTGAACACTTTTTTGCCATGTTTTTGCCGTGCCAGAGCCATCAAGTCCCATAACGACGCAGAATTTTCAGAAATTTGAAAGTGTTAGCCACGTCGGCGTTAACGATGATTAAAATGTTCTTAACGCCGACCATTTCATTCGAACTGCCTAGCCAATAGGATGTTTGCGGAAGTAGGGGACAAGCCAGGCAACACGGACTCCTTTTGGACTTTGGCGGCCGCCAAAGTCCGGAAGCGGGATTCCAGGCCCGGCTTCAGGCCGCGGCGTGGGCTCTTCCGGCTAAGTAAAACAAGGGCGTAGGCGAAAAATGGCAAAAAATCCGAAGGTCAAGGACCCAACTGAAGTCGCGCTGTCGGCCATTCAGGAAGCTCTCAATATTTCGGACACGCCCGCGGCCGACACTGATCGCACGGACAGCGCGGCCCGCGATGCCGTGATCACGCCAAATGTCGGCTCATTCGATGATCGGACCGCCGATCTGCGCCCGGGCGCTTCCGATTTCGAACAGCCTCGCGTCTCGCGCCCCGCGAACGATGACCGCGAGACCATCGGCACCATCCTCCAGCTTATCCAGAAGGGCCGCCCGCGCCGCAGCGCCTATACTTTCGCCGCGATCTTCTCGGCGCTCTGGATCGCAGCAGCCGGATTCCTCGCCGTCGCCTTCCTGCCCTCGCTCGAAGCCATTGCCAGTCAGCAGAGTGGCGTGCTCGCCCTCGCCGGCCTCGCCTGCGCCTTCGTAGCTCCGCTGTTGCTGTTCTATTTCCTCGCAGGTGTGGCCTGGCGCAGCCAGGAACTGAGCCTGATCGCGCAATCCATGGCGCAGATGGCCGTTCGCTTCTCCGAACCTGAAAATGTCGCCAATGGCGCAATCGTCACGGTCGGCCAGGCTATCCGCCGCGAAGTGTCCGCGATGGGCGATGGCGTTGAACGCGCGATCGCGCGCGCCGGCGAACTCGAGGCGCTCGTCACCAACGAAGTCGCCGCGCTCGAGCGCGCCTACAGCGACAACGAAGTGCGCATGCGCGCGCTCCTCCAGGACATCGCGACCCAGCGCGACAATCTCGTCGGCCAGGCCGAGCAGGTGCGCAACGCCATCTCGGGCGTTCAGATCGACCTGCGTCAGGACATTGCCATCCTCAGCGACGCCATTGCCGCGCGCGTCGACGAGATGTCGCAGAACATCACTCATACTCTCGAAAGCCGCAGCGAGAACATCACCAACGCGCTGGGTGTCGCCGGCGACAACATGATCATCGCGCTAGGCGAGCGCGGCGGCGATCTGCTCGATCGCCTCGAAGAAGCCAGCAGCCAGACCGCACGCGCGGTCATGGACGCCAGCGAACAGCTCACCGCCAGCCTGAACTTCAAGACCGGACACGTCCATGACGAGTTCGCCGATCTCGCCGACCGCGTCCACGAAATTCTCAACGAGAAGATCGACCGCATCGCCACCGAATTCGAACTGCGCTCCTCGACGATCGTCGACGGCATCGCCACGCGCGCCGACGAAATCATCGGCGGCGTGTCGGAGAAGACCGAGAAGGTCTACGACTCGCTCAAGTCCTCCACCGACTCCCTGATCGTCGAACTCGACGCGCATGGCGGTGAAGTCGTCAACCGGATCGACGAAGCCGGCGATCGCCTCGCCGACCGCATCCTGACCAGCGGCGACAAGGCCAGCGAAGCGCTGGACGTGACCGTGAACACGCTCGTCGCCAAGGTCGTCAGCCAGACCGAAACCTCGCACGAAGCCCTGAGCTCGCAAATCGGTTCGTTTGAGAACCTGATCCGCGACCGCGGCGCCGAACTTGCCGAGAAGTTCGCACGCGACAGCGGCACCCTGGGCGCGCTCATCACCCGCCACGTCGCCGAATTCGACCGCACCGTGAAGACTTTCGGCGGTGAAATCGTGGATCGCATGGGTCAGCACACCCAGAACATCGGCGACAACCTCAAGAACTACATCGACACGTTCGATGACCGCGTCAGCTCCCACAAGGAGCAGCTCCACACCGTGCTCGACGCCAGCCTCACCGGCTTCCAGTCGGCGATTGAATCCCGCGTCACCAATCTCGACGTGTCGCTGGATTCCAAGATCAGGCTGTTCGACGAAACCGTGGACGGCAAGCTGAAGGCGCTCGAGCAATCGTTCGATGGCCGCGCCGCGTCCGTGACCCAGACTATCGAAAGCCGCAGCAACGAACTCAACGACACCATCTCGACCCGCTTCCTGCAGATCCATCAGGGCATCGAGGAACGCGCCAGCTCGGTCGCATCCGACATCGAGGCACGCGTCAGCCGCTTCGAGAACCTGCTCGACATCCGGGTCGACGCCGCGGCAAGCCGCGTCGAAGCCAGCGGCCAGAAGGCCAGCGACGTACTGCTGACCCGTGCCGAGGAACTCAACCAGAGCATCAAGACCCGCGTCGACGATTCGGAACGGACGCTGACCACGCTGATCTCGGAGACCAGCGAAGCCATCCAGTCCAGCGCCCGCGTCGCCCAACAGTCGCTGCTCACGCTGTCCGGCGAAGTCACCTCGCAACTGCGCGCTGCCTCCACCGACATCGAACGCGCGGTCGAAACCTCGGCGCGCGAAGCCGAGAACGTGCTGTCGCTGTCGTCGTCCAATGCCGCGACCCAGATCAAGACGGCGTCCGCCGAGATCGAACACGCGGTCCAGACCAGCACCCAGGCCGCTGAAGCGCTGCTCGCCCAGGCGTCGGGCAATGCCACCAGCCAGATCAAGACGGTGTCCGCCGAAGTCGAACAGGCTCTGCTCAGCTCCGCCCAGACGGCTGAATCCGCCCTCACCCAGGCGTCCGACAACGCCAGCACGCGCATCCGCTCCACGTCGGGCGAGATCGAGCGCATGATCCAGATCAGCACCGCGGAAGTGGAGAATGTTCTGGTTCAGGCCTCCACCACGGCCAGCACGCAGCTCAAATCGATCTCCGGCGAGATCGAACGCGCGCTGCAGGTCGGCGCCGGTGCGGCCGAGGCGCTGCTGGTACAGGCCTCGAACAACGCCAGCGCCCAGATCAAGCTGTCGTCCGCCGAAATCGAGCGTGCGCTGCAGACCAGCGCCAACGAAGCGCAGAGCGCACTGGTCGCGGCGGCCACGAACGCCAGCGCCCAGATCAAGTCGTCCTCGGCAGAGATCGAGCGGACGATGCAGATCGGCGCCCGCGAAGCGGAGAGCACGCTGATCCTGGCGGCCAACAATGCCAGCACGCAGGTCAAGTCGTCGTCGGCCGAGATCGAACGGACGATCGCCGCTTCGACCGAAAACCTCGGCGCGCATGTCGCGGGCAAGGTCGCGGAACTGACCAGCGGCCTGCAGGAGCAGAGCGACCGGATCGCGCGCGCGCTCGACGAGCGTCGCACTCCGCTGATCGAAGTCATCACCACCAAGGGCGATCAACTCGTCCACGCCCTCGGCACCAAGAGCGAGGAGCTTGCGGCGGTGATCGGCAACGCCACCGAAGTGGCGCTGACCTCGATCGAGGGTCGCGGCGGCGCCTTCACCCTCGCCATGATGAACAACAGCGCCGATCTGGCCCGCCAGATCAACACCGCCAGCGAGATCGCGACCGGCGCGGTCAACAAGGCGCTCAAGGACATCGAGCACACCTCGCGCGCGGCGATCGACCAGTCGCGGCAGGTGGCGACCTCGGCGGTCACCGAAATGCAGGAGACCAGCAAGATCCTGCGCACCGATACCGTCGCGCTGTTCGAACGTCTGCGCGAAGGCAACATCCTGCTGCAGGAGGTGCTTACCGGTGCGCACGAGAACCTGAACTCGCTCGAACGCGCCCTCGTCACGCGCGTGGCCGACTTCGTCTCGACGCTGAACGACGTCACGACGAAGAACGGCGCGTCCGCGAACGCGCTCGAAGAGCAGCTTGCGATCTTCAACCGCACGACCTCGGGCGCGCTCGAAGGTCTGAGCGCGTTGTCGAACAAATTCGAAACCCACGGACAGATGCTGGCCGAGGCGGCAAAACTGGTGGACGAGAGCAACGACCGCGCCAGCGCGTCGGTTGCCGATCGCAACACCATGCTGGAGTCGCTGGTGACCACCATCGACATCCGCACCCTCGATCTCGACGAGCGCCTGCAACGCTTCACCAGCCTGCTCGACGAGTCGCTTGCGGCGGCTGAAAGTCGCGCACGCGACATCGCCCGAGTGGTGGCGGAAAGCGCCGGCGCAAGCTCTAGCGCGGTCGGCCGGCAGTTCGAAGCGGTCCGCACAGCGGTTGAGGAAGAGCGCCGTCAGACGCTCGAGGCGATGGCTGATATCTACGAACAGGGCACCCAGGATGCCGGTTCGATGTTCCAGCAGGCAGCCGACAAATTCGCCTCGATCGTGCACGGCATGAAGCAGATGGCCTCCGAGTTGCACAGCGAGCTCGATGCCACCCGCACCGAGCTGCGCCGCGGCGTCCTCGAAATGCCGCAGGAAGCTGCGGAGAGCACCGCGCAGATGCGTAAGGTGATCGTCGACCAGATCGAGGCGCTCGCCGAGCTTAACCGCATCGTGGCGCGTCATGGCCGCGGTCTCGACGTTGCAAGCGCGACCCGCCCTGTCCAGCGCGAGGAAGAGAGCATTCTGACAGCCGCCGTGGGCCGCGCCGCTGAGGCGTCCCGCCCGGCCCCTGCTCCGGCTCCGGCCCCAGCACCACGACGGGATGCCGCCAGCGCGTCGAACCTGCCGCCGCCGGATATCGGCGCACGCCGCACCGAAGCGCCGCCGGTCAGCCCGGTGACGCCCGACCAGAGCCGTGACGGCTGGCTGTCGGATCTGCTCAACCGTGCCGATGGCGATGTTGCGCCGCGCGGCCGCACTCCGCAGCCGCAGCCCCGCCCCAGCGCCAATCCGCTGGAAGCACTGTCCCTCGACATCAGCCGTCTGGTTGATCGCGAGATGGCGGCCGAGATGTGGGATCGCGATCAGCGCGGCGAGCGCAAGGCGTTCAGCAAGCGGCTCTACACGCCGGCCGGACAGAAGGCGTTCGACGAAGTCGCGCGGAAATACCGGGCCGACCGCGCCTTCAAGCAGACCGTGGACCGTTACATCAACGAGTTCGAGCGGTTGCTGGACGAAGTCTCGCGTGACGAGCGTGGACAGGCGACCTTGCGTAACCACCTCGTGTCGGAGACCGGGCTGGTTTACACCCTGCTCGCACATGCGGCGGGCCGCCTCGGCTAAAGCCAAGGCGCCAGACACCAATACGGAAAAAGCGGAGGCACCGTGCCTCCGCTTTTTTTGTTGGCCAAACTTACGAAGCTTGCCCTGAGGGAATGTTCGCCAGTCCGAGCAAGGCCGGCGATTCCTGCATGATCAGGTGGGTCGGAATGCGCTCCAGAAACGCGCGGAAGCGGCCCTTGCTCTCGAACCTTGCGCGGAAACCGGAATCCGCAAAGGCTTCCTTGAACCGCAACAGAATGCCACCGGCGATGTAGATGCCGCCGGTCGCCCCAACGGTGAGCGCCAGATCGCCCGCCACCGTTCCCAGCATCTCGCAAAAATGCGCAAAGGCTTTGACGCAGATAGCGTCCGTCTTGTGGATCGCATGATCGGTGACATCGGCCGGCGAAAGAGACTGCGGCGTCACGCCTTCGATCGCGCAGATCGCCTCGTAGAGATTGACGAGCCCGGAACCCGACAGCACCCTCTCGGCGGAGACATGATCCCAGCGCGCGCGCAGGACCGCGATGATCCTGTCTTCCTCTTCGGTCGTCGTCGGCATCGTCACGTGGCCGCCCTCGCCCGGCACGAGCGCCCAGCCTCCCGCATCAGGCACGAGCGAGCCGACGCCGAGACCCGTCCCCGGCCCGATGATCCCGATCGGCCCTTTCGCATCCGGTCGCGCCGGGCCGATCCGGAAGCAATCCCTCGCCGGCAGATACGGCACTGCCATCGCAGTCGCGGCAAAGTCGTTGAATACGCGCAGCGAATGCAACCCGAGTTTCTGTTGCAGTTCGGAGATCGAAAACGACCAGCCGAGATTGGTAAGCGCGATCTGATCGCCCGTCACCGGCCCTGCGACATCGATCGCCGCTTCGGAGGGACGCATGTCCGAGGGCAACCCCTCGAGATAATCGCTGATCGCGTCGTGCAGTGAGGCGTATTTGCTGACCGGCACGTGCTCGAGCTTGCTGTAGCGTCCGCCCTGCGCGATGGCGAACCGGGCGTTGGTGCCGCCGATGTCCGCGATGAGCCGCAAGCCGCTCAGCCCATCAGCGACGCGGCACGCGCGCGCGCGCGTCGTTGGGATTCTGCGGCGGCGCGGGCCGGGCATCGGTATTGCTTGCGCCGAACAGCACCCGGGTCGGGTTGCGGTCGAAATTGTTCACCGCGCGGCTGATGTCCGCGAGAGTCTTGCGGCTGTCGGTGATCAGTCCCCGGCCGTCGGACAGAAGGATCGCCGTGCGCTTGTCGAGGTTCTCGGCGAGTTCGCGGAACGACTTGGCGGCCTTCTGCAACTCGCCTTCCTTGCCTTCCTTGTCGCCCATCAGCGACTCGACGCCGGTCATGATGTTGTCGATGCGGCTGGAGTTGTCCGCGAGGCTTTTGGAAAACGACTGAAGATTGGTGATGCTGTTGTGCAGGGCTTCCTGGTTATCGTTGACCAGGCGGTTGACGTTCTGAAGCGTGGCACGCACCGCCTCGCCGATATCCTGGATCGCGTTGGGATCGGCAGTCAGCGTCGGAACACCGTCATCGGCCGCCGGCACGCCGGGCGCCTCGAGCGAGCCGCCCTTCAGGGAAACCGACGACACGCCGGTCAGGCCGGCGAATTCAAGACCGACCACCGTGTCCTTGCGGATCGGCGCGCTCTTGTCGACGGAGGCAATCACCACGACGCGCTTGGGGTCGTCGAGCTTGACCGACGTGACTTCACCGATCTTGATGCCGTTGAAATTCACGTTACCGCCGGTGCGCAGGCCCGACGCCGAGCCCTCGAAGATGATCCGGATGGGCGTGCGCTGAGCGACGGCGCCAAGATTCTGGAACCAGAACACAAACCCGAAAGCGGCCGCGATCACCGCGAGGGTGAAGATGCCGATCAGCAGGTAATTCGCCCGCGTTTCCATAAACTTAACTCCAAAAAACACGCAACTGAATTAGACAACGGCCCGGGCGCGCTTGCCATGAAAATAGGCCCGCAGCCATGGATGCTGCGAGGCCAGCATATCGTCCATCGTGCCTACCAGCAGAACCTTACGATCCCCCAACACTGCAATGCGGTTGCAGGCGGTTTTAAGGCTGTCCAGGTCATGGGTTACCATAAAAACCGTAAGGCCCAAAGTACGCTGCAGAGTCATGACGAGTTCGTCGAATTCGCCGGCGCTGATCGGATCGAGGCCGGAGGTCGGTTCGTCGAGAAAGACGATTTCGGGATCGAGCGCAAGCGCCCGCGCAAGCGCCACGCGCTTGATCATGCCGCCGGACAGTTCCGACGGAAAGCGGTCAGCGACCTCGGGCTTGAGCCCGACCATCGCCAGCTTGGCAATGGCGATCTCATCGAGCAGCCGTTCCGAGACATCCATGAACTCGCGCACCGGGAACTGGATATTCTGGCGCACGGTCAGCGACGAGAACAGCGCGCCATGCTGGAACAGCACGCCCCAGCGGCGCTCCACCGCGCGGCGCTCGTCCTCGCTGGCCTCGTTCATATTGACGCCGAACACCTCGATCGTCCCGCTGCGCCTGGGCATCAGTCCGATGATGGTGCGGGTCAGCACCGACTTGCCGGCACCCGATGCGCCGACGAAGCCGAGGATTTCGCCGCGCTTCACGTCGAGATCGAGGTGATCGAGGATCAGGTTTTTCTCGAACCCGACCGTGAGGTCGCGCACGCGAATGATGGCATCGTCCGGACGTATCGCCATGGATCAGATTCCGATCGATGCAAAGAAGATGGCGAAGATGCCATCGACCACGATGACGAAGAAGATCGACTTCACCACCGACGCGGTGGTGTGACGGCCGAGCGACTCCGCGCTGCCCTGCACCGCGGCGCCCTCGACGCAGGCGATGATACCGATGATCAGCGCCATGAACGGCGCCTTGATCAGGCCAACGGTGAAATGATTGATCGAGATCGCCTCGCGCAGTCGCGCAAGGAATGCTTCCGGCTGGACGCCGCCATACCCCCACGCCACCAGGCCGCCGCCGTAGAGCGCCGCCATGGCGCCGATGAACGCAAGGATCGGCATGGCGATGACCAGCGCAATGATCCGCGGCAGGATCAGAACTTCGGTCGGATCGAAGCCCATGGTGCGCAGCGCATCGACTTCCTCGCGCATGCGCATCGAGCCGAGTTCGGCCGTGTAGGCGCTGCCGGACCGGCCCGCGACCATGATCGCCACCAGCAACACGCCGATTTCGCGCAGCACCAGAACGCCGAGCATATCGACGACGAACACGTCGGCGCCGAACTTGCGGAACTGGAAGATGCCCTGCTGTGCGATGATGCAGCCGATCAGAAACGTGATCAGCAGCACGATCGGCACGGCGCGCCAGCACACCTGTTCGAGATGATGGATGGTGGAGGTGAAGCGGAACGTGGTCGGATGACGGATGACGCGGCCCAGCGCGTAGATGATCGAGCCTGCCATGTTGATCAGGCCGATCAGCGTTTCTCCGATCTCGACCACGCTGCGGCCTACCGCCTCGATAGCGCCCCGTATGGATGCGCGCGGGCGCTTGTAGACGACACCGGGTTTGACCCGCTGCACTTCGCCCACGAGGCTCGCATAGTCCGCCGACAGGCCAGACAGTTCGATCTCCGCGCCGCCTTGCGTGAGGGTCCGGCGCAGGCGTTCGATCAGCCACGCGCCGAAGGTATCGAGACTCGAGACCTGCGAGACGTCGATCACGATACTGGCGTTGGCGTTGCGGCCGAGCTTTTCAGTGCGGGTGACGATCTTTTCCAGATCGGGCGCATGATGCACCGTCCACTGACCGGTTGCCCGCAGCGCGAGGCCTGACCCCAACTGGGTCTGCTCAAGTGTCGGATTGCCGTTCACACCGCGCTCCACGCATCAATTCTCCGTCCCAAGATCGCAAGCAATCTGATCCTCAGGAACCTGGACTGTACGGAGATGTCCTTAAGAGCCATACTTGCTGGAATTGAGCAAGCCCACACACGAAAAATCGTCCTTATCCGAATGACTTCCGCCGAATCGACGCTCACCGCGCGTCTGGAGCGCTGGCCGATCGCCGGCAGTTTCACCATCAGCCGGGGCGCAAAGACCGAAGCCGCCGTTATTGTGGCCGAAGTGTGCAGCGGGCCACATGTAGGGCGTGGTGAGTGTGTGCCCTATCCGCGCTACGGCGAGACACCGGAGGCAACGCTGGCGGCCATTCTCGCCATGCGCGAGGCCGTCGAGCGTGGCCTGTCGCGGCTGGATTTGCAGACAGCCATGCCTGCGGGCGCGGCGCGCAACGCGCTCGACTGCGCGCTGTGGGATCTTGAAGCCAAGCAAGCCGGCAAGCCAGCGTGGGTCATCGCCGGGCAATCGGTCGCGCCGCAACCGCTGACCACCGCTTACACCATTTCGCTCGGCACGCCCGAGGCTATGGCCGAGGCCACCGCGAAGGCAGCGCATCGGCCGCTGCTCAAGATCAAGCTCGGAGGCGATGGCGACGAGGCGCGCATCGCCGCGGTGCGCAAGGCCGCTCCATCTTCCGCCCTGATCGTCGATGCCAACGAGGCCTGGACGGACGCCAATCTCGAATTCCTTCTCGCAGCGTGCGCTGAGGCGGGCGTGACGCTGGTGGAGCAGCCCCTTCCCGCCGGTCATGACGCGGCGCTCGCAAAAATCCGGCGGCCAATCGCGGTGTGTGCCGACGAGAGCGTGCATGATCGCGCCTCGCTCACCGGACTGCGTGAACGCTACGACGCCATCAACGTCAAGCTCGACAAGACCGGCGGCCTCACCGAAGCGCTCGCCATGAGCGAGGCGGCGCGCGCGCTCGGTTTCGACATCATGGTCGGCTGCATGGTTGCGACCTCACTCGCCATGGCGCCGGCAATGCTGGTGGCGCAGCAGGCGCGCGTGGTCGATCTCGACGGACCGTTGTTGCTGGCGAACGATCGGGACGGCGGCCTGCGTTATGACGGCAGCACCGTCTATCCGCCCGACGCCAGCCTGTGGGGCTAACCCGCGACCGCATGCGGCGCATCGAGCCGCGTGCGCATCAGGCTGATCAGCAGCAGACCGGCTGCCGCCATGGTCGCCATCACGTAGTACACGCCCTGCCCGACCTGCGCATAGATCACGCCGGACAGCATCATGGTGGCGCTCGTGACGATGCCGATGGATGCGACAAGATAGCCCTGCGCGCTCGCCAGCACATGATGCGGCACGGTGCGCACCATGAGACCGACGGTGCCGAGATGGGTCATGCCATAGGACAGACCGTGCATCAGTTGGACAACGGCCAGCACGCCGATCGGCGGCTCGTATGCGGTGATGGTCCAGCGTAACGCCGCGCCCGCCGCACCGATCATCACCAGCACCACGGGCGACCATTGAAACCGCGGCGACAACGCGAAGATCACGATTTCGGCGATGACGCCGAGCGACCACAATGCCGCGATCGTCCTGCCATCCAGCCCGGCATCCTGCCAGGTGATCGAGGCGAAGCTGTAGTAAGCGGCGTGGCTGCCCTGCACCAGAGCGGCGGTAGCAATGATCGCGAGAAACGCAGGCTCTTTCAGCAACGCCTTCGCCGGCGTCAGGGACGCTCCTGATGCCGCGGGCGATGGATCGAGCGGCTGCAATCCGAAGCTTGCGAACGCACTGAGGATGGTGACGCCGACGATCACCCAGATCAGATGCGGAGCCGCGATCACGTCCGCGATCAGGCCGGACGCCATCGCCGCCACCACGAACGCCGCCGATCCCCACAGCCGCAGCGGGCCGTAGTTGAGGCCATAGCGCGCCACGCCCTTGAGGGTGAAGCCGTCGGTCATCGGGCCGAGCGGGGTCCATACGCAGGCCGTCACCGCAAACAGGATCAGGATCGCGAGCGGATCGCGCAGGAGGCCGACGAGGGCAAACCCCAGCGCGGTCGCGAAGGCCAGCGCCACGATGGCTCCGCGCAGCATCTGCAGACGCTCCGCCAGCGCCGTGATGAACGGCAGAATGGTGAAACGGGACAGCGACGGCAGCGCGGTGATGATCCCGATCCACGCGGCCTCGATGCCGATGGCTTTCAGCCACACCGGAAAAAACGGCAGGTAAACACCGATAATCCCCAGCGTTGTTGCGTAAAATACCCCGACTCCCACCGCAAACCGGCGGCCGGACGATTGCGCGTCACCGGGAAACTGTGATTCCGTAGCCATTGGGGGATTTGCGATTCGCTGCGCAGGGTGCCGACGCTTATTTAGCGCGCATTCGGCGGATGTTGATACGGATTTCAGCGGACCGAGCGACGGGGCACAGATGGCTGACCAGGCCTTTGCATTATCGCCGATCAATGCGCACAGCGCGTCGCCGACCGACGCCGACTACGATGCCATTCGCGAGGCCTTCATGGAAACCGCGCGCGGACGCTGGTTTCTCGGCGAGTTCGCGCGGCGCAACCGCAGCGCCGATACCGCCATGGTGCTGGACGCCGTCGCCCGGATCGAACGCAGCATCGCCGCGCAGAAGGCACCTCCGTCCGATGAGCTGAGCACCGCGCTCGCCGCCGTGA
This sequence comes from Afipia sp., assembly GCA_051954725.1. Classification (GTDB taxonomy): domain Bacteria; phylum Pseudomonadota; class Alphaproteobacteria; order Rhizobiales; family Xanthobacteraceae; genus Afipia. The sequence goes on along the minus strand of JBQCHK010000020.1, from coordinate 137,072 downwards.
AAAACACGGTTGCTGAGGCAAGGGCCGCCGTGAGCGAGGCGCTGAGCGAGGGGACGCTCGATCAGACCCTTGCCCCCCACCGCAAGAGCGCGCGGGTCATTCGCGAGATCGCCTGGGGCCTGCGCGAGTCGGGCGCGGATATCCGGATCTGCGATCTGCTCGACGGTCAGGTTCAGGCCATCAATCTGGCTTGCGACGCTTTCGCGGCCCTCCCGATGCGCGAGACCGCCCTTCAGGCGATTGATGCGGCTCTGGCGGACATCGAACGTATCGCCGCCGGGGACATTCCGGCGCCCGCCACGGACACGCCCGCCGCTGAGGATCTGGCCGACGCCGGGGCGCCTGCTGAAACCGATGCGGCCTTGGAACTGGCGGATGCCACCCTGCCCGAACCGGACACGGCGACTTGCGGCGAGCCGGCTGACGCGGCCGAGCCCGAACTGGCGATGGCTACGACCGACGTGACTGTGGAGCCGTCCGAGCCTGTGGAGACGCCGGTTGAGATGGCACCGGAGACCGCCGAGGTCGCTGCCACGCCTGTGGCGGAGACGGCCGAAGCGATGGGGGTTGAGGTGACCGCGTCGCCTCCAGCAGATACAGCGCTGGAGGCTGCCGCCGAACCGGAGCCCGTTGCGGCCGAGGTCGCGGAACCCGCTTTTGCGGCCCCCACCACCATCGCCCTGGATGCTCCCGTCGACGTCGTCGAGCCAGCTCCGATGGAGCCTGCACCGGTCGAGCCGGAACCGGAACTGGCGGATGCGCTTGCCTACGAAATCTTTGCCGAGCCGGCCGGTCCCGAGCCCGCGCCCCGGCACCAGACGGTGCTCGCCCGGGTTGACCTGATGCCAGTCGCCGAAGCAGGGCCGGTGGCCGAACTGCCCGGCCCGGCCGATCACTCGCTGGGGGCCAGCCTGATCGCCAACGGTATCGTGCCGAAGCCGGCGCCGCCCAAGGCCGACCCGCTGGCGCCGATTCGGCGGATGACCCAGGCCGAAAAGATCGCGTTCTTCAGCTAGAGCCTGCTCTTGCTGCTGTGCGCGGCCGTGTGCCGGGCATCCCGCTCTGGGACGCGCCCTGCCGAGCCTGATCGTGATCGCCGGGAGATTGGCGACCTTCGATGACCGGCGGTTGGCTAACCTTGCTGGATCAGGCGGGCGTACAAATCGGCATCGACGTTTCCGCCCGACAGCACGATGCCCACGGTTTTGCCGCGCGCGTCCATCCGGCCCGCCAGCAATGCCGCCAGCGCCACCGCGCCGCCCGGCTCGACCACCAGCTTCAATTCCCGGAAGGCGAATGCCATCGCCGCGGCGACCTCGGCGTCGGACGCCGTCACGCCGTGGGCGACCAGCCTGCTGTTGACCGCAAAGGTGATCTCGCCCGGGATCGACGCCATCAGCGCATCGCAAATCGTGCGGCCCACGGCGCGGTGCGGCTGGCGCACCCCGCTGTTGAGCGAACGCGCATGATCGTCGAAGCCTTCCGGTTCGGCCGTCATCAGCGTCGCATCGGGAAACCGCGCCTTGATCGCCAGCGCGATGCCCGCCATCAGCCCGCCACCCGAGGCGGGTGCGGAGACGATGTCCGGCGCGACGCCCAGCGCGGTGAAATCCTCGACCATTTCGAGCCCGACCGTCCCCTGCCCGGCAATCACCATCGGATCGTCGAACGGCGGCACCACGGTCGCCCCGCCCTTGCCCGCGATGTCTCGCGCGATCTGCTCACGATCCTCATTGTCGCGATCGTAGAGCACGACCTGCGCGCCATAGCCCTTGGTGCGCTCGCGCTTGGAGACCGGCGCATCGGACGGCATCACGATGATCGCCGGCATGTTGAGAATCTGCGCGGCGGCGGCGACGCCTTGCGCATGGTTGCCGGAGGAAAACGCCACCACGCCGGCGGCGCGCTTCTCAGGCGGGATCGACGACAGCTTGTTGAACGCCCCGCGAAACTTGAACGAGCCGGTTCGCTGAAGGACCTCGGGTTTCACGAACACCCGTGCGCCCACCCGCTCATCCAGCGCGGGCGTGGACATCAGACGCGTCCGCACCGCGTAGGGCGCGAGGATGCGAGCGGCGGATTCGATATCGGCCAGGGTCGGCGGAGTTTTATCGGTCATGAGCGCGTTGTATCGCGCGTCATGCGAGGCGATCAAGGCGCGTTCAGGCTGGTCTGCGTTGACTGAACGTGAACCCTGCGCTTCGTCCCCTTAAGGGTCTCGTGCCGCACATGCGCGACATTCTCGACAAACGCCCGCGCCGATGCGTCCCAGGTCTGGCCGAGAGCGAACGCCCGGCAGTCATCGCGCGACAGTTTCAGCGCCGCGAGGCATGCCGCGCCCAGATCCTCGTCGAGCACGCCCACCGGCGCATCGCCGATGACGTCGCGCGGGCCGCAGACCGGAAACGCCGCGACCGGAACGCCGCTCGCCAGCGCTTCGAGCAACACAAGCCCGAACGTATCGGTCCGGCTCGGGAATACGAACACGTCCGCCGCCGCATAGGCTTCCGCGAGCCGTTCTCCGTGCATCGCGCCGAGGAAGACGGCATTCGGATAAGCGCGCTCCAGTTCCGCCCGCGCCGGTCCATCGCCAACCACGACCTTGGTGCCCGGCAGATCGAGATCGAGAAACGCCTCGAGATTCTTTTCGACGGCAAGCCGTCCTACCGACAGGAACACCGGGCGCGGCAAACCAAGATCGATCGTGCGCGGCTGGAACAGCTTTGCGTCGACGCCGCGCGGCCAAAGCACGACATTATTGAACCCGCGATTGCGCAGTTCGTCCGCGAGCGCCGGCGTCGCCGCCATCACTGCGTGGCTTGCCGAATGAAACCGCCGCAACACCGACCAGACCCAGGATTCCGGGATGGGCGAACGCGCCGAAACATACTCCGGGAAACGGGTGTGGAAGCTGGTGGTGAAAGGCAGGTGATGCTTGTGGCAATAGCGCCGGACCATCAGGCCGATAGGACCTTCGGTGGCGATATGGATGTTGTCGGGGCGCGCCTCGGCGATCAGCCGCGCAATTCGCGCCGGGCCCGGAAATGCAAGCCGCAGATCGGGGTAGCTCGGCAGCGCGAAGGTCGCGAACGACTGCGGCGTCAGGAAACTGACATCGACGCCGAGCGCGCTCGCTGCGTCCGCCATGGTGGTCAGTGTGCGGACCACGCCGTTGACCTGAGGATGCCAGGCGTCGGTGGCGACAAGAATACGCATCAGGCCGCTCGCGCCGTCATCGCGGATGCAGGCTCGGCGCGCCGCAACGGATCGGTCCAGGTGAGAATTTCGAAGCGACCATCGGCATGTTCGGCAAGCGCTGTGCAACTCTCCACCCAGTCGCCGCAGTTCATGTAGCGAATGCCGTCAAGATCACGGATCACCGCGTAGTGGATGTGACCGCAGATCACGCCGTCCGCGCCGTGGCGGCGGGCTTCGCCGGCCAGCGTCTCCTCGAACGCGCCGATATAATTCACGGCGTTCTTCACTTTCTGCTTCGCCCATTGCGACAGCGACCAGTAAGGGAATCCGAACAGGCGACGGCAGGCGTTGACGAAGCGATTCATCTGGATGGCGAAGTCGTAGGCCTTGTCGCCGAGATGGGCGAGCCAGCGCGCATTTTGAACGACCAGATCGAAGATGTCGCCGTGGATGACGAGATAGCGTCGACCGTCGGCGCCTTCGTGGATCATTTGCTCCACCACTTCGACACCGCCGAAATGGGTGCCGTAGTAGGAACGCAGGAATTCATCGTGATTGCCAGGGATGTAGAACACCTTCGCGCCCTTGCGCACCCGGCGCAGCATCTTCTGCACGAAATCGTTGTGCGATTGCGGCCAGTGCCAGCTCGATTTCAGCGCCCAGCCGTCGATGATGTCGCCCACGAGATAGATGGTTTCGGCATCGTGGACGCGGAGAAAATCGAGCAACCGTTCCGCTTGCGATCCGCGAGCTCCGAGGTGAACGTCGGAGATGAACAATGTGCGAAAGTTCCGTTCCGGATGACTATCGCTCATAACCGGCCTTTCCATGGGCGAGCAGCTAGCAGACTCGTGTGACAGGCGAATGACACATCCGAACCGCCATCAGGCGGCCAGAGGCGACGCGGCACGCTCGAAACAGACCAGCGTATAGATGCCGAACGGCGCAACCTTGCGGCGCTCGACGAGGATGGCGTTTTCGTTCGATTGCGCCCACGCCTGCAGGCGCGAGAACGGAAATTCCGGCCGCAGACCCAGCCCTCGGGTTTTCTGGGCGGCCCAGCGTTCGACCGCGGCGGCGACACCGACTTCCGAATACAGGTGATTGACGAGGATGATCCGTCCGCCCGGCTTCACCACACGATGGCATTCGGACAGCACCTGTTCCGGATTCTCGACCAGCGTGATGACGAACTGCGCGACCACGCAATCGAACGTCGAATCCGCGAAGGACATCTGATGGGCGTCCATCTGCAGGACCTGCTTGACGAAGGGATAGCGGCCGGTCGCCATGCGGGCGCGCGCCTTCTCCAGCATCGGCGCGCTCATGTCGATGCCGGTGATTTCGGTTGTGCCGTCGTAGTCGTCGAACGACAGGCCGGTGCCGACGCCGACCTCGAGGATTTTTCCGCCGATGGTGCGTGCGGCTGCTGCGGCGGCGCGGCGGCCCTTCACCATCACGGGGCCACACACTGCATCATAGATCGGCGCCCAGCGCGCATAGGCCGTCTGGACAATGTTCTTTTCGAGATCGGGAGTCATCGGTCCGTCCGACAGGCGATCTGAAGGAATCAGATCGGGATTGAGCCTGTCCGGCGAATAGCAACCGACTGCGACAGTGGCGCGACAGCCGCGACACGAGAGCGCAGGCCCCCCGTTGGAAACGATGCTTTCCGAAATCCGAAGGGGTACTACGCTCGATCCTGCGCGTGGAAGTGGTGGATAGGACCGTGGCCGTGGCCGACATCGAGCCGGTCGGCGGCGGCGATCGCTGCACTGACATAGACCTTGGCGTGACCGACCGCGCTTTCGAGCGTTTCACCCCTGGCGAGGTACGCCGCAATCGCCGACGACAGCGAGCAGCCGGTGCCATGGGTGTTCCGCGTCTGGATGCGTTTGGCGGCGAACGGCGTCACGCCTTCGGCGCGGATCAGATAGTCGATACTCTCCGCACCCTCCGCGTGCCCGCCTTTGATCAGAACGGCCGGACAGCCGAGCTTGAGCAGCCGTTGGCCCTGCGCGGCGATGTCGTCGGCACGCAACGCCATCTGCTCGTCGAGCAGAGCGGCGGCCTCCGGCAGGTTCGGCGTGATCAGTTGCGCGCGCGGAATCAGCCGCGTGCGCAGGGCATCGATAGCCGCCGGCGACAACAGGCGATCGCCGGACGTCGCGACCATGACCGGATCGACCACGATGTTTTTCGCCGACCACCGGTTGAGCCCGTCAACGATGGCGTCGATCACCCCGCGCTGCGACACCATACCGATCTTCACCGCATCGACGGCGAGATCGCCGAACACGGCATCGATCTGTGCGGTAACGAAATCGGCCGGCACCTCATGGATGCCGGTGACGCCGCGGGTGTTCTGGGCGGTCAGCGCCGTGATCACCGAGGCGCCATAGACCCCGCAGGCCCCGAAGCTTTTGAGGTCCGCCTGGATGCCGGCGCCGCCGCTGGAATCGGACCCGGCGATGGTCAGGGCGATCGGTATCCGCATGTCCGTCCCGAAAATGACCGCCGGCACTTTCCGGCGAGGTGAAGGCCCGCCCGCGCAAAGCAACGCGTCAAAGCCAAAAACTGTCCCTGTGGTATCGCTCCCCGCCGGATGCGGCAAGTGCTTGCCACAGCCCGCGAATTTTGGCTCTATGCGCGCGAAACGTAGCTTCCGGGAGAAACAGCGATGGTCCCCTTCTTCGTCCAGATCAAATGCAAGATGGGCCAGTCCTATGCCGTCGCCAACGCGCTGGCGGAGGCCGAGATCGCCTCGGAAATCTATTCGACGGCGGGCGACTATGACCTGCTGGTCAAGTTTTACGTCGACCATTCCGTGGATATCGGCCATTTCGTCAACGAAAAGGTCCAGTGCATCCCGGGCATCCAGGACACCTACACCATCATCACCTTCAAGGCGTTCAACGCCTGAGGGCCGGCCTGTTACGACGCTTTCGCGGTCGCCACCACCGGCGCGTCGGGATCGTCTTCCTTGTCGGCCATTGACGAGATCGCCGCGATCGGCGCGTCACGCAGCCGCTTGAGGCCGAGATAGCGCTCGCGCAGGATCACGAAAATCCCGGCACTCGCGACAATCAGCGCGCCGACGATCACATAAACCGTCGGCACCTCGTCGAACAGCCAATAGCCGATCCCGAACGCCCACAGCATGGCGGTGTAGTCGAAGGGCGCGAGGAACGACGCCGGGGCGTGCCGATAGCTGTCGGTGAAGAAGATCTGGCCGAAACCGCCGGCAATACCGATCCCGATCAGGACGGCAAAGTCCACCCCCGACGCCGGCATTCTCCACCCGAATGGAATGGTCACGAGCGAGACGAGCATCACCATCAGCGTCATGAAGATCACGATGGCCGAGGTCGATTCCGTCGTCGTCAGGCGGCGGATCTGGATGGTCGCGCCGCCCGCCGTGAAGGCGTTGGTGATCGCAAAGCCGACGCCTATCAGCATCGTGGTCGAGATCGCGGCGTGATTCTCGAAGTATGGCGTCAGCATCAGGATGACGCCTGTGAAGCCCACCGCGACCGCCGACCAGCGATAGATGTGCACGTGTTCCTTGAGGATCAGGGCGGCGAACACCACGGTGACCAGTGGCGCGGAATAGGCAATGGCGGTGAAATCCGCGATCGGAATCCGCGCCAGCGCGCCGAACGTGCAGAAAGTCCCGAGCACGCTGAACATGCCGCGGATGACATGATCCTTCGGGCGTTCGGTGCGGAGCGCCCCGCGCAACTCACCGCGCCAGCCGAAGAACACCAGAATGGGAAGCAGCGCGAAGACCGAGCGGAAAAACGCCACCTCGCCGACCGGATAGGCGCCTGCCAGATAACGCGCCTGCGCTCCCATCATCGCGAACATCAAGGTGCTGGCGATCTTGAGCGAAACGGCTTTGACGATGTTCATTGAGCTTGCGGAACGGCGGGAAAATCGAATCCCACAGAACCATGATTGCATGGCGAAGAATACCCCGCGCCCGGCATGGCTGGACGACTTACCATGCGGCGAGCGGGGGCGGCTGCAACACTACGATCCGCGCTTGCGCGGAGGCCGTGGCGGTCCATCGACCGGCGGCAGCGATTTCAGGTAGGTCGCCATGGCGGCGCGGTCCTCGTCGCTGAGCTGCGACGTGTTCTTGACCACCGGCACCATCGAGCCGCCGACCGAATCCCCGTCCGGCAGGTCGCCGCTTTTCAGCAGGGTCGCGATGTCGGCTTCCGACCAGTCCTTCAAACCCTTCTGGGTGATGTTCGGCACCCAGCCCTCGCCCTCGGGATTTGGCCCACCCGCGAAGCGCTGCGACGGCACGATGGCGCCGAGGAAATTGCGCGGGCTGTGACACTCGGCGCAATGACCGAAGCTGTTCACCAGATAAGCCCCCCGGTTCCATTGGGCCGACTGCTTCGGGTCGGGCACGAACGGCTTGCCATCGAGGAACAGGAATTTCCAGCCCCCGAGCAGGCGGCGGATGTTGAAGGGAAACTTCAGATCGTGGGGACGCACCCGTCCCGACAGCGGCGGCAGCGTCTTGAGATAGGCGAACAGGTCGCGGACGTCATTGACCCTGGCGTGCTGGTACGAGGTGTAGGGAAACGACGGATACAAATGCGCACCGTCCGGCGAGGTGCCCTTCATCATCGCGGTGACGAAGTCGGCCTCGCTCCACTTGCCGATCCCGTTGGTCGGATGCGGCGAAATGTTGGGGACGTAGAACGTGCCGTATGGCGACGGCAGCGCCAGCCCGCCGCCGAGCATGGTGCGCGGCTCGCCCTTGACCGCATGACAGGACGAACAGCCGCCCGCATTGAAGACGACCTCGCCGTTGGCAAGATTCGGCGTATAGGACGGCAACGCGCTGGCCGGAACCACCGCGGGGATGGTGACAAACCAGAACACCGCGAACGCGGCAATGATCGCAAACACAGCCGCGAGCCCAAGCCGTCGTAACATTTGCGTGCCTCCGGGGAATAAATCGTGCCGTGGATCGTTAATGCGTCATCGCCACAAGAGTATGGGAGAACGCCATGAACGGCAAAATATCTGGAACGATCGCGCTTGTCGCCGCAAGCCTCGCATTCGCCGCGCCGGCGAGCGCGGAAAAAATGACCATGAAAGTCAACCTGACGAGCGCGGCGGAAGTGCCGCCCAACAACAGCCCCGGCAAGGGCACCGCCGATGTCACCTACGACAGCGCATCGAAAATGCTGACTTGGAAATTGACCTATTCCGGGCTGACCGGTCCTGCGACCATGGCGCATTTCCACGGTCCGGCGGAGCCCGGCAAGAACGCGCCGGTGCTCATTCCGCTCAAGGATGCAGCGAGCGGCGCCAGCGGCAGCGCGACGCTGACCGACGCGCAGGCCGCCGACCTGACGGCCGGCAAGCTGTACCTCAACGTTCATACCGCCAAGAATCCCGGTGGCGAAATTCGCGGACAAGTCACCAAGTAACGCGTCATCGAACTGTCCTCACAAGCAAAAGGCGGATGCAAATGCATCCGCCTTTTTAATGAACGTTCGCACTCGCGATTGCGAAAGAGCGTCAGCCTTTCTTGATGCGGTAGGTCTCGTGGCAACCCTTGCAGCTGTCGCCGAACTGGGGGATGGCCGCCTTGAGCGCATCGAGATTGGTGATCTTGCCCTTGTTGTCGGCAACCACCTTCCCGAGCTTGGCGATATGCGCCTCAAAATCCGCCTTGTTTTCCCAGACTTTCGATGACGCGGCGTATTTCTCGTCGGTCTGCACGTTCTTGGTGCTTTCCGGATACAGCGCGGGCAGTTTCTTGGCAGCCGCCTCAAGCCTGGCGAGCGACGCATCGACCGTGGCCTGATCGTAAGGCTTGTCGCCCCTCGCCATCTGGCTGAAAGCCGCCATGCTTTTCCCGTTGTCCTTCATCAACTGGATTCGGGTCGCGACCAGATCCTGGTCCGCGGCGGCGATTCCGGCCCCCAGCAGGACGACGGCCAAGGCAATTCCAGCACGCTTCATCGAAACACTCCCTTTCATGATGCCGATCGATTCAGGCAGGAAACGATCGGCAGTCGATCATTCCCGCCCGGCTCCTGCAACCCATCAAATTTTTCTGAAACGGCGGAATTTTCTTCATCCGGCCTGTTGCTGGCTGTTGTGAATGGCCATCCACACACGCTCGGCCGTCGCCGGCATGTCGATGTGCTGAATGCCGTATTCGCGCGACAAGCCATCGATGATCGCATTCATCACCGCAGCACACGAGCCGATCGAACCCGCCTCACCCGCGCCCTTGACGCCGAGCGGATTGGTGACACAGCGGATGTTGTGGGTCTCGAAGGTAAAGGACGGCGCATCGGCCGCCCGCGGCAGCGCGTAGTCCATGAACGTGCCGGTGACCAGCTGGCCATCCTCCGGATCATAAACCGCCTGCTCCATCAGCGCCTGACCGATGCCTTGCGCCGTGCCGCCGTGCACCTGCCCCTCCAGCAGCAGCGGATTCAGCGTAGCGCCAAAATCATCGACAATCACGTAATTGACGATCCGCACCACGCCGGTCGCCGGATCGATTTCCACTTCGGCGATATGAGTGCCGTTTGGATAGGTCCCGTCGGCGCTGCTGAATTTCTCACTGGCGGCAAGCTTTGACGGATCGACGCCGGGACGTTTGGCGAGATCGGCGAATGTGACGGTGCGATCCGTGCCAGCGACGCGGATCGTGCCGTCGACGATTTCGAGATCGCCAACGCCGGCCTCGAGAGCCTCGGCCGCGATATCCTTCAGGCTGGCGCCAAGCTTGCGGGTGGCCCGCTCGACGCTGACGCCTCCGGACGGAATCGAACTCGAACCACCTGTGCCGAGGCCGGTGGCGACACGGTCAGTGTCGCCCTGCACGATATGCACGCGCTCCGGCGGAAGACCGAATTGCTGCGCGACGAGCTGCGCATAAGCCGTCTGATGCCCCTGCCCGGTGGACTGCGTCCCGATCAGGATCGTGACGTCGCCATTGGGATCGAGCCGCACATCCGCGGTCTCCTCGCCCATGGTGCCACACACCTCGACATATGTGGACATGCCGAGACCGCGAACCAGACCGGCTTTCTTCGCTGCCTTCGCGCGCTTGGGAAATTCCTTCCACTGCGCGACATCCTGCGCGCGCTTCATGTGCGCCGTGAAATCACCCGAGTCGTAAATCTTTCCGGTCGCGGTCTTGTAGGGCATCGCGCGCGGCGGAATGAAATTCTTGCGCCGGATCGCATCCGGCGACATTCCGAGCTTGCGGGCCGCCGCATCGACCAGCCGTTCAACCACATAGGCCGCTTCGGGACGTCCGGCGCCGCGATAGGCATCCACCGGCACGGTGTTGGTGAACACGGCGCGAACGCGGCAGTGGAAGGCCTGAATGTCGTACAGTCCCGGCAGCATGCCCGCGCCGCCGTGAGGAATGTAGGGACCGAAGGTCGACAGGTACGCACCCATGTCGGCGACCAGATCGACGTCCATGCCGATAAACCGGCCATCCTTGTCGAGCGCCATGCGCGCCGTGGTGATGTTGTCACGCCCCTGGCTGTCGCCGAGAAAATGATCGGTGCGATCCCCCACCCATTTGATCGACTTGCGCAGTTTGCGGGCGGCGAACGCAGCCAGCGCATATTCACGATACGGGAACAGCTTGGTGCCGAAACCGCCGCCGACGTCGTTGGCGATCACCCGCATCTTGTCGGTGGGAATGTTGAGAACGTTCTGGCACAGGATGTCGCGCAGACGATGGCTGCCCTGGCTGCCGATCGTCATGGTGAAATGATCGCGCTTGGCATCGTACTCACAGACCACCGCGCGGGTTTCCATGTAGTTCGTCACCACGCGCGGATTGACGATGGAGACTTCCGCGACCGCATGGGCGTTCTTGAACGCGGCTTCGGTTTTCGCCTTGTCGCCCAGCGACGTGTCGTACAGGACATTGCCCGGATGTTCGGCCCAGACCAGCGGCGCGCCGGACTTGATGGCGCTGGCGGCGCCGATTGCCAGCGGCAACGGCTCCCATTTGACATCGATGGCCTCGAGCGCATCGCGTGCGCGATCGACGCTTTCGGCAACGACGAAGGCAATGGCATCGCCAACATGGCGCGCCTTGCCCTGCGCGAGGATCGGATAGGGCGGCGCGGTGAAAGGCTCGTCAGGCAGGTTGAACAGGCATGGCAGCCCGCCGAGATTGGCGATGTCGTCGCCCGTCAGGATCGCGGCGACGCCCGGCATGGTACGGGCGCGCGACACATCGATGGTGAAGTTCGCATGGGCATGCGGCGAACGGAGCACAAGCGCATGGAGCAATCCGGCCGGTGCATGATCGTCGGTATAGCGTCCCTTGCCGCGAATGAGAGGATCATCCTCCTTGCGCACGACGCTCTGGCCGACACCAAATTTCACGGGAGCCATTTTCACGGATGCCATTTTCGCGGAAGTCATGTGATCTCCGGATCTTTTGCGATTTCGGATATATTGCAGCGTATCGCGTGGAAGCGCAAACGGCTTCAGGGACGCACCAGCGTGCGCAGCCAGCGCGGGCCGAACAGAAGCAGGATCGCGCCGCCATACACGAGCGCACCCGTGACGATCAAAAGTCCGAGAGCGACTTCATCGCGCATTGACGCCATGCCGGCGAATACCACTGCAGCCCAGTGCGCGACGGCCCACAATGCTGCGGCAAGAACAACTCCGGCCGCGGCGAATTTCATGAGCGCGCCGACGAAAGCACGATCGAATTCGAGAAACCCGCGCCGCACAGCGAAGGTCACCACCAGAATCAGGTTGATCCATGCGCCCGCCGCCGTCGCGAGCGCGAGGCCGATCTGCGCCAAGGAGCCGACCAGCGCCACTTTCAGCGCGACATTCGCGGCAACGCCGGTCAACGCCGCCTTCACCGGCGTCGCCGTATCCTTGCGCGCATAGAACGTGGCGACCGCGCTGCGGATCAGAACGAACGGAATGAGCCCGATGGCATAGGCCGCAAGCGTGGCGCCGGCAGTCGCCGCATCGGCCTTCGAGAAGGCGCCACGGGCAAACATCGCCCGCATGATGACATCCGGCACCGTCAGGAAGGCGGCGACGAACGGCACCGAAAACAGCAGCGTGAACTCGAACGCCCGGCGCTGCGAGGCCATCGCGCCGGCATGGTCGCCCGCGGTCAGACGCCGCGACATTTCCGGCAGCAGCACCGTGCCGATGGCAATGCCGATGACGCCGATCGGCAACTGATTGAGCCGGTCGGCGTAATACAGCGCGGAAAGCGCGCCGGCGGCCAGGAACGTCGCGATGATGGTATCGGCGAACAGCGCCACCTGCGTTCCCATCGAGCCGATGGTGGCCGGGCCCAGTGCCTTGAAGAAACTGCGCACGTCTTCGTCGAGCTTCAGCGCAGTGAATTTCGGCAGCACGCCATGTTTTGCGGCGTCGCCCGCCAGCAGGAAGAACTGCAGGAAGCCGGAGAGCAGGACACCCCATGCCGCCGCATGGCCCGCGCTCGGGAAGAACGCCGCCAGCGCCAGGGTCAGCATCATCGACAGGTTGAGGAAGATCGGCGCGGCGGCCGCGCTGGCGAAGCGATGCATCACGTTGAGCATGCCGCCATAGAGCGTCACCAGCGTGATCAGCAGCAGATAAGGAAACGTGATCCGAGTCAGCGTGATCGCCAGCTCGCGCTGCGAGGGATCGTCGGAGAAACCCGGCGCCAGCAGCGAGATCGCCTGCGGCATAAACAGCCAGGCGACCACCAGCAGGATCACCTGAACGCTGAACAGCAGGGTGAAGATGCGGTCCGCGAACAGCCGCGCCGCGAGCGAGCCGCCTTCGTCCTGCAGGTGCGCATAGGCCGGCACAAAGGCGGCGTTGAACGCGCCCTCGGCGAAGATCGCCCGGAAATGATTGGGCAGCCGCAGCGCGACGAAGAACGCGTCGGCCACCGGCCCGGCGCCCAGAATGGCGGCGAGCATGATGTCCCGCGCGAATCCGGTGAGACGCGAAAGAAGGGTATAGCCGCCGACGGTGAAGATGCGACCGAGCATTCGCCGCTTCTACAGCATCAGGCGACCGGGCAAAACAGCCAAGCCGTGCTTACCAACACCCGCCATGAACGTTTTCGGAAGGCCGGGCGGCGGCCCGGGCTATGCCAGCGCGTCGCGCACCGCCTTGATGACGCGATCCTGCGTCGCCGCATCGAGATAGGCATGCATCGGCAGGCTGATGACCTCCTCCGACAGCTTCTCGCTGACCGGAAGGCCGCCCTCCGCCACCGGATAGTGCTTGTAGGCGGTCTGCTGATGCATCGACTTCGGATAATAGATCGCCGTCGGGATGCCCTGCTCCTTGAGCGCCGCCGCGAACGCGTCGCGGCTCGGTCCGTCCTTGGGCAGCCGGATGGTATATTGCGCCCAGACCGACACGTTGCCGTCCTTGACCCGCGGCGCGACCACGATGTTGTGGAGCGCATCGAAATAGCGCTGGGCAACGACATTGCGGGCCGCGATCTCGTCCTCGAAGATCTTCAGCTTCTCGATCAGGATCGCCGCCTGCATGGTGTCGAGGCGTGCGGTCAGTCCGAGGCGGACGTTGTCGTACTTCTCGCTGCCCTGCCCGTGGACGCGAACGCTGCGCAGCGCTTCGACGAGATTATCGTCATTGGTGAAGATCGCGCCGCCGTCACCGTAGCAGCCGAGCGGCTTGGCCGGGAAAAAGCTGGTCGCCGTGGCAAGGCCGAAGGTGCCGAGGCGCTTGCCCTTATAGGTCGCGCCGAAACTCTGCGCCGCGTCGTCGAGAATGAACAGGGCTTCGGCCTCGGCAATGGCCGCGATCTCGTCGTGATCCGCACTCTGGCCGAACAGATCGACCGGGATAATGGCCTTCGGGGTGAGGCCGAGTTTCTTCGCCGTCGCGATGCCGCGCTTGAGCGAATTGAGATTGATATTGAACGTATCTTCGTCGACGTCGACGAACACGGGCGTTGCCCCGGTCAACGCCACGACCTCGCCGGTCGCGCAGAACGTGAAGGATGGACAGATCACCGCATCGCCGGGGCCGACATTCTTCGCCATCAGAACCATCAGCAGCGCATCCGTGCCGCTGGCACAGGCCACCACGTGCTTTGCGCCGCTGAACTTCGCAAGGTCGGCTTCGAACTGGGTGACTTCGGGGCCGTTGATGAACTGGCAGTGAGTGAGGACGCGACCGACCGCCTCGTCGATGACGGCGCCAAGCCGCTGACGCTGGGCGACGATGTCGATGAAGTTCACGGGAGCTGGCCGCAAATGCTGGTTCATGGCGCTTTCAGTGGTTGAGGAACAACGAGGGATCAGCCGACGACGCGGCGCGGGCCTTTACGCTCAGCTGACGCAATCGCGGTCGGCGGCGCTTCGAGACAACGGATCGCGATCTCGAGACTTCCGACCCCTTCCTCGCCGGTCACCGCCGGCACGCCGCCGGTGCGCACGGCGCGGATGAACGCCTGCAGTTCGGCGCGGAGCGGCTCGTCATGACCGACCGACAGATGACGCATCGAATAGCTGCCGTCGGGCTGGAAGCCGAAACACTCGGTGACTTGCCGCGTCAGCAGATCGCCCTGCACATACTTTTGCCGGGTCGCGACGGTGACGCTGCGCGCCTTGAACGGCGTCAGCCAGTTGGTGTTGATGTGCGCGAGCACACCGGACGCGGTGCGGAACTGGAGCAGCGCGATGTCCTCGCGCTCGGCTACCGCGCGCGCAAGCTGCGGCTGCACATCGACAATGTCGGATTCGGTGAACCAGCGGATAAGATCAATGTCGTGCACCGCCAGGTCGATGACGACGCCAACGTTGGACATGCGCGGCGGGAACGGCCCGACGCGGGTGATGCCGATCGAGAGAATTTCCTCGCCCTTGATAGCGTCCTTGATGGCGGCGACGGCGGGATTGAAGCGTTCGACGTGACCGACCATCAGGGTGACGCCAGCGTTGCGGGCGGCGGTGACGATCTCCTGCCCTTCTTCGGTCGTGCTGGCGATCGGCTTCTCGACCAGGACGTGGATCTTGCGTTCGATGCAGGCGAGCGCGATGTCGCGATGAAGGTGGGTCGGAGCCGCGATGGTCACCGCCTCCACGCCACTGTCCAGCAATTGCTCGACGCTCTCATAGGTCACGCAGTCGGCCATCTGGCTGACGCGCGCACGATTTTCCGGCAACGGATCGACGACGCCCACCCGCGAGATGCCCGGCAGCCCGGCGAACACCCGCGCATGGTTGCTGCCCATGACGCCCGCCCCGATTACGCCGACATGAAGCGGCCGTTCCTCGGTGCCCTCTTGGCGCGCCGGCTTGGTAGAACTCATCGAACCCGTCCTTTGAAAGTGCGCGCGTCGCTCATAGCCCCGCGACGCCAGAATCGCTCTCTAGCACGCGGACACATGTGTGGCGAAGGGACCGGACGCGGAAACCAAACACGTTTTGATTCAAAAGATTACACACAGACGCACATGCAACATGTTGAAATATATAAATTATTTCCGACGTCGCTACATCGGATTCAACAACGCTGTGAACGACTTGAATCGAACTGTGAGCCGCAAGCGCACCCGCCGACTCAGGATCGCCGATAGTCGTCCTCGATCCGGATGATGTCGTCCTCGCCAAGGTAGCTGCCGGTCTGGACCTCGATCAGTTCCAGCGGAATCTTGCCCGGGTTTTCCATCCGGTGAACCGCGCCGATCGGAATGTAGATCGACTCGTTTTCGTGGACGACCTTCTGGGTGTCGTTCACCGTCACCAGCGCTGCGCCGCGCACCACGATCCAGTGTTCGGAGCGATGGTGATGCTTCTGCAGCGACAGCCGCCCGCCGGCGTTGACGATGATGCGCTTGACCTGATGCCGATCGCCGATATCGAGCGACTGATAGGAGCCCCACGGCCGATGGACCTTGAGGTGGTCCTCGGTGACCTCCGGCGCGACTTTCTTGAGTTTGGCGACAAGCCGTTTCAGACCGTCCGGATCGTTCTGGCGTGACACCAGCACCGCATCCTGCGTCGCCACCACCACGAGATCCTCGACCCCCTCGAGCGCGACCAGCGCCTTGTCGGTAGAGACGTTGCAGTTCGAAGCGCCCTCGAATACGGCCGTGCCCTGCGCCGCGTTGCCGCGATCGTCCTTGGCGGACAGTTCCCAGACCGCGTGCCACGAGCCGACATCGGACCAGCCGCACGACACCGGCACCACCGCCGCCTGCTTGGTCTTTTCCATTACCGCATAGTCGATCGAAATCGCCTTGGCTTGGGCAAACGAATCCGGATCGAGCAGCACGAAGCCGAGATCGCGCCCGGCGTTCTTCACCGCCTCGCTCACGGCACCGACGCTGCCGGAATCCACGCGCGCATACTCGTCGAGCAGCATTCGCGCCCCGAACATGAAGTTGCCGCTGTTCCAGAGATAGCCATCTCCGACATAGCCAGACGCCGTCACGGCATCGGGCTTTTCGACGAACGCCGACACCGCAAAAACGCCGCCAGATATCTCATATCCCGGATGGATATAGCCGTATTCGGTGGCCGGCCGCTCGGGTTGCACGCCGAAAGTCACAATGCGCCCCGCCTTTGCGACCGGGCGCGCCTTCCGACAAGCTTCGATGAACGCTGCGGTGTCGCGCACGATATGATCGGCCGCCAGCGCCAGCACCACCGCATCTTCATCGCGCGTCAGTGCGAAGGCGGCTCCCGCGGCAATTGCCGGGCCGGAATCGCGGCGCGCGGGCTCCAGCAGAATATCGGCTTCGATTTCGATCGCCGCCAATTGCTCCAGCACCATGAAACGGTACGCGTTGTTCGTGATGATGATGGGACGTTCGAACAGCGCGGGATCGCTGACCCGCAACAGCGTCTCCTGAAACGTCGAGCGCGCTCCGAACAATTGCAGGAACTGCTTGGGACGCCCTTCCCGCGACGCAGGCCATAGCCGCGTCCCTGCGCCGCCGCACATGATGAGTGGAATGATGCGTTCGCTCATGCGTCCCCGAAATCAATTCATCGCGTTAGAGTTTGTGATAGTCACGATACCACGCCGCAAAGCGCGCGATGCCGTCCTTGATCGAGGTTGACGGCCGGAAGCCGACATCCCGCATCAGGTCATCGACGTCGGCATAGGTCGCGTAGACGTCCCCGGGCTGCATCGGCAGCATGTCCTTTTTCGCGGTCTGCCCGAATTCCTGTTCGAGCAGGCTGACGACCTCCATGAGGTTTTCCGGACGATTGTTGCCGATATTGTAGATGCGCCATGGCGCCGCGCTCGAGGCCGGATCGGGATTGTCACCCGACCACGCCGGATTGCCGGTGGGCACGTGATCGACCAGCCGGACGATCGCCTCGGTCACATCGTCGACATAGGTGAAGTCGCGGCGCATATCGCCATGATTGAACAGCTTGATCGGCTCCCCGTTCTCGATCGCCTTCGCGAACAGGAACATCGCCATGTCCGGCCGTCCCCACGGTCCATAGACCGTGAAGAAACGCAGGCCCGTGGTGGGCAGGCGATAAAGATGGCTGTACGAATGCGCCATCAGTTCGTTGGCCTTCTTGCTCGCCGCATAAAGGCTGATCGGGTGATCGACGTTGTCGTGAACCGAGAACGGCAGCTTGGTGTTCGCGCCATAGACCGACGACGACGACGCGAACAGCAAATGCTTGCAATCGTTGTGGCGGCAGCCCTCGAGAATGTTGACGAAGCCTTCCAGATTGGCATCGACATAGGCTCGCGGATTCTGAATCGAGTACCGCACCCCCGCCTGCGCCGCGAGATGGACCACGGCCGGAAAGCGATGCTGGTCGAACAACTGCTGGACGCCGGCCCGATCCGTGAGATCGATCTTGTGAAAGCTGAAGCGCGGATCGTTCTTCAGGATGGCCAGCCGCGCTTCCTTCAGTGCGGGATCGTAATAGGAGTTGATATTGTCGAGCCCGACGACATCGTATCCCGCCTGCAGCAGACGCTGCGACAAATGAAAGCCGATGAAACCGGCGGCGCCCGTAACCAGGATTTTCTTCTGC
Source organism: Afipia sp. (assembly GCA_051954725.1). Classification (GTDB taxonomy): domain Bacteria; phylum Pseudomonadota; class Alphaproteobacteria; order Rhizobiales; family Xanthobacteraceae; genus Afipia. The sequence continues at coordinate 118,839 of JBQCHK010000020.1, read as the reverse complement.
GACATGGAGTTTCGGTACCGCCGTTAGATTCGCCACAACTCGATCGTGGAAGGCGCTGACACCCGATCGAGTTTCATCTTGACGTCAAGCACCAGCCCCTGCCGCCCTGCAAGCAATCCTTCCATCAACGACCATCCCCCCCTTACATATTCATCATGCGCGACCGCGAGGATGACCGCGTCGGCGGGCTTTAACATGTCAAAATTCGTCAACGTCACGCCATATTCGTGCATCGCATCGGCGGGGTGCGCCAGCGGATCGTGAACCTGCACCGTGATTCCGAACGATTGCAGTTCGCGGATAATATCGATCACCTTCGAGTTTCGCGTATCGGGCACATTCTCCTTGAACGTCAGGCCCAGGACCGTCACGATTCCGCCCTGCCCCTTTCGCCGCAGCAACCCGCGGATGCATTCGCGTGCAACATGCTGCCCCATCGCGTCGTTAATACGACGGCCGGCCAGAATGACCTCCGGATGATAGCCCGCCTTCTCGGCACGGTAGGTCAGATAGTAGGGATCGACGCCGATGCAGTGGCCGCCGACAAGACCGGGCTGAAATGGCATGAAATTCCATTTGGTCCGCGCCGCCGCCAGCACATCGCCGGTATCGATGTCCAGCGCCTGAAAAATCAGCGAGAGCTCGTTCATGAACGCGATATTGAGATCGCGCTGGGTATTCTCGATGACCTTGGCGGCCTCCGCCACCTTGATCGACGGTGCGCGATGAATGCCGGCGGTGACGACCGACCCGTACACATCAGCGACAATGTCGAGCGTCGCCGGATCCTGCGCCGACACCACCTTCATGATGGTCTCGAAACGATGCTGCCTGTCGCCGGGGTTGATGCGCTCGGGCGAATAGCCGACCTTGAAATCGCGACCTGCTTTCAGGCCGGATGTGGTTTCAAGAACCGGCACGCATTCTTCCTCCACCGCGCCGGGATAGACGGTGGATTCATAAACCACGATATCGCCGGACTTCAGCACGCTGCCGACGCTGCGCGATGCTGCGAGCATGGCACCAAGATCGGGCCGGTGCGCCTCGTCGATCGGCGTCGGCACCGTGACAATGAAGAAATCGGCGGGCTGCAACTCGGCGAGATCGCTGGTGAAGGTCAAAGACGGATGTTTCAGGTCTGCCGCTTCGACTTCCCGGGTCCGGTCCCCTCCGTCCCTCAGTTCTGCAATTCGCGAAGCGTCGATATCGAATCCGGTCACAGGAACGCCTGCGCGGGCGAAAGCTGCGGCGACCGGAAGCCCGACATAGCCCAGTCCGATAACTGCAATTTTCCGACCGTGTGACATCCAGCCCTGTTTCTTAGCCGCGGCGGCGATCTGCCGCCCGGCCTGTTTAACCGCCGCTCCCCGGCCCCTGCAATAGGCAGCCTTTACTATTGCCAGCCGGGTCCGAAGGCCATACCAAGGCCTCGCAACCCCTCGCGCAACCATCAAATCCTGCGCTTTTTTCGATATCCCGAAGCCTAACGATCACGGTCCGGAATGCGTCAGCTTCTCGTTCTCGCCGCTCGAATTCTGGTGTCGCTGGCGCTCCTTTATCTGTCGCTGCGCGGGATCAATTTCGCAGCGATCCAGGAACGGCTCAATCAGATCAGCCCGGGATGGATGGCGCTCTCGGTGCTCGCGACGCTGGTTCAGGTTTTCTTGGGCGCGCTGCGGTGGCGGGAAATATCCGAGCGGTGCCATGCACCGCTGACGGATCTTCAGGCTTTCCGCATCAACATGATCGGCACGTTTTTCAATCAGACGCTGCCGTCCGCGATCGGCGGGGATGCCATGCGGCTGTGGCTGGTCAATCGCACCGGCGCGGGCTGGCGCGCGGCCACCTATTCCGTGCTGGTGGATCGTGCCATCGGGCTGATCGCTCTCGCGATCATCGTCGTTGCCAGCCTGCCGTGGAGCTACAACCTGATCGGCGACACCCATGGCCGCCTCGCCCTCGTGCTCGTCGATGCGGCCGCGATCAGTGCGGGCCTCGGTTTTCTGCTGCTCGGCCGCCTGCCGTGGCCATGGCTCAGGACCTGGTGGGCAACCCACCATATCCATGCCTGTTCGGTGATCGCCAACCGCGTGATCTTCGATCGGCGCGCAGGCCCCAAGATCGCAGTGCTCTCGCTACTGGTTCATGTCCTGACCGTGGTCATCGCGTGGTGCGCAGCCCGCGCAATCGCCGCACCGGCGGAATTCGGCCAGGTTTTCCTGCTGATCCCGCCGATCATGCTGATCACCATGTTGCCGATCTCGATCGCCGGATGGGGCGTACGCGAAGCCACCATGATGGTCGCCTTCGGCTACGCCGGCCTCGCCCAGACCGATGGCACGGTGGTTTCGCTGCTGTTCGGCGCGGCGTCGTTCATCGTCGGCGCCATTGGCGGATTGATCTGGATTTTGAGCAGGGAAAAGGCTGCGGACGCGGCGTACACACCGCCCCTCAGCGAGCGATAGCTCAATCGAACCGGGCCACGAAAGTCTGCCCGGCGATCTCTATTGCGCGCACCACGGCAACGGCAGCCGCGGAAGATAATGTCCGCTCCATTTGCAAATGCTCTCCGGCCCTTCGTGCTTAATGGCCAGTCTGACGGGCTCTGCCTCACTCACCCCGACATGCAGCACCACAAGCGCCGCGCCGATAGGATAAGCCCAGCGATTAAACCCTATATCGCGAAGACGATCGAGCAGGACCATGCCGGCAAGAATGATCAGCGGATCTGTCAGAATAAAGTATTCCGATTTAAGGCCGCGGCGCACGCCAAGCGCATCAACGCCAATCGCCGCCAACATGAGAAATGTGGCCTGAACGGCGAACTGCCTGTCTCCGCGCCTCCACACGCAGACAATCGCCGGGACGATGAGCCAGGTCAAGAAAACCGCGGGGCGCGTCGAGGTGAAAAGCACAAACGTATAGCGCTGCAAAACGCCCAGTACGCCCGACAGAAGCAACCCGATCACAGCAAATGGATTCCCGCTTCCCGCAACGGACGCAGCCTGCGGGTCCGCGAAACTCATCATCTGCTCGAGAGGATTGAGCACGACCAGTGCATTGCGGACGTCATAGCTGATATAGAGAGCGGACAGCGCAAGCGAGGCGCCTCCAATGATGGCAAAGAGCGCCGCTAGTATTTCAGGCAGGCTCCCCCTCCATAGCCAGCCGAAAAACACCACGCAAACCGCGATCCAGATCAGCAGCCCTGCCTGATAAACGCCGAATTTTCCAAACAGCGGGCGAAGAGAAACCGCGTTGGCAGGTCCGGTCCCAAAACCATCCGTCAGGATCGGCGCAATGCTCCAGCACAGAAGTCCCGCAACCGTCGCCATCGCGATCACCGCAGCCCAGGCAAATCCGCTACGCCAGAAGGCCGATCCGGATTCGTTTCGCACGCCGAACGGCAGGATCAAGGCGGGCAGCATCGCGATCAAAAGAATGGCGTGAACCTTGTTCTCCAGCGCCAGCACACAAAGCAAGGCCGCCAATCCCACCGCGAGGGGCCGCCACGCGCCACTGCGCCGCGCTGCGATCATCAGGATCATCACCGCAAAGGTGAAGAAGCAGCCTGAGATCATCTCGCTGCGCAGGATACGCAGGTGGACTGCGATACCTCCCGAAAACGCGAAAGCGAAAGTCGCAAACATCGCGATCCGCCAATCGCGCACCAGCAATCGCGCAAGCGCCGCAAAAATCAGTATAAACCCGGTTGCAATCAACGCCGACAGGACTCTTCCAGCCCGGACAAGCTCCGTCATTGCGTGGTCGAACGCGGCGACATTGCTGGTCGGCGGCATGGCGGAGAGCGACGACACATCGATCCATCCGAACTGATGGAAAAACTGAAGCCACCAGCTCATCGAAAGGATCGTCAGATAAGCCGGATGCTCAAAGAAAAAATAGTGACCATCGTTCAGCGACAGAGCGCAATAGATCACCATGAAATCCATGTCGGCATTGCGCCAGTAAATCAGAAAATAGCCGACCGCGAAGAACGACACAGTGAGAAGGACGACGATCGCGACCAACCCGCCGGTCCAGCCAAACGGCGTGAGCGCGGCGAAGGCATCTGCTCGGCGGAGAGGCTCCTCAGTCGCCGCAACCGCGCCGGCTGGCAATTTGAGCATGATAGAAGACCGCCTATTCTCTACCAGAACCGGAATACGCGATACTAAATGGCTTTAATCTTAAGGAACGCAAAAACTACCATCCGCAGCAACATCAGGCCATGCCGGAAGCGAGATATCTGCGTCTCACCATAGGTGCGTGCCGCATAGCGGATCGGCAAGTCGATCGTTTTCAGGTTCAGCTTCGCGGCGCCGAATATCAGATCGAAGTCCCCGAACGGGTCGAAGTCGCCAAAATAAGCCTTGCCTTCCCGCAACCGGTAATAATCCAACCGCCGCATCACTTTGGTGCCGCACAGCGTATCCGTGTAGCGCTGATTGAGCAGCCACGAGAAAAGATACGAAAACATCTTGTTGGCGATCAGATTCAGGAATCTCATCGCGTCGTCTTCGAGCGGATAGACCAGCCGCGACCCGTTGATGAACTCCCCGCGGCCTGACGCGATCGCCTGCCAGAACTTCGGTAACTGTTCCGGCGGCATTGTGAGGTCCGCGTCGAGGATCATCAGGACATCGCCGCGCGCAACGTTATAGGCGGAGAACACCGCATCAGCCTTGCCCTTCCCCGGCTGCCGCATCGCCTTGATATCTCTGTCCGGGTGCGCCGCCCGAACACGTTCAATTTCCTCGAACGTGCCGTCCTTGCTGTGCCCCTCTATGAAAATGATCTCCATGTCATGGCAGAATTGTGGAATACGCGCGACAGCCGGCTCGATGTTCCCCCGTTCGTTACGCGCGGGTATTATGATCGAAACCGAGCGAAGATCATCATTGGCCTGCCGCAACGAGCGGCATACCGTGTAGTGACGCAACGCGAAAAAGCGAAAGCCCGGCAAGACGCTGACGAAACGATTCATCAGGCGCCCTAGTCCGAAAAGAGAAACCGGTGAAAGCACCCGACGCTCCGATTTTACCGGGTCGAAGTCCGCCAGACTCGCGAGGGCCTGCACATCTGCGGGCGCAAGAACGTTCTGCTGCGGATGCGACATCCGCCAGCCCATCCGCTCGGCAAATTTCAGGATTGGATGCCACAGATGCGAGAAGTAGCCGACCACCAGCCGCGTCTCACGCGTGCAAAGGCAGTGGAGCTGTTCGAAGAACCGCTGGCAATCCTCAAGAGAGCCAATGGTGTCCTGTACCAGAATGAAATCGAAGGGCCCACCCAGTTTCTCGAGGACGGCGGCATCCTCTGCATCTCCCGTATGGAAGATCAGCTCCGGGTGACGCCCCGCAGCCTCCGCGATCATCGCAGGACTGATATCCAGCCCCACGCCATGAGATGGCTCCAGCGCAGCCAGCGTATCGCCGATACCGCAGCCAATTTCCAGGACACGAGCCCCCTTCGGAATCAAGAACCGAAGATAAGCCTCGTCTTCTCGATGAAAGAACGCCGCGCGCTCTCGCCAGTTCGCACGCGTAGCCGCAACATGCTCAGATCGTTCGATAACGTTAAGTTTTAGGTTTGAAATCATCATAGTATGATTCACACAATTGAACTCAAATCGACAAGGACGACCACGCGAAATACTTTCAGAAACCTGAGATGCGCTTTACGCGACCTCGCCTCTCCTTGCGATCCACCCCGACCTCAGATCGCTCCACAACTTAACAATACTCGCGATACCACGCCTCAGCCATCAGGACATTCCAGAGCCAATAGCCGTGGTTGCGGCGTCCGCTCATATGCTCCTTAAGCATCTGGCCCACACGCGCAACATTGAACAGTCCGTGCCGCTGCAATGTTGCCGGAGACAGCACATCGCAAGTCCACGATTTCAAAGGCCCGCGCAACCAATCATCCATTGGAATGCTAAAGCCGGTCTTCGGACGATCGACCAGATCAGGCGGCACGTGGCGATAGAGCACCTGCCGGACCAGCCATTTGCCTCGGCGCGCCCGAACCTTCATGCCCGAGGGAATACGCGTGGCAAACTCCACAATGTCCTTGTCGAGAAACGGCACGCGCGTCTCGAGACTCACCGACATGGCGGCTCGATCGACCTTCTGGAGAATATCGTCGGAAAGATAGCTCAAGGCGTCTGCCAGAGTCATGCGTTCTATCGGATCCAGCGGCGCCGTCACTTTTTCCATTTCGGTCGCGGACCAATTTCCGCCCTCCCGGCCCTGCACAACTGTCAGCGACGGATCGGAATCGATGGAGCAGAGCAGTCGATACATGTCATCGAAAGATGCAGCACCGACAATGCGCCCCAGCTTTGCAACCTGATCGCCCGCGCGGCGAACACGGAAGGACTTCGGCAGCAACGGCTCAGCCAATCTGGCAAACGCACCGACAGGTTCTGGCGAAACAGCTCTCATCAAGGACGCGAGCACACGCCGGAGCGGCGCGGACATTCGCCCGAAACGATCATTTAACTCACCGCCCCAAACATGCCGGTTGTAGCCACCGAAAAGTTCGTCTCCCGCATCTCCACTCAATGCGACCGTGACATGCTGACGGGCGAGATGAGACACCAGATGCATCGGAATCTGGGAGGAATCCCCGAATGGCTCGTCATACATCAGCGGCAATCGGGGAATCACATCCATTGCGGTTTTCGGATCGATCCGGAGTTCGGTGTGGGAGGTACCCAGATGATCGGCGACCCTGCGAGCATCATCGGCCTCGTTAAATGCTCCTTCCGCAAATCCGATCGTGAACGTTCGAACCGGCTGCGATGCCTGCCTCTGCATCAATGCCACGATCGTTGAGGAGTCGATTCCTCCCGAGAGAAATGCACCGAGCGGAACGTCCGACAGGCATTGCCGCCTGATCGCAATCGAAAGCAACCGCTCCAATTCCTCGGTCGCCTCCGTCTCACTCCTGATCTGACTTTTTTTGCCCGCGACCACCTGCTCTCTGAAAGACCAATAGGCCTCCGGCTCCGGCATCGCGCCCCGCCCGGCATCGGCGGCAAATGTCACCATCGATGCCGGCGGCAGTTTCCTGATGCCCTGCCATATCGACGCCGGCGCAGGGACATAGGAATATCGCATGAATGCAGTCAGCGCTTCGCGATCAAGCGAGGGCTCCCAGTCGGGATGGGCCGAAAACGCCTTCAATTCCGAAGCAAAAACGAGATCATGCCCACACCAGCCGTAGAACAGCGGCTTCTCGCCGAAACGATCGCGACAGAGTGTCAGCTCTTGCTCTTCGCAGTCCCACAGCCCGAATGCAAACATGCCGACAAATCGCTGCAACGCGCCAGCAATCCCCCAATGGCGAACGGCATAAAGCAGCGTCTCAGTGTCTGAATGCCCGCGCCAGTTCGGGGCACTGTCGCTCGCATCCAGTTCCGCGCGAAGGTCGAGATGATTGTAGATTTCACCATTGAAGGTGACGACGTAACGGCCACAATCGCTGAGCATTGGCTGAGCGCCAGCATCCGACAAGTCCAGAATGGATAGGCGTCGATGACCAAACGCGACACCAGCCCTGCCGTCAGTCCAGACGTCGCCGGCATCAGGCCCGCGATGCCGGAGTTGATCCACCATGCGACCCGCTATGCCAGCGAGCCCGCTCGAGTCACCACCACCCGGCCGCAACAAACCAGCAATTCCGCACATCAGGCGACCGCCAATTTGAGAGGACTCAACTTCACCGACGCCTCATCCCGCCTTGTAACCGTCCGGCCGAACGTAGGACATCATGAAACAGCATCATGCAGACGCCTGTTGACAGCCAGATAGTTGGTCGTTGAGAAGAATTCCTGGCCTTCCCTGTATTGGGCAATCTTTTCCAAGCCAATGGGCGATATTCGATAGATATCGAAACCCTGCGCTGAGAAGAAATACCAGAAATCCTGAAAATACGTCCGCGTGTCGATATTGCATCCACCAAATTCGAACTGAATCACCCGCGTCGCGTCCAAGGCCTCACCGAATCCTCTGAGAACTGCAAGTTCGTGTCCTTCAACGTCGACCTTTGCCAGATCAAGTTGCCGACCATGAAGCTGTTGCGCCCAGTAATCTTCGAATCTGATCGTTGTAACTGTTTCCGCTTCATCGAAGGCGATGTTGAAATGGTCGAGCCTCCGTTGTGTAAGGCTGCCCAGGCCTGAACCAGGCTCATCCGAAAATAGCGTGGCAGAGCCGCTCCGATCGGAAACCGCAAACGGAACGAGCGTGATCGAATTATCGCCCGCGAACCGGGTGGTTAGCTTCGCGATATTCCTAGGGGACGGCTCGAAAGTATGGATCTCCAAACGAGAATATCTTCTTCGGAGCTCCGCAGTGTAGTCGCCAACATTGCCGCCGATATCGATTGCAAGTTCGCATCGGCCTTTCAGGAAGCCCTGAAGGAGGGATATCTCCTGCTCTATGGTTGCCGATCCATACCCCTTGCCCTGCGCATAGGCAGCGGCTCGCTCGACAAGGCCAAGCGCTTTGAAGAACCATTCTGGAGTCGTGAATGTCATCTGTCGTTGTGCTTTCCTGCCAACCGACTCGCAATACGCCGAAAAAAAACGATGGCAAGGCGCCTGCCGTACTTGAGCGTCGTCCAGATCAACAAGGCGGCACGCTCGCCCCTGGTTATCAACCCTTCCGCGCGCAAGAAGCTGTGAGTCCGCATCTCACCCAGTTGCATTGCATGCAGGCGCCCGCTCAATCCGCCAGCGCCAAACGCTTTCTTGTGCGCTCGCGCCAGGGTTTGATTGAGCAGAATCGAGCGCGCCCCCGAAAGCAAGTTCGCAGCGACAAAAACATAGTCCTCGCCGGCATAGGCCGCAGGAAAAAGATATCGTATCGCGTCTTTCCTTATGATGACCGTGGAGATCGACGCACAGTTGGAAAGTAATATCGACCAACGTCGAATTGGCGAATGACTTCCTGGGTGGCTGAGCGCGGGCCAGGCAGTTCCATCAAAGCTCTTCTGATGACCGCTCATGAGCGGCGCGCCGGCCTCAAGCATGATGGCCATCTGGCGCTCCAGCTTCTCAGGATGCCACTCATCATCAGCATCCAGAAAAGCGATGAACGGCTCACGGCTAGCGGCAATTCCCGCATTACGCGCCTCACCTGGCCCGACATTCCGATCCAGTGCGATCAACTGGATAGCCTTCAACGCCGAAACCCCGCAAACGGTCTGTGCATTACCGTCGAGACTCTCGTCATCCACAACGATGACCTGCGAGGGTTGCAGGGTCTGCTTCTCGATCGAAACTAATGCCCGCCGCAACTCGTCTCCGTTGCGGTATGTCGGAATGACAACGCTTACAGGCGCAATCTTTGGGTCGCTCACTTTTGCCCTGCGCAACTGTTCCGATCGACCGCGATAGACTGAGAAACAAGCGGCATCACACCTGAATCCAACCGGACGGATAGAGATCCCGCGTGTCGCGGGTGAGCAGGCCCTTTTGCGTAAACCACGACCGGGGCGCGATGACGATTTTGTCGGGTGACTGATTGAGCCAGGCTCCCCACCAACTGAAAGAACTATTGGCAATCACATGGTGATGGCAGCTTGCGATCAGCGTCATATCCTCCCAGGGCCTGTCCGGATCACCCTGAACGTATGTCACGCGCGCCGGTGAGACGAAATCCAGAACCCGGGCTGCGGCGGCATGATCATCGGAAAAAACAAACAAGTCCGGCGAGCGACCAACGCGATCCTCAATTTGCGCCAGTGCCTTCCGATAATAGTTTGCCTCGAGAAGCCCGTGAACCGCGGCGGTCGCCGCACGAACATAGTCGCCCCGCCGAACGTGAACCGAGACCGGCAACTCGCTCCTCGCAATCCGGTCCGCCGCAACCCGCGCCTCCGTCCCCAGCGGTTCACGCGGCTCGAAATGGCGGCGCACGTCATCCGCAATCGAACCGAAGTAGAGCTCGCTCTGGAAATAGCCAAAAAGCTCCGTATCCGGCCCCAAAGAGTGAAATGCAGGGTCGAAATGAAAATGAGGCTCGCGATAGCTATTGCGGGATGAACGCAGCCTTGGCAACCCGATCAGGGCCATTGCACGCTCTACTCTCTGGCGCCGCCGCGCGCGGAAGAAGTAGCTGCCCGGTTCCGTCGAAGTCGGTATTTCATCCCCTCCGCGCACGGTCTCCGGCACTCGCAGCCGATCCAGCAGGAAGGAACGTAACTGATCCACCCGGAATCCACCGAGATCAAAGCCCAGTTTGACACCATGGCGCTTGGCGAGAGCCTTTCCGGCAGCGTACTGGAACATTTGATTGCCCAGCCCGCCGAATAGCGAAACCCTGATCATTTGCGGCGGCCCATTGCGGAAATTCTCAAAACCATTGCCGATGCCTGCGATGGATTAGTCTCGCCGAAAGCGAAAACCAGCAATGAATGCTTTGATGGCTACCTGCGAAACTCAAAGAATCCACATCCATAGTCGAGCTGGGGAACGCTCTCGGGCAATACGTCCGCTTTCAACGAACCGTTGTCGGACACATATGAAAAGCGAGTGAGCTTCAGCTGCGAAAACCATGACAAGATCGTGGTCGGCGCGAACACGCGATGTGCATTGAAACAGACTCGCTCGCGCCCAATCGGCGTCGACAAATACAGTGTTCCACCCGGGCAGATCACGCGCTGGAGCTCCGCGGCGGCCTTCCGCGCCCCCTCGGGATCGATAGGATCGCCATAGCGACCCAGGCCGATATGCTCAATCACATGCAAGGATGACAGGCTCGACACCGATCGATCCGCGAACGGCAGATGATTAATATCGGCGGCAACGCAGTTCAGTCCGCTTTGATGGACAACTAACGGCCGATAGTCGACGAATATGGTCGGCACGTGGGCCGACAGCACCCCGACCATCAACACGCTCGATCCGATATCGACATGCTGGGAGGGTTTGGCCTCCGCCAGCCGTCGCGCAAGCCAGTTTCCCTGGTGGAAATAGTGCGGATCGAACGGCGTGGTCGGCAACCGGTCCGCAAGGCAAGGATAGGTATCCGCCACCCTGACCGGCCATGATCCCGCCTGACGGCGGAACGATTTCCAGTCGGAAAGATAGCGCGGAAGATATCGCAGCGAAACCACGCGACGCCAATCCACGACAGCACCGACCCAGCGTTTTGCAAAGTCCTTCATAACGACCTGATCAATATTCTTGAAAGCCCCGAAACCGTGATCATGAATGGTCCATCAATAGGATCCGCACTGCAGCTCCATGACAAGCCGGCCGACAAGCGCCGGCTTGCGCCACAGCAGCGGGCCAAGGCGAGCCCTGCTGCTCATGGCGACACGATTGATCGCGCTATGAAACATCTTGCTCGCCCATGGAACGCCGCTAGCGTCAAGCTCTCTCGCCCGTACGGAAAAACGTTCCTGATGGTACGCCATCGCTCCGGAGATCGATTTTTGCCCGCCGTGTCGCCGGAACGCGCTGAACGCCTTCGGGATATACTTTGCACGCCCCGCAAGCGCCATCCGCAGGAACAGATCATAGTCGGCGGCGTATTGCAGTGTGCGATCGATTCCCCCGATTCTGCCATACAGTTCACGACGCCAGAAACAGGCGTCCTGCAGCGGTGTCCAACTCCCGTACAACATCGCCATACGCAGATCAGGGACCCAGCCACGACTGTAGGTCAGAACCCGATTGTCTTCCGCGATGTAAAAATCATCGCCAAAGATCAGATCAATATCGCCGGCTAGACTCGTTCGGGCAGCGTCGAACGCCCCGGACAAATACACATCGCCCACATTGATCCAGCACAGGATATCACCGCCCGCCCGTTCAAAGCCTTTTCCCAGCGCGTCCGCGTAGCCGCGATCCTTCTCGCTGATCCAGCCGGTGATCCGGTCTTCATAACGGCGAACAATGTCCAGGCTCCCGTCCGTCGAGCCGCCGTCGATGATGAAGTATTCGTCGCCTTCGCGCAGATTCAACAGTACGGATTTGATCGTATCCTCAAGATATGCCGCCATGTTGAACGACGGCGTGACGACGGAAATGCCCTGGAGTTCTTTCACAATCGATAACTTTGTCGATGGATCGGCGGGGCGTTTCAATCGCTGCGCTTGCCGGTCAACGCTGCCAGCACGATGGCTTCGTAACGGCGGGCGAACTCCTGCCGCCTCGCCGGGAGCCTCGCCGCGGCCTCGTTGATGAAACGCATGTCTTCAGATTGATCCCATCGATCCCAGGCCTGCACCATGGCGTCAGCGAGCTCCCGCGCGCTGCCCGGCGAAAAAAACACCGCTCTCTCGGGAGTCTGCTCACGATGCACGGTTATGTCGGACAGCAGGATGGTCTTCCCCATCGATTTCGCTTCCTCGACCGTGGTGCTCCATCCTTCGAACCTGGAGGGATTGATCACGGCGACGGCGTGGCGCATGAGACTCATCAAGTCATGGTAGGACACAACGCCGAGAGGCCTGAAAAGCGGCTTGACGCCGAGTTTCTCCGCGGAATCCAACAGTGCCCCGAAATGGTCCGGCTGCCTGGGGTCGTAGGTATTCCCGGTTGCGATCACCTCAAACGCTCGCCCTTCCTTGTTCAGAAGCGCAAGAGCTTCGATGACCAGCTTGTGATTCTTGTGAATCCAGAACTGGTTCGGCAGATGAAAGAATTTTTCGCCGAGAGCATACTTTTCCCGCAACTCTTCCCTCGCGATCAAATCAGACGGCGACGGCACAGCGCTGACAAACGGCAGAACAGCCGTAGGCGCATCATTTCCATATCCGGAATTGCGCAAATCCTGCAGCGCCGCGTTGCTGCTCAACAGTACGAGCGACGCATGGCGACAGGATCGCACCAGGTTGCGACGGCGTGCCGCGCGTTCGGCAGCCGAAAAGAATTCGGGAAACGAAAGCTCCTGAAAATCAGGAATCCAGGTAATACTCGGGATTGTGGAACGTCTGCCAAAATCACCCGAATGGGAAACCAGATCGATGCCGCACTTGCGCAAGGCGTGTTCCAGGAAAGCATCTCGTCCAACCGCCAATTGCGTTGCCCGGCGGAATTTCCCGAATAAGCGAGGCGCGTCGAGAAGCGGAAGATGCAGGACGTCCATACCGGGAAACAGCGCCCGCAGCTTTTCATGCCCAACGCGGGACGCAAGTATGATCGGCTCGATCTTCCGCTCCGGATAATTTCCGATAGCCGAAAACAAATTGCGATAATAGCTCGCGCCGCCAAGCCAGCTGGTATCGGCTGACGCAAATATAAACCCAACGTGTATCACGCTATTTTCCCAAAGCGTCGCGCGCCCACAAAACATAGTCGGCCAACCCGGCGGACAAATCGACGGCGGGCGCCCAGTCGAGCGAGTTCGCCCTGGAGATGTCGGCTTCATAACCAGGCGGGTCGCCGAGACGCACCTCCCCAGAGAATGTCAGCGCAGGAGAACCTGGCAGAAGATCCCGAATTCGGGACAGCGCCTCCGAAACCGAAAACGAACGCCCGCTTCCGCCATTCATGATCGGAACCTGAGCGGACGCCTGCGTGGCTGCAACGCCGATCAAGCGCGCCGCATCATCAACGTGAAGCCAGTCTCGCTGCTCGGCGCCAGTTCCACCGAACCGACCATCGCCATTCGTCAGTTTGCGGCACGCGTCCCAAAACAACTGTTTGCGCAGGCCGGGGCCATAGACCGAGAACAGCCTGACGATCGATATTTCAAGCCCATCATCGGCGCCCGCCTGCCGGCACCTGACCTCGATCTCACGCCTGCTCTCCCCATATGGCGAGATCGGATCGAGTGGAGCATCCTCGCCGATCGGCAATCGATGAACAATTCCATATACGGCCGCGCTGGACAACATCACGATACGCGGACGCTTTTTCTGACGACGCGCAAACTCCAGAACATCGAGCGCGGCGCCGACGTTGTTCCTGAACTCCGCAGCCGGATCGCTGAATGAACGACCAACAAGGCTGCTGCCCGCGCAATGGACAACAAGGTCAACAGGCTCGGACAAGACTTCGATAGCTTCTCTGCAAACGGATCCGGAGAGCCAGCGATGGAGCCCGATCCGGTCCAACTCATTCGCCGCCGCATCGCCGTGCCCGACACCAACCACACGATGCCCCTGCGAGCGCATGTAGCGCGCGACATGACGGCCGATGAACCCCAGGCCGCCGGTGACGAGAACAGTTGTCACGTGGAAGGCTTTCTCGCCACAAAAGTATAAAGTCGACCGGGTGCATTGCTAAGCTGCCCCAGGATACGAAGCAGAACATCAGGAACAATCACCGCGCGCGGCAAGCTTAGACGCCGCGCAATGCGTTCCTTGAACTCCTGCTTTGTGCCTGGAAACAGATTGATGTCCGTTTCAAATGGATTGAGGACTTTTTCAAGTTTCAGCCCCGCGCTTGTGATGGCAGAGGTGTACGCCGAAATTCTATAGGCATTCTCCCCACCATAGAATCGATGAAGCGGATGCATTTCGAAAAAAGCAGGGCGATCGGATTCTCTTGAGATCACGTGCTCCCTCGTCGCAATCATGAGACCGCCCGGACGCAATACGCGAGAAACTTCGCTACATAAGACGGGAAGATCCTTGGCGTGATGCAGCACTGCACGGCAGTGAGCCACATCGAACGATCCGTCAGGAAACGGCAGTTTCTCACCGGAGGATTCGACAACGTCGATTGAAACTGCCGTCGTTCTGGCCAGTTCGCGGATTGCTCCAGCGCCAACGACATCACTGGGGTCCGGTTCTGCAGCAGCAACCCTCCACCCGCTTCGTGCGAAGGCGTAGGCAACGATCCCCCGACCTGCACCCAGATCTAAAACGTCTCCCTTCGAGGAGGGAAGAAGCGATTCAAGTGCGGCCCACTCCGTGCTTTCAAAATAGCGTCGAGCGGATGCATCCGGAGGATCGTCATAAAAGCAGGCTTGAACCAGCTCAGATTGCGCCGGATCCCTGCGCAGCTGAAGAACAGCCTGTTCCCAAGACATCATGTTAGCGTTCATCGGCGGACAAAGCCCGGATAACGCGCGCTGGATTTCCACCCGCAATTGTGAAAGGAGGCACGTCGGCGGCAACAACAGAGCCGGCGCCGATAATCGCGCCCTCCCCAATCGTCACGCCCTTCAGGATAATTGACCTTGCTCCGATCCAAGCGCCCCGACAGATCCGGACTGGAGCCATGGCGCTCTCTGTCCAATCATGCTGCATTCCATTCATCCAGTCAGCGAGATCGCGTTGCCTCGAACTAAACTTCACACTGTGGTTGTCACAATCGGAAATCATGCACTCATAGCTAACCAGAACGTCTGACTCAACCGTGATAGCCAGTGCGCAATCCATAACCGTGCCTCCGCCGATCAGACTGTTATCGCCAATCTGAATACAGCTTTCGGCACGCTCCGTGACCAAATTCCCTTGTATGAGGCTCCCCGCCCCGACTCTAATGGTTCCGCCTGAAATACGCCGATCAACCGAGCCGGACAGAATCGTTCCTACCCCGCAGCAATCAACCTTGCTCCTGTTCGATCGCTCTCGGAGCCAACCACGATAGCGCTTTAGAAACTGAATCATCGAAAAAATCAGCCCCATCGATTAATGGCAGCATACAAACCATTTACCAACTGAGATCCGATCTTCCCACCTTGAGTCGAGAACGTGGACTTGATGAAAGCTTTTCCCGAAGTGATCGGTCCACCAACGGACCGAACAGTTGTGGAAGCTTTGATAGGTCTTCATCCACCCTTCATCTTCCCCGGATCGCGACGTCGGCACCATATGAAATGATGCCACCCCTGTGGTTCGAGCCGCCTCGGCAATAACGCTTTTAATGCCATCAATGGTGAAGTGCTCGAAAGACCCGATAGAATACGAAAAATCGAACTGACGATCAGTATACGGCATCTGCGTCGCATCGCAGACTGTCAGCCGCTCCGTCAAAATTCCAGCATTAACGGCCCTGCTGATCAGTGCATCTGAAATGTCACATCCATGAATTTCAAGATTTGAGAACTGGCCTAGGCGCTTCATCACCACGCCAGTTCCGCACGCAATATCGAGAATACGCCCCGAACGCGCTGACATCAGAAGCTGAATTTCGGTCCACGTCGTTCCCTCTCCCCACTTTTCGAGGAGATCCGCCATATCTGCATCCCAGTAAAGATCGAGATCCTGGCCATCTCCCGGCGCTGACACCTTCTGCACAAGGGCGTTGCGCCGAACAGCGGCCAGTCCATTCCACAAAATGGGAGGACAAACTGCTTTCGCAAACTTCTTCACATTTCTAGCCATGCCACGAGCCTTTGAATTCCCAGCCATCGTTTCCTGCTGGGCCGCATCGATTTTAAGAGATTTTCGATCGCGTTCATACATTCGCGATCGACGACAAAATCTTGGGGCAGATCGTTTGGCCGGAAACCTTGCGACATTGGCAATCTGCGATTGAAGCTCGCGTGACCGGCTCCGTGGGTGCCTGAGCCGTCAAACCCGATGTTCTCCACTAGAGACGAGCCCGGATACAAGGTCAGTCCACCTTGCGCGAACACTGAAAGATACCATCGAATCCCCCAGGAATCGATTGCACCCCGCAACTGCTGCTCCACCATTCCGGAGTAGTCATAGGCACCATTCAAATTAAACCGGTCGCGAAACTGCGAGTTCGAGCGCAACAATGCAACTGCCGACGTTGCCTCATCAAATGATTTCCAAGCTCGCTCCCAAGTCGCCCAACCCCACGTAGTTGTTAATGGGAGAAAGCGCGAACGCCCCGCACCTTCGCACCCCGGAAAAAGATAGCCCGACACCTGATAAACCTGTGGGCTTCCGGCATAATGATCAAGTCCGGCGTTCATGTAGTCTAGAAACTGTGGCGCCACCACCAGGTCATCCTCCAGAACGATGGCGCGACCGGATGATTCACAGACTTCAGTCACACCCGAGATAATCGAATTCGCGAGCCCCAAGTTTCCATCACGCTCGATCATCGCTACCGACTTGAATCCGGATGCGCTGCGAGCGACCTCCCTCGTTATCCGGACCGAGGGTTCATGCTCAGGTTTCTTCGGGCCGTCCGCATAGATGATCAAATCGCTCTGACCCGCCAAGGGATTGGCCGCGAGTGCAGCGAGCGTGCGGCGTGTATGTTCCGGACGATTGTACACGAAGAGAGCGATGGGAGCGAGGCTCGACACGTCAGGTCACCACCCCTGAAGACACGACACTCGATCCGTCTTCATAGATCAACGTATTCACGGTTTTCCCAACCAACCGATAGCCCTTCCCTTCGACAAAGGCATGGATCGGATCATCAGCAAGCGCCCTCGCAGAACGTTGGCGCGCTTCCACCAGCAGCCCGCGAGGCCGGAATTGAATCCAGTCTCCGGAGTTGAGAACAGCAAGATCCAACCCTTCGACATCAATCGAGAGGAAATCGATCTGCTGACCGGAAGGCAGGTGCTCACGCAGAAGATCATCAAGCCGCCGCACCAGGACGCTGCGCTTCTCGATCAAACGATACCCCGGCGACAACGCCCGCTCAGCCGCAAGGTTTTCATCAAATGTGTTCAGCGCCGGCTCGTTGAAGATATGGTAGCTCAACTCACCTGCCATATCCGAAACGCCGACACACAGATTGATATCGGAGGGGCGTTCTTGCTTGAATGCTGCGATCGCGTCGGGGTTTGGATCGATATTGATCCCTCTCCATCCGAGACGATGGAAATAGCAGGTATTGGAAAAACGAAAGGGATGATGTGCACCGACATCGACATAAAATCCCGAACGCTGCCCTTCGAACAACCGTCGCAGGATCATGTCTTCGCCGTCCTGCGAATAGGACAATTGGACGAACGGATCGAGCTTCTCGGTTAATCCACGGCTTGCCGCGACCAGCCAATCCGGCACCGCCGCCCTGACGAACTTCTTAAAAGCAGAGCCCATTTAGAGCGTCACACTAGGCCACGACCGGATCGGCCGGTTCGATGCCATTAAGCATCGACATGTCGAAGACCTCGTCGACTTGTGAGGCCACAAAAGCATCGTGAGTTACAAAAAGAATGATCCGGTCCTTGAACTCTTCGAGCAGATTGGAGACGACCCGCTCTCGCGTTTCGACATCAAGCGCACTCGTGCTCTCATCCAGCAGCAACACGTCCGGTTGTCGAAGAACCGCCCGCGCAATTCCTATACGCTGCTTTTGACCACCGGAAAGATTGCTGCCACGATAGCTCAGAAGCGTATCGTAGCCACCCTCCAATCCGGCGATCATATCATCTATACAGGCGATCCTGCATGCCCGATCCAGATCATACTGGCTAAAATCAGAACCGAGTTTCAGGTTGTTCGCGACGGTATCGTTGAAAACTGCAGTGTCTTGCGCAACCAGCAATATCTTTCGCCTCAACTCAGATACTGCAATATTCCTGAAATCCACGCCATCCAGAAGGAGGCGTCCGCTGTCAGGAGAATAGAAGCCAAGCACAAGATCAAGGAACGTCGACTTCCCGGACCCCGACGGCCCAATGAACGCGTAACTATGACCACTCTTCAATAGAGCACTAAATCCTCGCAAAACGGGCTTGCCGTTGACATGTGAGAACCCCAGATCGGCAGCCTCTATCCGGGTCACGCGAGAGACAATTCGCGACGCGGGTAAAACAGCTGGAGGTAACACTCCATATGTATCAATGACGCTTGTCACATCACGCCCGGCGCGCGCATCGGACACAACACGAAGCGCCATGTTCAATGCCTGCCCTGCGATGGGAAAGAATCGCATCAGCAAAATGACAATCGTCACAATGAAAGGAAGGTCGAGGGAAAGAAAATCTCTCGACCCGTTAAAAAGTGCGAGCACGGCCACCGAAGCAAGCAGAAATAAAACAGGGCCCAAGCGACCGCCAAGCGAGATCACATCGATGAAGGCCAAGGTCCGCATATACTGGAATATCTGGCGATAGTAGCTTTCCGTCACATATCCTTCGGCGGAGAACGATCGCACAGATCTCAATCCATTCACGGAATCGACAAAAAACGACGTTGCGGCTTGCGATTGTTCGATCTGGCGAATTCCCAATCTATGAGAGGCGCGGAAAGACTCGAACAGGGTCGCGAACGTTATTGTGAGAAAAATGACAACGCCAATTCCGACATATGTAGAGTATCTCCAAACAGCTAAAAAATAGAGCGAACCCAGCAAGCCGGTTGAGACCAACTGGCTAACGAAAACAATCAAATTGCTGGAACGGCTGGCCTCGTCACCCGCCAGAGAAACATAGTGTCCTAGGCTTTTGCTTTCCAGTTCCTTGACTGGAATATTGCGGATCAGCGCGGAAAAGGCGCGAGTAGTCAACTGAAGAAGAATTCGTTTGCCGAGATAGATGGTAAGGGTTTGACTCGCCAACTGGGTCAGCACGCGGACAAAAAATAGCCCAAGAAACAGAAACAGAAGTGATCGTCCGTCGTAAACGACACCCATAACCTGCATTATGTGGGACGAGAAAGTATCAATCGGCAAAGGATTTCCTGCCGCAGCAGATGCCAAAGGCATTAGCGTTGCCATGGCGAAAATCTCAATAAACACTGAGAAAACCGAAAGAATAACCGCAACGTACAGGAGCCGGTTGTTGCGAAATGCAAACGTAAAGAGTGCGCGCAGATATGCGAGATGATTCATACTAGCCAAGCATCGCTCACAACAATTGGACCGTTCTGCACTAAAAAGCTTATCGCACCGTCGGCCGAGTTGGCGGGAAACACATAATTTTCCCAGGCATCCTCGATATCATAGCCAACTCCGTTTGATTCAATTCTGGCGCCGCGCGTATTCGCTTTGGCTCGAAGACAAATCTTCGCTGTTGGCTCGAACGCCAGCCAGATCGAGAAGCGTTGCGAAGCGATCAATCCGCCCGCCCGCTCGTTCGCCTGCCATTCCAGCGCCGACATTCTGAACCCACTGTAAAAATATGGTCGATGCTCGGGCGCGATCCAACCAACTGCGCGCGGCGGAACAAAGTTCAATCGCTTTCGCACCACTCTTGCTGGGCCGCCCACGGCAACCGAATATGGAGGAATATCCTTCGTAACCACTGAGTTCGAGCCGATAACACAGCCTCGCCCGACCGTAGTGCCAGGCATAATCACCGTATTCACGCCTATCCAGCAATCATCACCGATCGTCACCGAACGGTTGTGACCCTCGAAAAGCTCCGGGTCGTCAAAGACGGAACGATCCTGATCACGAATCAGCAGATGCGGCGTGCGTTCAAAATGATGTTGACCGGAGCTAATAAGAACATTCAAGGAAATGACGCAGTAGCTTCCAATCGCAACGTTCCCAACAAACGTACCACGATCCTGCACTGTCGTTTTGTTCCCAAGGCTCACTCTGCCTCCGGGACCCAACTCCACATACCTCCCAACATACACATCGTCGGCGAGCTCAAGCGTAGCCCGGTCGGGAACAATCAGATTGCACCCCTCGCCGATTCTGACACCAGTGCCGTATTGGAAATGCCCGCTAACCTGAGCGTTCACCGTCGGATCAAGTGCCAGTCCGGGAAATTTCCAGCGATTTCGCAGATGGCGGAAGGGAACGGAGCGATTCAAGGCCATCCGGCCCGCCATGCCGGCGCCCGTCAGCACGCTTGCAACTCGCCTTTTCATTCTCTTCAATGCTTCCGAAGCACATAGACCGATGGAAACATCAGAGGATTGTGCGCTGAGTCTAAGCGTCTCACGCTTATATGTTTGAGGTTCAGCGCCCGCGTCGCCGCATCAAATCCGGAAAGGTAATCCACCTTGCGATGCTCAATGCGCCCGAGAATTCCCCGAAGCGACATTGGATAGTTCTCTACTACTGGCTCGATATGAATCGAACCGAGTTCTACATGGTCGAGAATATGTTCCAGCGCGATTGAGCAGCCTTGTGGCAACTGCTCCAAGGAAAACATCGTGAAGCCGACATCGCTACGTGGGAAAACATACTTCTCCGGACCGTCGTTTAGATAGTCGAGTTGCGCGTACTGAACCTGGAATCCAAATTTTTCCGCTGCAGCGTTCGCAACATCGACACCAGGCTGACAAAGCTCGTAACCTGAGCATGAAATCTCCGGCAGTTCATCCTTCAAAAAGAGTAAATTCCGACCAACACCGGAACCAAACTCTGTGACGGAGCGTGCGGCGGAAAACTCTGTCCGCAACGCATCGAGAAGACAGTCGCGATAGAACGAGCCGAAATCGAAAGAACTATATTCGAGCTTTCCATTCACGCTGAAGAAGCGTTTTGCCGAAGGTCCCGATCCGATCCAGTCATCGTAACTGTCGGCGGCAGCAAGCTGCGCCCTATACTCGTCCCAACCCGCTGAATACTCCTGCAGAACAGAGCTCGTGTCACGCTTTTGCCGTGGCCGACGCAGAACTCCATAAGCTCTGCGCGCGAGATACTCCAGCCGACTTGTCGGAAACAGGGGCGCCATCAGGCCTGGCCTTCCTTGTAGTAATTTGAATAAATTCCGGGATGGCTCTTTATCATCTCCTCCAGAGAAGAGTTTTTGACCTCAGTAATACGGGCAGGTGGATAGTAACCACCAAACAAGCTATTACTGAATTGCAACTGGAGCATCAGCCGATCGGATTTCTCCACATGCTTACCTTTATGGAGTCCTCTCGTATCTTCCGCAATGACGGTGCCTCGCGGAGCGATAAACTCGATGAATTTTTGTGCCGGGAAATTCGTCTGAACCTCTTCATCGGTCAAACGCGAGTATCCCTTGCTGAGCAAATCCGGAGGAATTCCCCCCGTCCGATGCGAGCCTTCAATGAAACAATGAGGCCCGTTCTCAGGTCCAACATCAGTCAGATAGATAAAGAACTTAAGCCATTTGATCCGATCCATATCGAAATGATAAAATTGCGCGGCTTGAGAATCCGGCCCCTCGCCAACAGAGGTGTGCCACCACATACCCATGACATCGAGCAGCGGCCGACAACGTAGATAATTCTGTGCAACGGAAACTATCGAGCTATCACCCAGCAAACCCTGAATATCCGGATTGTCTATAATATCCTGCGCTAGAAAGTCATAACGGATGCCTGCAGGATCCGCTCTATTGTAGAAATCGACCATGGTTGCCTTGGCGCCAGACTGACTGTCAGCAGCCCTGACCCTACACCGCGTGGTCGTCGCGAACTCAGTTAAGCGGTCGCAAAGATCATCCGATAGCCTGCTTTCGAAAACGTGATAGCCACGAACATCGAGATCTGACGTAATTTTCGCAAGCGCAGCTTCGTTAAAATCCCCTAGCACCCCTCGAGCTTTCGGTAAATTTTCCGGGCGATTGACCATTCCCACCAACTGTGAAAGACGGTCATTCGACCGACCACCCGTACGGCAAAAAAGATTGATCATGCTTTGATAAGCAGCATCCGGTGTCCTTCCTTGCGCAAGATGTTGAACGCCACCCATCGCAAGACACATTGTATTATACAAAACTGACGGCATCAGGATCGCTCCCTGCATTGATTGATCATAGCTATCACTCCGTCCACAAAACCCTCTACTCTCATCAAACTAAGCGAACGCTCTACTCAGCTTCCCGTAGAGTTGACTGGCCCGCCGCGCCTCGGCAGTTGGATACAAGGCGTCCGCAAGACGCTGAAGCTCGACGCGCAAGGCAGCCGTTTCATTCTCAAGAGAGTCCTGTTCGCAACTCTCGGCCGAAACATGCTCGATCGTCGTCCAGGCAGCGGAATCAAACAGCTTGCTGATTTGGGGCGCTGCGGCCAATTCGGAACTGCGATGCTTCACATCCCGATACTGAACATAGTTCGGCATCAAGTTACGCTTGATGCGATGAAGTGCTTTCTGCGGAATCGAGCGAACGGGATTCTCGACCTCGGAATAGCTGTCGCTGACATCGATCGTGGCCCTGAGGGTTTCATAGACAGCCCAACGATACGTTGCACGTGCTCGCTCTAAACTCCAACCATCCTTCAACGCACGATCGATCGCAGCGAAATAATCATCATGGGTTTCCCCAAGATAGTTGATATTGGACGGATAAAGAGGAAGCTCGCGTGAATAGATCACAACCGGAATGCCGAGCATCGTCATCTCTTTTCCGACAGATGACCAGGCATTGAGAAACACATCCGTCTGATCTGCAAGATCATAGATCGAAATGCCATCCGCGGGCCAGTTTACCGCGGCATTTTCCGGCAAAGAGACGAACATTCTCTCCATTTCATGAGCATGTTGCGATTTTTGCCCGTCGCGGCGATTTGGAAATTCCCTTGGATGGACACGAACGACAAGAAAAATGTCAGGCCGGCGCTTCGCAAACTCAACGAGATCCCTGACCCATTCGATTTGCGATGCAAACAACAGCTCACCCCAGGGCTTTTGCGCCCCGACGAGAATGCCTGCAGCGTACTCGTCATTGCTGCTCAGTGTCGCAACGACAAGCTTTTGACCGGCCTTGACTCCAAAATGCGTCCTGGCGTCAAAATGATTTGCTGTCTTTTGGGGTGAATACGCAAAGATGCTCTTGCCCCGCAACAGCTCCAGTAGATGATCTGTTGCGCGCCGCAGCTGCCTTGCGGTACATGGCACATCCGCGAAACGCGGCCATTGCTTAAGCATCTTCGGCATATACGAGAACGACTGCCCTCGTGCGACAATCAAGGATTGCAAACGGCGGGAAAAATTCGGACCCGCATGAGCAAAATAAGCAGGAATACCTCGAGATTCAGCAAGCGAGCAAACCGCATGATTGACCGCATAAAGTCCGTTGTAGACAAGGACACGGTCCGGTTTGTGCTGGTCGATCAACCTACCTCCAACTCGCAGAGCCAGAAGCGCGTTGCGCAAATCCGCGAGATAGTACTCCCACTCCGATTCATTGAAATTCGTATCAACTCTCTTATATCGCAACACCACCTGATAAAGAGCAATTTTACCGATCGGCACGCCATCCACTTCAAGCGTCTCGATGGTCTCCCGGGTCGCCTGCGACAGAACCGCCTCGATATCCAGGAGGTCTTGCGCCGTCAGGACGTCCGCGAGGTTTGGGCCCTTGAAGGCAAATCCCTTGCGCAGGATTCCTTCGTTTTCCCGGCACACACGACACACCTCTGCACGCTGCCCGGCGGTCGAGCCCAGCGTAAGCTTATTCGCCGCCATCGGGACACACCAATCGCCGAATGCCTCACCGCAGGTGACATAGACAATCTCATGGCCGGCGCCCCGCAGCGCGTCAGCGACCAGCGCTTCCGGAAACGCATGAATCCAGAAAGCCGAATGGGGAGCGAAAACGAGTGTTCTCATAAGTTGTGCGCGAGTTCAGAACTGCTGCTCAAGGAACCAGTTTCTCCGGAGATCCTACGGAGGCAGCGCTCCGATCAAAGCTCCAAAGCTGGTCATGACTGCTCCGTGATTTCTCGATATTGGTAAAGCCCGCCTTCGCGAATGCACGGAGCGAAGCCAAATTCCGGTCATCGATTCCGGCCAGAATACGCTCGATACCAAGATTGAAAATGCCATACTTGGATATCGTTGCAATCGCCTTGCTACCGAAGCCTCGCCCCTGCGATCCTGTATCGAACATGGCGATACCGATATAGGCGGATTTCGGATTGATATCGTGAAGGCGCACGTTCCCGCTATGCTTACCCGACAGGAATATGCCGAACAGGACGCTGTCGCACGCTTCGAAATTTTCCTTCACCATCATGGCAACGCCCGCTCTGGTATAAGGTTCAGCTCCTGAAATCAAAAACTTCCTGACGGATGGATGGTTGAGAGCATTCACATAGCCATCCGTTATGTCTTCAACCAGCAGCGGTCTTGCCATCGCATCCGGAGCGATGGGAAGCGTCGGGCCAAGCGCACACTGCAAGTCGAGCACGACTCTCTCAGTCCCTGGACGATGGCGGGAGTGACCTCACCGCAGAAAAAAGCATTTCTGCAAACCTGAAATCCTGCTCGCTGTCGATATCGACAGCCTTGTGGGATGGCAAAGCATATCCGAGATAGTTCACGTCATCGCCACCGGAGACACCTGCCAGGACGGTTCGCTCAGGAAAGATGCAGAACGAGCCAGTATCATAAAATGCGGGTTTCAGATCCTGCGATCGAACACCAAACGATCCGCGCTGAATCGGGTCGAGCCGCCCGTCGGCCGCCCTGCGAAATGCCCATTCCACTGGCGCGGGGTATTCCGAGACGGACAGCACGGGCGTACTGGAACCGGCATCCGAAAACATCCTGGCGGCGCCGACAAGGTCACTCGATTCCAGAAGGGGCGCGCAGGCCATCAGCAGCCAGATTTCATCGAACCGCTTGCCCCTCGACGCAAAGGTTTCGACGACGTAACGGATCACCGGCATGAGCGGAGTGTGATCATCAGCAAGATTCGCGGCGCGAAAGAAATGCGGCGGAAAACCCAAGCCTTCGACGACGTTGGCGATGTCCGCACTTTCAGTCGATACATGGATTGTATCGAACAAGCCCGACTCCCGCGCCGCACACAGGATGTATTCAATGATCGGACGGCCATGGAAATTCCGAATGTTCTTCCCCGGAATCCGTTTTGACCCTCCCCGCGCCGGGATTATCGCCAGGCGTGATGCCACGGCCTTCGTCATCCGGTTTGGCGTTCTAGCGTGCGGTCGGCTTCAAGGCATCATAGCCACTTTTGGTGTTGATCCGCTCCCTTTCGTCGACCGGCGGCATCGAACAAAATCCCATCAGCGCTTTCTGCTTGTCGGTCAATTCCCGGTAGATATCCTCCGGCAACGCCTTCGGGATATCCATCGCTTGCTTCATCCACCAGCGCGTGAACGTAGCCACCAAAGCCCACCGCGAAGTCTTGGCGTTGTTCGCAGTCGTTCCATGCCACAATCGACTGTCCCATAGCACGAGATCACCGGCCTTTGCTCGAACCGGGATTACGTTGGCGAGTTCGCGATCAGTGTATTCTCCCGAACGATGGGAGCCTGGAACGACAATGGTGCAACCGTTCGATTCATTCATGTCATCGAGCAAGTACACAACCTGCATGGCGCTCGCGAAACGTCCCGGATTGGGAATGTGCGAATCGATGTGCAGATCGAGCTTCGCGCCCGAGCTTCTGGCATTGTAGTAGTTGAGAATGTAATTGGGATGGTCAGGTGAAATAAACCGATAATATTCATCATTGAGCATGGCCATACAGACCTTTTCGACGAAGGAATTACCCAAGATATCGATAAAAGATCTGTGCTTGTTTTGCAGGTTGTAGACCAGCTTGTCCTCGCCATCGCGCTCAGGACGGCCACCGTAACGCTCATCCTTGATTGCGGCCCACAGATCGTCAATACGCTGCTTCAAACCCAGCACGAGTCCGTCGCTCATAAGGGCAGGCACGATTGTATAGCCATAAACTTGCATATTCTTGAGATGCTGCTGGTACTCTGCATCTTCCACGATGCGCATGCCGTCCGTAACGGCCTCTCCCTGCTTCATCAGACTACCCTCCTAGTATTTATACCAAGCAGACGCGGTCAATTTCACCGCGCGAAAGACGGCCAGCGAGACGGATCGACGAACTCGACGTCGGGCTCAAATCTCCCGGCAATCCGAAAATCTCCATGGGCCGCTTCGGCGATCGCTTCCCGAACGCCTTCGAACTCTGCAAGACTATTGACGCCTACCATGAGTGCATCGACATCCGGATTGCGCAAAACAAACCCGAGACATCCTGATAAGCGGCTCACACCGGCCGCGGCCCATTCTGCGTGCAGCTGCGACAATTCATTTCGCACAGGCGCGAAGTACTCCGGCAATTGCGAGCGCTCCATCAAAAGCAATCCCTGAAGGAAAGCCGAACGGGCGTGCATCTCCACCCCCGCGCCTTTCAAGCGCCTGAAAACATCCGAAGTCACAACTCGGGAATCAAAAACGTTGTATGGAAATTGCACGATCCCGGCATCGAATATCATCTCCATCGATTCCAGTTGCGCAACATCGTAGATCGAAACACCGACGCGGTTGACCAATCCGCGAGCCCGAGCCTCTTGAAGGGCCTCGACCAGATACTCACGACCCCGCTTATGGAGATCGTTGACATGGTGAACCAACAGGCCATGAACTTTGTCGATCTTCAATCGATCCAGCGAAGTGGACAGCGCGTCGAGCATTCGCGCTTTGTGTGCCGCCTCAATCACGCCCTCTCCGATCGGCGGCGTTTTGGTTACAATTTTCAACCCATGACCAAGCTGCAGGTAGCGTCCGATCAGCTCCTCGGCTTGAGGATAACCATGGGCAGTATCGATGTATCCGATACCCGCCTCTTGCGTGGCTGCCAGAATATCGGCGATTTCGGACTCTGCTGGCGCGCCTTTCCCGTTGGACACCCCGTAGTGGGACCCGAACTGAGCCGTCCCAAGCCCAAGCCGCGACAACATCTCAGGCCGCCGAAAGGCTGCTCATCACACTCCGCGCGACATACTCAACGTCTTCGTCCCGAAGCCCGGGATGGAGCGGAAGCGATAGGCACTCGTCGTAATAGCGTTCGGCCTCGGGATACCGCGACCGATCGGTCGCGTAACGCGTCGCATAGTAAGGCTGACGATAAACCGGAATGTAGTGAACCTGACTCCCGACACCCATATCTTTCAGGCGGTTCATCACCATCGCCCGGGTCACCTTCAGCGCCTTGAGATCGAAAAGCGCAATATAAAGGTGAAGCCCTGACCTCGCTCTCTGCTCCGCAGCAGACTGTGGCAACCTGATGCCCGGCACCCTCGAGAACGCTTCATCGTAGCGCTTAGCAATTTCGCGACGGCGGGAAATAAAGCGATCCAGCTTGGCGAGTTGCGAAATTCCCAGCGCCGCCTGGATGTCCGTCAGGCGGAAATTAAAACCCAAAGCCGATTGCTCATAGTACCACGGCTTTGCGCTGCCTTCTTCCATTGCATCGGAATTCACGAAACGAGCTGCGTCGCGATGAATTCCGTGACTTCTGTAAAGCCGCAAACGTCGCGCAAGCTCAGGATCGTTGGTCAGGACCGCACCGCCTTCAGCGGTCGTGATCGCCTTTACGGGATGAAACGACAGAATGGTCATATCTGAATAGGCGCAGCTGCCTACACGCTTTCCGCATTCATACTGGCCGCCGAACGAATGCGCAGCGTCCTCGATCACAATCCGCTCGCCTGCAGCCTTGCGAAGGTTGCTCGCAGAATCCGCCAGACCACCCATATGAACCGGGATCACTACCTTCGTCTGGGGCGTTTCCGCCAGCGTGGACTCGAGACCGCGCACGCTCATGCCCAGCGTCGCAGGATCGATATCAATAAACCCGACCTCGCCGCCCGAGTAGCGAATGCAGTTAGCCGACGCCGCGAACGTAATCGCTGACGTGACACCGATATCACCGCCCCCGACTTCCGCCGCGAGGCACGCAATGTGTAGCGCAGCTGTTCCGCTACTGACGGCAACCGCATATGCCGCTCCGGTGTAATCAACAAGTGCGGATTCAAACCTCTCGACAGCGGGGCCCTGCGTGAGAAAATCACCGCGCAGAACTTCGACAACCGCCTCGATATCGGATTCGTCGATGCTTTGACGGCCGTATCCGAGAAACGCGCGCGGCATTGGATTACTCGATCACCGCCCGGAGTTGTTCGATATCGAATTGGTCGCGATTGGTGTCGCTCGCGTACTCGAAATCAGGGGATACGGGTTGCCCCTCCTCACCGTCGTAAACGGTCGAACCGCCCGGCTCCCAAAGATGGGTGGCGGCCTTGATGACAAAATAGCCCCTGAACTCGAGGGTATGCCGAGCATCGTCCCGCGTCAGGAGAAGCTCATGAAGTTTCTCGCCAGGACGGATGCCTACAATCTCATGCTCACTATCGGCGCTGACCGCCTTTGCCAGATCCACGATCTTCATGGACGGAATCTTCGGAATGAAGATTTCTCCACCACGCATCAAGCCCACGCAACGGTCGACAAAACTCGCGCCATCCGCAAGCCTGATCCAGAATCGCGTCATGCGCGGATCGGTGATGGGAAGTTTCTTTCCACTTTCCTTGAATTTCTTGAAGAACGGAATCACGCTCCCACGCGACCCGATGACATTGCCGTAACGCACCACCGAAAATCTGGTCGCGCCCGCACCGGCGAGATGGTTGCCTGCGACGAACAGCTTGTCCGAACACAGTTTCGTCGCGCCATAGAGATTTGCCGGGTTGACTGCCTTGTCGGTGGAAAGTGCGATAACTTTCTTCACCTTCTGGTCAATGCAGGCATTGATGATGTTTTCCGCACCCAGAACATTGGTCTTGATGCACTCGATGGGGTTGTACTCGGCTGCGGGCACCTGCTTGAGTGCAGCGGCATGGATCACAATCTCGATCCCTCGAAGAGCTCGATCAAGGCGCTCCTTGTCCCTTATGTCACCGATGAAGAAACGCATTTGCGGACTGGTGAAGGTCTGCTGCATCTCGTACTGCTTCAACTCGTCACGCGAAAATACGACCACGCGCGCTGGATTGTGGCGTTCGAGAAGCTGACGAATGAACGCCTGGCCAAAGGAACCTGTGCCACCTGTCACAAGAACGCTGGCGCCATCAAATGATGATGTTTTCTTTTGAGTCATATGCTCTGCTGTTGTTATACGTCGGAAGGAAAGCTAGCTGAACCCAAGCTACCGCAGTCCGGGTGAATTACATCACCCAAACCATCAGCATGCAGAGATACCAGCCCGGCATGAATGCCGGGCTGAAAGCGGCACTAGGCCGCCGCGACCATGTCCCGGTCGAGCGTCACGCGCACTTTCTGTCCAAGAAAATCGAGCAACACCGCGACGCGATCAGAATCGCTCATCCGTTCAAACGAAGCAATGCTGTCAAGAAAGGCACCTGACAGCACACGCACCTTCTCGCCGGGCGAGAACGCGCTGGCACGCTCCATTCGGACAAAACCTTTGTCGTCTTCCCGCTGCCTGAGCCCCGCGACAATCGTGTCGGGCACAAATGCAGGCTGGTCGCCGTTCATGACCAGCCTGGCAACGCCGAACGTGGATTGCACAGAGCGCCAGCGCTGAGCGGCTGTATCGATGCTCACGAAGAGGTAGCGAGCGAATAATGGCGATGCCACGAGATCGATCTTGCGCGCATGACGGCGACGCTTGAGGTAGCGTGGCAGGTAGACCGCATACCCCTGCCGGATCAAGTTCTGTGCAGCCTTGATTTCGGCGTGAACCTGCGTCTGAACAACGTACCAGCGCGGCATCGACGGCTCGTTCATTGAACCTCTCCTGCACGTCCTGCGAGCTTGGCTTTGAGTCCGAGAAGCTCCGGCACGAAAACACGATCCTCACCGAAAGCCTCTATGGCGGCGTCAAGCGAGGCTCGCGTGCGAACAAGATCCGTCACGACAATCGCGTCGAATTTGTTGGAGATCTCGTCATACGATGACACCAGCTCCACGCCGATGAAAACGGAACGATCGTGGCGCGGATCAACAACGGCAACTACCTCGACACCCGCTTCCACTGAACAAAGCATTGCAATCTCGGCGAGGTCCGATTTGCCAGCCAGGACCATGCGCGTGAAACCGTGGGACTTCGCGGTCCGGAAAATCTGCGAACAATCGGATTTCGCGCGGCGGAAAAATGAAAACGATGAGGAAAGATACTCGACCGTAAGGCGGGACTTCTCTGTAAAACCCTTCGGTGTGAGATAGTAAGCATAGCGGCGGGCCGGAGCTTCACCAACCTTCAAAAGGCCCTTGCTGACACAACGCTTGAGATAGGCATTGACCAGCCCCAAAGCGATTCCAAGCTCCGCCGCAAGGCGGCGTTGCGATTGAGCACCATCCTCCTCTACGGAATTCAGGAGCCCCAGAACAATCCGGTCGCTTTCCGCGTTGGTTTCACTTCCTAACAAGCCCGGCTCCCGCTCCACCGTCTGCGGCAAAGGAAGGCATGCTTTAACCCGTTCATCGGATGAACGTCAAGCATATCGTTCACAAGATGAACAATGCAACACATTGAAATATATGAAATTTTATGGACAGCGGGTCAAAACGGTTAATTCCGGGAATGGCGTCCGTCACCACCCTGGCTTATCGCAGGTTCTCAAATCCCGTGCTGCGATCATGCGAATTCGCGAGAATCTGCAACGTGAATTCATAGAGCGGGTAGTCGTGATGGAGACGCACCCATCGCGACAGCGATAGCGCATAAGCCAGCATTCTTCCCGGCTCATAATGGAAATTCTTCTCCAACTGATAATCCACGCGGCTGGAGAGGAAATTGACGCAGACAGCCTCACGAGCAAGCTGAAACATCCTGGCAATCATTCGCTCGGCCAACGCCAGATTGTCATCGAGCCTGAATGACAACGCCCCCGAGCAAACAACGACATCGAACGGCTCCAGGGAATCGTTCAGAATATCAGCAACCGCAAAGGTGCAGTCCTCTCGTCCAAACCGCTTCGTCGCATCTTCGATCAGCTTCGATGACAGGTCGATGCCGGTATAAGAATAGTTCGATTGGCCACCGGCTTCGAGAAAAGCGACAAAATCCCCAAGGCCGCACCCGACGTCCAGAATTCTTTTGCCGCTGAAGTCGATGCCCCTGCCCAGAACTTCGAACCTCAGCCATTGATCGGCTCGAGACCCCCAACCGACGGTACGAACATCATAGCCGTAGGCCGCGTAACGGTCTTCGTACAGGTCAACGATGCGCTTCTTGTCATCAGACGTCAGTCGATCGGCCAACCGAAACACTCCAGCGCGTTATTGACCAGCAATCTGTCGAGATTCTCTCCCGCAAGATCAAACGAGTCGAACGTTTCAAGCGACATCCTGACAGATGATGCAATACCCCTGTCGGGATAGTCGGACCCATACATGATGCGCCGATACTTCATGCTGCGGCAGCAATATAGCAGGTTGGCGACGACCGGCGAGCCCGTGTAGTAAAGCAGCGAGTACGAAAGATCGAACCAGATATTCGGTAGCCGCTTGGCCAGCATCATGAAATCAATGCAATGATGGCCGCCAAAATGGCCGATGATAATTCGCGTCTGCGGACAGGCTCGCGCAAGGCGGGCGAAGGCCAGTGGGTCGAACCCCATCATCAGCCAGTCGCCGTCGGGAAACGCATCGATCAGAACCGGCACACCGACTTCACCGGCGAAGCCAACAAGCCGATGCACCGAAGGCTCGTCGAGATCAAACTGCTGAAGCCGCGGATGAAGTTTCAGGCCAATGAACCCGAGGTTTTCAATCCCGTCGCGAAGCCGGCTCCGCGCATCCTCCTTCAAGGGATCAATGTTGATGAATCCGCTCAACCGACTGGTCATCGAGATAGCTTCAGCGAATTCATCGACCGACCACGGTTGCGCCAGAAGATGCAGAACGACGGCGCGCTCGACGTTGCAAGCCGCTAGATCATTGTCCAGCGCCACAGCAGCCGTCGCGGCGACGGCTGACACCTGCGGGGACAAATGAAGATGGGTGTCGATGATGCGCCGCATAACGTTCCCTCAGTCAATCTTGATCGATTGAGATATCAAGGAGTCCTTCCGCCCGATCCGCGAGCGCAAAGGCAGTCGCCCGGTCAGCCGCCCAGCTGAAGATATAAGCGAGGCGTCCACCGTCGGTTCTGGCGTCTTCCACCCTGTCACCGACCGCAACCAGCGATTGGCATTCGACATTTCCAAGAGCATTTGCATGCGCGAATCCGCGAATGCCGGTCACGGTGCCCTTCCGGGTGGGTAGAAATCTCAGCACAAAGGCCTGTTGAGCATTACCGGGGATGAGCGGCTCCAGCCCGACGGCCTGAAGAGCGCAAGCCTTTGCGAGGTCAAACCCGCTGGCGCGCGGCACAATGCCGTCGGCGACCATAAAGCCGCCGCCGCGACCCGCTGACTCGACAAGCCAAAGCGTTCCATCCTGTTCGCGCAGGATCTCGGTATGCCCGGGTCCGTCCCCATGCCCGAGCGCAGCCAGCGCCGCGACTGCCAATTCGCCAATTTTGCAGACGGATCCAGAATCCAGACCCGGTGTCGCCAGTTCGCTCGCAACCGTATTGTCTGTTCCGGGAACCTTCTTCTTCTCCGAAACCGCAAGAACCCAAGTTTTCCCTTGATGCGCGAAGGTTTCGACCGTGTATTCAGTCGCGATGACATAGGTTTCGATGATCACACGCCGGCTTGGCGACCAGGCCATCGCGGCTTCGAACGCCTGCGTCCAGTTATCCTTCGGATCGAAAACAAACACCCCGCGACTGCCTGCAGAATCGGCCGGTTTCAGAATGGCCTTCCGCCCGATCTTCGCGATGGCGTCTTGCGCCTCGCTCAGCGAACTCACGCCAAACCACACCGGGCATGGCAATCCCTGATCCGTCCATGCCTGTCGTTGGGAAATCTTGTCGGTGAGCCGATTGGCCAGTTTGCGATCCGGACCCGGCAGGCTGAACGCCTCGCGCACCGCGGCCGCCGACAACATTCCCGCGTCCGTCACAAACGATGCCGCACCGGCGGGATTGATCGCCTGATTGAGCACGGCTTCGACAACCTGTTGCGCATTGCGGATATCCACCACGGCCGACCTGTCGGCAAGCTCGAACCCCGGCGCATCTGGTTGCGCGTCCAGCGCCAATACCCGCAGCCCAGCGTCCCTGGCCGCTTTTATTCCGGACATCTGCCAACGCCCGGCGCCCAGCGTGACCAACCACAATGACGTCATAGCAGCGTCCGCAAGGCATCTGCGATACGGATTGTTCCCTGACCATCGACAAGGCGCCTTGCCATGGCGGAAACCTGCTGCCTTCTTTCCGGTAACGGGTTGCTGATATTTTCCATGCCCACGCCCAACAGCGCACCCAGCGCGAGAATGGATTGCGCCAGTGAAACCTCGAAACGGGTTCGCGGGACAACGTGAATGGCCTTACCCAGACACATCATCTCAAGCATCGTGCCTCCACCACTGGTAATGGCCCATGCACAGGTCGCCATAAGACGTCCCAGTTCCGGCGGCGACTTCAGACGATTGATCCGCGGGGAAAGCTCGCGGCTTTTCTCTGCCAGAGGCCCCTCTATCAAGGTGACCCTGTCTACATTCGTCTGGATCAACCCGGCAACCCGCTCACCGAGGCCGTCGCTGTCGCCGCCTCCAATCATCACCACCACACCCTCACCTTCGGCCGCTGGAGCCAAGGCAAGAATATCCGGCCGAATGATCGCATACCGCAAACCGACCAGATGCTTCGCGGCTGCCGGAGCGTGGCCATGATCGAAGATGGAAATGTTGAGATCGGGAGTGGCGGCGCCCATGAAATCCAACGCGGCGACAGGACATCCCAATGCGCGCGCCTTCTCGATCCACGCATCGCCATCATAGGGCAAATCAAGCAGCCACAAATCGTCCGGCCCGTCGTCATTCCGGAATGCGGGCAACAACCGCCGCGCTCCCTCCGACACAGCGTCGACGGAAACGCCATAGCCGGAGCGCCGCAGACCTTCCGCGAGCGTTATTGAGCGCCGCAGGTTGCCAAACCCGAACGAACCACCGCCATCGCAAACGACGCGAATATGAGCCATTCGCTATCTCGCAGCGAGAAAGTCATCCCACGACAAGGGATGGTCGAGCGAGATATCACGGGTGACCGGCCGATTCAAAATGACATCAAGCAACAAGGGTTCAAGGCCGCTTCCTGGACGCACCACTTTGACAGCGTCCGCCGTCAGCCGCTCGCCAGCCTTGATGTTGCGGGCGGCAACCAGACTTCGTCGGCCACGGCGCGCGTGAGACTCTTCTTCCGGCACACGGCGCTTGCGTGCGGAGCCGACGGAAAGTTGAGCATCGCGCATCTGGCTGACCATATTGCGCAGATCGGCCGGTTCAAGGGCGAATGAATGGTCGGGGCCCTCACCTGCGCGATCCGTCGTAAAATGCTTCTCAAGCAAACTGGCACCGAGGGCCACCGCCGCAGTCGGGACGGCGACACCCTCCGTGTGATCCGAATAGCCAACCGGAACTCCAAACGCACGGCGCAGCGTTTCCATTGCTGCGAGATTGGCCCCCGAGATCGTGAGCGGATAGTTTGATCCGCAGTGGAGCAGCGCCAGCCCCTTGCACCCACCCTTCTCGGCGGCTTCCAGAGCCTTCTCGATATCCCCAAGTCCGGCAAGGCCGGTGGACATGATAAGCGGCAGTCCGGTTTGGGCGGCATGACGAATAAGCGGCAGATGAACGATTTCAAAACTTGCAATCTTCAGTGCGGGAACACCCAGCTTGAAAAGCAGGTCCACCGCCTTCTCGCTGAATGGGCTTGAGAAGAACTGGATTTTACGTTCCG
The DNA here is from genome assembly GCA_051954725.1 of Afipia sp. Lineage (GTDB taxonomy): Bacteria > Pseudomonadota > Alphaproteobacteria > Rhizobiales > Xanthobacteraceae > Afipia. Next base: position 83,479 of record JBQCHK010000020.1, on the reverse strand, counting down.
CAGCGCGCGCAGCTATCGGAGCATGAAACTCGGCGGGCAACGCGCACGCCTTGTAGAAATCACGCAGCTCCTTGCCCCACTTCGCGTATTCCGGCGGAAGCCTGGTGAGTTCGGTCGCCGGTCCCGCCGCGATATCGTCGCCTTCGAACGTCTGAAATTTCACAGCATCGCAGCCGGCATCGGCCGCCACGTCAACCAGTTTCAGCGCCTGTTCGAGATTCCGGTCATGATTGGAGCCGGCCTCCGCGATGATATAACAGGGCTCTCCGGCACCGATATGACGCGTCTCAATCGCTATACGGTCCGGAAAATTCGGCAGAACGGGGCTATGCAAGTTGATCATGTTCTCGCTCGACTCCAGATCGTCCCATCGATGATGTCGACTCATCCCGCCGGTCAGGCAATATCCCGCTGCTCCATTCGAGCCTGAACAGCGGCCACCTGATCGGACAACTCGCTTCCATCAAAGGAATTGAGCAGGGTCATTTTCTTAATAGCCGCGAAAGCCTTTGCGATGCGTTGCTCGGTTTCCGTCCCGATGGAAATTCGAACGAAACGATCGGTGCTCTCTCCGTACGCCGATCCGGGCACCACCCCCACGCGATCCTTGAGAAGGAGGTTCATCGCGAATTCCTGCGAGTTTCCCGGAAAATTACCGATCGACACGAAGAAATAGAACGTCGCATTCCCTCCCAGACAAGTCAGCCCGGCCTGCGTGAGCAACGATGCCACTCTCTGGCGCTTCTCGACGACCTGCCGCACTTGCGGGATCGTGATTTCCAGCAGCCGATCGAAATACTGCGCGCAATACATCTGAAGTATGGTCGGAGCACAGGTAATGATATGCTGGTTTGTTTTCAGAAGCTCGGCGATGAATTCCGAATGCGCGATGATATATCCGATACGCCATCCGGATATGCCGAGGTTCTTGGAGAGGGAATTGACAAGTATGATGCCGGTCTTGTCTGGCACCACTTCCGCGATTGAGACAAATTCGTCACCAACAACAAATTCGCTGTAGGCCTCGTCGACCAGCAGATAGACGCCACGGCTGCGGCAAAGGTCATAAATTTCCCTGAGGTCCGAGCGGCTGTAGACGTGCCCTGCCGGATTGTTCGGATTGCAGATGACCAGCATCCGCGTGCGTGGCGTGAAATAGCTTTCGAACGAGTCGATCGCCGCGTCATAAGGAATGAACTTCGGAACGGCCCCAGCCAGTCGCGCCTGCTCGGGATAACTCAGCCACGAGGGCTCGTGAATCAGGATTTCATCTCCTGCGGCCAGCGCGGTAAGCATCGCCATATAGATCAACGGCTTTGATCCTGCGCTAACCAGAATTTCCTTGTAAGGATCGACCGGCGAATTGTATCGCTTGAGATGGTAGCCTGCGAGCTTCAATCTCAGATCGATCAGGCCCATGCTTTCCGAATAGTGATGCGATTTTGCGAAATCGAGCTTTCCAAAATCGAGCTGCGGAATATCGAAGAAGGCCTCGCCGAGCGACAATGTGGTGACATCCTCGCCGAGCTGCTTCAGGTTGTGCACCATCTGGTTGACGAAAATCGAACTCGCCTCCAGCATCCCATGCACGACTGGATTGAACGTCAACGAAGGTCTTTGCATAGCACTCTCAGTTCTGTTCGACAGGCTTGTCGACACCCAACGGCATGGAATCGATGAAAAGATAACGGCTGAAGGAGTTGATGCCGGCTTCCGTGCCGTTGCCCGGCTCGCATTCGAATAGGTTAGCTTTCCGCCACATATCTGCGGAATACAGGTTTTGTCGGCTCGCCTGCAAGAAGTCCATCCAGACCGTGGCGCAAAGCATGACTGTAGACCGCACACGCCTGATCGAACGCCGCCAGCACGACGGCGATATCCTCATCGGTATGCGTGAAGCAAGGCAGGTAAAGCCCCTGGAACAGGACGCCACGGCCGATCATTTCCTGCAAAAGCAGGGTTCGCAACGGCATCGACACCGCGTTTTCATTGTCACGGCAAACCACAACCACGCGCCATGACGACGCATGGATGCCGAGCGCATCCGTCAGCGCATGTTTCCTGACGCAGGCGCGCATGCCCTCCGCAACCTTCGTCACCAGATCGCGATGGCGCCCCAGAACATCTTTTGATTGGTATTCATGGATAACGGCACGCGCCGCTGCGAGCACGTGTGCCTCTCCGCCATGAGTTGAAGAGAGAAGAAAGACCCGCGGCTGGCTGGTCTGAAGGATTCCACCGAGGTCCATGATCTCCGCGCGTCCCGTGAGCGCGCAGAATGAAAATCCGTTGCCGGCGGCCTTGCCCCAGGTCGCGAGATCCGGCCGCAAACCGATATTGACGTATGCGCCCGGCAGCCCGGACCGAAATCCGGAAACCATCTCATCGACAATGAAAACCGCGCCATTCGACTTCGCGATCTTTTCCACTGCCAGTATCGCGTCCGGTGAAGCAGGCAGCACCTCTTCCGGTTCGGTGATCACACAGGCGATGCGGCCTGGAAATTTATCGAACAGCGCCTGCAGGGTATCCGGCTTGGTCGAATCATAAGTTATGGAAAACTGCCTGATGCCGTCCGGAACACCTGAGTGGATAGGCGTTGCGCCGATAAACCAATCATCGAAACTGTAAAACGAATGATTGCCGGGAAAGGCGATCAAGTCGCGACCGTTGAAGGCTCGCGCAAGTTTGACCGCCGCGGTGGTAACGTTGGAGCCGTTCTTGGCGAACTTGATTCGATCCATGCCGGGAGTCAGCGCCAGAAATTCCTGTGCGAGGTCGAGCTCGATCGAAGCCGGCCGCTGAAACGCAGCGCCAAGCTTGAGCTGCTCGCGAACCGCAGCCAACACTGGCTCGTAGACATGACCGAGGCTGACAGCACCCAGCGCGAGAGCACAGTCCACATATTCGTTGCCGTCCAGATCCCAGACACGGCCGCCCTTGCCGCGCGCAATCGCCGCTGGTGATAGCTGCGGAAACTGGTCGTCGCCCTTCGAATAGGTATGCGCTCCGCCGACGACATAGGAATGTACTGTTGCGCGATACTTGTCGGACATGCCGAATTGGGTGATCGGCCGCGGCGGCAGGTTGCTCATGTCAAACCCGGAAAATGCGATCTGTCATCCATGGCTCAAGCTACGGGAGTAGCCGATCAAGCTGCCGCAGGCAGGGTGTCTCCTCCCCCGCCATGGCCAACTGTAACGATCGCCATTTGAGCGTAATTAGCATGTTCACGACATGAACGTCAACGCTCGATTGACGACATCCGCTCGGAGATCAGCGAAAATATTATGATTTTCTAATAAGATAACGAGCATCGTCGCCATATCGATGGCAATCGCGGCTGCCGGTCACGGACGTATCGACAAAATCGACGATGTCGGTGGTGGATCGCACCGCTGGGTACCATTCCATGAAGAGTTCTTCCTGATCGACGAAGCGGATTGTTTCGCATTATTCCGCGCAGGCAGGCAATTTGCCCACGACCTGGCAAATGGTAAGGATTCAAAGGCATCACCCAATTCACGCCGTGACCTTGTTCGATGAGCCGATCAAAATTGACCTGATCGGTGACGTTGCATGGTCAGGGACAACAAATCGACACATGATCCACCCGTGAAACCCGTCCTGCTCTATCTCGTCAATGAAGACTGGGCGTTCGTCTCCCATCGCCTGCCGATGGCGCGGGCCGCGCGCGACGCCGGATTCGACGTGCATGTCGCGACCAACGTCACCACCAAGGCCGACGCGATCCGGGCCGAAGGCTTCACCGTGCACGCGATTCCGTTCCGGCGTGGCGGACTGTCGCCACTCTCCGCCATCAAGACCATTGCCGCGGTGCGTCGGCTGGAGCGCAGCATTAAGCCCGCGCTAATCCATCATTCCGGATTGCAGTGCTGCGTGCTTGGCGCGGTCGCCGCGCTCGGCGCCGCGACACCGCAGGTCAATGCGTTGACCGGAATGGGATTCCTGTTCACGTCATCGTCGCCGATGGCGCGACTGCTCAAGCCGCTCGTGGCGCGGGCCCTCGGGATCCTGTTCGGGCGCAAACGCAGCGTCGCGCTGGTCCAGAATCCCGACGATCGGCAGGCGCTGCTGGCCATGGGAATCTCCGAGCAACGGATCGCCTTGATCCCGGGCTCCGGCGTCGATACCGACGCCCTGCAACCGCTGCCCGAACCGGGCGGGCCGATCACGGTCGGCTTCGCAGGCCGGCTGCTGTTCGACAAAGGCATTCAGGCGCTGGTCGCGGCCCATCGGCTGCTGCGCAAACAGGGGCTGGATGTTCAGCTTCTGATTGCCGGCGAGCCCGACCCCGCTAATCCGGCCTCGGTCTCGCGGGCTGAAGCCGAAGCATGGGGGCAAGAACCCGGCATCACATGGCTCGGCCACGTCGGTGATATCGTGTCGTTGTGGCGACGCTCGCATATCGCCGCGCTGCCCTCCCATCGCGAAGGCTTGCCGAAAAGCCTGCTGGAGGCCGCCGCGTGTGGCCGGGCGATGGTGGCCACCGATGCGCCGGGTTGCCGTGAAATCTGCATCGACGGCCAGACCGGCTTGCTGGTCCCGATCGAAGATGCCGCCGCACTGGCAAAAGCCATCGCGACGCTGGCCGCCTCCCCGGACCTGCGCGCGCGTTACGGGGCCGCAGCCCGCCAACTGGTCGTGGATAAAATGTCCGACAAAGCGGTTGGCGAGGCGACCGTCGCGCTCTATCGATCGGTGATGCAACCATCCACCGTTGGGCGCGCGTGATGCCTGAGCATTTCAATCTCGCGTTCGGCGGACTGATCGCGCTGGCGGCCGCGGTCGGCACCGCAGGTCTGCTATGGGCGATCCATCCCCTGCTGGTACGCTACGCCCTCGCGCGGCCCAATGCCCGATCCTCACACAAGGTCCCGACACCGCAGGGCGCGGGCATTGCCGTCGTTGCCGCCACAATAGTCATCGCCGCTCTGGCGATGCTTTCGACAGGTGCAGGTGACCAACTCATTGCCATGACATTCGGCGCGGCGGTCCTGCTCGCGATCGTCGGCGCGATCGATGACTTGCGCACTCTTCCCGTCATTCCACGGTTGCTGTTGCAAGCCGCCGCGGTCGCCGTCGTCGTCGCAGCCTTGCCCGACGATGTTCGCGCCATCCCTGCCCTGCCGCTCGTGGCCGAGCGATCTATCGCGTTTGTCGCCGGTCTCTGGCTGGTCAACCTCGTCAACTTCATGGACGGCCTCGACTGGATCATGGTCGCGGAAGTGGTGCCGATCACCGCTGCGCTGGTGCTGCTCGGCGCCATGGGCAAGATCTCCCTGCCATCCGCCATCGTCGCTGCAAGCCTCGGCGGCGCCATGCTCGGCTTCGCCCCGTTCAACAAGCCCGTTGCCAGGGTGTTTCTGGGCGACGTCGGCAGCCTGCCAATCGGTCTGCTCCTTGGCTTCTGTCTGCTCGTCCTCGCCGGCAACGGCTACCTCGCCGCCGCTTTGCTGCTGCCGCTCTATTTTCTGACGGATGCGACGGTCACCCTGCTGCGGCGCATCGCGCGCGGCGAAGCGTTCTGGGACGCACATCGGTCCCATTTCTATCAGCGCGCCACCGACAACGGCTTTAGCGTCATGCGGGTCGTCGGCGAAATCTTCGTGCTGAATATCGTTCTTGCGGCGCTGGCCTGGCTGACGGTGTCGATGAATTCCACCGGGGTCGACGCCGCCGCTCTTGTCGCGGGCCTCGGTGCGACAACCTTGCTGCTGGCGCGGTTTGGCCGGCAAAGGTCGTAACTATTCGGCGCTCGCCTTGAATTCGGGCACCGCATCCTTGAGAAGACTGACAATCACCGCGCGCTGTTCGTTGCCGACGGACTTCTCGAGAATCTGAAGCCAGCTGCGCAGCGTTTCGAGCGGCGGCTCATTCGGTCGCGCGGCGACGATGCCGTCGATGCCGATATCGGCCGTCGGCTCCGCGCTGGCAAACAGGATCTCGTGCAGCCGCTCGCCGGGGCGCACGCCGGTGAACACGATTTCCACGTCGTAGCCCACCTGCAATCCCGACAGGCGGATCATGCGCTCGGCCAGATCGACGATCTTCACCGGCTGCCCCATGTTCAGCACATACACCGACACATCGGGGCGCTGCGGCTGCAGCGCATGAGTGGCGGCCGTCACCACGAGGTCGCAGGCCTCGCGGATGGTCATGAAATAGCGCACCATGTCGGGGTGGGTCACGGTCACCGGCCCACCGGCTTCGATCTGCGCCTTGAATTTCGGCACCACCGATCCGTTCGATGCCAGCACGTTTCCGAAGCGCACGGAAATCAACCGCATCGGAGGCTTGCGATTCGCCTTCTGCGCCAGATCGCGATCGAGGGCCTGGCAATACATCTCCGCGAAACGCTTGGTGAGCCCGAGCATCGACACCGGCTCGATGGCCTTGTCGGTCGAGATCATCACCATGGCTTCGGCGCCCGCGGCCACGGCGGCATCCGCGACATTGACCGAGCCGAAGATGTTGGTCTTGACCCCCTCGGCCCAGTCGCGCTCGAGTATCGGAACGTGCTTGAGCGCGGCGGCGTGGAAAACGATGTCGGGCTTGAACTCAGCCAACAGCGCCATCATCCGCTGGCGATCGCGGATGTCGGCGATCCGCCCTTCGATGACTGCCTCTGACGATTTGCCCGACAGCGATTCCACGACAGCAAACAATGCCGGCTCGGCATTTTCGACGATCAGCAGCCGCGTGGCGCCGAAGGCAACAACGCGATCGCAAATCTCCGACCCGATCGATCCGCCGCCACCGGTCACGACGACGGACTTGCCCTTCACCAGCGCTTCCAGCCGAGCATAGTCGATCTTCACGCTCGGACGCAGCAACAGATCTTCAACCGCGACCGGAGCAAGGCGCGGGGTTTCCCCGCTGCCCTCGAGGGATGGCAGTCTGCTGACCACCAGCCCCAGCTTCCGTGCTTTTATCAAAATCGATTCAGGATGCGCGTCGGCCTCGAAGGCGGACGGCAGCATGATGACACGATCGATGGGCTTGGCGCGCCGGGCAAAGTCCGGGACAACATCACCGAGGTCATCGATGCCCCCCAGCACCGGAACACCCCGGATCGACTGAGCCCGATCCGAGATCGACGGCGACAGAATGCCGGCCGGCCAGGTATTCTTCACGGAGCCGTTCTCGATGGCCCGCAGCAACACCTCGGCATCGGCCGCACGGCCTATCAGCAGCGTCGGCGCAGCGGCAATCTCACGCGCCTGATTGCGGGTCCGGGTGTACCGGAAATAGCGATAAGCAAGCCGGGCCCCGCCTAGCGCGAAAACCTCCATGAACCAGTACAGGACGATCGTCGTCTTTCCGAGGAAGAACGTCCCGTACATGTTCGGCGCGAGAAAGATGTAGTCGAGGATCAGCAGCGCGACGGCAAGAACAGTCGCAGCCTTGGCGATGTTGATCAGGTCCGGGAACGAGATGAACCGCCATTTCGTCGTCGTCAGCCGAAACGCGTAGCAAACGAAGAAGCTGAGGATCGCGAAATACGGCAGGACCTTCAAAAGAAGCGGCAGGCGCGTGGTGAGATCCGTGCCCTCGAAACGCAGATAGAAGCTCAGCAGGACGGCCGCGACGGTCGCGAGCACATCGTGCGCGGCGATCGCCCAGTTACGCCAGGTGAATTGAAAAAGCCGATTCATCTTACCCGGCTGCCCGTCTTTGCCTGGACATCATCCCCGCCGCGATCCCGACGCCCAGCACGTACATCCAGCCTTCGTGGAAATCGAACAGGTGCGAGTTGAACATCGAACTCACGATGTTCTGGACCACGACCAGGATTCCAAGCCAGGAGATGAGGCCCCGCCCGAGGAACTGGGCAGCGTGAACAGCCCACATCGCATAGAGAATGATCACACCGATCAGGCCCCACTGAACCGCGACGTTCAGCGTCTGGTTATGCGGATTTCCGATCACCTCCGCCGCAAGCCCGGTCTGGCCGACCGCGTCCTGCACGAACAGCGTCTTGGTCGAGCCGGTGCCGTGGCCGCTGATCGGAGCCTCCCTCACGAACTTGATGGACTTGGTCCAGAACTCCAGCCGCTGACCGACCGACGTGATCTGATTGGAATCCTGATACTTGGCGTATTCGCTGAAGATCGTGCCGACCTTGCTTCTGAGGTTCGGCGATGCTGCCCACGCCGCTCCAACGACAAGCACAGCCGCAATGGCGAGAACAACGATATCGCGGACCTTCAGATGCAGTATCGCGAAGGCGAGCGCCATCGCCGGCATATAGACAAATGCCGTCCTCGCGACGTTCACAAACAGCATGTTGACGATAAACGAAAGCGCAACTGCGGTCAGCAGCGCGGCGCGGCGGTACGAACCTTTGCGGATCAGATCGAGCACCGGCCATGCCAGCCCGAAGGCGCAGATCGCGAATTCCTGGCTCTGATCGATGTAGTTCTTGACCGGAACACCATAGGTTCCCTGCTTGATCGACAGCGCAGGCGCGAACGCCACCACCCACGACATGATCATCAGCAGGAAGCACGAGATCAGGAAAGTGACGAACACCCACATTCCGCGGTGCGACCGCTCGAAGTGATAAACCAGAAACGGAATCGCCAGCAGCTTGGCGACCGGGTTGATGCCGTGCAGGCGCGCCGGCCACGGAATATCCGTGGCCCATAACGTACCGACCACCGCGAGCAGGAAGAAGACAATCGGAAGCAGATTGATCGGCCGCCGCAGCGACGAAACGAACTCGCGGAGGTTGCCGGACGGGATGAGCGTCACGAGAAAAATAACGAAGAAGATCGCGACCAGTGACGTCGACCATGGCATGGCGGCGGCGGTCAGGATCGCCATGACGTCCGCGGTCCTTGCCCATGCCGCAGGGTCGCGCCATGCTGGGCGCGCCGCGCCGGCCGTCGCGGAAGTCACGTCCACGCTCATGCGGTTTTCTCTCGCGCGCGTTGAACCAGGGATGTGGTGCTGTGGCCCGGCAGGATATCGACCAGAACGACCTCACCGCCATTGGCGGTGACGATTTCATGGCCGACCACCTGCTCGCGGGTATAGTCGCCCCCCTTGACCAGCACGCCCGGCTTGATCCGCTCGATCAGTTTCAGCGGCGTGTCTTCACCGAAGATCACCACCAGATCGACCGCTTCCAGCGCAGCCAACACCTCGGCGCGCGCGCGCTCGTCCTGCACCGGGCGATCCGCGCCCTTCAGCCGCCGGACCGAGGCGTCGCTGTTCAGGCCGACAATCAGCCGATCGCACGCAGCGCGGGCCTGCGTCACCACGCGAACATGCCCGGGGTGTAGAATATCGAAGCAGCCATTGGTGAAGCCGACCCGCAGCCCCTGCTCGCGCCACTGCGCAAGATGGGTGTCGAGGTCGTCGAGGCTCACCGCGATTTTCTCTTCGGCCGCGAGCGAGGCATGCGGCAGGATTTTCCTGCGTAACTCGCCGAGCGTCGCCGTCGCGGTCCCACGCTTGCCGACCGCAACCGCCGCCGCCGCCGAAGCCATTCGCAGCGCGGTTTCCTGATCGGCGCCGCCAGCAAGCGTCACCGCCAGCGTCGCGACCACGGTATCGCCGGCACCGGAAACGTCACGCACCTTTGCCGGATAGGCCGGCACATGCACGGCGTCGCCGTTGCGCGCGACCATCGTCATGCCGTCTTCGCTCCGCGTCACCAGCATGGCTTCGCAATCGGCCAGCGCCATCGCCTCTGTCGCCGCAGCAGCGATCTCCACATCGGTCGTCGCGCGGCTGCGGGTGGCTTCGGCGAATTCCTTGCGGTTGGGGGTCAGGACGGTCGCACCCCGATAGATCGCGAAATTCGCGCTCTTGGGATCGACAATCACGCGCTTGCCCAGTTTGCGCGCGGCATCGATGACGCTGCGGATCAACCGCGCGGTGAGAACACCCTTGGCGTAGTCGGACAGCAGCACGATGTCGGCGCGCGGCAATGCGGCGACAGCCGCATCGATCAGTTGCTGCTCGATCGCGGCCGAGGCAGGCGATGCCTGCTCCCAGTCAGCGCGCAGCATGTGGGTCGAGAAATGTTCGGACACAAACCGCACCTTGCGCGTCGTCGGCCGCGACGGATCGGCGATCAGCAGCGGCTCGATCAGCCGTTCCTTGGCAAGCTCCGCCTTGAGCATCCGGCCGGCATCGTCGTTGCCGACAAGCCCGACGAAAATACAGCCCGCGCCGAGCGCCGCGATATTGCGGGCGACGTTTCCGGCGCCGCCGACATTGAGCTCGCTGCGCTGCGCGGCAATCACCGGCGCCGGCGCCTCGGGCGAAATGCGCGCGACTTCGCCATAGACGAATTCGTCCAGCATCAGATCGCCGATGCACAGCACGATCTGGCGGGCCATCGCTTGCGAGAGCGCATCAAAGTCGAACATCACAGCCCATTGCCTTCAACGATAGCGATCCGGCCGATCGAGAAAATCTTTCAAGTAAGCGGCGACCGAATCTTCAAGCGCCGTGAAGCCGCCATTGTAGCCCGCCTGGCGCAGGCGGTCGCCCTCGGCTTGCGTGAAATACTGGTAGCTGTCGCGAATCTGCACCGGCATGTCGATGTACGCGATGTTCGGCGCCGTGCCGAGTGCGGCATAGGCGGCGTGCATCAGATCGCGGAAGCTGCGCGCAACACCGGTCCCGACGTTGAAGATGCCGTTCGCGGCCGACGTCGCCAGCAGCCACATGATGACGCGGACGACGTCGTCGATATAGATGAAATCGCGGCGCTGGTCGCCGTCGGCGATGCCATCGCGATGCGATTTGAAAAGCTGGATCGTCTTCCCGGCGCGAATGTCGTCGAAACGGCGCGTCAGCACGCTCATCATCGCACCCTTGTGATACTCGTTGGGGCCGAACACGTTGAAGAACTTGAGGCCGGCCCAGTGCGGCGGCATCGCTTCGCCCTTCTCCACGCGTGCCGCCACCGCCATGTCGAACAGATGCTTGCTCCAGCCGTAGAGATTCATCGGCCGAAGCTGTTTCAACGCGGAAAGTGAAAAATCGTCGTCGAAGCCCTGATGACCATCGCCATAGGTCGCCGCCGACGATGCATAGATCAGCGGCACGCGCTGCGTCGTGCACCAGTCTAGCAACCGCATCGACAGGCGGAAATTGGTCTCGATGACGAGATCGCCGTCGGTCGCGGTGGTCTCGGAAATCGCGCCAAGATGGACGATGCCATCAAGCCTCCGGCCGTCCAGCCATTGCATCAGTTCGCCCGGCGGCACCACGTCGGAGAGCTGCCGCTTGGCGAGATTCCGCCATTTGCCCTCGTGGCCGAGAACATCGCACACAGCGACGTCCGCGTGCCCGGCATCGTTGAGCGCGGCCACGACGTTCGATCCGATAAAACCGGCCCCGCCGGTCACCAGCAGCATGAGTGTTTCCCGCCCGATTGAACCGGGCCACCTTTGCCCGAGTGCGCCCCGGCAGGCAACGCCTGATCCCCCGTTTGGTGAAAGCTGCGGGGATTTTCGGGGAATTTCCGATTGGCTTTACCTCGATCCGCGTACCAGATACCGACAGCACTGGAATTTGACCGACGGCGACGCCCGAAACCATGAATCAATATTCATTCGAAACTCTGGGGCTGCGGCCTGATCCGGATGACACACGGCCGATCCTGATGATCCCATATATGTGGATCGGCGATTTCGTCCGTGGGCATACGGTGGTTCGAATCCTGAAACATCGCTGGCCGAACCGGCCCGTGGACTTCCTGACCACCGGCCTGTGCGCGCCGCTGGTGGATTACATGCCCGGCGTCCGCGCCGGGATCGTCTGGGACCTGCCCCGCTCCCGCCTCGCGCTCGCCCAGCAGCAGGAACTGGCGGCCAAATTCCGCGCCGGACATTATGCAACCGCGCTGGTGATGCCGCGAACCTGGAAATCGGCATTGGCTCCGGCGCTGGCCGGAATTCCCGAGCGCGTCGGCTTCGTCGGCGAGGTCCGGTTCGGCCTGATCAACAAATGGCGCTGGGGCGAGCGGGCCTTGCCGCGCTTCATCGACAAGAACGCGGCGCTGGCGATGCCGGCCGGCGCGGTGCTGCCCGAGGACTGGCCGGTGCCGATCCTGTCGGTGCCGTCCGACGAGATCAGGGCATGGCGCGCCGCCAACAACCTCGGCAGCAATCCCGCCATCGCGCTCGGGCCCGGCTCGGTCGGCGCCTCGAAACGCTGGCCCGGCTACGCCGAGGCGGCACGCCAGTTCGTCGCCAAGGGGTTTGACGTCTGGGTGGTGGGCGGTCCCGGCGAGAAGGCGCTGGCCGAAGAGATCGTCAAAACAGGCGGCCCTTCGGTGCGCGACCTGACCGGCACGGACCTGCGCAACGGCATTCTCGCCATGGCCGCGGCCAGCGTCGCGATCGCCAACGATTCCGGGCTGATGCATATCGCTGCCGCCCTCGGCACGCCGACGATGGGCATTTTCGGCCCGACGGATCCATGGCTGTGGGCTCCGCTCAATCCCATCACCACCGTGGTTCAGGACAAGGAAACGCTGTCGTGCCAGCCATGCCAGCGCACCGTCTGCACCATGAACAACCATCGCTGTATGACCAACATCGCCCCGGCTGAGATCGTCGAGATCGCCCGCGGCCTTCTCGACCGCACCCCGGCGCCCGCGAGCTAGTGTGGCGGCTTGCACCGGCCGGAAGCCGCCTTTACCACTGACGCAACCGCAACCCGATGGTGCCCCGTGAGCCACGACGAAATCGGCAGCCACTTTGAAAAATCCCTCGCCGCGATGACCGCGGCCGCGCGCGACGCCACGCTGCTGGCAACGACCCGCACCATCACAAACGCAATCGCCAACGCGATCGGCAATGGCGGCAAACTCCTGCTCGCCGGCAATGGCGGCAGCGCGGCGGACGCCCAGCACATCGCCGCCGAAATCATCGGGCGCTACAAGCACGACCGGCCGGGCTACGCCGCCATCGCCCTGACCACCGACACCTCCGCCCTCACCGCGATCTCCAACGATTACGGCTTCGAACAGGTCTTTGCGCGACAGGTGCAGGGACTGGGCCGGCGCGGCGACGTGTTTCTCGGCATTTCGACATCCGGGCGCTCGCCCAATATTCTTGCCGCGCTGAAGATGGCGCGCGAACAGGGCCTCGTCACCGTCGGCTTCACCGGCATCAAGGGCGAATCGATGCGCGCGCTGTGCGATCATCTGCTGATCGCGCCGAGCGACGAAGCCGCCGTCATCCAGCAGGTCCACATGGTGGCCGCGCACGCAATCTGCGGCGAAGTCGAACAGGCATTGATGAACAAGGGCAAGGCATGACGGCTGGCGACGCCATGCTTCGCAAACCTGCCGCCTTTCTCGACCGCGACGGCGTGATCAACTACGACGACAGCTATATCGGCGCCCGCGAACGCATCCGCTGGATGCCGAACGTGGCAGCGGCGATCCGCCGCCTCAACGAGGCCGGGTATTACGTCTTCGTCTTCACCAACCAGTCCGGCGTCGCACGTGGGCTGTTCTCCGTGGACGACGTTCGCGCCCTGCACGACTGGATGCGCGGCGAACTCCTGCGCAATGGCGCACGCATCGACGATTTCCGTTTCTGCCCGCATCATCCTGAAGGCAGCGTTGCGGGCTACTCGCGCGAATGCGACTGGCGCAAACCGCAGCCCGGCATGGTGCTCGATCTGATGAAGCACTGGCCCGTCGACGCCTCGCGCAGTTTTGTCATCGGCGACAAGCAGCGCGATCTCGATGCCGGCAAGGCCGCCGGAGTTCCGGGCTATCTGTTCTCGGGCGGCGATCTCGATAGGTTTGTCGAAGACTGCCTGCAGCGCTGACCGTTACACCCCACGGCCAGCGCCGTTGTGGATCATGTCGTCGATCATCCGGGACAGATTATCCAGATCGAACGGCTTGGTGATCATCCGCATTCCGGGCTGGAGAAAATCCTTGGCGGCGGCCCCGGCGGCATAACCGGTCATGAACAGCACTTTCAGGTCGGGCCGCGCCTCGCGTGCGAGATCGGCGAGCTGACGGCCATTCATGCCCGGCAGGCCAACGTCTGTAACCAGCAGGTCGATCCGCTGGCTGTTGTCGCGCAGGATTTGTAGCGCCGACGGCCCGTCGGTGGCGTCGGCCGTGCGATAGCCCTGATCGCCCAGCATTTCGGTGATGACCCCGCGCACGATCGGCTCGTCCTCGACAACCAGCACCCGTTCACCCGTCCCCTGGCGGCCTTCGGCATCCTTCGGCGAACCCTCCTCGGACGTCGCCTCGTCCTGCAGGCGTGGCAGATAGAGCCTGACCGACGTCCCCTTGCCGCTTGCGCTGTCGATGGCGACATGGCCGTTCGACTGGCGGGCGAAGCCGTAGATCATCGACAGGCCAAGCCCTGTCCCCTTGCCGATCGGCTTCGTGGTGAAGAACGGATCGAAGGCGCGCGCCGCCACCTCCGCACTCATGCCGACGCCGGTGTCGGAGACGTCGATGCAAACATAATCGCCCGCCGGCAAGGGCGGGTTCGTCAGCGCCGCAAGGTCGAGTTGCGCGTTGGATAGGGTGATGGTCAGCCTGCCGCCGTCGGGCATGGCGTCGCGGGCGTTGATCGCCAGATTGAGCAGCGCATTCTCGAGCTGGTTCGGATCGCACAGCGTTGCCCACAGGTCTTCCGCTGACGCCACCTTGAGTTCGATGCCCTCGCCCAGCGTCCGGCGCAGCAGATCCTCGAGGGAGGCCACAAGCTGACCCGCATCCACCGGCTTCGGCACCAGCGGCTGACGACGCGCGAATGCCAGCAGCCGATGGGTGAGCGCGGCGGCACGGTTGGCTGACGTCATCGCCGCCTCGATGTAGCGGTCGATCCCATTGGTCCGGCCTTGCGCAAAACGCGTGCGCATCAGATCGAGCGATCCGACAATCCCGGTCAGCAGATTGTTGAAGTCATGCGCGATACCGCCGGTGAGCTGCCCGACCGCTTCCATCTTCTGCGACTGGCGCAAGGCGTCTTCGGTGGCCTTGAGCCGTTCCTCGGCCACCTTCTCGGCGGTCACATCGCGGCCCACCGCATAGACAAGCCCGTTATCCGGCACGGCCGTCCACGACAGCCAGCGATAGGATCCGTCCTTATGCAGGGCGCGGCTTTCGAACCGGATGGTGGCAAACCCGCGCGCCAGCTTGGCAAGTTCGACCAGCGTTCGTGCGTGATCGTCCGGATGCTGCAGCCATTCCGACGATCTGTTGAGCAGTTCGGCCTCGGTCCAGCCGAGGGTCCGGGTCCAGGCCGGATTGACCGTGCGGATGATGCCGTCGGTGTCAGCGACCGCCAGAAGATCCTGCGACACGTTCCAGATGCGATCGCGCTCGCGGGTCTTCTCGAGAACCCGTTCGGCAAGCGTCGCGTTGAGCCGAGCGAGTTCGGCTGAGATCAACCGCTGGTCGTGAACGTCGGTGTTGGTCCCCATCCAGCGCGTGATGTTGCCATGCTCGTCGCGCGCCGGCACCGCGCGTGCGAGGAACCAGCGGTATGCACCATCGGTTCTGCGCAGGCGGAATTCGATCTCATAGGAATTGCCGGTGTCGATCGCATGTTTCCACGCCGTAACGGCGGCGGACAGTTCATCCGGATGGATCACCTTGCTCCAGCCGTCGCCATCGAGTTCACCGAACGCCGCGCCGGTATATTCGTAGACGCGGCGATTGAACCAGGTGAGCGCACCATCCGGCAACGCCGTCCAGACATGATGGGGCACGGCTTCGGCGAGCGTACGGAATTCCTCCTCGCTCCGGCGCAGCGCCTGCTCCGCCGCCACCTGTTCGGTGACGTCGGCATGCGCCCCGACCAGCCGGATCGCATTGCCATTGGCGTCGCGCTCGATCACCGACTTCACCGAAATCCAGCGCACCTGACCATCGCTTGGCCGGATAATCCGGTACTGCGCGGTGTAATCGCGCGTATCGCCGGCAACAGCGTCGCGGAATTGCTTTTCGGTCGCGTCGCGATCGTCCGGATGAATCCGGCGAACCCAATCTTCATGGGTCTCCGTGGCCGCCTTGGGCGGCAATCCGTGGATCAGCAGATATTCCGGCGACCGGCGATTGCGAAAGCCGGTGCGAAGATCGACTTCCAGGCCGCCGATGCGGCCGATCTGCTGCACGCGCGCGAGTTCAGCCTCGCGGTCGCGCAGCGCCTGCGCCGCAAGATGATTTGCGGTGACGTCGCGGCACACGACGAGCACGCCGCCAATGTGGTCACCTTCATCGATCGGGCTGTAGCTATAGGTCCAGTAGACCTGCTCGAGACGGCCATGGCGAGTGACCGGCACCAGTTGATCCTCGTGCCAGGTCGCGCCGCCGCCGCTCATCACCTGTTCGATCTGCGGTCCGATGATGTCCCAGATCTCCGCCCAGCATTCGCGGCCGCGCTGGCCGAGCGCGCTGGGGTGCCGCTCCGGCCCCATGGTCTGGCGATAGGCGTCATTGTAGAACTGGATCAGCTCCGGCCCCCACCAGATGAACATCGGGTGGTTGGTGTTGAGCATGATGCGGACCGCCGTTCGCAGACTTTGCGGCCAGCCCTCAGGCGGCCCCAGCGGATTGGCGGACCAGTCATAGGCGCGCGTCAGCGCCCCCATTTCGCCGCCTCCAGAGAGAAAATCCGGTGAATCTGCTGGACTGATCCTGAGCATCAAGGCGATCTTGGGCCAATCAGGCGCGATGCGACCGGAATTGGTGCGGATTGACCCCGGGTCGCCCAACGCTCGAAGGGCGTTCCGGTTCCATCGCTTCCGTTTTATTTGCGCCGGCCGTTCACCGCGCCGTAGACCGCCGCGATATTCCGCGCCTCGGCATCCAGGCTGAACTTGTCCAGCACGCGCCGGCGCGCCCGCTGACCCATCGCCCGCGCCGCGTCCGGATCGTGCATCAACGGCGCGATGGCATCCGCCAGCGCCCTGGCATCGCCGGTCGGCACCAGCACGCCGGTCTCGCCATCGGTCACCACCAGTTCGGCCGCGCCCGCGCGCGCGGCGACGAGCGCGGCTTCCGCCGCCATCGCCTCGATCAGGGTCAGGCCATATCCCTCGTTGCGCGAGGTGAAGGCATAGATCGTCAGCCGCTGAAACCAGCGCTGCACATCCGCAATCGGCAATTCGCCGAGAATGACGACGCGATCGGACAAACCAGCCGCCTCGATCTTCTCTTTCAGCGCATTGCCGAACGCAGCCTGATCCGGCGTGATGGCGCCGACGATCACCGCGGTGAAATCCGGAAACCGCGGCAGCAGTTCGCACATCGCGTCGACAAACAGGTCGGTGCCTTTCTGCGCGCGCACCCGGCCGAAGCAGCCGATGGCGTAGCGGCCCGGCAATTTTGCCTCCGCGAACGCCGCCGCGCGATCGGCCGGTGGCGCGTAGACGCTCGAATCGACGCCATGCGGCACCACCGTCGCTTCGCGCTTCAGGTACGAGGCCGACACATCGCTGGTCGCGATGATCGCGTCCATGCGGTTGATCAGCCAGCGCGTGATCCAGGTGTGATGACGCTGCGCGGCGGATGTGAAGATCAGCTTCAACGGCCAGCCGAGCGCACGCAGCAGCACGCCGACGATCATCTCGTTGTTGCGGCGAGCGTGCCAGATCACCGGCGTCTTGCGTCGCCACAGCGCCAGCAGATTACGGAAATCCATGCGCGCGATGCCGTCGGGCGCATCCGGCCCCAGCCACGCCGCGCGGAACAATCCGGCGAGCTTCGGCGCGACCATCCGGTTGGTGGCCGTCACGCCCGAATAGCGCCAATGGAGGTTGGGAATGACCACCTGCAGATGTTGCGTCTCGTCCGGACTGATCGACACCATATAGCTCCGCTTCGTGCCTCAGCTATACGCAACATTAAGCATAGTGACCAGATCGCGCGGTCTGAAAGCCCCTCTTCACCGTCGAGACGTACCGTGCCCGGCGGAAATTGGGTAGATCATCGTCATGACTGTGCTTGTCACCGGCGGCGCCGGATACATCGGAAGCCACACCGTTCTCGCACTGGCGGAAGCCGGGCAAGAGGTCGTGGTGATCGACAATCTGTCCACCGGATTTTCGTCGGCGCTGCCCGTCGGCGTGCCGCTGTTCATCGGCGACGTGTCCGACGAGAATCTCGTCGAGGGCGTGATTGCCGCCCACAACGTCGACTCGATCATCCATTTCGCGGGCTCGGTGGTGGTGCCGGAATCGATGCGCGATCCGCTCGCGTATTATCGCAACAACACCATGACCACGCGCAACCTGCTCAACACCGCGGTCAAGTGCAACATCAACCGTTTCATCTTCTCGTCCACGGCGGCGGTCTACGGGAATCCGGACCAGATGCCGGTGGTGGAAGAAGCGCCGACCCGGCCGCTGTCGCCTTACGGCTCATCGAAGCTGATGACCGAGATCATGCTCCATGACGTCGCGACCGCGCACGGCATGGGCTACGTGGTGCTGCGCTATTTCAACGTCGCCGGCGCCGACCCGCAGGCGCGGATCGGGCTTTCGACGGCGGGCGCGACCCATCTTCTGAAAATTGCCGTGGAAGCTGCGACCGGCCAGCGCGCCAAGATCGACGTGTTCGGCACCGACTATCCGACGCCGGACGGAAGCTGCATCCGCGATTTCATCCACGTCAGCGACCTCGCGCAGGCGCACCTCGCCGCGCTGTCCTATCTCGGCAATGGCGGGCCGTCCGCGACCCTGAACTGCGGTTATGGCCGTGGCTATTCGGTGCTGGAGACCATCGAGGCGGTGCGCCGCGCCTGCGGCCACAATTTCGCTGTCCAGTATGCCCCGCGCCGGGCCGGGGACATCATGACCATGGTGGCGGACACCAGTCGCATCCGCGCCACGCTGGACTGGACCCCGCAATACGACAATCTGGACACCATCGCCGCCCACGCCCTGGCCTGGGAACAGAAACTGGCGCTGGAACAGCCGGCGGATAACGTGCGGTTCGCCACAGCCTGACGCAATAAAGGCCCGTTTTGGCTTGAAAATCCGTCCCGTAGCGGGCAAGGAGACGCATGTTTCGCTCCTCGCCGCCCATGGGACGCGGATGACCCAGGTTCCACGCAAGATCACCGACGATCCCTATGGCGCAGCCACGCTCATTCGCAGGCTGATCGCGGATCAGGGTCTTGCCTATTGGCCGCAATACCTCAAGGCATTCCTGCTGATGGGGGTTTCGGCGGCGGCGACCGCCTGTTCTGCCTGGCTGCTCGGCGAGGTCATCAACCAGACCTACATCAACCGCAGCGTGCGCGGCATCGTGCTGCTGTCGATCGCCATCATCGTGCTGTTCGCCCTCAAGGGCCTGTCGACCTACGGGCACACGGTGATCCTGTCGAAGATCGGCAATTCCATCCTCGCCAACAACCAGCGGCGGCTGTTCGCCAAGCTGATGCGCGAGAATGTCGGCTTCTACGCGCAACGTCATTCCTCGGAATTCCTGGCGCGTCTGTCGGCAGGCGCGCAGGCCGTCACGCAGGTTCTGAATCTTCTTGTCAGCGCGGTCGGCCGCGATGTGCTGTCGCTAATCGGCCTCGTCACCGTGATGGCGGTGCAGGATCCGTGGATGTCGCTGTTCGGCCTCGTGGTCGCGCCGCCGGCCCTGATCTTCATTCGCAAGCTGGTGCGCCGGATCAAGGGCCTTGCGCATTCGCAGTTCACCGGCACCACCGAAATCCTCGAGACCATGCAGGAATCGCTGCAGGGTATTCGCACGGTGAAGGCGTTCACGCTCGAGGACACGATGCAGTCGCGCATCGACAAGAGCATTTTCGAGGTCGAAGCCAACGCCAACAAGATGGCGCGCGTTCAGGCCCGCTCCAGCCCGCTGATGGAAATGCTCGGCGGCTTCGCCATCGCCGGCGCGCTGATGTATGGCGGCTATCGCGTGCTCTCGACCGGCGCCGCGCCGGGACAGTTCTTCTCGTTCGTCACCGCGTTCCTGCTGGCCTATGAACCGGCCAAGCGGCTCGCGCGCCTCAACATCGAACTGAACAGCCACCTGATCGGCGCGCGCAAGCTGCTCGAGATCGTGGACAGCCCGGCAAGCGAACCGGACGACAGCGACAAGCCGGCGCTGAAGCTGACCGACGCCCGCGTCGAACTGCACGACGTCACCTTTGCCTATCGTGCCGACGAGCCGGTGCTCAACCGCATGAGCCTCGTCGCCGAGCCGGGAAAGGTCACCGCGCTGGTCGGCCCGTCCGGCGGCGGCAAGTCCACCGTGCTGGCGCTGCTGCTGCGGCTCTATGAGGCTGACAGCGGCGCCGTCCTCATCGACGGGCAGAACATCGTCGAATGCTCGCGCAAATCGCTGCGCCAGCAGACCGCCTATGTCGGGCAGGACGTCTATCTGTTCCGCGACACCATCCGCGAGAACATTTCGTTCGGCCGCATCGGCGCGACGGAAGACGAGATCGTCGCGGCGGCGAAGGCGGCCTGCGCCCACGATTTCATCATGAGCTTCCCGCTCGGTTACGACACGCCGGTCGGCGAGCACGGCACGCAACTGTCGGGCGGTCAGCGCCAGCGCATCGCGATCGCCCGCGCGCTGGTCAAGAACGCGCCGATCATCCTGCTCGACGAAGCCACCGCGGCGCTCGATTCCGAATCCGAGAAACAGGTGCAGGAAGCCATCGAGCATCTGTGCCAGAACCGCACCACCATCGTGATTGCCCACCGGCTGCACACCATCATGCATGCCGACCAGATCCTGGTGGTCGAGGGCGGCCAGATCGTCGAAGCCGGTCGTCACGACGACCTGCTGCGGCGTGGCGGGCGCTACGCATCGTTCTTCCGCCTGCAGCACCGCCATGACGGAACGCTGGAACCGGTAGCCGCAAGCGCGTAAGGTCGCGCCGCCTTCCTTCTCGTTTTCCACAAACACATCCGGAAACTGCCCATGAGCGCTGCCTCCTTTGTCATTCCCACGCCTGTCCAGCCGTCGATCCCGGTCGCCGGCGAAGCCAAGACCTTTCCGGTCCGCCGCATCTGGTGCGTGGGGCGCAACTACCTCGAGCACATCCGCGAACTCGGCAACGACGAGCGCCAGCCGCCGTTCTTCTTCGCCAAGCACGCCGACATGATCGTGGGCGAAGGCGCGACCATTCCCTATCCGCCGCTGACCAAGGACTTCCAGCACGAGGTCGAACTCGTCGTGGCGCTGAAATCCGGCGGCATGAACATCGCGGCCGACCGCGCGCTCGATTGCGTCTACGGTTACGGCGTCGGCATCGACCTCACCCGTCGCGATCTTCAGATGGCGTCGCGTAAGAAGGAGCAGCCGTGGGAGATCGGCAAATCCTTCGACGACTCGGCGCCGTGCGGCGCGCTGCGTCCGGCCTCCGAAATCGGACATCCGGTGAAGGGCAAGATCTGGCTGTCGGTCAACGGCACCGAGAAGCAGAAGGGCGACCTGTCCGAGATGATCTGGAACGTCCCGGAGATCATCGCGAAATTGTCGCTGCAGGTGTCGCTCGGCGCGGGCGACATCATCATGACCGGCACCCCCGCCGGCGTCGCCGCGCTGCAGCCCGGCGATGCGATCGAATGCGGCATCGACGGCATCGGCACGCTGAAAGTATCGATCGGGAAGTAGGCACCCCTCCCTCATGGTGGGGAGCGAGGCGACGCCTCGCGTCTCGATGAGGCACGCTTGACCGGGCATCGTTGCCTCATCCTTCGAGACGCTGCTGCGCCGCCTCTTCGGGATGAGGAGTGAGACCCAGGATTGGAACATCCACCGTTGTCATGGCCGGGCTTGTCCCGGCCATCTCGCTTAGGAAGGCACAGTGCCCGCCGTGTCGAGAGCACCGGGACAAGCCCGGTGATGACAACGGAGTATGCCGCGTAATCGACGCCTTATAACAACCACGCGATAGCCGCGGCAGCTCGCGCCTCAACCCGCCAGCGTCTGCTCCACCGACTTCGCGATGCGCAGCAGGTTGCGGTCGTTGCCGTGGCGGGCGATCAGCATCAGGCCGACCGGCAACTCGTTGCCGACATTGAGCGGCAGCGAGATGCCGCAGGTGTCGAAGAAATTCCAGACCGAGGTGTTGCGCAGCACGCGCATGTTCTTCGAATTGAAATTCTCCACCGTCGCGATTTCATCCATGGTCGGCGCGACGATCGGCGTGGTCGGCATCGCCAGCACATCGAACCTGTCGAACAGCGCATCCATCGCAGCAATGCCGCGTTCGCGGTCGCGCAGGTTCTGGATGTAGTCGGCCGCGCTGGTCGCCTCCGACCGCAACAGGCGCAGCCGCACGTTGGGATCGACGCCCTCGCCGGCCTCCTTCAGCAGATCCCGGTGGATCGAATAGGCCTCCGGCGGCGCGATGCCGCCGCGATGGTTGACCTCGTGCATGATGTCGAGCGGCGCCAGCGTCAGCTCAGTGGCGGACTTCCACTTCGATTGCAGGTGATCCAGCGCTTTCGGAAATGCGACGCCGACGATGTCGTCCATGCCCTCCAGCAGATAGCCCTGCACCAGCCCGACGCGCACGTCGCTCATCGCGATCGGCGCCTGCGGGGCGGTGTCCTCACCCGCCATCACCGCGTCGGCGAGTTCGCAGGCGGCGACGCTGCGAGCGATCGGCCCGATCGAATCGAACGTGTAGGACAGCGGCACGGCGCCGCGCCGCGACACCCGCTTTACGGTCGGCTTGAAGCCGACGATGCCGCACAGCGCCGCCGGAATGCGGGTCGAGCCTCCGGTATCGGTGCCAATGGCGATCTCGCCGATGCCGTCGGCCACCGCCACCGCCGCGCCTGAGGACGAACCGCCGGGCACGCGCTTGCGATCCGCCGGATTGCCCGGCGTGCTGAAATGCGGATTGGCGCCGATGCCCGAATAGGCGAACTCGGTCATGTTGGTTTTGGCGACAATCACCGCACCGGCGGCACGAAGGCGCGCGACGATGTCGGCATCGGCCTTCGCGGGCTTGCCGCGCGAGGCCAGAACCTTCGAGCCGGCGCGCGTCACTTCGCCCGCAACGTCGAACAGATCCTTGATGGTGACGACCGTGCCATCCATCGGGCCGAGGCTCTTGCCGGCCTTCGCGCGGGCATCCGCTTCGTCGGCGGCCTTGCGCGCGGCGTCGGCATAAACCGTGAGGCACGAACGGCTGCCCTCGCCCGCGGGATCGGCGATGCGCGCAAGAGCGTCTTCAACGCGGTCGCGGGACGTCGGCTGGGCCATCGGCTGTCTCCTTGTCGTTAGCTTTTCTTGTCGGAGACCGCAGGGCCTCGCATGCAAGGAGTTGTGCCAAACTTGCCTTCCGAAACCAATCCCTTTCTAGCGTTGCGGCGCCAGCACGCCGGCGCGCGCCGGAATCGCGCGGCGCGCACGCGCCACCCGCGAACAATCGAGGCCATCGTAATAGGCGATGATGTCGCCATGGCCGATGGCGCGGCGCGACTTGCGGCCGAGGAAAAACACGCCGCTGGCGCTGTCGGCGGCGAAACGGCCATCGGTCAGACGATCGAGATAGCGCAGCCAGAAAAACGCCATCGCCGCCGCGGTGCCTGCCTTGTTGCTGCGGAAGATCGCGCGCACCAGATGGCGGATCGACCAGATCATCACCGTGCCCGGCCCGCGCGTCGCCCCTGCGTCGAGTTGGTCGAAGCCGCGAAACAGCCAGCGATGGCCGGAGGCGGTGAAGCGCGAGAAATCGTAAGCGCCCTCGTGCACCTGCTGCATGAACGGCGTTTCGGCATAGACCACGCCGCGCGCGCCGAGCACGCGGTGGATTTCGCGCGCCACGCGGTGAGGCTCCAGCACATGTTCGAGCACGGCCTGAATCCAGACCCCGTGCACCGATCCGTCCGCCAGCGGGATGCAATGGCCGTCGGCGACGAGATCGGTGTTGGCGTTGCCGTAGATATCCGAGCCGATCACCGTAACGCCGCTGTCCTCATAGAGCGCCTCGGCCCCTGCGCCGATGCTGCCGCCGCCGACCACCAGCACTTTGGGATGGGGCGAGAGCTTTTTCACCTCCGCCAGAAACGCCCGCGCGTTGGCGGCCGTCGGCCCCGGCGTGCGGGTGAGAAAATTATAGAGCCATCGCGCCGGAGTATTGTCGGCATGGCGGCGCGCCGCGACATGATCGAGCCCGGCGACGGCGCTGCGCGTCACCACGGACTGATCGAAATCGATCAGCACAGGCGCATCCGCCACCACGGGAAAGCCGTCGTCCGCGTAGGTGCACGCCGGATTGCTGCATATCAGGGACTGGCTGTCGCGCGGATCTCGCTGCGACACCGCGCACCGGCATTTCGGACACTGGATGATCTCGGCAAGTGCTGCGTGCATCGCATCCCCTTTGCGTCATTTCCATTCCGGCCGGCGCGCGCACGCGGCAGCCTGACGAAAACATTACACATCGGAAAGCGGTCATGCCGTGGATCGCGCGTGGCGCAGCGATGACAACACCGCGGGATGTCTGTGCGGAAAATCCGGCGTCAGCTTGCGCAGAATGCGACAGCGCACGCCATGAGTGAGGAGGCGTGCATCATCGTCCTTTCCGCGCAAAACGCGGAGGGGTTGAGATTTCTTGCTGAGGTAAGCACGGCGCGTCCCTGAGCGGATGGCCAGGTCAAGCTCGGCCATGACAACATCCGCGCGATGCTCTGTCTGAACAGCTACCCCGCCGCACCCACAAAACTCGCCAGATAATCCGCCTTGCCGATCTTCAGGCCGTTGTGGCGCAGGATGGCGTGGGCGGTGGCGGTGTGAAACAGGAAGTTCGGCAGCAGGAAGCGGAGCGCGAATTCATCGCCGCGCAGCGTCGTCGTGAACTGCGTAAACTTCAATTCCACCGGCCGGCTCTCGCCGCCGTCGAATTTCTCCTTCGGCACCGACTGCACGAACGCGATGGTCTTAGCCACGCGCTCCTTCAGGTCGGCCAGCGTCGTCTCGGTGTCGGCGAACGACGGCGCCGCGATCCCGGTGAGCCGCGCCACCGCGGCCTTGGCGCTGTCGCTCGCGCGCTGCACCTGCCCCGCCAGCGGCAGCATGTCGGGCGCAAGCCGTGCGCCCGCCAGCACGGCGGGATCGATCTTGTTCTCGGTAGCATAGGCCTCGGCCTTCTCGAGATACCGCGACAGGGTCGCAAGCCCGGCGAGCAGCGGCGTAATGGCGACGTCGTAAATCGAAAGCGACATGCTATTTTCCTTAGGGATGTCCTGATCATCGATCGCGGGAGCGCGGGGCTGTTGCCGCGCCGGTCTTCGCCAGATGGGGACACCTGCCTATAGCCGCAAGCCTTCGCCGAAGATGACGCACAAAACAAAAGGCCCCGGAGCGCTCCGGGGCCTTGGGTATCCAGCCGATCCTCGCCGGCAAGAGCGGCGGTGACGATTGAACATGCTCCCGGAAGCGCGCCGATGTTTCAGTACATCCGTGAAACAGGCAAAACGCTCACAGGAGCGGACCAGCCATTCCGGTACATCCGCGGAACGGCGCCAGTCCTTTATTCTCAGAGCAGCGAGAGGTTCTCGGCGCTGACCTTGCCGCGCATCGAGTCCTTCTTGGCCTCGAACTCGACCTTCTGGCCTTCGGCCAGGCCGCTCAGCCCCGCGCGCTCGACCGCGCTGATGTGAACGAACACGTCGTTGCCGCCATCATTCGGCTGAATGAAGCCAAAACCCTTCTGGCCATTGAACCACTTCACAGTACCTGTCGTCATGTCATTTGCCTTTCGCGCACGCGCGCCTGCCCGCGCGACGTCGCGCGGTTCTATCCAATCACCAGCGATGTCTTTGGAAAGAGGCCGAAGGGCGCTTAACAAATGCAATGCCAACTATCGAATGCGCCACGTGTAGCACGCGTCCGGCGTAAAGCAAGGACTCAATTGTGTTCGATTGGCGGCGCACAAAGCGGCTGGCGAAGCGCTCCGGCCTCGCGAACTCCGCTCTCGATGCATCCAAACTCAGAGCAGACGGCTCAGCTGATCCTCGGTCACGACGCGCTCGACGTTCTCGGTCTTGCTGCGGATGCGATAGCGCAGCCGCCCATCGGATTCCACCGGCATGCGCGCGACCACCGTGTAGATGTTGGATGAGCTGCTGTCGGCGCGGCCCTGCGGCCCCTGTGCATGATGGCGAACATCGTCGTCCTTGGAAAAGGCGTGCGTCATATGCGGTCCTGTCGGGTTGGTGGCTTTGGCGCGCTTTAACATCCTTCGCGCGCCATGGCGAGCGGCGATCGAATAAACTTCCGGGCACCGGGGGCCGGAGAGTTCACCCGGCGCCCTTGCGCAACGCGATACGAACCGTCGCAACAGAAAAAGCCCCGGATCGCTCCGGGGCTTTTGTTTCTTCGGATCGCCATGGCCGGGTTTATTCCGGCCATCCACGCTCCTGTTCCCGCGCGGATCAATAGCGGTAGTGATCCGACTTGAACGGGCCTTCCACCTTCACGCCGATGTAATCGGCCTGATCCTTGCGCAGCTCGGTGAGCTTGACGCCGATCTTGGCGAGGTGCAGGCGGGCGACCTTTTCGTCGAGCGCCTTCGGCAGCACATAGACTTCCTTCTTG
The DNA here is from genome assembly GCA_051954725.1 of Afipia sp. GTDB lineage: Bacteria > Pseudomonadota > Alphaproteobacteria > Rhizobiales > Xanthobacteraceae > Afipia. The sequence goes on along the minus strand of JBQCHK010000020.1, from coordinate 56,916 downwards.
TACTTGCCGTCCTTGTTGTTGGCGAACAGTTCGATCTGCGCCAGCGTCTGGTTAGTGAACGAGGCCGACATCACGAAGGACGGATGGCCCATCGCGTTGCCGAGGTTCACGAGGCGGCCTTCGGACAGCAGGATCATGCGCTTGCCGTCGGCGAAGGTGATCTCGTCGACCTGCGGCTTGATGTTGGTCCACTTCAGGTTCTTCAGGGTCGCGACCTGAATCTCGTTGTCGAAGTGGCCGATGTTGCAGACGATGGCGCGATCCTTCATCGCGCGCATATGGTCGATGGTGATGATGTCCTTGTTGCCGGTGGCGGTGACGAAGATGTCGGCCTGCGGCGCGGCGTCTTCCATGGTCACCACTTCGTAGCCTTCCATCGCCGCCTGCAGCGCGCAGATCGGATCGACTTCGGAGACCAGCACGCGGCAGCCGGCCTGGCGCAGCGACGCCGCCGAGCCCTTGCCGACGTCGCCGAAGCCCGCGACCATCGCGACCTTGCCGCTCATCATCACGTCGGTGCCGCGGCGGATGCCGTCCACCAGCGATTCACGGCAACCATAAAGATTGTCGAACTTCGACTTCGTGACCGAGTCGTTGACGTTGATCGCCGGCCACAGCAGCGTTCCGGCCTTCTGCATGTCGTAAAGACGATGAACGCCCGTGGTGGTCTCTTCCGACACGCCCTTGATGCTGTCGGCGATGGCCTTGAAGTAGCCCTTCGGCTTTTCCTTGAGCTGCTTCTTGAGCAGCGCGAAGAACACTTCTTCTTCCTCGGAGCCCGGCTTGTCGAGGAACGCGGTGTCGCCGTTCTCGGCGCGCAGGCCGAGGTGGACGTACATCGTGGCGTCGCCGCCGTCATCGAGGATCATGTTGGGATGGCCGCCGCCGTGCCAGTCGAACAGCTTGGCGGTGTAATCCCAGTAGTCCTTCAGCGTCTCGCCCTTCACCGCGAACACCGGAATGCCGGCGGCGGCGATCGCGGCCGCGGCGTGATCCTGCGTCGAATAGATGTTGCACGACACCCAGCGGATGTCGGCGCCGAGCGCTTTCAGCGTTTCGATCAGCACCGCGGTCTGGATCGTCATGTGCAGCGAGCCGGCGATGCGCGCACCCTTCAGGGGCTGCTTCGGGCCGTATTCCTCGCGCGTCGCCATCAGGCCCGGCATTTCGGTTTCGGCGAGCGAGATTTCCTTGCGGCCGAAATCGGCCAGGCCGATGTCGGCAACAATGTAGTCGGTGGCGGTGGTCATGTGACTATCCTTATTCGGGGCGGGTCGGTGCAACGGCACACAATCCGCAATTTCGATTTCGTCATGCCCGGCGTTGTGCCGGGCATCCACGTCTTCCTGGGTCTACATCAGGACGTGGATGGCCGGGACGAGCCCGGCCATGACGCCCTGAGTGGTTGATCACACCGCGCTCTTCAGCTTGGCGGCGAGGTCGGTCTTCTCCCACGAGAAACCGCCGTCGGCGTCGGGCTGACGGCCGAAATGGCCGTAAGCGGCGGTGCGGGCATAGATCGGCTTGTTGAGGTCGAGATGCTTGCGGATGCCGCGCGGCGTCAGGTCCATCGATTCCGCAACGATCGCCTCGAGCTTGTCCTCCGGCACCTTTCCGGTGCCGTGAGTGTCGATGTAGATCGACAGCGGACGCGCCACGCCGATCGCGTAAGCGAGCTGGAGCGTCGCCTTGTCGGCAAGGCCCGCCGCCACGATGTTCTTGGCGAGATAACGCGCGGCGTAGGCGGCCGAACGGTCCACCTTGGTCGAGTCCTTGCCGGAGAAGGCGCCGCCGCCGTGCGGGGCCGCGCCGCCGTAAGTGTCGACGATGATCTTGCGGCCGGTCAGGCCGGCGTCGCCGTCGGGACCGCCGATGAAGAACTTGCCGGTCGGGTTGATGTGCCAGATCGTCTTGTCGGTGATCCAGCCCTCCGGCAGCGCCTTGCGCACGTAAGGCTCGACACGCTCGCGCACCTGGTTCGAGCTCATGTCCTCGATCAGATGCTGGTGCGACACCACGATCTCGCGCACGCCGACCGGCTTGCCGTTTTCATACTGCACGGTGACCTGGCTCTTGGAGTCGGGGCCGAGCACCTTTTCGGTGCCGTTGTGGCGCGCTTCCGCGATCAGGCGCAGGATCTTGTGAGCATAGAAGATCGGCGCCGGCATCAGTTCCGGCGTCTCGTTGGAGGCATAACCGAACATGATGCCCTGGTCGCCGGCGCCCTCTTCCTTGTTGGTGCCGGGCTGCATGGCATCGACACCCTGCGCGATGTCGGCCGACTGCGGATGCAGCAGGATCTCGATGTCGCAGGTCTTCCAGTGGAAGCCGTCCTGCTCGTAGCCGATATCCTTGATGGCGCCGCGGATCACCGCTTCGATCTGGTCGTTGGTGACCGAGGCCGGACCGCGGGTTTCGCCGGCGACGACGACCTTGTTGGTGGTGGCGAGGGTTTCGCACGCGGCGCGGATCGCCCACGGGTCGATGCCCGCCTTCGGTCCTTCGCGGAAGAACAGATCGACGATCTCGTCCGAGATACGGTCGCAGACCTTGTCCGGATGACCTTCGGAAACCGATTCACTTGTGAACAGATAGGACGCGCGCATCAAACAATCCCTTCTCGCTTCATCGCTGCGGCTGGTGACATGAATTTCTCTGGATCGTCAGTCGCGGCGACGCGAGATGACGTATGACTCGTCGTAGAACCACAACCCGTTATGCTTGCGCAGAACGTCCCGTGTGGCATCGAGATAGCGGCCGCTCTGGGTGACTTCCGTCAAGCGGTCATCTTCGACCTGAGCGACATACACCGCCGCGTTCCAGGCTGCAAAGGCCGTTGACGTCCCGATCGGGCCGGTGACTTCGTTGGGCAGCGCCTCCATATCGTATCGGAAGATCGAACGGTTATCGGCGTAAGCATTAAAGTTAAGATCGCGCGCACTCGAACCCAGTTCGTATTTGACTGCGCGCAACATTTCGTGACGGCTGAGGGAAAAAGGATTTTCCCCCGGCCACACCGACTGCACGATCTCCATGCCGGGATCGTGGCCGTATGAGTGAATTCCTATCAGCCGCCCGCCCGCCCGCAGCGCGCGCGCCAGAGGGGCGATGATCTTCTTGGCGCGGAAATTCAGCGAGGACTTGGCCCGGTAGGGCTGCGACGCGATGACCAGGTCGAAATTGGCTTCGACCTTCCCCGCACGCGGAATGATCGAATCGAGCAGAAAGCGATGATCCTCGCGGTAGAGCACGATCACCACCGGCCGCTCATAGACCGGCATGCCCGAGCGCGGCGACACGCTCGCGCGCCAGTTGTCCTCGATGAACGGTTCGAGTTCCGCGATCTGCGCTTCGAAATCTCCGGAAGAATTGCCGGTCAGCGCCACCTCGCGCCAGATCATGCCGGCGGCGGCGGCAGGCGATTTCGGCGTCAGCCACGGCGCCTCGGCGTAATTCATGTTGGTCAGCACGAACACCGTGGCGGGATGTTCGAACAGCCGGTCCGGCACCTTGTCCAGCGTAAGCCGAACGTCCTCGAGGCTGATTTCCTTGCCCGCGACATAAAACGGCATGTGCGGGAAACGGCCGTGCATCGCCCGCATCACCCGCGCCAGCACGGTGCCATCGCCCATCCCGGCGTCGAACACCCGCAGCGCCGGCGGCCGCGGGTGGATGCTGCCAAGCTCGAGCGCGACGCGCTGGGCGATCACGCGCTTCTCGCTGCAGGTATGGACGAACAACAGATACTTCTGCCGGTTCTCGAAGAAACGGAAATTGCCGCGCGGATCGCGCCGTTCGATCGGCGGCTCGGGCGGCCGCGGCACCGGGGCGCTGTCGCCGAGGAAAGCGTGAATGCGCTCCAGCGTATCGACGGTGATACGCTTGCCCTCGCGCAGGCGCTGCACCAGCTTGCCGTCATTGACGGCATGCCGGCCGAACGTCGACTCGGCCATGCCTGCCTGGCGGCAGTAGTCCGAGATCTGTGCGAGCAGCGGATCGTTTCTCATGCGAGCGGTGGGCAGGCCTCGAGTGGGCAGAAAATGGTGGGCAGAGCCCTTGTGCGGCGAGCTTCCTACCACCTTCTGCCCACCTTTGAAAGCCGTCACTCACAGCAATTTAGCGCCTTGAAATGGCCGTATCGTTTCGCATTCGTGGGTGGGCATTCGTATTCACAGCGCATGTACCTCGGGATTTCATTCATGCTTCCCAAAATTTGCCTCGCCATTCTCGCGGCCTTCGTCGTCGCTCTTCCTGCGAGCGCCAATGCCGCTTCGCCACACGGCCACTGGCTTGCCGAAGACATCAATGGCGGCGGCGTCATCGACCGCTTGCAGACCACGCTCGCACTCGGTGCCGACGGCAAGGTGAGCGGCACGGGCGGATGCAACCGCTACATGGGAACCGCGACGGTGAAGGGCGACGCGATCACGTTCGGCCCGATGGCCGGAACGCGCATGGCCTGCGCGCCGGCGGTGATGAACCAGGACAACAAATTCCACGCCGCGCTCGCGACGGTGAAATCCTGGCGCATCGAGCACACCAAACTTCTGCTGATCGACGGCGGCGGAAATGTCGTGCTGCGCTTCAGCACCATGGACAAACACAAATAAAAAACCGCTGCCGGACCGGCCGGCAGCGGTTGGAGATCCGACCAGCGATGCCACGCGCCGTTGCGCCCGGCATCACGATCGCACCAGTTCTTGTCTTACTTCTTGGGCGTCTCGGCGTTGGACCCCTTGCCCATCGGCTGGGCTGGCGTCGTCTGCGGAGCCGCAGTCGGTTTCGACGTTCCGGACGAGCCAGTGGTGCGGGGTGTCACCGTCCCCGGCTGGTCCTTCTTCATCATCGAATTCGACTTGTGCATGGAGTCGTTCTTCTTCATGCCCTCCGCCGAAGCCATGCCGGACACGCCGGCAATCAGTCCTGCTGCCAAAACAGCGCTCAAGAATTTCTTCATCTGTGCGTCTCCCTGTGTCGTGCAAAACATCAACACAGGCGGGGTTTTTCTGTTCCTGAGAAAAAGCGGTTCCCGTGCAATCTCGCGATGCATCATGGAACCGCTTTTAGAGCGCTCGAATCGTGCCCAACCTAGCCGCGCGTCATGGCCGGATTTATTCCGGCCATCCACGTCTTGACGTGATTCAGTAAGAAGGCGTGGATGGCCGGGACAAGCCCGGCCATGACAAATCCTCAACCGCCTTACTTGCCCCACAACTCCTGCGCGACATCGACGGCGAGTTTCAGCTTCGCCCATTGCTCATCCTCGCTGAGGATGTTGCCTTCCTCGGTCGAGGCGAATCCGCATTGCGGCGAAATCGCAAGCTGATCGAGATCGACGAACTTCGACGCCTCCTTCATCCGCGCCATCACCGCGTCCTTGCTCTCGAGTTCGCCGAATTTCGAGGTGATGACGCCGACCACCACGATCTTGTCACCCTTGGGCAGGAACCGCAGCGGCTCGAAACCACCGGCGCGCTCGGAATCGTATTCGAGGAAATAGCCGTCGTAATTGATGCGGCCGAGCAGCGTTTCCGCCACCGGCTCATAGCCGCCGGACGAAATCCAGGTCGAACGGAAATTGCCGCGACAGACGTGGGTGGTGATCACCATGTCGCTCGGACGCTCGGCGATCGCGTAGTTGATCACGCGGGCGTAGGTTTCCTGGAAATGATCCGGATTCTCGCCGCGCTTGCGCACCTTGTCGAGTTCGTCCGGCGAGCACAGATAGGCCCACACGGTGTCGTCGAACTGCAGATAGCGGCAGCCGGCGTCATAGAACGCCTTCACCGCCTTGCGATAGGTTTTGGCGAGATCCTCGAAGAACGGCTCGAGGTCGTGATAAACATCCCTGGAAATGGCGTTGCGGCCGCCGCGGAAATGCAGCACCGCCGGCGACGGAATGGTCATCTTCGCGGTGACGCCGGCAACGTCGCAATGCTTCTTGAGAAAGCGGAAGTGATCGAGCATCGGATGGTCATCCGGAAAATCGACCTTGCCGATGACGCGGACGTTGTCGTGGCGCGTCTGCACGCCGGCGAACTGGATGCCGGCGTCCGGATGGTAGAGTTCGCAGCCGGTGAGCTTGGCGAGGAAATCGAAGTGCCACCACGAGCGGCGGAATTCGCCGTCGGTCGCCAGTTTCAGTCCGATCTGCTGCTGTTTGTGAACGACCTTCTCGATCTCGATGTCTTCGATGCGGCGCAGTTCGTCCGGCGCAATCTCGCCCTTCTCCAGTTTGGCGCGGGCTTCCTTGATGCGCGGCGGGCGCAGCAGGCTTCCGACTTCATCGGCGCGGAACGGAGGTCTGGTTCTTTGCATGGTTGTTGTCTCCCGTATGCGGTTGAATTCGGTCAGGCGTGATTGTGCCTGTCGGACGCGCCTGCGACGCCGAGGTGGCGTTCCAGCGCCGCCGGATCGGCCTTGAGTTCCGCGCTGGACGCATCATGCACGATCGCTCCACGATCCAGTATCACGGCCCGGTCCGCCAGCCCCAGAATCTTTTGCGCGTTCTGCTCGACGATGATCGAGCAGGTGCCGCCGGCGCGGGTGATCTCGCCCAGCGCGCGCAGCAGTTCCTCGACAATGATCGGCGCGAGGCCTTCGGTCGGCTCATCGAGCAGCAGGACTTTCGGATTGAGCGTGAGCGCGCGGCCAATCGCCAGCATCTGCTGCTCGCCGCCGGAGAGTTCGTTGCCGAAATTCCTCCGCCGCTCGCCAAGACGGGGAAACATCTCGTAGACCCGCGCGATGGTCCATGGCCCCGGCTGCGCCACAGCGCTCATGTTCTCTTCGACGGTCAGGGAGCGGAAGATGTTGCGCTCCTGCGGCACCCAGCCGATCCCGGCGCGGGCACGCTGATCGGCGCGCAATCGCGTGATGTCGTTCCCGCCGACACGGATCGTGCCGCCGAAACGGCGGGTGACGCCGACGATGGAATTGATCAGCGTGGTCTTGCCGGTGCCGTTGCGCCCGAGCAGCGCCAGCACCTGCCCTTCGCCGAGGCTCAGCGTCAACTGCGGCAGCACCACCGCCTCGCCGTAACCGGCGCGCAACCCCTCGATGGACAGCAGGTCAGGCATCGGCGCCCTCCCCGAGATACACCGCCTTGACGCGCGGATCGCGCGCCACTTCATCGGGCGTGCCCTCGACCAGGATCGAGCCTGCCACCATCACCGAAATGCGGTCGGCGAACGAAAACACCAGATCCATGTCGTGCTCGATCAGCAGCACGGTGACGTCACGCGGCAGGCTCGCCACCGCCGCGAGAATGTCATGGCGCTCGCTTTCCGGCACGCCGGCCGCAGGTTCATCGAGCAGCAGCACGCGCGGCCCGGTGGCGATCGCCACCGCGATCTCCAGAAGCCGCTGCTTGCCATAGGGCAACGTGGCGGTGCGCTCGTTCATCACGTCGAGCAGATGGAAGCGCGACAGATGCTGCGCGATCTCATCGTTGATCTCCGCGTTGGTGCCGAGCCGCCGCCACCAGTCGCCACCATGGCCCCTGCGCTCCGACACCGCGAGGCCGACGGTCTCGAGCGGCGTGAGGTCGGGATACAACTGGTTGATCTGGAAGGTGCGCGACAACCCGCGCAAAACGCGCTTGTGCACCGGCAGCGCGGTGATGTCGCTGCCTTCCAGCAGGATACGGCCGCTGTTGGGCTTGAGCACGCCGGTCAACAGGTTGATCGCCGTGGTCTTGCCGGCGCCGTTGGGACCGATCAGCGCATGGCGCGCGCCGGCCTCGACCTTCAGCGACAGGTTCTGGGTGACGGCGAACGCGCCGAACGTCTTGTTGAGGCCGACGGTTTCGAGCGCGACGCTCATGACGCGCCCCCGTCCGACATGCGGGGCGCGGTGTCCTTGCCGAACAGCTTTCCGATCTGGCGCGGTCCCCACTCAACCCAGCGGTGGATGCGCTCGCGTCCGATCAGCACCACGATCACCAGCACCAGTCCGATCCAGAACTGCCAGTATTGCGGCGTGATCGCGGAAAAGAATTCCTGCAGCAGTTTAAACGCCACCGCGCCGATCAGCCCGCCATAGAGATAGCCGGTGCCGCCGAGCACCAGCACCAGCAGGAGGTCCGCCGACCGCTCGAACGAAAACACGTCGAGGGTGGCGAGCGCGGTGCTCTGGGTGAACAGCCCGCCTGCGATGCCGGCATAGAACGCGGCGATGGTGTAGATCGCGATCAGGCGGCGGTTGACCGGAATGCCGACGGCGGCGGCGCGCAGCGGATTGTTCTTGATCGCGCGCAGCGACAGGCCGAACGGCGAATGCACCAGCCGCCGCGCCACCAGAAACAGAAGGAACAGCACCACCAGACAATAGATGAAGGCGGTCCGTCCGAAGATGTCGAACGCGAACAGGCCGAGCAGCGGCTCCATCATGATGCCCTGCAGGCCATCGAAACCGCCGGTGATGTTGGAAAAGCGGTTGGCGAGTTCGCGCAGCAATAGCGCAATGCCGAGCGTGACCATCAGGCGCGTGAGGTCCGACCCGCGGATGATCAGAAAACTGGTGAAGAACCCGAGCACCGCCGCGGCAACGCCCGCCACCAGCAGCGCCAGCACCGGTTGCGGGATCGCGCCATGGACCGCGAGCAGCCCCGCCGTATAGGCGCCGACGCCGAAGAACGCCGCATGGCCCAGCGAGACGATACCGGCATAGCCGAGGATCAGGTCGAGCGACAGCGCGAACAGCGCGAGCCAGGCCATTTCGGTGAGAATGAGATAGCGGTTGGGAAACACCACGATGGTGGCGGCCGCGCACAGCCAGAATATGGTTTCGCTCCAGCGCCAGCGCGCCAGTTCGGCGAACCGTTGAGCGAGCGGATGATGCTGCATCGTCGCCGCCCTAGCGCGCCGCCGTACGGCCGAACAGGCCGTGCGGCTTCCACAACAGCAGCACGATCATCATCGCATAGATCACGAACGCGCCGAGCTTGGGCACATAATATTTTCCGGCGACGTCGCCGATGCCGAGCAGCAGCGCGGCAAGGAACGGCCCGGTCATGGTCGATGTACCGCCGACCGCGACCACGATCAGGACGTAGATCAGGAACTTGAGCGGAAATGTCGGATCGAGGCCGAGAATCTCCGCGCCGAGCGCGCCGCCCAATCCCGCAAGGCCGGAGCCGAACGCGAATGTCAGCGCGAACACCTGCGGCACGTTAATGCCGAGACCGCTGGCCGCGCGCGGATCATCCACCGCGGCACGCAACCGGCTGCCGAAGCGCGTGCGCGACAGGATCAGTTGCAGCGCGACGGTCAGGAGGCCGCAGATCACAATGATCATCAGGCGATAGCGGCCGACGCCGATGCCGAAAAGATTGATCTGGCCGTGCAACCAGTCCGGCAGTTGCACGAACACCTGGGTCGACCCCATGAAGTAGTCGACGCCCGCCACCGACATGAACACGAGGCCGACGGTGAACAGCACCTGATCGAGATGGCTGCGGCCGTACATGTAGCGATAGACGCCACGCTCCATCACGATGCCGAGCAGCGCGCTGGCGAGAAACGCCACCGGCAGCGCGGCGAAGAACGGCACGCCGTAGCTGTTGACGATCAGCGCGCAGACGTAGCCGCCGGCCATTGCGAACGCGCCATGGGCGAGGTTGACGAAATTCATCAGGCCGAGTGTCACCGCGAGCCCGCACGACAGCACGAACAGCAGCATGCCGTAGGCGATACCGTCGAACAGGATGGTGAACAGCGTGGTCATGTCAAAGCAGCTCTGGGTGAGGACGGCCAGTTATAGAATCTGGAGAGCATCGAGAAGCCCCTCACCCGGATGGCTTCGCCATCCGACCTCTCCCCGTGAACGGGGAGAGGAGAACCGAACATTTCCTCTCCCCGCATAGCTCGTCGAAGACGAACGCTCTTATGCGGGGAGAAGATTGGGGTGAAGGGCAACCCACCGATCAGGTGACCTGCCTCGATCTCATTTCTTCGTCTTGCCCGGATCCTTGACGGCCTTGAAGGTCTCGAACTCCACATTGTAGAGCTGGCCGTTCACCTTCTCGACCTTGCGGATGTAGACGTTCTGCACGATGTCGCGGGTCTCGGGATCGATCGAGATCGGGCCGCGCGGGCTTTCCCAGGCCATGCCCTTCATCGCCGCGATCAGCGAGTCGCCGTCGGCCTTGCCGCCGGTCTTCTTGAGCGCTTCGTAGATCAGGTGGATGCCGTCGTAACCGCCGACCGCCATGAAGCCCGGACGCTGGCCATAGGCCTTCTCATAGGCCGCGACGAAATCCTTGTTCATCTGCGAGGGATGCGCGGCCGAATAGATGTGCGCGGTCACCGCGCCGATCGCGGCGTCGCCCATGCTGTTCAGCAGGTCGTCATCCATGACGTCGCCCGGCCCGATCACCTTGATGCCGCTCTTGTCGAGGCCGCGCTCGGCATACTGCTTCATGAAGATGCCGCCCTGCCCGGCCGGCACGAACACGAACACCGCGTCCGGCTTGGCGTCCTTCATGCGCTGCAGGAACGGCGCGAAGTCCGGGTTGGCCAGCGGAACCTTCACTTCCTCGACGATCTGGCCGCCGGCGGCGGTGAAGTGATCCTTGAAGAACTTCAGCGCGTCGTTGCCCGGCGCGTAGTCCGAGGTCAGGGTCACGACCTTCTTGATGCCGTTCTTGGCCGCCCAGTCTCCGATGATGATCGACGACTGGCCGAGGGTGAAGCTGGTGCGCGCGATATAGGGCGAACGCTCGGTGATGATCGAGGTGCCCGCCGCCATCACGATTTCCGGCACCTTGGCCTGAGTGGCGAGCGGCGCCGCCGCCAGCGCCGACGGGGTGATGCCGAAACCGGCGATGACGTTGACCTTGTCGTTGACGATCAGTTCCTGCGCCGCGCGCTTGGTGTTGTCGGGAACGGTGCCGTCGTCCTTAAGCAGGACTTCGATCTTCTTGCCGGCGACGGTGTCGCCATGCTGCTTCATGTAGAGCTTGACGGCGTTGTCGATCTGCTTGCCGGTCGAGGACTGGCCGCCGGTCATCGGCAGGATCAGACCGATCTTGACCGTGTCCTGCGCCTGCGCCGCGGACATCCCTGCCGCAAGCAGCGCGGCACCCGCCACAGCCATCATCAATTTTGTCGGACGAGCGAACATCAACCTTCTCCCTCAGGTCATCGTGCCAAGGCCGTGTGCCCGGCCGTTGTTTTTATCCTAGCTGAAATTCTCGAGCGGGTGCAAAGCGCAAGGCCTCGTACCGCCCGGACCGCCGCACAGATCGTGGGCGATCCGCCGAACGACTGTGTAGGCCGCAAATGTGTAAGCGGCAAATGGCCGTGCGCCAATCCGACCATCGATTGATGACGATCACATTGCACTGCAACGAAGCGCATGGCTTTTCGAGCAGACCGGGTGCAGTTGCGCACGTCCGACCGTCAAAAATGCCAGAACTCAGTCGGTAAATACCACCGTCTTGCGGCCGTTCAGGATCACCCGGTCCTCGAGGTGATAACGCAGCGCGCGGGCCAGCACCCGGCGCTCGATGTCGCTGCCCTTGCGGACAAGATTCTCCGGCGAATCGCGATGGCTGATGCGCTCGACGTCCTGATCGATGATCGGCCCCTCGTCGAGATCGCCGGTGACGTAATGGGCCGTGGCGCCGATCAGCTTCACCCCGCGCTCATGGGCCTGATGGTAGGGCTTGGCGCCCTTGAAGCCCGGCAGGAATGAATGGTGGATGTTGATGCAGCGCCCCGACAGTTTGGCCGCGAAGTCGTCGGACAGTACCTGCATGTAGCGCGCCAGCACCACCAGATCGCTTCCGGTCTCCTGAATCAGTTTCCAGACCTCGGCTTCCTGTTCGGCCTTGGTCTCCCGCGTGATCGGCAGATAGTGGAAAGGAATGTCGCCGAACTCGATATGGCGATAGGTCTCGCGCGGATGGTTGGCGACGATCGCGGTGGGGATCATCGGCAGTTCGGTGTGCCGCCAGCGATAGAGAATGTCGGCGAGGCAGTGATCGAACTTCGACACCATCAGCAGCACGCGGTGATGGGTGGAGCGGTCGCGCATCTGCCATTCCATGCCGAAAGGCTGGGCAATCGCCCCGAAGCCCGCGCGCAGCGTGGCGAGGTCCGAGGTCCCGGACGTCGGGTTGAACATCACCCGCATGAAGAAATTGCCGGTTTCGGTGTCGTCGTATTGCTGGGCGTCGAGGATGTTCTGGCCGTTGGCGAACAGGAAAGTGGACACCGCCGACACGATGCCGGGCCGATCCGGGCACGACAGGGTCAGGACGAACTGCTGCTGGGACATTTTGAACTTCTGATAAGCGTCGCTGGAAGGCTGGAAATAAAGGCTGCATCCCTCTAACACCGCCGCCCTCTTGCGCCAATCCTGCCAGCGACCACAATAGGGTCACGAGACCAAAGAATTATATGTCATTTCGGGACACCGCCGCCTCGCGGCGCGACCCGGCCGAGAGGCAAAGGCGCAGGATCAGGCTCATGGCAGATAGGCTGAACGGCTACCGGATTCTGATTCTGGAGACACGCGAGGAAGCGCAGTTCTCCCGCCTGCTGCAGGAGCAGGGCGCGAGCGTCCTGCAATGCCCCATGTTCACCATCCATGACGCGCCCGATCCCACGCCGATCGAGGCGTGGATCCGACGCGCCATCGAGCGCCCGTTCGACGACCTCGTGCTGATGACCGGCGAGGGCCTGCGGCGGCTGATGAAGGTGGTGAGAAAAATGGACGTCGAGCAGCCGTTCATCGCCGCCCTCGGCAAATCCCGCACCTTCGCGCGCGGGCCGAAGCCCGGCCGGGCGTTGCGCGAGATCGGGCTCGAAGCGCAGATCACCACCGAGACGCCGACCTCCGAGGGTATGGCGGCGCTACTGTCGCGCGCGGATGTCAAAGGCCATCGCCTCGGATTGCAGCTTTATCCCGACAAGGACCATACGAAGCTGATCAAGGCGATTGAAGGTTACGGCGCCGAAGTCGATCCCGTGTTGCCTTATGTCTATGACGCCGAAGCGGCCGACACCAACATCGTGGCGGCGATCGACGAGATGGTCGCCGGTCACGTCGATGCGATCGCGCTGACCAGTTCGGGACAGGTCCGCCGCCTTGTCGAGGTCGCCGCCAAACATGGACGCGAGGAACGGCTGCGCGCCGGCCTCGAACGCACGCCGATCGCATCGGTCGGCCCCGTGGTCTCAAACGAGCTCAAGGAGCATGGCCTTCGCACCGACATCTATCCGGCCAACGAAGCCTTCTTCATGAAGCCGCTGATCAGCGCCATGGCCCTTGCGCTGAACAAGACCCCGCCCCGCCACAAGACAGGTTGAGGTTCTGAAATCCGCCGGTAACATTCCATCCGCAAACCCGAACGCAACCGAAACGTGTTGCGCGCCAACAAACGGATGGAAATTCATGCCCGATTTGCCCCTGTCGAAATTTCGTGTGGTCGAACTTGGAACGGGGGATACGCTCGGCTATTGCGGCAAGCTGTTCGCGGATTTCGGCGCCGAAGTCATCAAGATCGAGCCGCCCGGCGGCGATCCCGGCCGCCGCACCGTGCCGGTCATCGACGTCGGCGGCGGCTCGCCCGAGAGCCTGCATTTCGCATGGCTCAACACCAACAAGGCCAGCATCACCGCCGATCCTGAAACGCCGGACGGGGCGCGCCGGATCGCCGCCCTGCTTGAAAGCGCCGACCTCCTGCTCGACGCGCGGCATCCCACCGTCATCGAGGCCTCGCCGCTGTCGCACGCGCAATTGCGCAAGGACATGCCGGGGCTGGCGATCACCGCGATTTCATGGTTCGGCGAATACGGTCCCTACCGCGATTATCAGGTCACCGAAGCGGTGGCGCGCAGCCTCGCCGGCCTCGTCAAGCTCGTCGGCCACGTCGAGGGCCCGCCGGTGCTGCCGCGCGACGGCCAGACCGGCGTGGTCGGCGGCATCACCGCCTTCATCCCGACGCTCGCCGGACTGTATGGCAATGCCCACGGCGCGCGGCGCTTTGCGATGAGCAATTTCGAGGCGCTGCTGCAGATCAGCGAATTCGACACCGGCCTTGCGCTGGAATCCGGCTTCAGCCGTCCGCGCCCCGGCATCAACCGGTTCGGCCGCGGTTATCCCAGCGGCAACTTCCACACCAAGCACGGATGGCTCGGCGTCACCGTGGTGACGCCCGCGCAGTGGAAGGCGTTCTGCGACATGATCGAACTGCCCGAACTCGCCAAGGAGCCGAAATACTCGGCGACCATCGGCCGTTTCGTTCATGCCGACGAACTCGGCGCGATCATCCGCCCGGTGCTGCTGCACAAGACCGCGATGGAGTGGTTCCAGCGCGGCATCGAATTGCGGCTGCCGCTCGCGGTGGTGCCGGACATGAAGGAGTTGCTGGAGCAGGAGGTGCAGCGCGAGCGCGGCGCGTTCGGCCCGGTCAGCATCGGCGACAAATCGTTCGAAGGGCCGGTTTTGCCGCAGCATCTGACGCGCACGCTGCCGAAACCGAATGGCCCTGCCCCGCGCGCCGGCGAACAGGACGGCAAGACCTTCTCCGCGCGCACGCGCGGCGCCACGCGTGCTGCGACCGCCAACGATCCGCAGCCGCTCAAGGGCGTACGCATCATCGACCTGACCATGGGCTGGGCCGGACCGAGCGCGACACGCCAACTCGCAGATCTCGGCGCCGACATCATCAAGGTCGAGTCGTGCCAGTATCCCGACTGGTTTCGCGGCACCGACACCCGCCCGCCCTATCACGAGGAGCGGACGTACGAGAAAACCCACTGGTTCCAGTATTACAACCGCAACAAGCGCGGCATCACCCTCGACCTCACACGGGAAGCTGGCCTGTCGCTGCTCAAGGACCTGATCGCAGGCGCGGACGGCGTCATCGACAATTACGCCGCCGACGTGATGCCGCGCCTCGGCCTCGGCGTCGATGCGATCCTCAAGCTCAATCCCCGCGCCGTCGTTGTCACCATGCCGGCGTTCGGCATGAAGGGAGCATGGAGCGGCGTGCGGGCCTACGGCTCCACCCTCGAGCAGGCCTCCGGCCTGCCCTCGGTCACCGGAAGCGAGGAAGACCCGCCGACCATGCTGCACACCGCGCTCGGCGATCCGATCGGCGGCCTCAATGCCGCGGCGGCGATGATGGTCGGCCTCATGCACCAGAAGAACACTGGCGAAGGCCAGCATATCGACCTGTCGCAGGTGCAATGCATGCTGCCGCTGGGCGCGCCGTCGATCCTCGAACAGTCCGCCACCGGCACCACCGGCCCGCGCCTCGGCAACCGCCATCCCGAATATGCGCCGCACGGCTGCTTTCCATGCCTCGGGATCGATCAATGGCTGACGCTCGCGGTGCGCAGCGACGAGGAATGGCAGGCGCTGTGCAAGGCGATGCGGCGGCCCGACCTTGCCGCCGACAAGGCGCTGGCCACCGCCGAAGGGCGCCGCAGCGAGGAAGACCGCATCGACGTCGCGATCCGGGCGTGGCTCGCCGACGTGCGCCCCGACATCGCGATGATGACGCTTCAGCGCCTCGGCGTGCCGGCCGGCATCGCCCGCCTGCCGCAGGATCTTGCCGCCGATCCGCATCTGATGGCGACCGGACACTGGCAGGTCCGCGACCGCGCCTTCATCGGTCCGCACCTCGAACCTTCAGTGTCTTATCGTGAGGGCGACGCGCTGTTGCCCTACGCGATCACGCGCCTTGCGCCGACTCTCGGCCAGCACAACGACGAAGTGCTGCGCGAGGTGCTGGGGCTGAGCGCGGATGACATCGCCCAACTCGCGCGCGATCAGATCATCGGCAACGAGGCGATCGACAAGGCGCCGGTGAAGAA
The DNA here is from genome assembly GCA_051954725.1 of Afipia sp. Taxonomy (GTDB): domain Bacteria; phylum Pseudomonadota; class Alphaproteobacteria; order Rhizobiales; family Xanthobacteraceae; genus Afipia. The sequence continues at coordinate 41,086 of JBQCHK010000020.1, read as the reverse complement.
GCCGGCCGCCGCGCGCAAGGCGGGGTAGGCGCTCCACATCCGATCGTCATGCCCGCGCTCGTCGCGGGCATCCACGTCTTTGACACCGCACGATAGACGTGGATGGCCGGGACAAGCCCGGCCATGACGCTTGAGCTTACATCCGCTCATTCAAAAAAGCCCGATAGGCCAGCTTGATCCCCTCATCCAGCGGGATCGTCGCTTTCCAGCCGAGGCTGGCGAGACGGCTGACATCGAGCAGCTTTCGCGGCGTACCATCGGGCCTCGACGCATCGAACGTGATCTCGCCCTCATACCCCACGGTCCGGGCCACCACGCGGGCGAATTCGGCGATGGTGATGTCTTCGCCGGTGCCGATGTTGATCAATCCCTCGCCGGAATAGTTGCGCATCAGGTGAATGCATGCATCGGCCATGTCATCGACATAAAGGAATTCGCGGCGTGGCGTGCCGGTGCCCCACACCGCCACGCTCGGCGCGTTGGTCTCTTTCGCCTCGTGAAAACGGCGGATCAGCGCCGCGACGACGTGGCTGTATTCGGGATGATAGTTGTCGCCGGGACCGTAGAGGTTGGTCGGCATCACATTGATGAAGTCGCTGCCATACTGGCTGCGATACGCTTCCACCAGCTTGACGCCGGCGATCTTGGCGATCGCATAGGGTTCGTTGGTCGGCTCCAGCGGCCCGGTGAGAAGCGAATCCTCGCGCAGCGGCTGCGGCGCGAGTTTGGGATAGATGCAGGACGAGCCGAGAAACATCAGTTTCTCCGCGCCGTTCGCGCGCGCCGCATCGATCACGTTGGTCGCGATCACGAGGTTTTCGTAGATGAACTCCCCGCGCAGCGTGTTGTTGGCGACGATGCCGCCGACTTTCGCCGCGGCATGGAACACCACCTGCGGCCGGTTGGCCGCGAACCAGCGATTGACTGCACTCTGGTCGCGCAGATCGACCTCGGCGCGCGTTGCAGTCAGGACCTTGACGTTCTCGCGCGCCAGCCGGCGCACAAGCGCCGAGCCGACCATGCCGCGATGCCCGGCGACGTAAACCGTCTTGCCGGCAAGATCAAACGGCGTGCTTGCCATTCGCGGTCTCCAGGCGGGCCTCGGCAAGATCGCTTGCGACCATTTCCTTCACCAGCTGCGCAAACGGCGTCTTCGGCTTCCAGCCGAGTTTGGCGTGCGCCTTGCTGGCGTCGCCGATCAGAAGATCGACTTCGGTGGGCCGGAAATAGACCGGATCGACGCGGACCAAGGTCTTCCCGGTCCTGGCATCGATGCCGATCTCGTCGACACCCTTGCCCTGCCACTCGATGCTGCGTCCGACTTCCCCGAGAGCGATCTCGACAAACTCGCGAACCGAACGGGTTTCGCCGGTCGCCAGCACGTAATCGTCGGGCGCATCCATCTGAAGGATTTTCCACATGCCCTCGACGTAGTCGCGGGCATGGCCCCAGTCGCGCTTGGCATCGAGATTGCCGAGATACAACGTATCCTCGAGACCGACCTCGATCCGCGCGATGCTGCGCGTGATCTTGCGGGTGACGAACGTCTCGCCGCGGACCGGACTCTCATGATTGAACAGGATGCCGTTCGAGGCATGGATGCCGTAGGCCTCGCGATAGTTCACCGTGATCCAGTAGCCGTAAACCTTGGCAACCGCATAGGGCGACCGCGGGTAGAACGGCGTCGTCTCCTTCTGCGGAACTTCCTGCACCAGACCGTAAAGCTCCGACGTCGACGCCTGATAGAACCGCGTGTCCTTCTCCATTCCGAGAATGCGAATGGCCTCGAGCAGCCGGAGCACGCCGATGGCGTCGGCGTTCGCCGTGTATTCGGGGCTCTCGAAACTCACGGCAACGTGACTCTGCGCGGCAAGGTTGTAGATTTCGGTCGGTCTGATCTGTTGCATCAGCCGGATCAGGTTGGTGGAATCCGTCATGTCCCCGTAGTGCAGCAGAAACCGGACGTCCTTCTGGTGCGGATCTTCGTACAGATGATCGACGCGCGCGGTGTTGAACGATGACGACCGCCGCTTGATGCCATGCACGACATAGCCGCGCCCCAGCAGATACTCGGCAAGATAGGCACCGTCCTGGCCGGTAACGCCGGTGATGAGCGCTACGCGGCGTTCCGAATTCAGGGCGGACATGTGAAGGGACTCCGATTGAGAAATTCGAGGCAATCTGACGCGCCTGCCTGCCATCGAGCGGCTGGCGCAATCTTGGGCAGACGGTCCTTCCGCTCTGCGGAAGACGCTGTACCATGTCTGTCCCAATACGAGCAAATTAAGGATGGTCGCGTTCTTGATGCGCCGGTGGGCTTGCAGGGCGCGAATGCTTGGACCACAATCCCATCAATAATTGGAAACGGTTAGCGAGCGAAATCGCGACCTTTCGATAAAATCGAGGAAACCCAAGGGAGGAAACTGATGCGTAAACTCATGTTGGCAGCGGCACTCGCGCTGCCGATGCTCGGTGGCACGGCGCATGCCGAGGATACCGTCAAGATCGGCTATATCGACCCGCTGTCCGGCGGCGGCGCCAGCATCGGCGAAGTCGGCCTCAAAACGTTCCAGTTTCTTGCGGACGAGATCAATGCCCAGGGCGGCATCCTCGGCAAGAAGGTCGAGATCGTCCCCTACGATAACAAGGTCAATGCGCAGGAAAGCCTGATCCAGGCGCAAAAAGCGATCGATTCCGGTGTCCGGTTCCTGACCCAGGGCAACGGCTCGTCGGTGGCGGGCGCGCTGACCGACTTCGTCGCCAAGCACAACGAACGCAACCCCGGCAAGGAAGTCCTGTACTTCAACTATGCCGCGGTCGATCCGGTCCTCACCAACGAGAAGTGCAATTTCTGGCATTTCCGCTGGGACGCGAACTCGGACATCAAGATGGCCGCGCTCACCAACTACATGAAGGATCAGAAGGACATCAAGAAGGTCTACCTGATCAATCAGGACTACTCGTTCGGTGAAGCGGTGCGCACCGCGGCCCGCAAGATGCTCAAGGAAAAGCGCCCCGACATCGAGATCGTCGGCGACGAAAAGCATCCGCTGCTGAAGATCACCGATTTCGCGCCCTACATCGCCAAGATCAAGGCGTCCGGCGCCGACACCGTCATCACCGGCAACTGGGGCCAGGACATCGCCCTGCTGCTCAAGGCCGCCGCTGACGCCGGCCTGAAGGCCAAGTGGTACACCTACTATGCCGGCGGCACCGGTGGCCCGACCGCCATCAAGCAGACCGGCCTCAACCACCTCGTCTACCAGGTCGCGGAAGGCATTCCGAACCTCGGCTATGAACCGGCCAACAAGTTCGAAAAGGCGCTGCGCGCCAAGTACGACTTCAGCCTGTTCTATCCCCGCGCGGTGAACGAAATGCGGATGTTCAAGGCGGCCGCCGAGAAAGCCAAGTCGCTCGATCCGGTGAAGGTCGCCAAGGCTCTCGAAGGCATGGAATTCGAGGTCTATGACGGCGGCAAGGGCTTCATGCGCAAGGACGACCACCAGTTCTTCCAGCCGATCTATATCGCCTCGTTCGGCGAACGCACCGACAAGGAGCCGTTCGACGAAGAGCACACGGGCTGGGGCTGGAAGCTCGCCGCCAAGATCGACACCGACGCGACGGTCATTCCCACCACCTGCAAGATGGACCGTCCCTGATACGTCGTCACGATTGCGTCGTCCCGGCCTCGGTCGGGGCGGCGCACCATCGCTTCCGGGGAATGGCACGTTTCGGGGGATGACTTGCCATGCTTGAACTGATCGTCATATCGACGCTGAACGGTGTGCTGTTCGGCATGCTGCTGTTCCTGATGGCCAGCGGCCTGACCGTGATTTTCAGCATGCTGGGCGTGTTGAACTTCGCCCATGCCAGCTTTTACATGCTGGGCGCCTTCTTCGGTTTCCAGATCGCCCGCTGGTTCGGGTTCTGGCCGGCGCTGATCTTCGCGCCCCTTCTGGCCGGACTGATCGGCATGGGCGTGGAGCGCTACGGGCTGCGCCATGTCCACAAGAACGGCCACGTCGCCGAACTGCTGTTCACGTTCGGCCTGGCCTTCGCGATCGAGGAAATCGTCCAGATCATCTGGGGCAAGAGCCCGGTGGATTTCCGCGTTCCCGACGCGCTGGATTTCCCCGCCTTCACGGTGTTCTCGACCAACTACCCCGCCTACAAGGTGTTCATGCTGCTGATCTCGGTCGCGATCTTCATCGGACTGCTGGTCACGCTGAAGAAGACGCGCATCGGCCTCATCGTGCAGGCCGCCCTCACCCATCCGCACATGGTCGCGCATCTCGGCCACAATGTGGGCCGCGTGTTCATGCTGGTGTTCGGCGTCGGCACGGCGCTCGCCGCCGTGGCCGGCGTGATCGCGGGTCCGGCGCTGGTCACCCAGTCGAACATGGCCGGATTGCTGGGACCGATCCTGTTCGTGGTCGTCGTGGTCGGCGGCCTCGGCTCGCTGCCCGGCGCCTTTATCGCCTCGCTTCTTATCGGCCTCGTCCAGACATTCGCGGTCTCGATGAACGGCTCGCTCTCCGAAATCTTCGGGCCGCTCAGCCCGGCCTACGCCCAAACCTGGGTCGCCGACATCTGGGATGTGACGGTGGCCCAGATCGCGCCGATCATGCCGTATGTGCTGCTGGTGCTGATCCTGACCTTCCGCCCGATGGGCCTGCTGGGGACGCGCGAAACATGACCGATCTCGCAGCCAGCGTGGCCCCGCCGCAACCCGGCGCCGCCGACAAGGTCCGGTTCTATGGCCTGTGGGTCGCCACCGCCGTGGTCTTCCTGATCCTTCCCAAGATCTTTTCGTCCGGCGGATCGCTGACGACGTTCAGCCTGATCGGAATCTCGATCATCTTCTCGCTGTCCTACAACATCCTGCTCGGCCAGACCGGGATGCTGTCGTTCGGCCACGCGGTCTATTACGGGCTGGGCGGATTCCTCGCGGTCCATGCGATGAACATTCTCGGCCACAGCAAATTCCCGATCCCGCTGCCGCTGGTGCCGCTGATCGGCGGGTTCGCCGGTCTCGTGTTCGCAATCCTGCTGGGCTGGGTCTCCACCCAGCGCAGCGGCACCGCCTTTGCGATGATTTCGCTCGGCGTCGCCGAACTGGTCGCCTCCTCGGCCCTGATCCTGCGCAGCTTCTTCGGCGGCGAGGTCGGCGTGTCGACCAACCGCACCAAGCTGTTCCGGGTGTTCGACTGGAGTTTCGGTCCACAGATCCAGATCTACTATCTGGTCGCGGCCTGGACCCTGATCTGCATCGTCGCGATGTACGCGCTGACACGCACCCCGCTCGGGCGGATGTGCAACGCCACCCGCGACAATCCCGAACGCGTGCAGTTCGTCGGCTACGATCCTCACGTCGTACGTTACATCGCCTTCTGCTTCTCGGGCTTCTTCGCCGGCATCGCCGGGGCGCTGGCCGCCATCAATTTCGAGATCGCCAACTCGGCCTATCTCGGAGCGGTGCAGTCGGGAACGGTGCTGTTCTCCACCTATATCGGCGGCATCGGCTTTTTCATCGGCCCGATTGTCGGTGCGATTTTCGTGACCTTTCTTTCGCTGACCCTCAGCGACCTCACCCAGGTGTGGCAGCTCTATTTCGGCCTGTTCTTCATCGCCGTGGTGATGTTCGCACCCGGCGGCCTCACCGGCCTTCTGATGATGCACCGGCCGCTGTGGCGCGGCGGCACGCTCGCCCGGGTGCTGCCGTGGTACGCGATGGCGTTCGTGCCGACCTTCGCCATGGTGGCAGGACTGTCGCTTGCGATCGAGACCATCGTCCACTTCACCGTGAACCCGAACGAAGACCCCAACATCCACGCCTTCGGCGTCGGCTTCAACGCCGCGAACCCGGTGATCTGGGTCACCGCGGCGATCCTGATCGTTGCCGGTTTCCTGATCGCGCGCCGTACCTGGACCATGGTCGGCCGCGCATGGGACGACGCCACCACCGCAGCGCGCGAGAAGGGCATCGCCGTATGACCACAGCCATCGAACTGCGCGGAGTGAACAAGGACTTCGGCGTCACCAAGGTGATCCGCGACATCAACCTCAAGATCGCGCAAGGCGAACGCCATGCGCTGATCGGCCCGAACGGCGCCGGCAAGTCCACCACCTTCAATCTCATCAGCGGCTATATGGCGCCGACCTCCGGCACCATTCTGCTGCGTGACCAGGTGATCTCGGGGCTGCCGCCCTACCAGATCAACCGCCGCGGCCTGTCGCGCTCGTTCCAGGTCACCAACGTGTTCGCGAAAATGACGGTGTGGGAAAACCTGCGCTGCGCCGTGCTGTGGGCGACCGGCCATCGCTATGCGTTCTGGAAGAACGTCGATAACCTGCCCGAGGTGCGCGAGCGCACCGCGCAGATTCTGCAGGACATCGGCCTCGTATCGCGGCGCGACGTGCCCGCCGGTCTGCTCACCTACGCCGAGCAGCGCGCGCTCGAAATCGGCATCACGGTCGCGGGCGGCGCCGACGTTATCCTGCTCGACGAGCCGACCGCCGGCATGAGTCACGCCGAAACCGAGAAGGCGGTCGACCTGATCCGCCGCCTGTCCGAAGGCCGCACCCTCCTGATCGTGGAGCACGACATGAGCGTGGTGTTCGGCCTCGCCGACCATATCTCGGTGCTGGTCTACGGCCAGATCATCGCATCGGGCACGCCGGAGGAAATCCGCGCCAACCCCAAGGTCAAGGAAGCCTATCTCGGCGAGGAGGCCGCCTGATGCTCGACGTTCAGGATCTTCACGCCTACTACGGCAAGAGCCACATCCTGCAGGGCGTCGATATGCACATCGACGCCGGCGAGATCGTCAGCCTGCTCGGGCGCAACGGCGTCGGCCGCTCCACCACGGTGAAGGCGATCATGGGCGAGGTCGCGCCGCACGGCACGATCCGGTTCAAGGGTAAGGACATCGCAGGCCTGCCGAGCTATCGCATCGCCCATCTTGGCCTCGGCTACGTGCCGGAGAACCGCGACATCTTTCCCAGCCTGACGGTGCGGCAGAACCTGATCCTCGGCATCAAGGACCCCAAGCATCCGGGCAAATGGCGCCTGGAGGACATGCTCGACATGTTCCCCAATCTCAAGGCGCGCGCCGACACCGAAGCCGGCGTGCTTTCGGGCGGCGAAAAGCAGATGCTGACCATCTGCCGCACCCTGATGGGCGATCCTGAGCTCATCATGATCGACGAGCCGACCGAAGGCCTCGCGCCGCTGATCGTCCAGCAGGTCGGCGACCTGATCGCCGAAATCGCGCGGCGCGGCGTCGCGATCCTTCTGGTCGAACAGAAACTGTCGATCGCCATGCGCATCTCGCACCGGGTCTACGTCATGGGCCACGGCCGCATCGTGTTCGAAGGCACGCCCGACGAACTCAAGGCCAACGAGGCCGTACGGAAAGAGTGGCTGGAGGTTTAGGCGGCCCCTGGAGGTCCAGGTAACCTCGTCATTGCGGGCGAAAGCGAAGCAACCTATCGCCATAAGACAGAATGGATTGCCTCGTCGCTATGCTCCTTGCAATGACGAAGCGAGAATTCAGCACCGGGCATCCGGCGTCATGGCCGGACTTGTTCCGGCCATCCACGTCTTGATTTCAGGTTGATTTCAGGCCGCAAGAAAGGCGTGGATGCCCGGGTCAGGCCCGGGCATGACAAATACATGGTCACTCCCCGTAACTCCGCAGCCGCTCGAGATCGACGATGGTGACGCCGCCATACTCGATGCGCAGCAGCCCTTCCTTCTCCAGCGTTTTCAGGCACTGGTTGGTGTTCTGCCGGGAAATGCCGGAGATGGCGCCAAGCTCTTCCTGCGTGATCTCCAGATGCGCGGTCACGTCCGGATAGAGAATGGGATTGAACAGCGAGGCGATGGAACGCGCGAGGCGCGCCTTGGCATCCAGCATACGGCCGTATTCCAGCAGGCCCATGAACTGGCCGAGACGCTCGTTGAGCAGCGCCACCAGGAAGCGATTGAAGCCGACGCTGTTCTCGAACAACCACATGAACGTGGCGCGGTCCATCATCGCAAGCCGCGTTTCGCGCAAGGGCACCGCATCGTAGCGCCGCGCTTCGTTCTTCAGCACCGTTCCCTCGCCGAACCACGCTCCCGCCGTCAGACCGGTGAAGCTGACCGCCTTGCCGTCGCGTGACACCGTGCCGATGCGGACCAGACCGGTGACCACGCCGGTCCAGTATTCGAACTCATCTCCGCGCATGCAGATGAATTCGTTCGCCTGAAAAGTCTTCTCGACGATTCCGGCGCGCGCGATTTCAACCTCGGGCTCGGTCAGTTCGCGCGACCACACCGCGATCCGCTTCAGATACTCGGCCGCGATCATGATGCCATCGCGCCGCGCGCGGGCTCCTGCCCGGCACCTTGAAAAATATTGAACACAATAGGCATGTTGCGATGCAGAAACAGCTCCCGATGGCGGAATGCCGGGACAAGTCCGGTGGCGATGAGTTTGCCCGGCCAAATGTCAGGCACAAGACATTTCAAACTACCGCTTTGCCGTAATGAAAGCCATCGCTCTGCAACCATGGCTGCTGGCAAGGTGAACCCGATGGCGAACGCCAAAACTTCCGCAGGATGCGTCACGGTGACGCCTGCCGCCGGGCTCCGCCAGGGAGTTTCCGTGGCGTGAAGCACCAATAGTAGAATGGCTTGCCTGCGATCAGCGATGTAGGATCGGCCTGACCAAACCCACAAGATAAAGAGCGTGCAAAACGCCTTATCCCGGGAGGAATGAGTGACGTCTGCGTTGGAGGTCCGAGGGGTCTCGCTTCGGTTCGGGGGCGTGCGTGCGCTGACCGACGTGAGTTTCTCCGTCAAGGAAGGCGAACTGTTTTCCATCATCGGGCCCAACGGCGCCGGGAAGACGTCGATCGTCAACTGCATCTCGGGGCGCTACACGCCGACCGAAGGCCAGTTGTTCTATCAGGGCCGCGACATCACCGGCATGAAGCCGAACGCGCGCGCCGCGCTCGGCATCGGCCGCACCTTCCAGAACCTCGCGCTGTTTCACCACATGAGCGTGCTCGACAACATCATGGTCGGCCGTCATCACTTGTTGAAGAACAACTTCATCACCGGCTCGCTGTACTGGTTGACCGGCGCGCGGCGCGAAGAACTCGAACATCGTCACAAGGTCGAGGAGATCATCGACTTCCTCGATCTGCAGTCGGTGCGGAAGGCCACCGCCGGCACCCTGTCCTACGGCCTGCGCAAGCGCGTCGAACTCGCGCGCGCCATGGCGCTGGAGCCGAAACTCATCCTGCTCGACGAGCCGATGGCCGGCATGAACTTCGAGGAGAAGGAGGACATGGCCCGTTACATCGTCGATCTCAACGAAGAGTACGGGATGACGGTGATGATGATCGAACACGACATGGGCGTGGTGATGGACATCTCCCACCGCGTCACCGTGCTCGACTTCGGCCGCAAGATCGCCGAGGGCGATCCTGCCGCGGTGCTCGCCGATCCGCACGTCAAGCGCGCCTATCTCGGCGAGGAAGACGAAGCGCTTGTCGATCCCGACGACGCTCCGGCTCGCGTGGAGGCCACGGCATGATGGACTATGCGGGCCGCGTCAGACAGGCCGACACCTATCCCAAGATTCTGCGGCTCAACGCGAAAGAGCACGGCGACGAGATCGCGCTGCGCGAAAAGGATTTCGGGCTGTGGCGCGAATTCACCTGGAACGACTACCAGAACCGGGTCCGCGATTTCGCCCTCGGCCTTGTCGAGCTCGGTCTGGGGCGCGGCGATATCGTCGCCATCGTCGGTGACAACCGGCCCGACTGGGTTGCTGCGGAAATCGCCGCCCACGCCATCGGCGGCATGTCGCTCGGCATGTATCGCGACGCGCTCGGCGAGGAAGTCGCCTATCTGCTGACCTATGGCGAAGCGCAGGTGGTGTTCGCGGAAGACGAGGAGCAGGTCGACAAGCTGCTCGAACTTGGCGACCGCATCCCGCACGTGCGCCATATCGTCTATTCGGATCCGCGCGGCATGCGCAAATACGACGATCCCCGCCTGATCTTCGCCGACGACCTTGCCGCCAAGGGCCGCGACCGCGCCGCGCGCGAGCCCGCGCTTTACGACCAGCTCGTCGATGCGACCAAGGCCGAGGACGTCGCGGTGCTGTGCACCACCTCGGGCACCACCGCGAATCCCAAACTCGCGATGCTGTCGGCCGGGCGCGTGCTGCGCCATTGCGCGATCTATCTGGCCTTCGATCCGAAGGGACCGGACGACGAATACGTCTCGGTGCTGCCGCTGCCATGGATCATGGAGCAGGTCTACGCGCTGGGCAAAGGCCTGCTGTGCCGGATGAAGATCAACTTCGTCGAGCAGGCCGACACCATGATGAACGATTTCCGCGAAATCGCGCCGACCTTCGTGCTGTTCGCGCCGCGCATCTGGGAGGCGATCGCCGCCGACGTCCGCGCCCGGATCATGGATTCCTCGCCGCTCAAGCAGGGCCTCTACAATCTCGGCATGCAGGCCGGTCTCAACGCGCTCGACGACGGTCATCACTCCTTCGTCGGCGAGACGCTGCTGTTCCGCGCCCTGCGCGACCGCCTCGGCTTCACCCGCCTGCGCTCGGCGGCAACCGGCGGCGCGGCGCTCGGCCCCGACACCTTCCGCTTCTTCCGCGCCATGGGCGTGCCGCTGCGCACGCTCTACGGCCAGACCGAACTGCTCGGCGCCTACACCCTGCACAAGCCGGAGAGCGTCGATCCCGACACCACCGGCGTTCCGATGGCCGACGAGATCGAAATCCGCGTCGACAACGCGGACGCCAACGGCGTCGGCGAAATCGTGGTCAGGCATCCCAACATGTTCCACGGCTACTACAAGAACCCGGAAGCCTCCGCCGCCGACATGGAGAACGGCTGGATGCGCTCGGGCGACGCCGGCTATTTCAACGACAGCGGCCAGCTCGTGGTCATCGACCGCATCAAGGATCTGGCCGAGACCGCGGGCGGCGCGCGCTTCTCGCCGCAATACATCGAGAACAAGCTGAAGTTCTCGCCCTATGTGGCGGAAGCCGTGGTGCTCGGCGACGGGCGCGAGCATCTCGCGGCGATGATCTGCATCCGCTTCTCGATCGTGTCGAAATGGGCGGAAAAGAACCGCATCTCGTTCACCACCTACACCGACCTTGCCTCGCGGCCCGAAGTGTACGCGCTGCTGCGCAAGGAGGTCGAAACGGTGAACGCCACGCTGCCGCCGGCGCAGCGGATCGCCAAGTTCCTGCTGCTCTACAAGGAGCTCGATGCCGACGACGGCGAGCTGACCCGCACCCGCAAGGTCCGCCGCAGCGTCATCAACGAAAAATACGCCGACATCATCGATGCGATCTATGGCGGCAAGTCCGACATCGACATCGACACCGTGATCAAATTCCAGGACGGCTCCACCCAGCGCATCCGCACCACGTTGCCCGTGGTCGACCTGGGTGCTCAAAAAACGCTGGAGGCCGCGGAATGATGATGATGATTTACCCTCGTCATGGCCGGGCTTGTCCCGGCCATCCACGCCTTCCCTGTTGCAGAATCCAAAAGACGCGGATGCCCGGCACAAGGCCGGGCATGACGACAAGGATCGTGCCGGAAGAACAAGGAACAGGTCGATGAACTCCCAGCTCCTGTTCCAGCTTCTGGTCAACGGCCTCGTGGTCGGCACGCTGTACGGCGTGGTCGCGATGTCGTTCGTGCTGATCTACAAGGCGACCCAGGTGGTCAACTTCGCGCAGGGCGAACTGCTGCTGGTCGGCGCATGGGTGTGCTGGGCGCTGCTGACCAAATATCAGATACCGTTCTGGCTCGGCATGCCGATCACGCTGGTTTTCATGTTCGTGTTCGGCATCGTGATCCAGCTCGTGGTGCTGCGGCCGATGATCGGCGAGCCGATCATTTCGGTGATCATGGTCACCATCGCGCTCTCGACCATCCTGCAGGCGCTGATGAAGTGGATTTTCGGCGTCAATCCCCAGCCGTTCCCGCAGGTGTTCTCGACCACCACCGTGAGCTTCCTCGGCCTGCAGTTGCAGACCGTCTATCTGCTGAGCCTCGTGGTCTCGGTGGCGATGATGGCGGGCATGGCGTGGTTCTTCCATTCGTCGAAATACGGCCTTGCGATGCGCGCCACCGCCTTCAACCAGCAGGTGGCCCAGTCGCTCGGCATTTCGGTGAAAAGCGTGTTCGCCATGGCGTGGGCGATTTCCGCCACCGTCTCCGCCGTCGCCGGCATCGTCGTCGCCGTGGTCAACGGCGTATCGTCCGGCCTGTCGGCCTACGGCATCAAGGTGTTTCCCGCGGTGATCCTCGGCGGCCTCGACAGCATCGCCGGCTCGGTGATCGGCGGCATCATCATCGGCCTGCTCGAGAACATCGCCCAGTTCATCGATGGCGAGTATCTGCACTGGGGCAATCTGTTCGAGATCGCGCCCTTCTACGTGCTGATCATCATTCTGATGATCAAGCCCTACGGCCTGTTCGGCACCAAGGACATCGAGCGGATTTAAGATGGCGCACACAAACGACATCGCCAGAATATCTCCTCCTGGTTCGAGACGCGCGGCATGCCGCGCTCCTCACCATGAGGGCATCCTCATCCAGAGGAGGCGCGAAGCGCCGTCTCGAAGGATGAGTTCAAACGATCGCGAGCAGTAAAGATGGCAAGCCAGACCCTGATCCCTGCCGGCGACTTCCGCACCTCTTACGCGGCGGACACCACCATTTTCCCGACGGTGACCAGCCGCAATGCCGCGATCTTCGGCGCGCTTCTCGTCTGCGTGTCGCCGTGGATCCTGAGCGACTACTGGGTCGCGATCATGATCCAGATCGGGCTGTTCGGCATCGCCGCGCTCGGCCTCAACGTGCTCGTGGGATTCAGCGGCCAGATCTCGATCGGCCACGCCGCGTTCTTCCTGCTGGGCGCCTTCACCTCGGCCTATCTGTCGAGCAAGCTCGGCATCCCGGTGTTTTTCGCCATTCCGCTCTCGGGCATCGTCACCGCCATCGTCGGCCTGGTCTTCGGACTGCCGGCCGCGCGCCTCAAGGGCCTTTATCTCGCGATCGCCACCCTCGCCGCGCAATACATCCTGCTCGACTTCTTCTCGCGCGCCGAATGGTTCAGCGGCGGCTCGGTGCCGGCGATGGCCGAACCGTTCTCGATCTTCGGCCACGTGATCCAGGGCGACCGGCAGTATTTCTATGTCGTGCTCGCCTATCTGATCGTCAGCCTCCTGCTGGTCACCAATCTGGCGCGCACCCGTGACGGACGGGCGCTGATCGCGGTGCGCGATCATTACCTCTCCGCCGAGATCATGGGCATCAACCTGACCAAGTACCGCACCATGGCGTTCGGCATCGCCGCGTTCTTCGCCGGCATCGGCGGGGCGCTCTATGCGCACTATCAGCTCGTCGTCTCCAACGAAGGCTTCGGCATCGACCGCTCGATCCTGTTCCTGGCGATGGTGATCATCGGCGGCACCGGCTCGGTGATGGGCACGCTGATGGGCACGGCGTTCATCGTGCTGCTGCCGGAATCGATGGAGTGGCTGAGCGCGGCGCTGCGCGGCAGCGCGATGGATCAGGTGCTGCAGCTCAACACCAACCTGACGTTCCTGCGCGAGATCGCCATCGGCGTCATCATCATCCTGTTCCTGATTTTCGAACCCGACGGGCTCGCCCATCGCTGGAAACAGATCAAGGCTTACTGGAAACTCTATCCGTTCTCACATTGAGGTCCGGACGGGTGGCAAACAACGAGACCTCGACCATGGCAAGGAGGATATGCCCATGACTATCAAGGCCACACTCGGCACGGCGGCAATTGCGCTGCTGCTCGCCGGCTCCAGCGCGCTGGCGCAATCGCCGATCAAGCTCGGCCACCTCGCCGATTATTCGGGCGGCACGTCCGACGTCGGCACGCCCTATGGCCACGCGGTCGTCGATACCTTCAACTGGATCAACAAGAACGGCGGCATCAACGGCACCAAGGTCGACCTCGACAGCGTCGATTACGGCTATCAGGTGCCGCGCGCCATCGCGCAGTACAAGAAGTGGACCGGCTCCGACAAGATTTCGGCGCTGATCGGCTGGGGCACCGCCGACACCGAGGCGCTGACCGGCTTTCTCGCCAACGACAAGATCCCCGACATCTCCGGCTCGTACGCAGCCGCGCTCGCCGACCCGACCGGCGCCAGCGGCAAGGCCAAGGCCGCGCCCTACAACTTCTTCTACGGCCCGACCTATTCGGACGCGCTGCGCGCCGAACTGACCTGGGCGGCCGCGGACTGGAAGGCCAAGGGCAAGCCGGGCAAGCCGAAGTTCGTCCACATGGGCGCCAACCATCCTTATCCGAACGCGCCGAAGGAAGCTGGCGCGGCGCTCGCCAAGGAACTCGGCTTCGAGGTCCTGCCGCCGCTGGTGTTCGCCCTCACCCCGGGCGATTACAGCGCGCAGTGCCTGAGCCTGAAGAGCTCCGGCGCGAACTACGCCTATCTCGGCAACACCGCGGCCTCGAACATCTCGGTGATGAAGGCGTGCAAGGCTGCCGGCGTGGACGTGCAGTTCATGAGCAACGTCTGGGGCATGGATGAAAACGCCGCCAAGGCCGCGGGCACCGCCGCCGACGGCGTGATCTTCCCGCTGCGCACGGCGGTGGGCTGGGGCGGCAACGCGCCCGGCATGAAGACGGTGATGGAAATCTCCAAGATGTCGGACCCGACCGGCAAGGTCTATCGCCCGGTGCACTACATCGCCGGCGTCTGCACCGCGCTCTACATGAAGGAAGCCATCGAATGGGCCGCCAAGAACGGCGGCGTCACCGGCGAGAACGTCAAGAAGGGCTTCTATCAGAAGAAGAACTGGGTGCCCGCCGGCATGGAAGGCGTCTGCAACCCGTCGACCTGGACCGACAAGGATCATCGCGGCACCATGACCGTGGATCTTTATCGCTCGAAGGTGACCGGCGCGACCGATGGCGACCTCAACGACCTGATGGCCAAGGGCACGATCAAGCTCGAGAAGGTCAAGACCGTCGAGCTGCCGCGCAAGGCCGAGTGGCTGGGCTGGTAAGTCCCGGCGCTGCTGTTGCTCTGCTCTCTCCCCGCTTGCGGGGAGAGAGCAGAGAGAGTGCCACCGAACGGCGACCATACACAAAGCGTCATGCGCGGGCTTGACCCGCGCATCCATCCTCTTCCGAAAAGTTTTTCCGATGGATTGCCGGATCATAGGTGAGCGATAGCGACGCCGTTTTTCAAACGGCTATGTCCGGCAATGACACATCGAACCCAAAGCGATCGGCGCGTCATGACAACGACCATCGAAATTGTTCCACGAGATTCCGCCGCACCAACCGTCGCGGCAGCCCCCCTCCTTGCCGTCCGCAATATCGAGGTGGTCTACGACAACGTGATCCTCGTGCTGCGCGGGTTGAGCCTCGACGTGCCGAAGGGCGAGATCGTCGCCCTGCTCGGCGCCAACGGCGCCGGCAAATCGACCACGCTGAAGGCCATCTCCGGTCTGCTCAAGACCGAGGACGGCGAAGTCACGCGCGGCGAGATCGTCTTCAACAATGAACGCATCGACGGCATCGATCCGGAAAAGATCGTTCGTCGCGGCATTTTCCAGGTCATGGAAGGCCGCCGCATCATCGCCGACATGACCACGCGCGAGAACCTGCGCCTCGGCGCGTTCACCCGCAACGACGGCGAAGTGTCCGCCGATCTCGACATGGTGTTCGACTATTTCCCGCGTCTCAAGGAGCGCACCGGCCTTGCCGGCTATCTGTCCGGCGGCGAACAGCAGATGCTGGCGATCGGCCGCGCGCTGATGGCGCGCCCGAAAATGATCCTGATGGACGAGCCGTCGATGGGCCTGTCGCCGCTGCTGGTCAAGGAAGTGTTCGCGATCATCAAGAAGATCAATCGCGACCTCGGCGTCACCATCCTGCTGGTGGAGCAGAACGCGCGCGCCGCGCTGTCCGTCGCCAACCGCGGCTACATCATGGAGCAGGGCAAGGTCGTGCTCGACGGCACCGCCGACGAACTGCGCGACAATGAAGACGTCAAGGAATTCTATCTCGGCGGCGCCGGGGACCAGCGCAAGAGCTTCAAGAACCTCAAGAGCTTCAAGCGAAGGAAGCGGTGGTTGTAACGAGACAACTGAAAGCGGGCTGACTTTCTTTCGTCATGCCCGGCCTTGTGCCGGGCATCCACGACTTCCACCGCGGCAAAGACGTGGATGGCCGGGTCATAGGCGTTTTTTAGAACGCCGTTCTTCAAACGGCTAAGCCCGGCCATGACAGATCAACCTCAGGACCACCCAATGACAAACTTCTACGACGCCCTCGAAACCCGCTCTGCCGCTACGCGCGACGCCGCCAACTTCGCCCGGCTTCCCGACATCCTCGCAGCCGCCACGAAAGCGCCCGCCTATGCCGAACGCTTCAAGGGCATCGACCTTGCGTCGGTGACGAGCCGCGCGGCGCTCGCGAAACTGCCGGTGCTGCGCAAGTCCGAACTGCCCGCGCTGCACAAGGCCAATCCTCCGTTCGGCGGGTTCGTCGCCCATGCGCCCGGCTCGTTCGGCCGCCTGTTCACCTCACCCGGGCCGATCTTCGAACCCGAGCCTGCGCGCGACGATGTCTGGCGCGGCGCCCGGGCGCTGTTCGCCTGCGGCTTCCGCAAGGGCGACGTGGTGCTGAACACCTTCAGCTATCATCTCACTCCCGGCGGATTCATTTTCGATTCCGCGGCGCGCGCGCTGGGTTGCGCGGTGATCCCGGCCGGCCCCGGCAACACCGAACAGCAGTTCGAACTGATCGAAGCCTATCGCCCGGTCGGCTATTCCGGCACGCCGGATTTCCTCAAGATCCTGCTCGATGCCGCCGAGAAGGCCGGGCGCGACGCGTCATCGCTCCGGCGCGCGCTGGTGTCGGGCGCGGCGTTCCCGAAATCGCTGCAGGACGAATTCAAGGCGCGCGGCATCGACGCCTACCAGACCTTCGGCACCGCCGACCTCGGCATCATCGCCTATGAAAGCGCGGCCCGCGAAGGACTGATCGTCAACGAGGACCTCATCGTCGAGATCGTCAAACCCGGCACCGGCGAGCCGGTGGCCGATGGCGACGTCGGCGAAATCGTCGTGACCGCGCTCGATCCGCATCACCCCTGGATCAGGCTGGCGCTCGGCGACCTCAGCGCCGTGCTGGCGGGCACGAGCCCGTGCGGACGCACCAACATGCGTATCAAGGGCTGGATGGGCCGCGCCGACCAGACGACGAAAGTGAAGGGCATGTTCGTTCGCCCCGAACAGATCGCCGAGATCGGCAAGCGCCACCCGGAACTCGGCCGCCTCCGCCTGGTGGTCACCCGCGACGGCGAGGCCGACGCCATGACCCTGTCGGCCGAATCCGCCACCCAGGACGGCGCTTTGCGCGACGCCGTGGCCGCCGTTCTGCGCGACGTAACGAAACTCTCCGGCGGCGTGGTGCTGGTGGCCCCCGGTTCGCTGCCGAATGACGGCAAGGTCATCTCCGACGAGCGCAAAACCGGCTAAAATCGGGACGCAGATGTCCTGAAAACCGGGTTTCCCCTTTTCCCCTCCTTGTCCTAAAACGGTGATCCAACACCGGGCAACGACAAGACACGGGAAAAGGAGCGCTGATGTCGAAGGGAATTTTCGAGGGTCTCAAGGTTATTGATTGCGCGAGCTTTATCGCGGCTCCCTCGGCGGCCACCGCGCTGTCGGATTTCGGCGCCGACGTCATCAAGATCGAGCCCCCCGGCGCCGGCGACCCGGTGCGCAACCTGCCCAACCTTCCCGGTTATCCGATCAGCAACCACAACTATGCGTGGATGCTGGAGGGCCGCAACAAGAAGAGCCTCGCGCTCGACCTCAGCAAGCCCGAGGGCCAGGCCGTGCTGCGCAAGCTCGCCGCCGAGGCCGACGTGTTCATCACCAACTTCCCGCCCCCGGTGCGCAAAAAGCTCGGCGTCACCTACAACGATCTCGCCCCGCTCAACGACCGGCTGGTCTACGCCTCGTTCTCCGGCTACGGCGAAACCGGCGCCGAAGCCGACAAGCCGGGCTTCGACAGCAACGCATGGTGGGCACGCTCCGGCCTGATGGACCTCGTGCGCGAAACCGACGAGACCACCCCTGCCCGCTCGATGCCCGGCATGGGCGACCACGCCTGCGCCATGTCGCTGTACGCCGGTATCGTCACCGCGCTTTTTCAGCGCGAGAAGACCGGCAAGGGCACGCAGGTGATGTCCAACCTCATGGCCAACGGCATCTGGTCAAACGGCGTCTACGCGCAGGCCGCCCTTTGCGGCGCGACGTTCCAGAAGCGCCCGCCGCGCCAGCAGGCGCTGAACGCCGTCACCTGCCACTACAAGTGCGCCGACGATCGCTGGATCATCCTGTCGCTGCTGAACGAGGAAAAGCAGTTTCCGGTGTTCGCCAAGGTGATCGAGCGCGAGGATCTGCTCGCCGATCCTCGCTTCGAGACCAAGACCGCGCGTCACAGGCATGCGGCGGAACTGATCGCGATCCTCGACAAGGTGTTCGCGACCAAGCCGCTCTCGCACTGGCGCAAGACGCTGGACGGCAACGGCCTGATCTTCGGCGTGGTCGGCATTCCCGCCGACATTCCCGACGACGAGCAGATGCGCGTCACCGAGGCCGTTGTCCCGTTCGCCGACAGCGAACTGCGCACCATCAACACGCCGATCTTCATCGGAGGCGTGAAGAAGGTGCAGCCGCGCATGGCGCCGAATGTCGGCGAGCACAGCGACGAGGTTCTCGCCGCCGCCGGGTTCAGCGCGCAGGACATCGCCAAGATGCGCGCCGCCGGAATCGTCGCGGGGTAAGTGTTTCAGAATCTCGAACTGTTCAGGCTTACACGGAATCGTCATGCGCGGGCCTGACCCGCGCATCCATCGAACAACAGTTGTTTCAGGATGATGGATTGCCGGGTCAAAGCCCGGCAATGACAATGCCTGTTTCCATCAAAAGCGACATCACTCCCGCCGAAACACATCTCGTACGTCGTCATGGCCGGATTTATCCCGGCCATGACTCGCTGAAAGTTGAGTGCCAATTCCGCCGACTGCTTTTCCGGTCGACGTTCAATTGTCCTTGAGAAAACACATGCCGATCAGCGGCGGGCGTTTGGCCCCGCCGCTGCCGACCGTTGTGCGCGCCGTGCTGTCGGGCATCTGGCGGCAGGCCAGACCGTCGGCGCATGTCCACGACGCGAAGCTTGCATCGCCGGTATCGAGCGCGCAGTAAGCGCCCCAGCCATCGAGATAGGTCGTGCCCGCCAGCGCCCCGGCGCGCCGCGCCTGCGGGCGCGCGGCGAAACCGCGTGAATAATCCACCGGCCTGCGGTCGGCCATCGCCTGCAGGATGTCGTGGCGGCGCGGCTGGTCGGCGATGAAATGCGGCGACGCCGGCAGCGGCACGCCATCGGCCGAAGGCTTGCTCATCCAGTCGCTGCCGGGGAAATGAAAGCCGCCGATCGCGCGCGTCGCATGACAGCCCGAACAGGTGATGTCGTCGAGCCGCCGCTCGAAGCCCGCAAACGACCGGATGTTCTCGAACGGAATGCCGTCGCGCGTCGCCATCGCCAGCGCCTCGACCACATCGCCCGGTTTGAAGATGGTGGAGGCCTCGCGTCCGCCATCGAGCGAAGCGGGCGTTGCGGCGATCGCGCGCATCGCAAGATATTCCGGCGGAATGATCACCGTGCCGCGATCGAGTTCGGACAGATGCTTCGGCGCGAGAATCCATTTCTGGAACGCCGTCGTCAGCCGGGCGTCGGCCACGATCCGCGCGAAGTCGATCTGGTTCTCGAGCGGTCCCTGCTCGAACACCTTGAGGCCGGCGTTGTACTGAAACACCTTGAAAAGATAATCGGCGCGCTCCGGCGTGGGCGAGGCGGTCGTTTCGTGGCCGATCTGGATGTTGGTCTCGATGCGGTCGATCGCGGCCGGCGTGACGAATTCCAGCGCGCCGCCCTTGCGGGTCAAACGCGCCGCCAGCGCCGCGCCGGTTTCCTGCGTTTCGCCGAGGTCGAGCCAGCGGCGGGCAAGCTCGGCGCACGGTATCTGACTCGGCCCGGGCTGATCGCCGCGCGCCTTGAGCACGACCGAAAGGGTCATCGGCAGCCGCATGGTCTCGGCCTGCATGACCACGGGCCGGTAGATCAGACGGATTTCACCGCAGGTCCCGGGAGCCTTGAAGGCCCGGTCCATGCGATTGACGACGCCGGAGAGAATGAAGCGCGTATCCGCCGCATACAGAGCAGCGCCGTCGAACACCTGCATCCCGGCGGGCGGCTCGCTGCCGCCCGTGGTGTTGGGCGCGCTGGTGCGGGTGCGCGCGGCATAGCGCACCAGTTCGTTGTCGAGCGCGGTCTTCACCGGCGCCAGCGCCGGCAACGCGAACAGTTCAGCGCCTGAAATCGGATCGCGCGAAGATCGCGCCGCGCGCAGCATCCGGCCAAGAACAAGGCCAAGGCCAAGCCCGCGAGCGCCGAGTTCGCCTGGAGACTCGCCCAGAGACTGGCCGATATCGAGTTCGCGCAATGTCTGCGGGTCCGCGATCGCGAGACTGCGATCGATCGTCTCGGCACGGACACCATGCAAGCCAAACACCAGCAGCCACGCTATCCAAAGAGAGCGTCGAATCGACATCCGAACCCTCCCTTTCCTGCCGGCGGCTCGCTACGCCGGGCTTTCGGTGAGCCCGCCGCGCCAGCGGCGCAGTCGTATCGCGGCCAGCACCAGCAGGACAGCGCCTCCCAGCAGCCAGCATACAATCGGCGCGAAATGCAACAAGGCCTCGTAAGCGGGATCTTTAGCCACGCCGGCGGCCACCGCCGCCATCCGGGCGAACGTCGCCAGCGCGATGGCCGAGAACATCAGCCCCAGCACCTTGCCTTCGGAGCCGTCGCCGCCGACCGCGATCGCCGCCGCCACCGCGCTCATCAGGATGCAGCCCCACGCCGCGCCGGCGATGAATTGCATCGTCACCATCGCGTCGAGGCTGCCCGCGTTTTCAACCCCGACCACCGCCCCCGCGCCGAGCAGCCCCGCGACGCCCATGACCATCAGCCCGCCAAGGCGTCGGGTGATGAAGCTCGCGGGCAGCATCGCGATGTTGAAGCCGATCCAGTACACCGGCATCAGCCATTCGAGTTCGGGCTGCTTGGCAAAACGCAAGAACAGCGGCGCGCTGTTGATGCTGAAGTGGAATTGATAGCCGAGCGCCAGCACCAGCGCGACGACGACGAACACCAGCGTCAGCTTCGCCACCGGCCGTGGCGGAATAAGCTGGGGCCGTGGCGAGGGCTGCAACGCACCGGCGCGGACATTGCGTTCGATCCACGACAGGCCCAGCGCCGTCACCAGCAGCACGATGCTCGAGACCGCGAACGGAATCCGCGGGTCGACATTGCGCAGCGTGACGCCGAGATAGGGCGAGACCGCGCCCGCGATGCCATAGCCGAGCATCGCAAGAGCCGCGAGCCACGGCACCGACGGGCGCGCCGCGAACTTGCCGAGCAGCGCCAGCGGCGGAGCGCGCAGCGCCGACGAGGTGATCGCCCAGATCACGATCAGCGTCACGAACACCGGCTGGGCCTGCGCGCCGAGATCGGCGACGAACGGCAGCGCCAGGAACGCCGTGCAGGACATGACGGTGGCCACCGCCACGAAACGGCTCAACCGTCCTGCCAGCAGCGTCATGCGGTCGGCGGCGATTCCCATCAAGGTATCGGTGACGGTGAAGATCGCCTGATCCAGCATCAGGATGATGATGACCACGCCGGCGGAAATACCGGCCTTCGCCGCCAGTTGCGGCAGGTAGACCACATAGATGGTCCAGCCCAGTGTGAAGACCAGTTGAAGAACCGCCAGATAAATGCCGGCCTTACCGGTGTATCCCGTTGCGGCCGACGTTGCGTTGGCCTCGGACGTGTCGGCCATGATGGTGCCTATCCCATTGCGCCAGCGCAGATAAAGCCACGAATCGCATCGCTGCAAGTGCAATGACCGGCAAAACGGCTCCCCGCCCCGATCCGGCTACCCTGGGAGGGCGATCGCCGTGCCGAAAAACGCCGTTGCGCCGACCCGCGCGCGAACGATTTGGGGGCTGGCGCGTTGAGACTGCAGGCCGCCACAGGAGCCCACCATGACAACCCCGGAAGCCGCAATGGCTGTCGTCAAGTTCAGCAGGCAGTTGGAGCGCGCGCGCGAACTCGCCAGCGAAGGCCGCCGTCTTCTTCATCGCGCCCACCGCGATCTCAAGACCGGCAGCGTCCTGATCAGGCAATCGCACCGCAATCTGGTGGACACCGAAAACATCCTGCGGCGCGGCAAGACACCGGAGCAACCTGCGGGCTAGATTCTTCGCTGCCGTCGGTCAGGCTGCGCCGAATTGTCATGGCCGGACTTAAAGCTGCAATGCATTCGGTATCTTCAGCTCGCGCACCAGGCGAAATTTCTCTCCGTCATGGCCGGGCTTGTCCCGGCCATCCACGCCTTTCCTGCTGCAACATCGCCAAGACAAGGATGGCCGGAATAAATCCGGCCATGATAAGCCGACAGATAAGTGCCTTCGATCGCTTTACCTGATCGTGATCGTGATCTTCTTCGAGACGACAGGCGGATTGAACGGATAGTGCCTTGAATCGCCCAGCACCAGTTGCAGGGTGTGCTTTCCGGGCGGCAATTCGATGCGCGCCTCGGTCTGGCCTCCGCCGAAATGAAGATGGGTCTTGTCCTGCGGGATCGGCTCGTTGGGATCGAGCGGCTCGTTCACGTCGATAAACAGATGGTGATGGCCGCTGTTCTGAAAATTGCTGCCGGCCTGGGTGACGCCCATGTTGCGCAGGCCGAACCGGCACCAGAACGCTCCTTTGATCTTCGCGCCGTCCTGCGGCCAGATGAAATAGAGATAGGCGTCTTTCGGCGCCGGGGTGCCCTGAGCGAGGGCGGTCAAAGGAAGAAGCGTCAACATCGCCGTCAGTATACCGAACCGAATGATGGACATGACCGTCCCCCGTTCCAACAATCACTCACACGCAAAACATCAGGTAGCCGCGCTCCGATCAGGGCGAAAGCGCGACGCGAAAACCATGGGTCGGATAGCGCACCACCGCTTCGTAATTGTCGCGATTGGCCGGGCGCGCATAGCGCGCGTCGTTGCGCCACGAGCCGGAGCGGATCACGCGCAGATCGCAATCGCTTTCGAGCCAGGGTGAGCCGTCGGCCGGAGCGCCCTGATAATTCCTGTGCCAGCAATCCTCGACCCATTGATCGACGCTGCCGCCCATGTCGTGAAGCCCGAACGGATTCGCCTTGAGGCTGCCGACCTTCATCGGCTGCTCGGCAACCGCGCCCTCGCCGCATCCCTTGCAGTTGGCCATGCCGGGCTGAAACTGATCGCCCCACCAATAGGCCGTCTGGGTGCCGCCGCGCGCGGCATATTCCCATTCGGCTTCGCTCGGCAGCCGGAACGGTTTGCGCGTCACCCCCGCGAGCCATTCGACATACTGCTTGGCATCGTTCCAGCTCACGTTGGTGACCGGGGCATCGTCCTTGCCTTCCGCCACGAACGCGCAGGCCTTCGCCGCGGCGCAGTCATTCCACTCGCGGACGGTGACGGGAAACTTGCTCATCGCGAAGGCCTTGACGGCGACCCGATGGATGGGCTTCTCCGAAATATCCTCGTTGCTGCCCATCGCGAAGCTGCCGCCCCGAAGCGAGACCATTTCAGGCTCGCGCGGCGACGGCGCCAGCGGCTGCGGCGGCGCGACAGTCGCCGTGGTGTATGTGTTCGGCGCGGCTGGCGCCGGCGCTGCCGTTGGTGCCGCGGGGGGTGCCAGGGCTGCGCCGGACGGCGCGTTCGGTGACGGCTGCGCGGGAGCCGCCGCGATTTCCGCCGGAAGACGGGCGCGCATCGACGCGTGGCCTTTCAACGGGCTGTTCAGTTGGAGCATGTACCAATAGGCGCCGCCCGCCATCGCCAGCATGATGACGCCCAGCGCCACGACCCTCGACATCACCTGACGATTGCGGCCCTCGGCCAGCGCCGACGGGTCAGGCAGCACCCGGTACACTCTCACCGGATCGGTGATGTTCTTGACCTGACGGTCGCCGAGCGACTGATAACCGCAGACCAGCTTGTGCTTGACCTGCTCGTAGACGCCGCCGGAAATATAGATGTGTCCCGGGCTGGCGATGTTCTCGAGGCGCGCCGCGACATTGACGCCATCGCCATAGACGTCGTTGCCTTCGACGATGACGTCGCCGAGATTGACGCCGATCCGGTACATGATCCAGCGCTCGCGCGGCAGCGATGCATTCCGCGCCACCATGCTCTGCTGGATCACGATGCCACAGCGCACCGCTTCGACCGGACTGTCGAAGATCGCTATGAAGCCATCGCCCGCAGTGCTGATCAGCCGGCCATAGTGCTCGGCGATGGTCGGCTCGAGCAGATCGCGCTGAATTCGCTTCACGCGCGCGAAGGTGCCCTCCTCGTCGATCTCCATCAGCCGGCTGTAGCCCGAGATGTCGCCCGCGACGATCGCCATGAGGCGGCGCGGCGTCGTGTCGTGCGGATGGCCGGCATCGGAGCCGGAATGAAACGGGTGAATTTCGCCGCGCATGGCTCAACGCCTTTGCCGCTCGAAACGCGGGCCGCCAGGTCCGCGATCACCTCGCCGCCTTCAGTTGCCCGCGCGAACGCTACGCCGAACTGCCCGCATACACAATTACCTCAAACCGTCATGCGTGTTAGGTCAGGTTGGCTGTCTGACAGGATTGCAACATTGACGGGTGGAACGGCGGATGGCACCAGCGCATTGCCTCTGGTGCGTGCGCGCCCGCTCCGCTGTGACCGGGCGCGTGACATGTCCGGCCGACAGGCCACAACAGCAGAAGGACAGACAATGGCCGTTGCCAACAACACGACCAAGAACACGATCTGCCTGTGGTACGACAAGGACGCTGAAGCCGCCGCCCGCTTTTATGCGCAGACGTTTCCCGACAGCGCGGTGAAAGCAGTCCACCGCGCGCCCGGCGATTTTCCCTCCGGCAAGGAAGGCGACGTGCTGACGGTCGATTTCACGGTGATGGGCATCCCCTGCATCGGCCTCAATGGCGGGCCGGCGTTCAAACATAGCGAAGCGTTTTCGTTCCAGATCGCCACCGACACTCAGGAAGAAACCGACCGTTACTGGAACGCCATCGTCGGCAATGGCGGGCAGGAAAGCATGTGCGGCTGGTGCAAGGACAAATGGGGCATCTCGTGGCAGATCACCCCGCGCGTGCTGACCGACGCGATGGCCGCAGGCGGCGCGGAAGCCAAGCGCGCGTTCGACGCGATGATGACCATGAAAAAGATCGACGTCGCCGCAATCGAGAACGCACGGCGCGGATGAGGATTGCCGGTGCGCTCACGCTCGTTCCGAACGTCACGCCTGGGCTTGACCCATGATGCATTGCCGGGTCAAGCCCGGCAATGACAAGGCCACCCTCACCCGCGTTTCGAGGCCGCCTCGAAAACCGCAAACTGCGCCGCGAATGCGCGCTTGAATGCCGGTCGCGCCTCGCCGCGCGCGACATAGGCGGCGACGTTCGGATACTCCTCGAGAATCCCCGAGCCATGTAGCCTGCGCAGCACCGTCACCATCAGAAGGTCACCGGCGCTGAACGGGCCATCGAGCCAGTCGGCATCGCCGAGGCGGTCGGAAAGCTGGCCGAGCCGTTTGCGGATGCTGGTTTCAAGCCCGCGCAGGCGATGTTCGTACCATGGCTCGTTGCGCTCGAAGATCGTGACGAGGCTGCGGTCGAAGATCGGCGGCTCGATCGTGTCGAGCGCGGCGAACATCCACATGATCGCGCGCGCCCGCGCATCGGTGTCATCCGGCAGCAGGCCGCCATGGCGCTCGGCGATATGGAGCACGATAGCGCCCGACTCGAACAAGGTGAGATCGCCGTCCTCATAGGTGGGGATCTGCCCGAACGGATTGCGCGCGTGATGCGCGGCCTCCTTCATCGCGCCGAACGACACGAGGCGAACGTCGTAGGGCTGGCCGGCCTCCTCGAACGCCCAGCGCACGCGCATGTCGCGCGCAAGCCCCTTGCCGCGATCGGGCGACTGTTCGAAAGCGGTGATGGTGGGAAGCATGGCAGGCTCCGGATAATGGCATGATGTTGACGCGCAGGACACGCGTGATTGCGGGACGGCAGCAAGCGCGGATCATATGACCCGTCGCAACCAGGCAGAAAAGGCCTCGATACTCAACTGCTCGGGATGATGAGGCACGTGAACGACGTAAAAGCCGTAACCCGGCAGCGACAGATCGTGAGCCTTGACGAGAACGCCACTCTTGAGTTCGCGACCGACGACAACATCGCTCAAAATCGCGATGCCCTCGCCTGCGACTACGGCGTCAATGGCATGAAGTTCTTCCTTGAAACTCAGATCCCATGCCTTGTTGGTCTCGGGAATATCGGGATCGATCGAGCGCGCGGCGGCAAGCCAACGCGACCAGGTTGGCGCGTCCCGGTCTCTGTTCATCCAGTCGAAGTGGATCAGCGGATAGTCCAGCAGGTCGGCGGCGCGCTCGATACGGCGGCCCGCCTTCGTCAACAGTGCGGGACTGCACACCGGAAAAAAGGCGTCGCGGAAAATCTCCTTGCCGCTGAGATCGAGCGGCATGCGCCGTGCGTAGCGAATTGCGATGTCGGCTTCTCCGGCGCGTAAATTCAGCACCGCGTCCGTGCCGATGATCTCGAGCGGAATCTTCGGATAGGTCTCGCGCCAGTTCGACAGTCGCGGCACCAGCCAGCGGCTGGCAAGGGCATTGGGACTTGTCACCCGCAAGCGCGTTTGACTGACGCGTGGCGACGCGGACGCGATCGCGCTGGCGAACATGTCGAAGCCGCTCCTGATCACCGGAAACAGCCGCTCACCGGCACTCGTCAGTTCAAGGGGGCGCGGACGACGACGAAACAGCGGCTGGCCGCAAATCTCCTCGAGAATTCGGATCTGATGGCTGATCGCGGTCGGCGTCACGCCAAGTTCGTCGGCGGCTTCACGAAAGCTCAAACGCCTTGCCGCAGCCTCGAAGGCGCGAAGCGATCCCAGTGGCGGCAGCTTTCGCATGCCACGAGCGTAGGTGAATTCAGTTCATCTGGCGACTGAGAAATTCGATTTTGCCGGCAGTTGCCGGCCATGAGACGCTGCCTCCTCGCCCCGCGTCGCAACATCGGATCGGGAGACCGCCATGAAGGCAACCCCTCTTACGGACATTTACAGCAGTGAAACGACATTGCCGGTTCGTGACACCGGAATCCTGAGATCGGCGGTCCGCGGCGAGGTCGTTCTGCCGGGCGATGTAGCCTACGACCAGGCGCGCAAAGTCTGGAACGGCATGGTCGATCGGCGCCCTGCCGCAATCATCTATTGCGTCGATGCCGATGACGTCGGGGCCGCGGTCAGTTTCGCGCGGTCGCGATCCCTCGTGATTGCCGTGCGCGCCGGCGGCCACAACATCGGCGGCGCATCGGTGTGCGACGGCGGTCTGGTCATCGACCTCTCGCGGATGAAGCAAATCAAGGTCGATCCGGTCGGGCGAACAGCGCGGGCACAGGCGGGTCTCAATCTCGGCGAGTTTGACGCGGCCACGCAGGCGCACGGCCTTGCGACCACGATGGGCGTCAATGCCGATACCGGCATTGCCGGCCTGACGCTGGGCGGGGGGTTCGGCAAGCTCGGCCGCAAACACGGCCTCTCCTGCGACAATCTCCTTTCAGCCGAGGTCGTCACGGCGGACGGCCGGTTACTGCGGACAAGCGCCACCGAACATCCGGACCTGTTCTGGGGCATCCGCGGCGGCGGCGGCAATTTCGGAATTGTCACGACTTTTGAGTACCGGCTGTTTCCGGTCGGCCCAAACCTGCTGGCGGGCTCCGTTGTGCATCCATACGATCGCGCACACGACGCGATGCGCTTCTACCATACGTTTGCGAGCACGGCGCCGGATGCGCTGAGTCTGGATGCGGCGCTGGCAACCACACCCACGGGCGAGCGTGTTTTCGGCATCTCGGCCTGCTATGCCGGTCCGATCGAGGAAGGCAGGCGGATCCTTGAACCGCTGCGCGCATACGGCGCCCCGATCGGGGACGAGATTGCGCCGCGTCCTTACGTGGATATCCAATCTGCAGGCGATGCGCTTTTTCCGCGCGGCCGTCGCTACTACTGGAAGGCGCAGTTTCTGCGCGACCTGTCTGACGCGGCGATCGATACGCTCCTGGCCGGCTACGCCACCGCCCCCGCAGAATCGCTGCTGGTGCTGCAGCATGTCGGCGGCGCGATCGCGCGCGTTCCGGTCGACGCCACGCCTTACGCGAACCGCGATGCGCTCTACGACTGTTTCCCCATTTCGATCTGGGACGATCCATCGGAGGATACAGCGCACATCCGCTGGGCGCGCGAGGTGTGGGAGGCCATGCGGCAATTTTCGACCGGCGGCGTCTATGCCAACAACCTTGGCGACGAAGGAATGGAACGCGTTGAGGCGGCCTACGGCGAGAACTACGCACGGCTGCATGCGCTCAAGACCAAATACGATCCGACCAATTTCTTCCGGTCGAACCAGAACATCAAACCCGCGGACACGGCGCGCGAACGCGCCGGGTGACCGCTCGACGTTACACGGTTGTTGCGGGCGGCATCTTGTGACACCATCGCCGCGTCGATGCTCATGACCTCAGATGGCCTATGCCGGTTCGGAAATTTGCCTGGGAAAACCTGTCGGACGAGGAATTGCTGGCGCGCCGCCTCAGCAGCCTGAAAGTCGGAGTCAAGGGCACCTGGCTCGAGGATTGTCTCGCCACCCTGCATGAAGAGATGGAAGAGCGCGCGCTGCGGCTGCGGCCGCACGCCTGGATCTCGAGCGAATGGTTCAGCCCGGCGAATACGCCCGGCATCGCGATTCCCTTTTATCTCACCCACCCCCGCCTGATGAAGCTCGAGAAGAAGATGATGCTCGAGGTCGAAGGCGGTACGTGGTCCGAATGCATGGCGATCCTTCGCCACGAGGCCGGCCACACCGTGCAGCATGCCTACCAGCTTCAGCGCCGCCGGCGCTGGCAGGAACTGTTCGGCCTGTCGTCGAAACGCTACCCGCGCTACTACCGGCCCAACCCGGCCAGCCGGCAGTACGTCCAGCATCTGCGGCTGTGGTACGCGCAGAGCCATCCCGACGAGGACTTCGCCGAGACCTTCGCGGTGTGGCTGCGGCCGCGCTCGAACTGGCGGACGCGCTATGCCGGATGGCCGGCGCTGAAGAAGCTCGAATATGTCGACGAGCTGATGGGCGAGATCGCCGGCAAGAAGCCGCTGCTCACCAAGCGCGAGCGCGTCGATCCCCTCAATGAACTCAGCCAGACGCTCGGCGAGCACTACCGGAAAAAACAGGCGTTCTACGCCTTCACGCCGCCGAAGACCTATGACCGCGATTTGTCCCGGCTGTTCTCCGCCGACCCACGGCATTATCGCTCGCAGGCAGCCTCGCGCTTCATCCGGCGGCACCGCGCCCAGATCCGCGAACTGGTGGCGCGCTGGACCGGCGAGAACCAGCTCACCCTCGACGCAGTGCTCGACGACATGATCTCGCGTTGCCGCGAACTCGGCCTGCGCGCCGTCGGCCCCGAGCGCAAGCTGGTGGCGGACTTCACGGTGCTGCTGACCGCCAAAACCATGCACGCGCTGTTCGGCCCGTCGCGACGTAAATGGATCGCGCTATGAGACGCCTGCGCATTCTCGTTCTGATGCATCCGGACTGCATGCCGCCGGACTCGAGCGAAGGATACTCCGCGCAGGAAATCAACAAATGGAAAACCGAATACGATGTGGTCAGCACCTTGCGCGCGGCCGAACACGACGTGCGTCCGCTCGGCGTGCAGGAAGAGATCAAGCCGGTGCGCGAGGCGATCGAGAACTTCAAGCCGCATGTGGTGTTCACGCTGCTCGAAGAGTTTCACTACCAGACCGCGTATGACCAGCACATCGCCAGCTTCCTCGAACTGATGAAGGTGCCGTACACCGGCTGCAACCCGCGCGGGCTGGTGCTGGCGCGCGGCAAGGACCTGTCGAAGACGCTGGTGCACCATCGCCGCATCGCGGTCCCGGCGTTCGCGGTGTTTCCGATGCACCGCAAGGTGAAGCGGCCGTCGCGCCTCGCGCTGCCGCTGATCGTCAAGAGCCTCAACGAGGACGGCTCGCACGGCATCTCGCAGGCCTCGATCGTCGACACCGACGAGAAGCTCGCCGAGCGCGTCGCCTTCATCCATGAGAGGATCGAGACCGCCGCCATCGCCGAACAGTTCATCGAGGGGCGCGAACTGTATGTCGGCGTGCTCGGCAACAACCGGCTGAAGGCGCTGCCGGTGTGGGAGTTGCAGTTCGGCACCATGGGCGGCGATCACATCGCCACCGAGAAGGTCAAGCACGACACCAGCTATCAGGAGCGCGTCGGCATCGTCGATGGACCGGCCAAGGGCCTCGCGCCGGACGTTGCCGCGCGCATCCAGCGCACCGCGAAGCGCATCTACAAGACGCTGGGGCTCGATGGCTACGCGCGCATCGACTTCCGCCTCGCCGCCGACGGCACCCCGTATTTCATCGAAGCCAATCCCAATCCCGAAATCGCCAAGAGCCAGGAATTCGCCACCGCCGCCAAACACGACGGCCTCGATTACACCGAGCTGTTGCATCGCATCGTGGCGCTTGGGATCAGGCGGGCCAAGGCGGGCATGTCGGTGGGGTGAGTTACCTCGGGCGGCGCGCAATCGGTCCTCGTTGGCGGCTATATCAGCCCGTCGCTGGGCAGCGCTGCGCCGACGGTTCTCGACATCGTTCCTTATGCCGCGTTCGGCGCGTTCTACTTCCTGCTCTCGACCGCGTGGCTGACGTTGGCAAATCGTCCACGCGTTGCCTGATCGCGGCAACCCTCAGCCAACCGTGGCGCGACGTCCGAACTGTTGAGGAAAAAATCCGCGCCGCTGCGATCGAGACGGAACGACGGGAATGGAAGCGACTCAAGCGAGTCGAACCTTGCCCTGAACTGTCATGCCCGGCATAGCCGTTCGAAGAACGGCGTCGCTTCCGCTCGCCTGTGGCCCAGGCATCCATCAAACAAAACGCGCCTTCACGGAATGATGGATTGCCGGGTCAAGCCCGGCAATGACGAGCCTCGTTTCGGTGCTCGCCACATCGCCCTACACTTCGACCGGATTAGCCGGGAATGATCGCGCGCCGTCGTTTCGATGACACCGAGATAGTGTAACGCATCGTTGAGGTCGGAATCCGGCAGGCGAAAGCTGGAATGTTGGTCGGGTGACGAGGGGGACGACCGTAGTCGGGAAGGTCGCGCTGCACCGTCCACTAGATAGACAAGCGATACGCATCATTGACTGAATCGCGGCGGGAGGACTATCTTTGAGAATCTGAAAGCACAAGGCGACGCAACAGTCGCCAGGAATAACCAGCGACAGAGTCTCTCTGGCCAACGCTGACGAGAAGCAAAACCAGCAAAAGCTGACGTGCTTCAGCCTGCATCTCGTAACAGCGCGCTCCATCGAACGAGCGCACGTTGGCCATTAAGGAGAGCGATATGAAATTTTCTATCGTTGAGGGAGAGCGTCGAGAAGCTCGACCCGGCCTGTCCGCTAAATGTCTCCATTGCGGCGATACGATGATAGCCAAATGCGGGCAGTATCGAGTTTGGCATTGGGCACATCAGAGAACATGCAACTGCGATAGTTGGTGGAAACCCGAAACACCATGGCATCGCGATTGGAAAAACGTGTTTCCGGAAAGCTGGCAGGAGATTTCTCATACGTCTGAAAATGGTGAGAAGCATATTGCGGACGTAAAGACTGAAAATGGAGTAGTTCTTGAGTTTCAGCACTCATGCCTGCATCCGGACGAGCGGGATGCGCGGGAGAGCTTTTATCCGAAAATGGTTTGGGTCGTTAATGGGCTTAGACGCACGCGAGACAGAGCACGTTTTCATGCGGGTATTGCTGCGGGCTCGATTGTCAAATTCAAACCACTAACGATTTCGTTCCCGTTGAATAGAGGCGGCGCACTTATAAGGGATTGGGCAGGCCGCCGCGCGCCGGTGTACTTCGATTTCGGGAACTTTAGCGAGCCGACCGATGCGTTACGACTTAATGGCCCTATTATATGGCGACTTTGCCCCCGCAGTCCGAATGGCGAGGCGCATCTATCGCCCGTGCTAAAAACGTCATTCTTGGAAACTGGCCTAAAGGGACAGCCTCTCAAGGGAATAGACTATTCGGCGGCCGCTTCCTCTCTGCAAACTCTCCCAGGTCAACCTGTGCCAATTGGACTCCTAGGTTTTCAGCGGTACCTCGCCGAGAAGTACACAGCACGAAGGCGTCCTCATTACTAGTGTACATCGCGCTCTTCGCGCTGACCCAGAAAAGCCTGTCGTCAATCAGTCTGACACCGGCGACGGTGGCACGCCGCCCGCCTCGATCGCTTCGCCCGCCGCTAGGCACAGGTCTTCGCGATAGCGCCCGGCGATAATCTGCACGCCCACGGGTGACGTGCCGACCATGCCGGTCGACACCGTCAGCCCCGGCAGGCCGATGAACGGCAGCGCGATCTGCGGCATCTGCGCGCGCCACACCCGCTTGAACGAGGCCTCGTCCTTGATGTCGAGCTGATCGGCGAACGGCAGTTCGGCGCAAACCGGCATCACGATCACGGCGTAAGTCTCAAGGAAGGTCGCCCAGTCGCGCACCAGCGTGGCGCGCCGCGCCAGCGTCTTCGAGAACAGCGCAAGGTCCAGCGACTTGCCGACCTCGGCATGGCCGCGCAGCGCGGTCAGCGCGCCGATGTCGCCCTCCTTCTCGGCGGCTTCGACCATAGCGTCGAAGCCGTCGCCGAGCCACATCCGCACCTGCAACTGCGCCGCCTCGTCGAACGGCGGAATTGTCGTTACCTCCTCGACGGTCCATCCGGCTTTCTCCAGCCGCTTGCCGGCGTCGATCACCGCCGCCCTGACCTCGGGCGCGGTCTCGAGTCCGTCGGGATTGGTGCAGATCGCCGCGCGGCGCGGCATCGGCGGGCCTTCCAGCGGCACGTTCACCCACCAGGGATCGCGAACATCCGGCTGGGCCATCGCCGTCAACGCAAGGCGCAGATCGCCCACCGTGCGCGCCAGCGGCCCCGAGACCGCGGTGATCTGGCCGCCGATCGAGCGTTCCGGCAGCGAGGCGTTGTAGGCTGCCACCCGCCCCACCGTCGGGCGCAGGCCATGCACGCCGCAGGCATAGGCCGGATAGCGGATCGAGCCGGCGATGTCGGTGCCGTGGGCGATGGCGCCGATGCCGGCCGTGACAGCGGCGGCCGCGCCGCCCGAGGAGCCGCCCGGCGTCAGCGCGGGATTGCGCGGGTTCTTCGTGTTGCCGTGCAGCAAATTGGCGGTGAACCAGCGATAGGAAAATGCCGGGGTGTTGGTGCGGCCGATGATGACCGCGCCGGCCTTCTCCAGATTGTCCACCACCGGGCTGTTGGATTTGGCGATGTTGTCGCGCAGCAAGGTGACGCCGTTGGTGGTGGCGTAGCCCTTCTGGTCGATGTTGACCTTCACCGTGACCGGAACGCCGGCCATGGGGCCGACCTTCTCGCCCCTGGCGATGGCGGCATCGATAGCATCGGCGCGGGCCAGCGCTTCATCGGGGCGGTGATCGATCACCGCGTTGATGGCGCCATTGACCTGATCGAGCCGCGCGAGGGACGCGGATACCGCTTCGCGCGCCGAGACCTTGCGGCCCGCCACCAGCGATGCAACTTCCTGTGCCGAGCGGCGCCAAAGATCGTCCATCCCTCACCTCGTCCAAAATAATTGCCGTGTCTTTCCTGCCGCCGTTATAGTAACGGGGAAATCGCCGCACTCAATGGCGCGCGTTTGATGATCATTTTCAGTTTTCAGATTCCGGACCACGTCATGACCCGATCGATTCTTGCCGCATGTACCATCCTGTCCGTCATCGCGGGATCATCGCTGGCGATGGCTGCGGAGCCGGCCGACAACGTGACGATGACGATCAATCGCTGGCGTGAGCCCGGCTCGAACAACATCGGCACCGCCGACATGACGCTGACCAACAAGAACGCCTTCGCCGTCGGCAACATCAAGGTGAAGTGTCACTACGTGACCAAGGACACCGATCGCACCATCGAGACCGCGCAAACGCTGCCCATGACGCTGAAGCCGAACAGCAGCAAGAAATTCCGCAAGGTGCGCTTCGTGTATATCGACGTCGACGCCGCCGAGGGCGCCTGCAAGATCGAAAGCGTGGCCAGGAAGTAGTCGCGAAAATCATCGCGACATCATTGCCGCGATCGGGCGAACGCAACGTCCCGCCACCGCCGGCGGGCATCGCCAAACGGCCTCAATCTGAACATTACGAAACTGGCGCCGCCGGCCGGTACTGACGCACCTTGATTGCGGTCAGGAGGCTGCGCAAAAAAAGAATGCCCGCGACGAGGCGGGCATTCTCGATCGGCTCGCAATGTGGTGAAGCGACTATTCGGCCGCGTTGCGCATTTCGGCGCGCTCCACCCTCACCGCGCAGAACTTGAACTCGGGAATCTTTCCGAACGGATCAAGCGCGGGATTGGTCAGCAGGTTCGCCGCCGCCTCGGCGTAGCAGAACGGCATAAACGCCATGTTCTCCGGCACGTCGCGATCGGAGCGCGCCTTGACTTCGATGGCGCCGCGCCGCGTCTCGAGCCGGACGAAATCGCCCGGCCAGACATTGAGTCGCCGCATGTCCTTCGGCGACAGGAACACGGTCGCTTCCGGCTCGATGCTGTCGAGCACTTCGGCGCGGCGAGTCATTGAACCGGTGTGCCAATGTTCGAGCACACGGCCGGTGGACAGCACCATCGGATACTCGGCATCGGGAATTTCGTCCGGCGGCGTGACATGGGCGGGCACGATCTTGCCGCGCCCGCTCGGAGTCGGAAAACCGGTCGTGAAGATGATTTCGTTGCCCGGCTTGTTGGGATCGTCCACCGGATACGTCACCGCGCCATCGCGCTCCAGACGCTCCCACGTGATGTTCTTCAGCGACGGCATCACCTTGGTCATTTCGGTGAACACATCGCCCGGCCCGCTGTAATTCCAGTCGAGCCCCATGCGCTTGCCGATCTCCTGAACAATCCAGAGATCCTGCCGCGCATCGCCCGGCGGCTTCACCACCTGACGCGCGAGCTGCACGCGACGATCGGTGTTGGTGAATGAGCCGACTTTCTCCGCGAAGGCCGACGCAGGTAGGATCACATCGGCATGGAATGCGGTCTCGGTGACGAACAGATCCTGCACCACCAGATGCTCGAGCTTGGCGAGCGCCTCGCGAGCATGTTGCAGGTCCGGATCCGACATCGCCGGATTCTCGCCTTCGATATACATGCCGTTGATGGTGCCGGCGTGGATCGCGTCCATGATCTCGACGACCGTCAAACCGCGATGTGGATCGAGCTCCTGATGCCACAAGTGCTCGAACGGCTCGCGCAAATCGGTGCGGCCGACCGGCTGATAGTCCGGCAGGAACATCGGGATGAGGCCGGCATCGGACGCGCCCTGCACGTTGTTCTGGCCGCGCAGCGGATGCAGGCCGGTGCCCGGGCGGCCGACCTGCCCGGTGGTCAGCGCCAGCGCGATCAGGCAGCGCGCATTGTCGGTGCCGTGGACATGCTGGCTCACTCCCATGCCCCAGAAGATGATCGATGAGCGCGCGGTGGCGTACATCCGCGCGACCTCGCGCAGCGTCTCGGCCGGGATGCCGCAGATCGCTTCCATCTTCTCCGGCGGGAAGTCCTTGATCTTCTCCTTCAGGTCATCAAAGCCCTCGGTGTAACCGGCGATGTACTGATCGTCGGTCAGGCCTTCGGTGATGATGGTGTGCAGCATGGCGTTGAGCATCGCAACGTCAGCGCCGGGCTTGAACTGCAGATGCTTGTAGGCGTGGCGCGACAGCGACTGCCGCCGCGGATCCATGACGATCAGCTTGGCGTTGTTCTGCTTCACCGCGTTTTTGATGAACGTCGCGGCAACCGGATGGTTGACCGTGGGATTGGCGCCGATGACGATAATGACTTCCGCGTCCATCGCGGCAGCGAACGGTGCGGAGACGGCGCCGGAATTCAGCCCTTCCATCAGCGCCGCGACCGACGAGGCGTGGCACAGCCGCGTGCAGTGATCGACGTTGTTCGAGCCGAAGCCGGTGCGCACCAGCTTCTGGAACAGATAGGCTTCCTCGTTCGAGCCCTTTGCCGAACCGAATCCGGCGAGCGCCTTGACGCCCTTCCCGTCACGAATCTTGACAAGCCCCCTGGCGGCGATGTCGAGCGCCTCTTCCCACGACGCCTCGCGGAAATGGGTGAACGGATTGGCCGGATCGACCTGATCGTTGGCGTCCTTCTTCACGTTGGGCAGGCGCACCAGCGGTTTGGTCAGGCGATGCGGATGATGGATGTAGTCGAAGCCGAAGCGGCCCTTCACACACAGGCGATTGTGGTTGGCCGGACCGTCGCGCCCTTCGGCATAGACGATCTCGTTGTCCTTGACCTGATAGGTCACCTGACAGCCGACGCCGCAGAACGGGCACAGCGAATCCACTTTCTTGTCGGGATAGACGGTGCGCGTCTGTTCGGCGTTCAGCAGCGCGGACGGCATCAGCGCGCCGGTCGGGCACGCCTGCACGCATTCACCGCAGGCAACGCAGGTCGAGTCGCCCATCGGATCGTCGAAATCGAACACGATCTTGGCGTCATGGTTGCGATAGGCCATGCCGATGACGTCATTGACCTGAACCTCGCGGCACGCGCGCACGCACAGGCCGCACTGGATGCAGGCATCGAGATTGACGCTCATCGCCGGGTGGCTGGTGTCGCTCGACCAGCGCTCGGCGGCGGGGAAACGACTTTCCGTGACTTCGATCTTCTCGGCCCAGTTCCAGAATTTCGAATCCGGATCGTGTGAGGTGTCGCGCGCCGGTTGATCGGCGACCAGCAATTCCATCACCATCTTGCGGGCGGAGACGGCGCGTGCGCTCGCCGACTTCACCTTCATTCCGACGGCCGGCATGCGCTTGCAGGACGCGGCCAGCACGCGCTCGCCTTCGACCTCGACCATGCAGGCGCGGCAGTTGCCGTCGGCGCGGTAGTCGGGCTCGGGCGAATAGCACAGGTGCGGGATGTCGGTGCCCTCACGCTTGGCGACCTGCCAGATCGATTCACCCGGCGCGGCTTCGACAATCTTCCCGTCAAGCTCGAATTGAATCTTGGTCATTCCGCAGCCTCTCTGCGCGTATTCCGCAAAAGTGGTTTCCGGTTTTGCGATCAGAATACGCGCAAAACCAATAAATCGAGGGCATCTTCTTACGGCAAACCGGGTTCCACTTTGCCGGAAGATGCCTGGGGTGCGAACTCGTCAGGAAAATATTTGATGACGGTGGTCAAAGGGTTCGAGGCCGCCTGCCCCAAACCGCAAATCGATGCGTCGCGCATGGTCTGACTCAATTCGTTGAGCAGGTCGCGGTTCCAGTCGCGCTGTTCCATCAGCAGCGCCGCCTTCTGTGTTCCCACGCGGCATGGCGTGCACTGTCCGCAACTCTCGTCTTCGAAGAAGCGCATCAGGTTCAGCGCGGCATCCTTGACCCGATCCTTGTCGGACAGGATCACCACCGCGGCGGAGCCGATAAAGCAGCCGTATTTTTCCAGCGTGCCGAAATCGAGCGGGATGTTGTCCATCGACGCCGGCAGGATGCCGCCCGACGCGCCACCCGGCAGATAGGCACGAAAAGCGTGTCCCTCGGCCATGCCGCCGCAATACTCATCAATCAACTCGCGCACGGTGATTCCGGCGGGCGCGAGTTTCATTCCCGGATTCTTCACCCGGCCGGATACCGAATAGCTGCGCAGACCTTGCCGCTCGTTGCGGCCATGCGACTTCCACCAGTCGGCGCCCTTCTCGACGATGTCGCGCACCCACCACAGCGTCTCGATGTTGTTGATGAGGGTCGGGAGCCCGAACAGGCCGACCTGAAACGGATATGGCGGCTTGTGGCGCGGCAATCCGCGCTTGCCCTCGATGCTCTCGAGCAGCGCCGATTCCTCACCGCAGATATAAGCGCCGGCGCCGCGGCGTAGATGCAGCTTGGGCCCGCCCGGCGGCAGCTTGGCGATCTCACGTTCGATAATCTCGCGCGCCGCGGGATACTCGTCGCGCAGATAGATATAGACCTCACCGGCTTCGACGATGTGTGCGCCGATCAGCATGCCCTCGATGAAGCGATGCGGATCGGTCTCGAGATAGTAACGGTCCTTGAAGGTGCCAGGCTCGCCTTCGTCACCATTGATCGCCATGACGCGCGGCCCCGGTTCGCCAAGCACAGCGCGCCATTTGCGGCCGGTGGGAAAGCCCGCGCCACCAAGCCCGCGCAGCGACGCATCGTCCAGCGCCTTGAGCAGATCCTCGCGCGACATCGCGCCGGAGCGCAGCTTGCCGAGCAGCTTGTAACCGCCGGCGGCGACATACGCGTCGTAACCGATATAGTCCGGCAGATGCGCGTGCGTGTCGTCAGCCTTGGCGGCTGCGAGCACATTCTCAACCGTCGCGTGGTCGACGAAGTTATGGCCGACTTCAACGGCCGGCGCGGTGTCGCAGCGTCCGACGCAGGGCGCACGCACGACGCGGACGCCGGGGCCGGCCTTGTTCTGCAATTCCTTGAGCAGCGTTTCAGCGCCGAGCATCGCGCAGGTCAGCGAGTCGCACACGCGAATGGTCAACGGCGCAAGATCGGGCTGCCCCTCCTTCACGACGTCGAAGTGCGCGTAGAATGTGGCGACCTCGAACACTTCGGAGAATGCGAGCCGCATCAGATCGGCAAGAGCCGCAAGATGCGCCGCCGAAATCTGTTTGTAGGTATCCTGGATCAGGTGAAGGTGTTCGATCAGCAGGTCGCGACGGCGGGAGCGATCGCCGAGCAGACGCTCAATGTCTTCCAGCGCCTGCGGATCGACCTGCCGTCCCTTCGGCGTCGGCTTGGTGCGGCGGCGTCCCTCACCGGGATGCTCGAACCGCTGAACCGCATGTGCGCCATGGCTCACTGACTGACCCATCGAACGTATCCCACCCTCGTTATTATTGAGCGAACGATACTGCCTGGCATTTCACATGCCAATAACTATTCTAAGTTCGCCGCCACGATAAATAGTCGCATGACATGAAGGCGTTAGCCACATTGGATCGCAATATGAACTGTTGTTCCGATGATAAAATCCCCGCCTTCGACGCTCGAATTCCCGGAGCCGCACGACAGCTTCGGCAATGCCGATATCAATTCCGGAACAAGAGAGGCCGGAGCTGCTTTTGCCGCCCCGGCCTCTCTCCGTTCAATCGTGCCGTTCGGCAGCTAGTGGAACAGCTTCATCGCGTTGTTGAGCGTCTGCAGCACGCCCCACAACAGCGGGATGCCGACAAACCCCCAGGCCAACGCGAGTTGAAGGGTGGTGGTGCCGTTCTGGTCTGAAGATGACATGCTCAATCCTCCTTAGGCCTTGGCCGCGTTGGGCGCCGTGCTGATCGCTTCGCCGCCGAGAGCCGGATGATCCGCCGTCATGTGATACTTGTCGTGGACGGCTTTCACGAGCGCGTTGCAGATGAAGCCGATCACCAGCAACCCGGCCATGATGTACATGGTGGTGTTGTAGGCCTGGGCTTTCGGAACGCCGTGCTCGATCTGATACTGGCGGATGTAGTTCACCAGCACCGGACCGAAGATACCCGCCGCCGCCCAGGCGGTGAGCAGCCAGCCGTGGATGGCGCCGACATAACGCGTGCCGAACATATCCTTGAGATAGGCCGGCACAGTCGCGAAGCCGCCACCATACATGCTGATGATTACCACGAAGCACAGCACGAACAGCGCCACGCTGCCGACGGAGCCGGTGTAAGGCACCGTGCAGTAGAGAACGAAGCCGATGACGAAGAAGCAGAAGTAGGTGTTCTTGCGGCCGATGATGTCGGACGTTGACGCCCAGAAGAAGCGTCCTGCCATATTGAACAGGCTGAGCAAGCCGACGAAGCCCGCAGCCGCGACAGGAGTGATCTTGCCGGGGAACATCTCTTGGCTCATGGCGGAAGCCTGACCGAGCACGCCGATGCCGGCGGTCACGTTCAGACAGAGCACCCACCAGATCAGCCAGAACTGCGGCGTCTTGAGCGCATCATAGACGTACACGTCATTCTTGGTGATCAGCTTCTGCGCCACCGCAGGTGCGGTGTAACCTTCAGGCTTCCAGCCCGGCGCGGGCACGCGCACGATCGCCGCGCCCACCATCATGAAGCAGAAATAGATCAGGCCCATGATGGCGAAGGTTTCCATCACGCCGATATGGGTCGCCGTGGTGAACTTGCTCATCAGCCACACCGACAGGGGCGACGCAATGAACGCACCGCCGCCGAAGCCCATGATCGCCATGCCGGTCGCCATGCCGGGCCGGTCGGGGAACCATTTTATCAGGGTCGAGACCGGCGAGATATAGCCGATGCCGAGAGCGATGCCGCCGATCACGCCATAGCCGAGATAGATCAGCCACAGATTGTGGATGGAGACGCCGAAGGCGGAGATCAGGAACCCGCCGGCCCAGCAGCAGGCCGCCGTGAACATCGCCTTGCGGGGGCCGCCTTCCTCGACCCAGCGTCCGAAGACGGCCGAAGAGACGCCGAGGAAGAAGATGGCGAGCGAGAAGATCCAGCCGAGCTCGGTCAGTTTCCAGTCGGCTGCCGTCGATTGCGAGACGCCCAGCAATTTGGTCATCGGCAAATTGAAAACACTGAAGGCGTAAGCCTGGCCGATGCAAAGGTGAACGCAGAGCGCGGCCGGCGGCACCATCCATCGGCTGAAGCCGGGGCCGGCGACCG